>JAKSTI010000030.1 GCA_024402665.1 Treponema sp.
TACATTCAACACCGTCTGTATCACCAAATTCTGGGTGACCTGGACAACGAGAACCAACCTGACGGAAGTTCTTAATATCGTCCATTGTTACATCATATCCAGCCAAGTGGAGGATACTGTAAAGTAACATAGATCCATGACCAGCAGAAAGTACAAAACGGTCTCTATCAGCCCATTTAGAATTAGCTGGATTGTGTTTCATTACTTCGCCGTACAAAACAGCAGCTGCTTCAGCAGCACCAAGTGGAAGACCTGGGTGACCAGAATTAGCCTTCTGGATAGCGTCCATAGATAAGCTGCGGATTGAAAGAGCAACAGCTTCTACACCTTTTTTGTCCATAGTATTAACCTCATTATATATTATTTCTTAATAATTTCGTTTTTAAGCAAGTTCTTTAATCAAAGAAAGCAAAGTTGGTTCTTCAGCCTTAATTTCAAGTGCCTTGCGGAATCTCACATTTCTGAATAAACCGGCAAGATCAGAAAGAACTTTAAGATGATGCTGTGGGTTGCTTGTCAGCAAAATGAACATAACAAAAACGGAACGTTCATCTGGTGCCTTCATATCAATTGGATTTTTAAGATATACAACACAGATTTTCTGATCCTCTTCGTTTTTCATAATTGGAGCGCGGGCATGTGGTAAAGCAATCCCGTTTCCAACAGCTGTACTCAAAACCTGTTCACGAGCACACAAAGCATTATACAACTGTTCTGGATTTATTTCATCGGGTAAATCTATCAACTTACACACCTTTTCATAGATTTCCTGTGGAGTAGTACCTTCAATATCTCTAAAAATACCACCTCTATGAATAAGTTCTGCTACATCTACCTTTGAATCAGCCATATGCTTACCCTCCACTATTAACTGATAATAGTAATATTTTTGTACGTATTCACTTCCAGAGATTTTCTAATCACACTGCCAATGCCATCAAATGTTTCTTCCATTCCTTCAAGAGAAAGTTTAACATCAGCAATAGGAAATCTATCTCTAATAAGTACATTTTCCATTTCCTCAATTACGCGAACCAGATGACCGAACAACTGAACAAGAATAACAAGTTCCTGCTGCGGAAAGATATCAGGTTTTAATCCAGATTCTCCAACAGAAGACAACAACTCGCTGACCTTCTTAAACAAGTCCAAAACTCTTGAACGTACCGGAGCCAGTTCATAATCTGAAAATGAATTATACGCCTTCTTTAGTATATCAAACCGTTTTTGCATATTCAATATTAAAGATTTTTTCTGAGAAGGAGAAAACTTAATATATGGAGGAAAAAAATCTCTTGCCAGATCTTCCAGGTTCAATTCCAACCCTTTAGACTCTTTAATATGCAGGCTGTTTTCAAGAAAAGCATCAACCACACTTGGAGAAAGGATTTCTGTAATAGTAGTAAGAATCAGTTCATCGCCAAACTCTTTATTCCATTCACCAACAAAAGGAACATCCTCTCCTGTTTTCCAGATTCGACTTTCAACACCATAAGGACAAAGTGCCAGTTTTTTAGAATGCTTCAAAACATCTTCAATACTTCCGCAATTTACACAGCAAAGAAGTTCCTGGTTTTCAAGAATTAAAAAAGCCAGCTGTTCTTCAATTGAATTGGCAGGCCCGTTTTTATTAAAACTTCTGAAAAACGCTTCTTCAAAATTGGCATACCACTCTTCCCTTTCAATATCCGCCTCAGAAATAGCCAGACTCTTTTTATGCTTAACTACATTCAGTTCAACAATATTTTCTTCCCAGTTCAAAACCCGGCAAAGAATCCTGTCTCCATATTCAACCTTTTCTCCATTTCCCAGTTTATCCAGAGACCATGCAGTAAGAGTAATTTCATTTGGCATAGAATACTGAATTGAAGTTAAAGGATATGTTTTGTTGGCATGATCGTTAAAAATAAAAGGAAGAACGTAACCTTCACCATACAAAGCGAACAAATCCAGAGCAAGATTCATTGAAAAAGAAACAGGCTCACTTTCAATAATACGAATTGAATTTGTAACTGTAATTGAATCTGGTGCAATAGCAGGATTAACAAAAGGCATACAGCGATGTCCAAGAAGAATATATCCCTTATCGATTTCTTCTTTTGTTGGCATAAAACTAAACCATCTGCCAGAAAAAACACCTGTTCTGGTAACAAATTCGTTTCCCACAAGCTGAAAAACCATTTCTGAACTTGTAAGCAAAGAGAAGGCATCCTGTTTTGGAACTTTTACGCCGCAACTTTTAATATGCTTGTAGAATTCATCAAATGTGAAAACTTCTTTTTTATTTGAGAGGAATTCTTCTATTATGTAAGTCCCGTGTAAGTCCATATATCAAATATACCAAAATTTCCTGATTTTTGCCACAAAAACTCATATCCGCTTTTTTATAGACTGTTTTTTATACTGGTGATATATTTCAATTATGAAGATTACATTTCTTGGAAGCGGAACAAGTCATGGTGTTCCAGTCATTGCCTGTAACTGTAAAGTTTGTAAATCCCACAGCAAAAAAAATAAACGCTACAGATCCTCAGTTTTTATTGAAACAAACGACGGAAAGTCTATTCTTATTGATGTTACCCCGGAATTCAGGCTTCAGGCAGTAAGAGCGGGAATAAAAAAAATAGACACAATTCTCTTAACTCACAGCCATGCAGACCATCTCCACGGAATTGATGATATTCGTATTTTCAGCTGCGATTGTTTTGAACGCACTGCCACAAATGCAAAAACTTTTGATGCTCCACCGCTGCCAGTTTATACAAATGCAACTGCAGTAAAAGATTTGCAGGCTAGATTCGGTTATTTCTTTGTTCACCCAAAAGAAGGTGGCGGCCATGCAAAAGTAACACTTTCTGAAGTAAAAGAAAGTTTCAAAATCGGACAGACAGAAATTACTCCAATTCCAATGCTCCACGGACACTTGGAAACAACAGGCTGGTTACTTACAGAAACAAAAGCTGACGGTTCAAAAACTTCAGTTGCTTACCTTACAGACTGTTCTTTTATCAGCGATGAAAGCATTGAACTGATTCACCAGAAAACTGAACACATTTCTCATTTAATAATTGACGGATTAAGAATCAGACCTCACTCAACACACTTCAACTTTTTACAGGCAATTGAAGCTTCAAAAAAAATTGGCGCAGACAAAGTATGGATTACACACCTTACTCACAGCCACAGTCACGCAGAAGTAACCCGTTATCTTAAAAAACACGCTGACGGATTAAAAATAAAACCTGCATACGATGGATTGAAACTTAGTGATTAAAGCTGGAACTTGCAAAAAGGACTTTTGGGCAAAAAAAAACGCTCTCTTTAATGAGAGCGCTTTCGAGATCTAAAAGATCTTAGTTCTGTGTAGTTTCAGCAGCCTTAGGAACATTTACCTTCTTATCGATAAATCCTGCTTTAAGACAACGTGTACAAACATTGATTGTTCTTGTTGTTCCACCAAACTGTGCCTTAATTTTAAGAAGATTTGGTCTCCAAGTTCTGCGTGTATGGTTATAAGATTTACTAACCTTGTTTCCTGACATTACACCTTTTCCACAAATATCACACATTCTAGACATAGTATTTTCCTTCCTTTATTTTCAAACAAAAATTATCAAAAATAAGCAATAGTTCTATAAAAATACACAAAGTTTCAAAAAAAGTCAATAACCGAAAACCCGTACATCAGTATTATCTGGGAAAATTAATTTCCATACTGATTTTCAATTTCCTTTATCTGATCTCTGTATACAGCAGCCTGTTCATATTCCATTCGTTCAGCGCAATCTTCCATCTCTTTCTTAAGAGCAGAAATCAGTTTATTTCTTTCCTTCTTACTAAACAGATTAACACTCTTCTTAAGAACTTCAACATCAAGGGCAACAGTCTCTTCTGCTTCCTGCTTTTCGTGAACAAGAATATCTTCAACAGCCTTTTTAATTGTCTGAGGAGTAATTCCATGTTCTTTGTTATATGCTTCCTGAATCTCCCGACGATGCTTTGTTTCTTTAATAGCTTCTTCCATTGCGGGACTCATATGGTCTGCATACATTACAACCTTACCTTCCGCATTTCTAGCCGCACGTCCAATAATCTGAATAAGAGAAGTTGCAGAACGCAAAAATCCAATCTTATCAGCATCAAGCAAGGCAATAAAACTAACTTCAGGCAAGTCAATTCCTTCTCGCAAAAGATTAATACCAATCAAAACATCAATTTCACCAGAGCGCAAAGATTTCAAAATCTCAACCCGTTCAAAAGTATCAATCTCAGAATGAATATACTTAACTTTAAGATTCAATTCCGTCAGATAATCTGTTAAATCCTCCGCCATTTTTTTAGTCAAAGTCAAAACAAGGCTTCTTTCGTGGCGGTCAATTCTTTCCTTAATCTCTTTGTAAATATCTTCCATTTGTCCTTCACTAGGACGCACTTCTACAATCGGATCAAGCAAACCAGTAGGACGAATCAACTGTTCAACAACCTGAGTACTCTGTTTTACTTCATCAGGTCTAGGAGTAGCTGTTACATAAATAATCTGATTTATCTTAGCATCAAATTCAGCCTTTTTAAGAGGACGGTTATCTAAGGCAGAAGGTAATCGGAATCCAAAATCAATTAAGTTCTGTTTACGGCTTCTGTCCCCTTCATACATTGCACCAATTTGAGGAACCGAAACGTGAGCTTCATCAATCATACAAAGAAAATCATCTGGGAAATAATGAAGCAATGTTGCTGGAGGTTCTCCTGGTTTTCTTCCCGAAATTGGTCCAGAATAATTTTCAATTCCAGGACAAGTTCCCATTTCTTTAAGCATTTCAATATCGTATGTTGTACGAGTCTTCAATCTTTCTGCTTCAAGAATTTTTCCCGCAGCACGCAAAGTTTCTACCCGCTCTTCCATTTCTGCCTGAATATTATCGCAGCATTTTATAAGTCTTTCCTGAGGCACTACGAAATGTTTTGCAGGATAAAATACTGTTTCATCAAGTTCACCAATAACGTTTCTGTTCAAAACATCAAATCGCCTGATTCTGACAATTTCATCCCAATCAAGTTCAATTCTGTAAGCTTCATCAGTTTCCATATAAGGAGGAAAAACTTCAATAACATCACCTTTTATTCTGAAGTTACCCCGTTCAAGCACATCATCATTTCTGTGATACTGCAGTGAAATCAGTTGTTCCGCAATTTTTTTTGGACTGATGCTCTGCCCTTTTTCAAGATGAAGCCGCATTTCCTTATACAAATCTGGCATACCAAGACCATAAATACAGCTGACAGTTGCAACAACAATAACATCCCGGCGTTCCATTAAACTATAAGTTGCCGCAAGACGAAGCTGGTCAATTTCTTTATTTACGTCGCAATCTTTTTCTATATAAAGGTCTCTGGCAGGAACATAAGCTTCTGGCTGATAATAATCATAATATGAAACAAAATATTCAACCGCATTATTTGGAAAAAACGATTTAAATTCCCTGTAAAGCTGAGCACTTAATGTTTTGTTATGACTGATGATTAAAGTAGGACGCTGAACCTTTTCAATAATCTTTGCCATTGTAAAAGTTTTTCCAGAGCCAGTTACACCTTTCAAAGTCTGAAATTTATCGCCCCGTAAAAAACCTTCACTTAATCTGTCAATTGCCTGCCCCTGATCTCCGCTTGGTTCAAAAGGACTAACTACTTCAAATTTTCGCATCTCTTTATTTTGTACCTACTGTGAACTTTCAGAAAGTTTAATCTTCAAAGTAACATCTTTCTTATTACGTCTTACAACTACAGTAACCTCTTCGCCAGGTTTTTTGCTTTCCAAAGCCGAATAATAATCCGCTAAAGTTGTAATTGCAATATTATCAATCTTTGTAATAACATCGCCACCAAGATAAATTACACTGCTTCTGTTTCCATAATAAACAGCCTGTGTTCCAGCCTTTAATCCCGCTTTCTCACATTCACCGTTTCTTACATTCTGAGAAACAATCATTCCTGTAGCAATATCAAGTCCCGCATATTGAGCAATTCTTCTGCTATTCTGAACAAGTTTTGCATCAAGAGTACCACGCTGAACTTTTCCATATTTCAATAAATCATTAACAACACGAATTGCAGTTTTTGAAGGAACAGCGAATCCTACACCAGAGGAACTGCCGGAATTAGACATAATCATTGTATTAATTCCAACCATACGGCCATTTGTATCAAGTAAAGGACCACCAGAGTTTCCAGGATTAATGGAAGCATCTGTCTGAATCATATCTCTGATAATTCTGTTATTAGAATTCTGAATTGGACGGCCCAAACCAGAAACAATACCAGTTGTCATAGTTCTTTCCATACCAAACGGATTTCCAATTGCAATTACCTTCTGACCAACTTTCAAAGATGAAGAATCTCCAAAAGCGATTGTCTTTAATTCAATTCCAGCTGGAGGATCAAATTTAATAACTGCCAGATCGCTGTCCAGATCCTGTCCTACAATTCTAGCTTCATACTGACTTCCATCATAAAGAGAAACATAAATTTTTGTAGCATCCTGAATTACGTGAACATTTGTTAAAATATAACCACGTTTATCAATAATCGAACCAGAACCGCTTCCACCATCCTGAACATATGGATCAAGAAACCAGTCGTAAGCAAGTACCTGTGTGTTAATATTTACAACTGCTTCATTACATGCATTGTAAACACTGATATTCTGAACTTCGTCCTGAGTATAAGAACCATTATTCAGAGCAACAACAGACACATTATTCTGTTCAAGAAGCAGCTCATTAGAAGTATTGCCTTCTTCATAAATATATTGCCCTTCTTCAACAACAGAAGTGGTTTCTTCCGCAACTGAAGTGTTTCCTTCATTTACAGGAGTTTTTTCTTTTCCAGAATTAATTTTAGTAAAAACTAAACTTGTACACAAAATTGCAACTACAGCAGCAACAGCCACTGTTGTAATAAACTGAGTTCTACTATAAAGTTTCATACCATATAATTTAATAAAACCAGAAAATTAAGACAAGTAATATTTTGTTATAAAATTTTTTTACTGAAGAGAAATAAAATAAGTAAGCTCGTACCCTTTCATAATTTCAATTTCATAAATTTCAGATGCAGCTCCTTTTTTCTTAAACTGCACCTTGTATTTTCCAGGAACAAGGCCTTCTATTTTCAAATCAGATTTTCCTTGGAAAATTCCGTTTACAAACACATCACAACCTTCGCTCTGGCTCTTTAATAGAACAACTGTCTTTCCTGAGTCAGAAATCACGGCATTTTCTAAAACAGCGGCTTTAATTTCATCATTTGGATTGGCCTGTTCTAAATTCCCCAGCAAATCCACGTCATCTTCTGGCAGGGATGCGCAGCCTGTATTAAATAGAAATAAAAGGGAACCTAAAAAAAGAGAAAAAACACAAAGTATTGACGACTTACAGCTCATAACCAAATCTTACACTAATCTTCATCAGATAACAATAAACCATGCTCCAGAAAACTGAAATATCCCTGACAATTAAAAATAATATGATCAAGAATTGGAATCCCAATAATTTTTGAAGCTTTCACCAATGTTTTCGTAGTTTCAAGATCAGCATCAGAAGGCTCTGAATTCCCAGACGGGTGATTATGACACACAATTATGGCCGTTGCTTTTTCCCTAATGGCATCAACAAAAACTTCCCGAGGATGAATCAACGTTCTGTTTACTGTCCCCAACGATACTACATGAATGTTCATAATATTATGACCACCATTCAGCGTAATCACAAGAAAATGCTCCTGACTATAAATCGCATAATTCTTAACATACGGAAAAATACTATCAGGAGTAGTAATGTGTGCTCCTAAGTGACAGGTGCGTCTTTTACCTAATTCAATCGCAGCAGCAACCGCCAGTGCCTTTCCAGTACCAATTCCTTTCAGACTAACCAGCTTTTGAACCATCTCTTCCTCATTACAGGAATCCAATGTTTCATTAATCCGCTTTGCCATCACTTCCACATTCATATCCTTAGTTCCGGATCCAAGAATCAACATAATCAATTCCTCATCAACAGGATACTGAAGTCCATACTTTAATGTCTTTTCCCTAACTTTAGGCTTTCCTTTTAAATCATCCACATATATACTATTACCAAGATTTAAAAAAAAATGATAAAATTCAGGAAAAAATTAAAAGTTTTATGAAAAAAAATGTATTTATAACAACAATCCTTACTCTCGTACTCTTTTCACTAAGTTCCTGCGTTTCCATAAAGGAACTGGTATTTCCACAAACTTATAAAATTCAACTTTCAAGAAACATAAAGGGACCAGGAATTTTAACTTCAGCAGATTTAACAAAATTTTTCATGCAGCAGAATCCACAGGCAGATGAATCAGAAGTAAGTCAGCTGGCTTTTTATTACGTATACGAAGGTCTTTCAGAAGGAATAAACTATACAGCAGCATTTGCCCAGATGTGTCTTGAAACAGGCTATTTAAGATACGGAAATCTTGTAACTGCCGATATGCACAATTATTGCGGTTTAGGAGCAACAGATAAAGATCATCCCGGAGAGAGATTTGAAACAATGCAGATGGGTGTCCGTGCTCATATTCAGCATTTACAGGCCTATGCTACAAAAGAAGATGAATTATTGAATAATCCAGTGATTGATCCCCGCTATAACTGGGTTCACAAGGCAAAATATGTAACAACAATGGCAGAACTGGCAGGAAACTGGGCAACAGATAAAAATTACGGCACAAAACTGGAATCAATTTTGTGCCGTCTGGAAGAATTAGTAAATAACTAATTTAATATTTGTTAGAAAGAAAAACTTATTCACCGATTGTAGTACCGATATATGAACCATCATTTAAGATAGCTTCAATATTATCAATATTCTTACCACCGGCACAAATTACTTTCATACCAAGTTCGCTTGCTTTCTTTGATGCAATTGGATCAAAAGGACAGTTTTTACCAGGAGTCCATTCATCGCCAACCATCTTTCTAAAATCAGCCCATGAAATAGTATCCAAAGGTTTTGCATCCGGATTCTTACGTGGGTCATCAGTATAAACCTTTTCAATATTAGAAAGATTTACAACAACTTTAGCACCAAATTTTTCGCCAAGATAAACAGCATCAGTATCAGTAGAAAATCCTGGTTTCCATCCAGAAGCTACAAGAACCTGACCATCAAATTTCAAATCATCAAGAGTTGGATTATAAACAACATCATTTTTACAATAGTCGCCAAAACAAGCTTTCAACAACTGGGCATTAATTCTTGTTGCCATAATTCCAATCCAGTCTGCCGCATTATTATCAGCAGAATTTCCTGCAACTTCTTTATATGCATTCTGGTAAACACGAGCAGGAGCTCCACCACCAGCAACTAAAATCAAACGACGGCCTTTATCTTCATCAAGCCATTTTGTACACATTGCAACAAATTTTCCCAAAAAAGCAGTATCTGGCTTATCAGGAACAATAATAGAACCACCAACACTTAAAATTTTTGTTGTCATATATAATCCTCCACAAACTGATCAGTTATTAATAAACACCTTTAATTTCAGGAACGCTCCAGTACGAACTATATTTAATAGTATTGCTTGAAGCTTCTTCCCAGATTGACTGAAGTGCAAAACTCTTCTGATACTGAACAATCTTGTTTTCCTTAGCAAAAGGTTTCATTTCTGTAAAACCTCTTGAGAACACAATGTGATGAGAGTCCATATTACCAAAATAATACTCTCTGTCATTTCCAATAGAAGGCCACTGCTGATATTCCATTCCTCTACCAAGAGAAACATCAACAGGAATCCAGCCATAACCAGGAAGATAGAATTCACACCACCAGTGAGCACGAGTTTTCAGCGATGCATCAATAAGAATACCAGAATCAACAATACAAGGAATTCCCGCAGTTCTTAATAAAGCCGCATAAATTACAGCAAAGTCATAAGCATCACCCTTTTCTTTTGAAACCAAATCTAAAGGATCAGCATCAGCCTTTCTGTTCTTTTTAAGAACCTCGTAATTGTCGCACATATAATCATAAATAAGTTTAGCACGTCTGTAATGATTCTTTTCTTTTCCAACAATTTTTTTATACAAATCTTTAAGTTTGTCATCATCAGCAGGAACAATAGAATCTGCACTTGTAGTCTGATTATAGAACAAAGTATTAATCTTCTTCATAGAACCAATCTTATCTGGATTAACCTTTGTATTAACTTCATAAACAGGAAGAACAACAGTCTGACTGATATTATTTTTAAGAGAACTGTTTGCTCCACGAGTCATCTGATAAATCATACAATTCTGATAGTTCTGTAACAAAGGTGCAGGACTCATTTCTGTTACTTCAGTTTCAGGCTGAGCAGAACTTCTTACAGGAATTGGACATCGTAAAGTAATAGTTGCGTTATCTGTTGTATCAATATCTTTAACATCAGCAGTGTACTGAATAAGATAGATTTTTTTATCCTTAAAACTCTTTATACCAGTATCATCTGAAATTGAAACATCAAAAGGTTCTGATGAAGTTTTTTCATTCTGAACAATAACAACACCAGTGCAGGCTCCATCAGGAACTCGAACTCTGATTTCTGTATTACTCCAGTACTCGTAGCCGTTTTCAAATTCAGTTACCGGAATCATATTTTCTGTATACAAGCTTCTGTTTACAAACTGAGCATCACGAATCTTGTTACCATAATCAATTGTAAAGAGAACTTTTGATTCATTGCGTGTTTCACCAAAATTGTTACCAGTAATAACAAGCAAATCGCCAATTCCAAGTTTTTCTGTAGAAATTGATGTAATTACAGGATTAAGGCTCTGCTGAGTAGATGGAACTGGAACCGGAATATCAACTTCATTTGCAAAAAGAACAGGCTTAGACTGATTCTTCTTTGTTCCAACAACAACAAGACCATCCTGAACGTTTGCAGGAAGAACAATTTTAATAGAATTATCAGACCAGGAAATATAAGAAGATGCAGTGAGTTTTGACCCAGAGAATGAAACATAACTCATGTCTCTGTTATCACCAAAATTTTTCCCGTTGATTAAAATAACATCACCAGGAGAACCTACAGGAGGAATAATAGCTTCAATTTCAGGAACAGATTCTACCTGATGACCAAGAAAATACAGTACTATTAAAAAAATACCAATGAGACAAAATAAACAAAATACCCTTATAGAAGGGTATTTTCTAAAGATATAACTAATTTTTCCAGAAGATTCCACTTATTGCTGACCCATTATTACAGTCAATGGCAACTCGATTTCTGTAGAAACAGGTTTTTCTGTATCTGCGCCAGGAACTGTAATCCTTATAGAAATAGTATCTTCGTTAGTAAAAGCGGGACGGAACACATCATAGTTAGTAATCATATCACTTTCTCTTGAAGCAGCTTTTCTAGAACTTCTTCTTGAACCGTTACCGCTATTTCTAGCAGGAGACATAACTGATTCATGTATATTACCAGAAAGCACTACACTATTTCCACCGCCAAAAGAAACATTGTTTACAGGAGCCATTGATGGAGTCGCAATAGAAGCAATTGCAGGAACAGCTTCATCTGATGCAACTTTAGCAGTTGTAGTTCTTAAAGGAAGAGCAACCGCAAGTGCAACAACAGCAGCCGCTGCAACTGATGGAATAAAATATTTGAATTTCTTAGCAGAAGTTTCTTCTACAGAGTTAACATTCTTAGCATACTTCATTTTAATCTGAAGTTTTTCAAAACTCTTATCAAGGAAGTCATCAGCAGGGGTAATAAGTTTTGAATCGTCAGCAAATAATTCGTGCATAACACGAAGTTTTTCTAATTCCTTCTGACATTTAGGGCATTCTTTCAAATGACTTTCGTATTCTGCTCTGTAGATTTCAGGCATTTCATTGTCAAGATAAATTGAGTGAATATCCTTAGTTGGACAAAAAGACATCATCTTCTCCTATTAACTTTAATAACTGCTCTCTAGCTCGGAAAACCCTAACCTTAACATTCCCCTCAGTAATACCAAGAACCTTACCAATTTCCTTATAATTAAGATCACCATATTCTCTTAACATAAGAACTTCGCGCAAATTCTTTGGTAATTTTTCCAGAGCTTCTCTAGCTTTTTTCATTGAATCTTTTCTAAGCAAATCAGTTTCGCCAGATTCCTGCTTACGATGATCTTCATAAAGAACCTTTTCATAAGCCTTTCTTTCACGATCCTTTCGCTTGATATAATTCAAAGAAGCATTTTTAACAACGCGAATTAACCAGTACTTAGCATCATTTAATGATGGAAAAACAAGTTCCTTCTCGTTAGCCTTTATCAATGAATCATGTGCCAGATCTTCAGCTACTTCTTCGTCATTCACAATTCGATATGAAATCTTAAAAAGCATCTGCATACAGGCATCATAAATCTTTCTAAAATCAGCTGGATTTGCTGCATTAACTGCCACGCTTAATTCCAGTTGCTCACTCTCTTTATTATTAAACACTTCAATCCTCGTAACGTTACTCAAAAAATAAGATTTTTCTTAATTTTCTATATAATAACTTTTCCTAATTTCTTTTCCATGTAGGACCAGCAGGAGTATCAATAATAGTAATACCACGTGCAGTCAATGCATTTCTAATTTCGTCAGCCTTAGCAAAATCCTTAGCCTTTTTAGCAGCAGTTCTTTCAGCTACAAGTGCATCAATTTCCGCAGCTTCAGGGTCGCCGGCATGAGCATCAGCCATAGAATCAGCTTCTTTTTTCTGCTGTTCCAGAACCTTAAATCCATTTTCAATCAAGCTCAGGCTCAAAACTTTATCCATTTTATAAATAGCACTTAAAGCGTCCCCTGCTTTTACATCACCCTTACCGTTAGATTCTTTCTGAACACAAGCAAGAGCAACTGGAGTAGCAAGATCTGCTTCCAATCCTTCTTTGAACTTAGCATAATTTTCACCTTCGTAAGGATTATCAGCAAGCATCTTTTCAAAGTTTGCCAAAGTCAATCCAAGATTTTCAGAAGAATTAGCTTTATCAATAAGTTTAGCAATACGCCCATTCAAAGCAGCTCTTGAAGCCTTAGCAGAATCCATTCCGTTCAAAGAGAAAGTCAATGGCTTTCTGTAGTGACCACCCAAAAGGAAGAATCGATAATCCAAAGGTTCATAACCTTTACTAGTCAAACAGTATCCTTTTTCAGGAGGAAGTTCAGTCTGCAAAGTAATAAAGTTACCGCTAGATTTAGACATCTTACCGCCTTCAAGAATAAGGAATTCATTATGAAGCCAGTAATTTACCCAAGGACCTTTAGCTCTTTCAGCTTCGTCAAAACTACCTTCAGACTGAGCAATTTCATTTGTATGATGAACAGGAACATGGTCAATACCACCAGTGTGAATATCAAAATGCTTGCCAAGATATTTCATAGACATAGCAGAACATTCAATATGCCATCCAGGATAACC
>JAKSTI010000031.1 GCA_024402665.1 Treponema sp.
TATCAATATTATCTTCCAGCATTCTTTTAGCAGTTTCAATGCGTTCCTGTTCAAGTCCTTTGTTGAATCCTTGTGCAATACCTTGACTTATTCCCTGTTTCATTCCATTAGCGAAGGCTTCTTCCTGTTTAACCTGAATATCTAAATCGTAGTCATATTTGGCACATAACATATTTTCTACCTCCGTTATTTTTCGTTCAAGATAATTTGGCAGGAACCCTTTCTTTTTGGCCTGCTGTATTACTTCCTTGCAGGAATCCGGGTTCTGCATATCTGCATTTTCATAAACATAATTTATGAAGCTGGAATACTCTCTGATTTTATCACACTTGCTTACAAATGGTAAGTCTATATTTCCTATGTTATAGATTTTCACTTTAAGTTCCAGAGCAGGTTCCTGTGTTGTATCAATAAATGCATCAGAAAGTTTTAGTTCTGAAACAGCCGGTAAATCTGATTTTCCGTTGTAAAATACAAAGAACTCCGGTGTTGGAATAGGATATATTCCTGTAAGATATCTGGCCCTGCCTGGAACAATTGAAGAATAGATTCTTGTGATGTATTCCAGAAAACGAAGCGGCATGTTGCTGTTTATGGTACTCTGATGTTCCATCAAAACCACAAGGTGTCCGTCTATTTCCATTCCTAAATCATTCTTGTAGGTTTTGTAAACTGTGTCATCAATAAGCCGTAATTTAAGTTCACAGTTTTCCAGTGTGTAATGAGTGTCATGAATTGCATTGTAAAGTTCTAAGAAATTCTGTTTCCCTACAACTTCATCAATTCCAAAATAATCGATAAACAGTGATGATTTGATTTCCCGCTGAATCTTATTTGACAAATAAAGCCTCCGTAATTTTCTTTCTATAATTAATATGGCTTTAATTTAAAAAAAACGGAGATTTTTTTGGATAAAAATATAAATATTCTTATTTTGCTAAAAAAATGGTATAATACGCCTATGAAAAGTCCAAAAGAAATCAGTGTTGACCAGAAATTAATTGCTCTTACAACAGAAATAATTGAATTGACTGAAAATAAAGATCAGCTTCCTCTGCTTGTGGTAAAAGAACTGATTGAAGATTCGGAAATTGAAGCGATTCAGAATTATGCAAACAATGTTTCAATTGTAAGGCTTGGTTATAATGACCACGGACCAGTTCACATGAGAACGGTTTGCCGCAATGCACTTAAGATGTTGAAAATTCTGCATCAGGCTGGAATAAAAACTTGTCTGGAAACTGAACAGGCAGGAACTTTTTCTGACAGTGTTACAGCGGTAATTCTTGCGGGCTTTTTCCACGATTTTGGAATGACAATCGGTCGGCAGGATCACGAACTTTATTCAGGTATTCTTGCTCAGCCAATCATTGACCGTGTGCTTTCAAAGTTCCTTCCAGAAAAAACTGATTTGAATCGTCGTGTGATAATCCGCTCAATGGCAATGGAAGGAATCCTTGGACATATGGGAACCCGCCGTATTCATTCAATTGAAGCTGGCCTCATTCTTATTGCTGACGGCTGTGATATGACAAAAGGTCGTGCCCGCATTCCAATGGAACTGAACAAAGTGCCATCTGTTGGTGATATTCACAAATATTCTGCTAATTCTATAGAAAGCGTAAAAATTCATCAGGGTAGTGAAAAGCCAATTCAGATTGAAGTTTTTATGAGCAGCGATGTTGGCTTTTTCCAGATTGAAGAAGTTCTTATTCCAAAAATCAATTCTTCGCCAGCTAAAGGTTTTATTGAACTTTACGCCGGGGTTGAAGGCAAAGAACTGAAAAAATATTTGTAAATAAATAATAAATTCTACTCAAAATTCTACGCAGATTCCACGACCTGTTGATTTACGTAGAGTTCTACCTGTGTTATGCTAAAATCATAAGGAGATGATTATGAACGCAAAACAGACAGGTAATTTAATTAATTTTTTAAGAACAGAAAAAAATCTTACTCAAAAACAGCTGGCAGATATGATCAACGTTAGCGACAAAGCAGTTTCTAAATGGGAACGTGGTGACGGCTGTCCGGATGTTTCAATTATTCCAATTCTGGCCAATGCTCTGGAAGTTGATGTAGAAAGCATTATGACTGGCACACTTAGCGAAGAAATAGTGAATAAACTTGCAAAAGTATTACCTGATCAGGCTAAAAAAGAAAGACGGGTAAAAATCTATGACTTCTGCCGCCCAGACAAATGGAGCAAAAAACAAATGAGAATAATGTGGAACTTATTTGAAAAAGTTGGAAGTAAACTGGTTTCCGATTTTGCAAGTATGATCAGTTTTTCTTGTAGTATAAAACCATTTACTGTAGACCAGCTTATTAATATTGAATTCCAGCAAAGCATTCCTAACAGCAGTTTTATCAGCGACTACAGTTATAATCAGGGTGGCTTTGTAATTGAAATTGATCCTGAATTTGGAAAAGTGCTTTTAAAGCAAAATCCACAAGCCTACCCGGAAATCCAGACCTTTGATCTTGATGTAATGAAGCATTATTTTACAGACAAAATCACAGAAGAAATCTATAACTGCATTTTTGAACGTTTTGCTACAATCAAAGAATTAACCCCTCAGGACCGCAATGCAATTCAACTACCATTTTCTTCTTACACAACATATCTTGGAAATCTTCTGCAGACTCCTCATCAGATGTGCATGCTTGTAGGTTTAGAATGTAACGTTGGAAATACAAAAGGCTACATCAATCTTCAGTTCAGCGATGTTTATCTTTCAACTTTGTATAATCTTGGCTTTTTTGATGACGGCTATCCTGAAGTTAAAATTGAACAACTTCACGATATAAAAACTCCTGCCCGGGATGAACTTCTTACCGTTGAGTTTGGCCGCTTTAATGATGTAAATGTGGATCTGGAAGTTGGAAAAATCCTGATGTTTGAAAAGAAATTTTATACACCGTTGAATCTGGTTTACAAAAACAAAGTAATCCACACAGGACAGGCAGTTGTAATTGATGAAAATATGGGATTGCGCATCACTGATGAAGATCTCCCAGACCTTACTTACACAGAAGAAAAGTATTTGTCTGTTCAGCTTGGAAGTGCTTATTATTTACCGGAAGAAATTGAAACATTAAAAAAAGACAGCATCATAGAACTGAACAAAATGGCCGGTGAGTTCAGTGCAATCATAAAAAATGGACAGCCCGTTGCTTATGGCGAAATTATAGTTGCCGATGAAAACTTTGGAATAAGGATTTGCGAATGTATTAAAAATTAAAAATTTATGTTATTCTATTAGTTATGGAAAAGAAATTATTTGAAGCATATAAAGATTATTTTAGAGTTGGTGCTGCTGTAAGTGGCTTATTCTATGATGAAGAAGGATTCGCAAGACGTTCAAAGGCAATGTTTGAATTCTTTTCAAAACATCGTCCCGAAGGAATGCCAGAATTTAAATATCACGAACCTCCAAAAGGGCCTTTTATTGATTCTGAAATTCTTGCAAAGCATTTTAATATTGTTGTTGCAGAAAACGATACAAAAATGTGTAACATGATGCCTGCTCCTGGAAAATATGATTTTTCTTCTGCTGATAAATTCATTCAGATGGCAAAGAAAAATAATCAGGATATTCGCTGGCACACTCTGGTATGGCATAATCAGTCTCCGGAATGGATTTTTAAAGATGAGAATGGCAGCAAAGTTTCTAAAGAAGTTTTGGAACAACGTCTTAAAGATTACATTTTTACAATCGGAAAACGTTACAGCAAGGATGTTTGTTCTGTTGATGTTGTAAACGAATGTATTTCAGATAAAACATTTAAACTTCGTGAAGGCTCTGAGCGTTCTATGTGGTTTGATATTCTTGGTCCTGATTATATTGATAAGGCATTTTTGTGGGCCAAAGAAGCTTTTCCAAATGCAGAACTTGTTATTAATGATTACAATCTTGAAACAATTCCTGGTAAAAGACAGGGAATGTATGATTTAGTAAAAGGCTTGAAGGAAAGAGGAATTCCAGTAGATACAGTCGGTCTTCAGATGCACATCAGTCAGTTCTATCCAACAGTTGAATTAATTGATGAAACTATCAAAATGTTTGGCAGCCTTGGTGTAAAAGTTATTGTTACAGAAATGGATGTTTCAGTTTATAACGATTACAAAGATGGTGTTGAACAGTTTGAAGAAAAGAAAGAATACACTCCAGAATTATTGAAGATGCAGGCAGAACGTTATAAAGCACTGTTTGATTGTTTTAAAGAAAACGCAAAAGCAGGCATTTTAAAAGATGTAGTTCTCTGGGGAATCACAGACCGATTTACCTGGAAAAACAATTTCCCTGTTCGGGGCAGAACCGATGCTCCATTATTGTTTGATACAGAAGGAAAAGAAAAACCTGCATTTGATGCTTTGGTGGAATAGGGGGAGTTTTTATGAAAAAAGTATCCTGGAATCCTGCAAAATTTATTGGTATTTATCTTCTAGTTGCATTTTTTCTTTGTTTGCAGATGTTTAAAGATCTGAAGGAAGCAAATTATACTGCTATAGTTTTAATTTCTTGTTTTCTTTTTGGTGTATTCCTGCTTTTTTTATACAAGATGTATTGGTCTGTTGAATACGATGATGAAAAAATCTTGATTCACAGATGTTTGGAAACAGTTGAAATCCCGCTTAATCAGCTTGTACTTATTGAAAACCGCTATCTGGCTTATTCTCGTGGTGCCAGAGATGTGTGGCGTTTTTGTTTTGAAAAAGACTCGTCTGATGAAAATGGCAAATATGCAGAAGTTCCAGGTCCAGAAACAAATCTGGATGAGAACTGGAAGGAATTTTTACTTTATATCCACAGCATTAATCCGTCCTGCGAATTTGTAAAAACAATTTACCGCCCTGGTAGTGAATTGGAACAGTTCCCTCTTGATTTGGATGAAAAAAATTAACTTGTAAATGAAAAAAAAATTTTTCTTAAGTATTAGTATTCAGATCTCAATTTTTCTTGTTATTGTTGCTTTTCTGCCAGTTGCAATTATGATGGCATTGAAGACTTATGAAAAACAGCAGCTTTCTATGCTTGAAAATTCTAATGTTCAGCAGGGACGTATTATTGCGGCGGCTCTTGCAGATAAAGAAATTGATGAAAATCAGGCTGAACGAATTTTGAAAAATATGAAAGACAGATTTGACAGCAGAATCCGAATCCTTGATAGAGAAGGTAATCTTGTTGTTGATTCAGCCACATTAATGGAAACTGCTTCTTCTGAAAACAAGAACATAAACAATAAAAGAAACGAGTATGATTCTTCTTCTGTAGAAAAACCTTCTGCAGAGCGTTCTATAATTTATAGAATTTTTTCATATCCGATTCGTGTTTACAGAAAATTTTTCAGACCACCAGTAGAATCTCTTTATGATAATGCAGATTTTTACAATGAAAAAAAATACTATCAGGGTGAAGAAGTGCAGCTGGCTCTGTCTGGCAAATATGGTGCTAGAACAAGAATTTCTTCTGGAGATCAGGTTAGTGTAACTTTGTATTCTGCAATCCCAATTTCATCCTCTTTTGATGATGGCGAAGGTGCTGGCGAATCAGAAGAATCTGTTTGTGGTGTTGTTTTAGTCAGCCGTTCAACTTATAAAATTCTTCAAAACCTTTATGAACTGCGCCTTGATCTTGCAAAAATATTCCTTCGTTCACTTATTGTTATTATTTTGATTGCAGTTTTCCTTGCTGTAAGAGTCAGCTGGCCAATGAAGAAACTTTCAAAACAGGCTTCTGATTGTGCAGATTTAAAAGGCCACATTATTTTTACAGATTTTGCAGGACAGAAACGCAGAGATGAAATTGGAGAACTTTCCAGAAGTTTTACATCTTTAATTGAACGTCTGAACAAGCGAATTAAGTTCAGTCAGGCTTTTTCTTCAGATATTTCCCATGAATTTAAAAATCCTCTTGCTGCAATCAGAACATCTGCGGAAGTTCTTTCTGATTCCCAGCTTGAACAATCAGACAGGCAATCCCTTTCTTCAGCAATCATCAGTGAAGTAGATAATCTGCAGACTTTGCTTAATGGAGTACGCAGTATTTCTAAAATTGATGCGGCAGAAGATTTTTCTTCGCAAGAACTTGTGCCAATTCCGGTAAATGAATATGTAAGAGCAATCATTTCTAAGATGCAGAATAAATATCCTGATGTAAATTTTATTTTTGAATCTGCCAGTTCTTCTGATTTTAAAGCCTGCATCCCTGAAGAATATATTTACAGAATTGCCGAAAATTTAATTGATAACGCAGCAAGTTTTGCAGATAAAGTTGTTATTAAAACTCAGGCAATGTCTGCAAAAGGTTTTTCTTTGTGTGTAGAAGATAACGGCAAAGGAATCAGCGATGCTTCTAAAGAAAAGATTTTTGACCGCTTTTATTCAGAACGCCCCGAATCCACTTCAGAAAACCACACCGGTCTTGGTCTTTCTATTGTAAAAGCAATTGTTGATGTTATGGAAGGGCAGGTGCTTGTAGAAAATTCTCAATCCTTAGGCGGGGCAAAATTTACTGTGTCACTTAAGACAGATATTATTCTGGAAGAATCAAATTAACACATTTTCGCAATAATTTTGCAACAATTCCCTTGTACTCTGTAATTACAAAAAAAAATTACAGAGGTAAATATGAAAAAATCAAAAGATGTTGGTTTAAAAGTCCTTTTTATGGGAATTATTGTTATTGTGCTTTTATGTTTGAATACTTGTATTGGCAGAAAAGTAAATGATCGTCGTTATAATTACAACACTGCAGTAGGTAGTATTAGTTCTGCAGCCGGTGGTTCTATGTTCATCAAGGACATTTATATTTGTGTTCCTTATGAAAGAATTACAAGAACAACTTCTTATAATGGGGAAGTGATTGAAAATCGTACTCCAGATGAAGTTTTTTATGATGCAAAAAAAATTTCTTACGATGCAACTATTAATTCCCAGAGGCGCACCTTGGGAATTTATTCGTCTCCAATTTTTACTGGCGACCTTTCTATTAATGGTGAGTTTGATTTTACAGTTCCTAAATCAGATTCGTTTCGAGAATACAAGTTTGATCAGGCTTATTTAAAACTTGTTCTGAATGATAGAACTATTGTCTCTCAGCCTGTTTTTGAATTAAATGGTCAGCCTTATGAAACTTCCTATCTGTCTGGTGATAAGAATGGCAGTCTTATTGCAAAATTTAATTGTGATACAGGAAACATTAAGTTTTCTACAAAGTTGAGTTTTAGAGGCGCAGAAAAATTTTATGTACATCTTGCCAGTACAGATACTTCTTTGAAAATTAACTGCGACTGGAATAGCCCTTGTTTTTCTAATTATGATTATCTTCCTGTAACACATTCTGTTACCGAAGATGGTTTTACTGCAGAATGGAGCATCCCTTTTGATTCAGGAGACCGTCATCATGAAATTGGCTTTGATTATCTTGAACCGGTAAATCTTTACAAAATGCTTAATCGTGCAACAGACTACGGTTTTCTGTTTATTATAGTACCGTTTATTGTGCTGTTCCTTTTTGAAATCTTTGCATCAATTAATCTTCATCCGTTCAACTATCTTTTGTGTGGTGCTGCAAGTATTACATTTTTCCTGCTTCTTTTGTCTTTCTCAGAACATATCAACTTTCTTGCATCATATTTGATTGCCGCTGTAGCAAGTGGAGTACTTATTTCCCTTTATGTAGCGTCAATCACAAGAAAAATTAAACTTGGCTTTAGTATGAGTCTTGTGTTCATCCTTATGTACGGCTACCTTTTCTTCTCTCTTAAGTCTGAAGATTATGCATTGCTTATTGGATCTTTGTTTATATTCATCGTTCTTGCTCTTGTTATGTTCTTTACTCGCAAAGTGAACTGGAATGAAATCAAAAAAAATAAGGAGGAAATTACAGTAAAAGAATAAACCCTTGAGTTGAATTCTGTAATCTGTTTTAATACAAGAATGAAGATTGCAATTGTTGATGATGAAAAAAATGTTCGGCTGGCAATAAAGACTGCCCTTAAAAAAGAGAATTACGAAATCATTGAATTTTCTAACGGGCAGGAAGCTTTTGATAGTCCCGAAATTCCTGATTTATATATTCTTGATATTATGATGCCTGTTATGGACGGTATTACTTTGTTAAGAAAAATCAGGGAGAAGGGAATTGAAGTTCCAGTTATGTTCCTTACAAGCAAAGATGAAGAATTTGATAAAGTTCTTGGGCTTGAGTTAGGTGCAGACGATTATCTTTGTAAGCCATTTTCAATTCGTGAATTAATTGCAAGAATTCATGTGCTTTTGCGAAGAAGAGCAGCATTTTCTGTGAAGGATACTAACGCGGACTCAATCCTTTGCGGAGGGCCAGTTTCTTTGAATGAAACAACCTTTAATGTTACTGTAGCAGGAGTTCCTGTTGTATTAACAGTTACAGAATTCAGAATTTTACAGGCTTTTCTGCTTCATAAAAATGAAGTGCTGTCACGGGAACAATTAATTCAAATCAGCTATCCGGAAGAAACTTACTTAAACGACAGGGCAATAGACTGTCACATTACAAGATTGCGAAAAAAGCTTTCAATCAACCAGCAGTGCCAGAATTGTATAGAAACAATCTACGGAATTGGCTATAAATGCACATTAATTTAAAAAAATAATTCAAAAATTTAAAAAAAATGTTGACACAAGGGTTTGATTTCAATATTTTACAATAAAAAAATAAGTTTTTATTGGGGGTGATTTTATGGTAATCAAATCTTCAAAATTAGCAAAAGGAATTATTCTTCCTTTAATCGTAGTGGTTCTTGCAGTTATTATTTTCCCTGCAAGTTGTAGTGTTGTTCAGCCTAACGAAAGAGGTGTAAAAGTTACTCTTGGTCAGGTTCAGGGCGATGTAATTAAACCTGGTATGGTTTGGCATGCTCCATTTGCAACACAGATTAAAACTTATTCAATCGTTCCAAAGTCTTATGAAGTAACATTCAGTGTAGGAAGTGATGGTGCTATCACAAAAGATATGCAGACTGTTGGTTCTACAGTTGTAGTTCGCTATAACTATGATGAAAACCGCATTATGGATATCGTAACAAAATATAGCGATTCACAGATTCAGGCTGCTATGAAAGATAATGTAAAAGCTTCTTTGAAGGAATCTGTTGGTAAATATAGTATTTATGATTTAGTTGCAGAACAGAATAAAATTACAAGTGAAGTTGCTGAAGCAATGTTGTCAAGAATGGAAAGCTATCCAATTGCAATTTCTCAGACAACAATTACAAACTGGGACTGGTCTGATGACTTTGATAAACAGATTAAAGAAACAGCAAACCGTACTCAGGAAGTAAGAAAAGCTGAACAGGATTTGAAACTTGCTGAAACTAATGCTCAGAAACAGGTTAGAGAAGCAGAAGCTAAAAAGAAAGCTGTTGAACAGGAAGCAGAAGCTGCTTTGATTAAAGCACAGAAAGAAGCTGAAGCTAAAAAAGTAGAAGCCGATGCTCTTGCTTACTACAACTCTAAAGTAGCACAGAACTATCAGGTTGAAATTAAACTTAAGGAACTTGAAATTGAACTTGAAAAGGCTAAGAGATGGGATGGACGTGAAGTTCCAGAATATGTTCCTCTCACTGCTGCTGGTGGAATTGTAAATCTTCCAAATGCAAGCCGCTAAAAATAGTTTTTGTTTATAGCAGGCATTGCGGAATAAAAAAAGACTGTTTTATCAGAAGAAATTCTTCTTTGATAAAGCAGTCTTTTTTTTGCCTGTTAATATTTGTCTTATAAAACCAAATCCTGACTCTGATGCGATTCGAACGCACTACCTGTTGCTTAGGAGGCAACCGCTCTATCCAAGTGAGCTACAGAGCCAAATATATGTTCATAATATAGAAAAAACTCACTTTTATCAACTTTTTCTCAAATCATCATAATTATAGATTTATACAATTTTTTAATAGAAACTCTTATTTATTTTTCCCTTTTATGACTTACATTTAATAATAGAAGAATTATATAAAAAACGGAGTTATTTAAATGGAAAATTTTACATTTTATGGTTGTACAAAATTTGTTTTTGGTAAAGATACAGAAAATCAGGCTGGAAAATTGGTAAAGGAATTTGGCGGAAGTAAAGTTCTTTTGCATTTTGGTGGTGGTTCTGTTGTAAAATCAGGTCTTTTGGATCGTGTAAAGAAATCTCTGGAAGCAGAAAAAATTGCATATGTTGAATTAGGTGGCGTTCATCCAAATCCTCTTGATACAAAAGTTTATGAAGGAATTGAACTTTGTAAAAAAGAAGGAGTTGATTTTATTCTTGCTGTTGGTGGCGGTTCAACAATTGACAGTTCAAAGGCTATTGCAATGGGTTGCCGTTATGAAGGCGATTTCTGGGATTTCTATTGCGGAAAAGCTCAGCCAAAATCTGCTATTCCAGTAGGTACTGTTTTAACAATTGCTGCAGCAGGTTCTGAAGGTTCTCCAGATACAGTTATTACAAAATCAGAAGGAATGGTAAAACGCGGTTACGGAAATGATATGCTTCGTCCACGTTTCTCAATTTTGAATCCTGCATTAACTCAAACTTTGCCTGCTTATCAGACTGCTTGTGGTGCTACAGATATTATGGCACATGTATGTGAACGCTATTTTACAAATACAACAGATGTTGAAACAACAGACCGTCTTTGTGAAGCTGTTCTTCTTGCAATGATTAATGAAACTCCAAAAGTAATTGCAGATCCAAATAATTATCAGGCTCGTGCAAATATCATGTGGGCTGGTATGGTTGCTCATAATAATATTGTTGGTGT
>JAKSTI010000032.1 GCA_024402665.1 Treponema sp.
AATTGCGGGATTCTCTCTTGGTGGAGCAGATATGCTTCGTCGTGCCATGGGTAAAAAGAAGCCTGAAGTTTTGATGGGAAAGAAAAAGGAATTTATTGAAGGTGCAGTAAAACAGGGCTTTACAGAAGAACATGCTGCTGACATTTTTGAAATCATGGTTCCTTTTGCCGGATACGGATTTAATAAATCTCATGCGGCGGCGTATTCTGTTCTTGCTTATAGAACTGGCTGGCTTAAGGCAAATCATCCTGCAGAATTTATGGCTGCCAACCTTACAAATGAAATTACTTCTACAGACGGACTTCCTGCTTATATTGAAGAAGCCCGCTCTATGGGAATTCCAGTTGATGCTCCTGATGTAAACCGTTCCGATGTTACTTTTGACGTTGTTGATGGCCGAATTGTATTTGGTCTTAAAGGTATTAAGGGTATGGGCGAAGGTGCCGCTACTGCAATTGTAAATGAACGCCGTGAAAATGGTCCTTACAAATCATTTATGGATTTTGTAAAACGTGCCGGAACCCGTATGGAAAAAGACGAAGAAACTGGTGTTCAGAAAGCTCCTGTTAATAAAAAGGCAATTGAAGTTTTAATTAAGACAGGTGGTTTTGATCATTGTGGCGAAGAAAGCGGCCAGAAGTTGAACAGACCAACTCTTCTTGAAAATCTTGAGCAGGCCTTAGATTACGCATCTGATCTTATGCAGGATAAACTTGTTGGTCAGGGTGATTTATTTGGCGATCTTGATGAAAGTGAAAAAACTTATACAGAATTCCAGTTTAAGATGATTCCAGACATTCCTACAATGGAATTGCTTTCAATGGAAAAAGAATGTATTGGTTGTTACGTCAGCGGCCATCCACTTGATGATTACAAAAAAGCTATAGAAAGAGCAGTTTCTCTTCGTTCCAAGAATTTTGAACGTATTGCAAAAGAAGAAAAAGCAATAAAAGACACAATGATTGCCAATGGCGCAAAACCATGGACAGTTAAAAATAGCGGAAAAACTTATACTGTATTAGGTATGGTTTCTGGAATCAGAGTGATTACAACAAAAAAAGGTTCTCTGATGGCCTTTGTAAAACTTTCTGATTATGATGGTGAAATTGACTGTACTTTCTTCAGTGACACTTGGGAAACAGCAAAAAATGTTCTTGAGAATGGATTAGTTTATGCTTTTAAAGGTAAAATTGATACATCCCGTGATACACCAAGTTTTATTGTAAGTTCAATTGAAGATGCATCGTCTCTGGTGCTTCATTCAATTCAATCTGTTCATATTCAACTGGATAATTCTTTCAGTTCTGAAATTGCAATTTCTGAATTAAAAGATTTTTTATTTGATAAAACAGGTACTTGTTCAGTATATTTTCATATGGAGATAAATAATAATCCATATATTATAAAGGCAAACGATCAGCTGCGATTGAATGCAACAGACCAGATTCTAAAACAATTGAAAGATGTTTCCTTTGTAAAAGACGTTTGGACTGAATAAAGACCCAGGAGGTTTGATTTATGTTAGAGTTATTGTTTGGTGCAATTGCTTCTGTTATTAATCTTTATTCAATTTTATGTTTGATTTACATTATTATGTCCTGGTTTCCGGGTGTAAAATTTACAAAAGTCGGACGATTCATCAGCACTTTGTGCGAACCTTATTTGAATTTGTTTTCTGGAATAAAGATTCTGCATATTGGAAATGTAGATTTTTCGCCAATCGTTGGTTTTGCCATTCTTGAACTTGTAGCTTCAATTTTTGCCCGAATTACAGTTACCGGAAGAATCTATGTAGGTTCAATCCTTGCTTCAATTGTTGCTACTGTCTGGCAGATTTTAAGTTTTATTCTTATCCTCTTCCTGATTCTTTGTTTTGTAAGATGGATTGTTCTTCTTGTAAATCATGAAATGACACCAGCCGGTTCACCATGGTATAATGTTGACCAGATTATTGGCAGAGTAAGTTTCAAAATCAGCAGAATTTTTACAAGACGTCCTGTAAGATATATTCACACTCTTCTTATGGCATGGATTGTTCTTGCTGTTTTCTTTGTGGGCGGCAGATACCTTTTTGAATATTTAGAAGTGATGTGCTATAGAATCCCATTCTAATAGAGTAATCTGATAGAACTGAATGAAATTAAGCGACATAAAGACTCCTGTTTCTTCTGTAACGGGAGTCGGTCCCCAGTTAACAAAAATCCTCTCTAAAATCAACATTTTTACTGTTGGCGATTTACTGCAGTATTTTCCCTATAATTATGAAGACAGAACAAAAAAGATTTTCATAAAAGATTTTTCTATCAATCATAAAGTTCATACTGTTGCAAAAGTAATGGGCCATGAATGGTTTTGCTACGGCAACATGAAAACTTTAAAAATCACAATAAATGATGGAACAGGTTCTGCCCAGCTTATTTGTTTTAACAGGGCCTATCTTGAACATGCTTTGTATGTAGGCGCAACAGTCTGTGTAACAGGTTCTTTTTTCATCAAATATAATTATTTGCAAAGTTCCGCATTTGATGTTCAGGTAATGGATGTTCCTCCTTGTAAAGACCCGGCAGAATTAATAAATGTAGCACCGTTAGACTGCAGAATTATTCCGGTTTATCATCTTACAGAAGGACTTACACAAAAACAGATTACAAAAGCAATTCAGAATGCATTAAAACAGTATTCACATGGAATTGAAAATGAAGTGCCACAGCATCTTGTTGAGCAGAGGGGACTTGTTCAAAAGCAGGAAGCAATTTCAATAATCCATCAGCCACAGGATTTTATTCAGCTTGAAAAAGCAAGACAGACTCTTGTTTACGAAGAGTTGTATCACTTTATGGATGTAATAGCCCAGCGTTCTAAAAAAAGAAAAGGGCTTTCTACTGTAAACGGGGTAGAAGAATATCAGAATGTGACCAAAGAAGTTTTTGAAGAATCTCTTTCACCATCCCAGAAAAAATTATTTGAATCATTGCCATTCCCATTAACTCAGGACCAGATGAATGTAATTTATCAGATGGATAAAGAGATTGATAAGGGCTACAGCGAACGAAACAGAATTTTAGTTCAGTATGAACAGGGAATCCCTTTGCAGACAAGACCTCCTTTTACAATGGCCAGACTTTTGCAGGGAGACGTTGGTTCAGGAAAAACTTTGTGCGCCTTATTTTTGTGTCTCCGGGTTGTCAGCTGGAAAGGGCAGTGTGCGTTTATGGCTCCAACAGAAATTCTTGCAAGACAGCACGCAGAAACTACAGATAAATTGTTGAGTCTTCTTGGAATAAGAACTGCATTTTTAACAGGAAACATAAAATCAGCAGGGCGTACTCAATTATTAAAGGCACTTAAAGCCGGCGAAATAGATATTGTTATTGGAACCCACGCCTTATTTTCAAGTGCAGTTGCCTATAATGATTTGCAGCTTGTTATTATTGATGAACAGCATCGTTTTGGTGTTTTGCAGCGCCAGGCTATTGTTGCAAAAGGTCGTGTTTCAGAAAAATGCGGTGTTACTTTTGAACCACATCTTCTTATGATGAGCGCAACTCCAATTCCACAAAGTCTGGCTCTTACTCTTTATGGCGATCTTGATGTTTCTACTATTAAAACAATGCCTGAAGGTAGAAAAGAGATTCAGACTTATCTTGTAAAAGAAGGCAATGAGATGAATGCCTATGAAGCCGTACGAAAGGAACTTCAGAAAGGACATCAGGCTTATTTTGTTTATCCTGCAATTGAATCTGATTTAGGTGCCGATGATGATGGCTCTGGTGCTAAATTAAAATCTGCTGAACGGAATTTTGAAAATCTTTCAAAGCATATTTATCCTCAGTTTAATTGTGCCCTGCTTCATTCTAAAGTTGATGAAGAGGAACAGGTTAGGATTTTGCATGATTTTCAGGATGGAAAAATACAGGTTCTGGCTGCAACTACAGTAATTGAAGTTGGTGTGAATGTACCAAACGCAACTTGCATGGTAATTGAATCTGCAGACAGATTTGGAATGGCTCAGTTGCATCAGCTTAGAGGACGCGTTGGTCGTGGAAGCGATCAGTCTTTCTGTTTCTTAATATACAGTAAGAATCTTACAGAAACAGGCATTGAACGCATGAAGGCCTTGCGCCAGAGTACAGATGGTTTTTATATTGCAGAACAGGATTTAAAAACAAGAGGTCCCGGCGAAATCACCGGAACCATGCAGTCTGGAGCGCTTGAATTTAATATTGCCGACTTATCCCGTGATATGAATCTGCTTCAACAGGTTAAGTCGGATATTTTATCTCAATAATTATTTTACGTTTATTGTTCCCACAGTAAATGTTCCTTTTACTGTATCAAGCTGGAGTGTCAGTACTTCTTTAGTTTCATATTCTGTACCAAAGTTAGAATAAACTTCTGCCTGAACAATAACCGGCTGCAAAAGTTTCTGAGATCTTGTGCCGTAATAGTTTACTTCTATTTTGTAATTTCCGGCATCAGCTTCTTTTATACAGAACTCTTCTGGTCCATATCCCTGTGTAAAGTCCCGTGAAATACGTCCACCGTTTTGAGTCAATTTGTTTGAATAGAAACATTTTTCGTTGTTTGGATCAGTAACCCAAAGGTCAATGTCACAATCATCAGTATTCCAGGTCAAAACAACTCGTAAATCAACCGGGAATTTTTCAAGCAGTTTCTGGTCATATTTGCTTGTGTCCACTTTATTTTTAGCTTTTACAAGAACAGAATTCAAATCGTTCAAAGCAATCATTTCAATGTTTGAATAGCGGTCATCCCATTTGCCGGTAACAACCTTATACAAAACATCTGCTGCTTCCTGGAACTTGCCACATTCAGCATAAGCAAGACCTAAATCTCTGTAGAACTGAGGAATTTCACTGCGAAGTTCAGTCAGCTTTTTGAAAACCTCTGCTGCAAGTTCATATTTCTTAAACTCAACAAGTTTATTTCCAAGAGCACGCAAAACATCTGTATTTTCAAGATTCATTTCTGCAAGATTTGAAACAATTCTGATTGCTTCTTTTTCCAGATTTTCTTCCATAAAGTAACTTGCAACTTCCATAAAGAAAGATGGTGAATTTTCATTTTCTTTTTTCAGTTCAAGATATTTGTCATACATCTGGGCAGTTTTTGTTCTTTTTAATACAGCAAGGTATTCTCTGTCAGGATTCCACTCTTTAATCTGAATAGAAGCCTGCGCTGGTGCTGATCCAGATCCAGATGAATTTCTTCCACCGTTTCCTGAAACTAAATCCTGTTCAGATGCCGCTCTGGAAGCTTCATTTAATCTGCGTGGAGCGCTTTCTGCAACAACAGAATCTTCTAAATAATATGAATTGGCACTGTTATCCATTCTTAATACAGGCATTTCTATTTCAGCTTCTGCTTCTAATTCATAAACTTCAGAGGCATTGCCCTTATTTTTTCTGTTATGCTTGAAATCTTTTTTCTTTGTATTCCACCAGTTTTTGAATTCATCAAAATAATGATAGATTTTTGAACTTCCCTGATCTGGTTTTATTACAGGTCTAACAGGGCGCTGATTATTCTTTACATAATTTTCATATTCTTCTGTTTTCATCAGATTTTCTGGAACAGGAACGTTATATCTGAAATAATCAGAAATATTATCAAGAACAAGAAGGGAAGTATCTTTTGTTACAATTGAGAATTCTTTTGCTGTATCAATAATTTCCTGTTTGTTTTTTTCGTAATCTATATTCAATTCCTCAATTTTTTTCTGAGCCCACATTCTGATTACTGCTTTGTTGCTGTCTGCAATATTATCTGTTGAAGAAAGATTCAGTGTGATTGTTTCTTTGATTTCGTTTCCGTAACCAAGAGAAAGTCTTACAATAGCCGCTTTTCTGCGAAGAATACCTGCTACAGAAAAATCTTTTGAAACAATAGTTCCAGGCAAAGGATAAACTTCTGAAACCGCTTTATTATCATATTCAACTTTTACAAGGCGAAGAGGGATTGTAGTTAAAAGTTCCAGTGCTTCATCAATTTCTGTTGTAACAAGATCAATAAAGTTTCCGTTATTTTTTCTGGCAATATTTTTTAATGTGCCAAAATCACCACTTCCGCTGGAATTGATTGTATAAACAGGACAGTTTGCAGTTTGTTCTGCATCATTTCCCCAGTTAAAAATTCCATCAGAGAAAAGAAGGATTTCATCTGTGTTCTTTTTAAGACCAGTGAAAATTTTGCCACTTGTTGCACCATCAAATTTCTGCTGCATAAGATATTTTCTGATTCCTTCTGAATCGCTGGCAGAGAAATTCTTTGTAGCATGAATCTCATTACTGAAAGTTGCAATTGTTACAGAAGTGCGTTTGTTGTTCTGCAAATATTTTGTAAGAAGATCAATTTCTTTTTCAATATTTCTGTTTTTTCCGGAAGAAGATACATCAAAAAGAACATAAACAGAACCTGGTGCCTTTTTCTGCTTTGGTTCTGCATTAAGCTGATTAAAATAATAAAAATAAGTATCTTTTCCTTTTTCCTGAGTATAAAGATTTTTCTTTGAGTTTGAATCGTAAACTACAGGAATATAAATAGTAACTGGCTTTTCTGAATAGAAGTTCTTTTCAGAAAAACTTGCGCTGTATCCTTCCTGCCATTTATTAAAACTGATTACTTTATTGTAAGCATTGAATCGCTGTGGCTTATCAGAAGTTTTTAAAACTTTTACGTTAAAGCTGAAATCTTTGATTTTCTGAGACAATAAAGGATAGAAAGTATATTTCAAATCTCCAGAATCAGTTGTCAAAACTTCTTCATAAGAGATTCGTAATTGACGGCTGCCATTTGCAGGAATAGGGTAAACTCTTGTTTTGAAATTGTTTCCCTGAGTCACTTCTAAAAGGCCAGGATCCACATTATTTCTAACTACAGTTTCAAAAACCTTACGTCCTTTTTCTTTTTCAACAACAACTCCTTCACGAAGTTCCCCGTTAATATCAAGGGCAAACGAAGAAATTGTCTGACCATCACCTAAAGGAAATTCAAAATCTCCTTCAAGAATTCTGTTTGTGTTATTTTTGAATGTAATATCGTAGGTTGTTGTAGCAATGTTTCCAATCACTTCAACATTTACATCCATCTTTGAAATTTCCAGTTCAGTTTTGGAATCAGATTTTAATTGTATCCGATGATTTGGTTTTACAAGATTTCTTTGTGCAAATAAAGATAATGAACAAAAAAGTGCAAGAGAAAGCAAAATTATTTTTTTCATTTATTTACCTCTGATTAATTGAATGTATAAGAAAAACCACGTGGGCATTCAAATAGTAACAAATATAAGAGAATCTTTAATTTGACATGTTATTTGGGGGAGAGTGGGTCAAAATGATACAAAAAATGATGTAAAAAAGGGCGGTGTGTCAAAAGGAAACAGTTTTTTGCGGGGAAAAAGGTGGATTATGGGAAATTTTGGAAAAAAAGGACATTTTTACCCAAAATAATGATTGATACTTTAAATATAATACTTTTTTTCAGGAAAATGAAATTTTTTTATGAAATTTTAAGAGAATTTCGCAGTTCATAATAACTTGGCACGAAACTTGCTATTAATGTATGTAGAGTTTATTAGATAATTTAGGAGGCTTGTATGGCAAACGAAAAATCTATAATTAATATGTATTTGAAAGAAATTAACAAAATCCCTCTTCTTTCAAGAGAAGAAGAACTTGATCTTGCTATTAAGGCAAAAAACGGGGATTCTGCTGCAAAGAATAAGATTGTTAATTCTAACCTTCGTTTTGTCATTCAGGTGGCAAAAAAATTCCAGAACAGAGGATTGGAATTAGAAGATTTAATCAGTGAAGGAAATATTGGTCTTCTTATGGCTATTGATAAATTTGAACCATCACGCGGGTATCATTTTATTTCATATGCTGTATGGTGGATCCGTCAGAGCATCTTAAAAGCTGTAAGCGAAAAGAGTCGTGCAATCAGACTTCCATTAAATAAGGCAAATGAACTTGTACGCATTGAACACGCAAGAAAAGCAGTTGCCGGTAAAAAGTCTGAACAGCAGGAATTTGAAGAAATTGCCCAGATGCTTAATATGGATGCAGGAAAAGTTCGCGAAATGATTAATATTTCAAGAGATATGCTTTCTCTTGATGCAGAACTTTCAACTTCTGAAGATGGACACTCTTCTATTGGCGATTACCAGGAAGATACAATCAATAAACGTCCTGAAGAAATTGCAATTGATAATTCTTTGAATGATGAAATTGATACTGTTCTTGAAACTTTGCAGCCTAATGAAGCAAAAGTTCTTAGAATGCGCTATGGACTTAACGGACTTAAGCCAATGTCTTTACAGGAAGTTGGTGACAATTGTAATTTGACTAAGGAAAGAATCCGTCAGATAGAAAAACATGCAATTTATAGACTTCAGCAGCCTTCAAGAGTAAAGAGACTTGCAGTTTACGTTGCATAAAAAAAATAATGTAGTATAATATAAAAATCATCTGAAATACTAATAAGAGAGAAAAGAATTATGAGTGAAATTTATATTAAGTATGCTGGTGGTTTTTCACGTGCTGCTGACAAAGGCAGTTTAGGTGGAAAAGTTGTATCTTATGCTGATTTCAAAACTTTGAGTGGCGACATTAAAAGTGGCGATGAATATGGAATTATTCTTGATTCAGCAGATGTTCAGGATTTCATTGCAAACTATGAAGACGAATCAGTTTTCACAGATGCAGAAAAAGCTTAAGTAACACTTAATTGCTTTTACCATAGTGGGTGGGGCAAATAAAAAAACCTTGAAAGGAAACTGAAGTGTACCCCAATTATTGGACACTTTAACTAACGGCTTGAAAGGACTTGGT
>JAKSTI010000033.1 GCA_024402665.1 Treponema sp.
GGTGCGTTATGACTTCATTGGCGAAAGCTTCGCCACCAGGACACGCAACAATCGCAAGACTTGTTGGTTCGGTATAAGGCATAATAAAACCTCTTTATATAGTGGGATTTGTACTTATACATTATCACATTTGCCTTTTTTTTACAATTGTTATATAAATAAGAAAAAGTGAGGTAAAAAGTTTATGACAGTAAAAAACAGTAACAACTTTTCTTTTTTGGCAAAAATTGCCTTAATCCTGGTAATTAATTTATTTGCCCTGGCTTTTATTTCCTGCGGAACTTCAACAGAGGTAAACGGAAATAAAATTGTAACTCCTTTTAAACTGGATTCTTCCATTAAAAAGGGACAACTTGATAATGGAATGGATTATTACATCAAAAAATATTCTCAGCCTAACAACCGCATTGCACTTCGTCTTGTAGTAAAAGCAGGTTCGTGTCAGGAAGAAGAAGATCAGAAAGGTGTAGCTCATTTTATTGAACATCTTGCCTTTAATGGAACAGAACACTTTGAAAAAAATTCAATCATCGATTTCTTTGAACTTGCCGGAATGAACTTTGGTGCAGACCTTAATGCTTACACTAATTTTGAAGAAACAGTATATCAGCTGGAAATTCCTGCAGACAATCCTGAATATCTTGAAAAAGCAGTTCTCATCCTCAGAGACTGGGCATGTGCTGTTTCGTTTGATAACACTGAAATTGAAAAAGAACGTGGTGTTGTAACAGAAGAATGGCGAAACTCTATTGGACTTAACGGCCGAATCCGTGATAACTATTTTCCTTTTATGTTAAAGGATTCCCGCTTTGAAAAAAGACTTCCAATCGGTGATATGAATGTTATTAAAACTATTAAGAAAAACCGCATTGTTGACTTCTATAAAAAATGGTATCGTCCAGATCTTATGTCTGTAATTGTTGTTGGTGATACAGATACAAAAAAAATGGAAGATGTAGTAAAGAAAATTATGTCTGATATTCCTGCATCTGAAGAAAAAGAAATGCCAAAACCTTACAGAATTCCTCAGCGTGAAGACAAAGATATCTTTATTATGAAAGATTCAGAACAGTCTTACACAGTGGCAGAACTTTCTTTACAGGTAAAAGATTTTGAACCATTAAACACAGAAGAATCTTTCAGAAAACAGCTTACAAACAATTATGTATCTGCAATTTTCACAGACCGTCTTAGAAAAATTTCTCTTTCTGGAGAATCAGGACTTCTTGGTGCTAATCTGACTGTAAATGGTCCAACACACAAAGATTCTTTTGCAACAATCGCATTTACATCAGTAGAAGGCTCTTTCCCTCAGGCATTCAAACGAATTCTTGATGAATACGACAGACTTGTTCTTTACGGAATCACACCGGAAGAATTCCAGACAGTACAAAACGTTTTCTTAAATTCTGCAGAATATTCGTATACTGTAAGATTAAAACGCACTTCTATGCAGAGAACACAGGATATTGTTGATTCTATTGTTGCTGATTCAACATGTGTTTCTGATGAAGATGTATTGAAAATTACAAAAAAATATCTTAAACGAATCACAATTGATGAAATTAATCAGGCTGCAAGAGAACTTCTTGTAAACCGCGGAAATCTTCTTTTTGTAGTTGCACCTACAAAAGATAAGTCTGTTCCTTCAAAGACAGAACTTATGAACATCTGGAAGAATCATTCAAATCCAGACATTCAGGCTTACGGGGCAGATGCAAAAACTGGTGCTATAATGAGAAAGCCTGCTACAAAATCGCCTGTTATCACAAAAGAGAGAGCAGACCAGATTAACACAAACGTTTATACACTGGAAAATGGTGCAAAAATTGTTTTACAGAAAACACGTCTTGTTAAAAATTCCGTTGAATTTTCTGTAGTTAGTAAGGGAGGAACTTTACTTTACAAAGAAGAAGATTTACCTTCCGCTTTAGTAGCAACAGATTATGCTTTGCTTTCTGGAATTTCTGGTATGGATCTTACAAAATTGAATCAGTTCCTCTCAGAAAAACAAATTGGTTTTGACATCACAATCAGAGATAATTCTGAAGAAATGAAAGGATCTGCTCCTGCAAACGAAGTAGAAACATTACTTCAGACAATCTGCCAGTTCATGACAAATCCTCAGTTTAATGATGGAAGCTGGAACTATATCCAGATGCTTATTAACCAGAACGCAGCGGCTTATCACACAACACCTGATTCAGTTTTCACAGATAAAATCACTGAACTTATTGAAGGAAAATCGTTCAGAAATCAGTCAATAGATTCAGAATTTGCAAAAAGAATTAATCAGAATCGTGCAGAAGAAATCTACAAAGAACGTTTTGGTAATGCTGCCGACTTCACTTTCATCTTTGTAGGTGATTTTGATGAATCAAAACTTCTTGATCTTTGCTGCTATTACATTGGAAACCTTCCTGGTGATAAATCTAAACTGGAAGATGAACCATATGCCGGACTCCACTTCCCTTCTAAGATTACAAAAGCAACTGTAAGAAAAGGAAAGGAACAACAGGGTGCTGTTTTCATTGCATTTAAAACAAAATTGCCAGATGAAGCCGATCCTTCTTTGCAGTCATTAGATGCAGATTTAGCATATCAGCTGGAAGCACTTCTTGATATTAAACTTAGAGAAGGAATTCGTGAAGAAAAAGGCGGTTCTTACGGTGTATCAGTTTATATTGATATTGAAGGAAACACAAAACGAAACAGTCTTGTAATGATTCAGTTCAACTGTGAACCTTCAAGAGAAAAAGAACTTACACAGGAAACTCTTGCAATCATCAGAAATTTACAGAACAGCCCTGCTTCTGATACAGACATCAGCAAGATTAATGAGATTTACCGCAGAGACAAGGAAAAGAATTTAACAAATAATTCCTGGTGGTTAAAACGTCTTAAAGGAATTTTTGCATTCGAAAGAGAACCTGTTTCACGAGCGTTGAATACAACATTGATTCCTGAAGAAACAACAGGTGTAATTATGCAGCAGCTGGCAAAAAAATACATGCCTCTTGATAATTACGTTGTTGTTTATCTGGAACCAGAAAAATAATTTCCTGGCCCAGAGCCATCAATAATCAATTAGTGGATATCATAGACACTTCTTAATCTTAATTTTGAAGTGTCTCCACTAATTACTTCTACTGTCTTAGAATCTCCATTCAAATCAAAATAATTATCTGACAAAATCAAATCTTCATTTTCATTCAAAATTTCAACACTCTTGGCATATTTAGAAGCACTTACTGTAATCTTGTTTCCATCCACCTTAAACTTAAGTTCAGGATCTTCATAGCGGAAATATTTTGGATAAGAGAAAATCACTGTTCCTTCAGAAACAACATCTTTTCCGATTACAGCCTGATAGCTTACATATTCAGAATAAATATCAACATCAGGTAAATCTACCTTATCAAGCCATACACTTGTTAATGCAGGGACCTTTATTGTTTTTTCTTCACTGCGCTTTATTTTTCCAGATGCATCTCTAAGCTGCCATTTCACAGTGATTTTTTCATCTTTCATAGATTCATTTGCAACACAAAGTTTAATTGATTTTGCAAATTCAAATGGAAGCCGAACAAGTTCCTGCCCGCTGCCCATCATTCCTTCTTCTTCGCAGGAAATCATAATTGGAGCAAAGAATCGTTTTGCATAATAATGAAGGGCTTTTAATCGCTGACAGTAATCTACACTAGACCAGGAAGCAACAGGCCAGCAGTCATTAAACTGCCAGTAAACAGCACCCATACAACGGCTGTCATTTCTATTGCGTCTGAAATGTTCAACTCCATAACGGATAGCATCTGCCTGTAAAAGTTGAGAAGCATAAATTACAGTTTCAAAATCTGTTGGATATTTATAAGTCTGCTGCATATAATTCAGGATTTTTCCGTTAGCAGCACCGTTTCTCTGATGGCGTTCCATGATATAAGAGAAAATGTTCATATCCCGTTCATCATCTGTAAATGTTTCAACTGTTTTCTTTGAAGGGAAAGCCTGGAAACCAAATTCAGACAAATAGCGGAAATGGAATTTTCTATATTCAGAGAAAGGTTTGTTTCCGTGCCATACATCCCAGTAATGAACGTCCCCTCTGTTTTCATCTCTTGGGTCATCAAAAGAACCACCGGAAGAAGGACTTGCAGGCCAGTAATAAATCTGAGGTGCATATTTTTTCATTGCTTCTGGAATAAGACGTTCATACATAATAATATAATCACGAACTTCGCTGTCTTTACTTACCCAGGTTCTTTCTTTTACAAACTGCTCCATTTCATTATTGCCACAAAGCAAACCAAGTGACGCATGATGACGGATTCTCTTTAAGTTATCTTCAAATTCTGCAGTAATATTTTCTTCAAATTCGGGAGTCAAATCATAAACCGCACATGCAAACATAAAGTCCTGCCATACAACAAGTCCCATTTCATCACACAAATCGTAGAACCAGTCATCTGGATAATAACCGCCGCCCCATACTCGGATTGAATTGAAGTTTGCAAAAACGGCTTTTTCAAGAAGGGTTCTTGTTGTAGCTTCAGTAACACGGCCCAAAAGATGGTCTTCTGGAATATAATCTGCACCCATAGCAAAAATATTTACGCCGTTTACACAAGTTGCAAATCGTTCTCCCCACTGGTCTTTTGTACGATCCATTGTAATTGTTCTTAAGCCAATCTTTTTATTCCATTCATCAATAACAGCGCCATCTTTTTTCAAAGTAACGCAAACTGAATAAAGAGACTGCTCGCCATATCCATTTGGCCACCATAACTTAGGATTTTTAATTTCTACAGTTTTTTCTTCAGTAACCGCAATTTCTTTTCCATCAGGATCACAAATGCGGATTTCTACAGTAACATCAGGATTTTTACAGCAGCACTCTTCCTTAACAAATTCAATTTCCGGATTAATCTCAAGTTTTACCTTTCCTTTTTCGTGGAACTGCAAAACTTCTACATTATCAAAACGGGCAGTATCAATTCCAAGCAAAGAAACTTCACGCCAGATTCCTGCATCTGGTAAATGAGCACCCCAATCCCATCCAAACATACAGTGAGCCTTACGAATATGAACAAATCCGTTCATTGCATCTTCTGTACCACGGGTTGGAGCTTTGGCATATTTTTCTGCAATAAATTTTGTTGGAGAGTAAAAATATACTTTAAGGATATTACCTTTTTCTTTAAGAATTTCTTTTACTGAAAATTCCCAGGTACGATGCATGTTTTCTACATGACCTAATTTTGTACCGTTTAAAGTAATGTCTGCAATTGTATCAAGTCCATCAAAATGAAGAATAACCTTATCTTTAGAAAGCAAACTTGTGTCACAATCAAAAGCTTCTTCATATTCATAGTCAAAATCCATCAGTTTAAGAGCTTCAATTTCGTTATCTTTCCAGAAAGGATTTTCCATTTTTCCGGCAGCCATTAAATCTCCGTAAACAGAGCCTGGAACTTCAGCAGGAATATAATCCTTCTTTCCAACCTGATGCATTTTCCAATTTTGATTCAATTTCATTACAGTCATTAAAATACCCTATTAAGCTAAAAATTTGTACTTTTATTTTATGCTTTTGCTAACGAACTTTTTTTAATTTTAATAAATCTCTTTCCATTTGAATCTGCAACTGTAATACCAAATAACGCCATAATAATACAAGCGATTGGCATCAACCAGTTAAAAAGTGTCCATGGACCATATTCTGTTACACTGATTCCCAAAGTACTGATGATGAAAACACCACAAGTATTCCAAGGAATTAATGCAGATGTTACTGTACCAGAACTTTCCAACGCATTAGAAAGTGTTGTTGCGCTAAGTCCTTTCTTTTTATATTCTTCAGCATACATTCGGCCTGGAACAACAAGTGAAATATACTGTTCTGGCATTACTGCATTTGAAATAACACAAGTTGCTTCTGTAAGAGTAACAAGGCCAAAAGGATTTTTTGCAAGAGTCTTTAATTTGTTTACAATAACTTCCAGCTGATGAGTTTCTTCCATGATTCCACCAAACATCATGGCAATAATAGTCATAGAAACAGAGAACATCATATTCATAATACCGCCTGTATTCAAAAGACGGTCAATTTCATAAATTCCAGTGTCACAAGAATAACCATTCATTCCGCATTCAAAAATTGAACCTAAAGAACAACCTGGCTGGAAAATCATACCAATAACGGCACCAGAAATAATACCAATTGCAATACCAGGGATTGCAGGAACCTTAAGAGCGACTGCAACAATAACGATTAATGGTGGAAGCAAAAGCAAAGGATTAATATTAAACATCTGAGTTAATTTATCTTCAAGTTCAACAACCTTAGAAACATCGGCAACACCACCGTTATACTGAGAGAATCCCAAAAAGCCATAGAATACTATACAAACACCATAAACAATTAAAGTAGGAAGAATCATAAACTTAATGTGACTCATAATATCTGTACCAGCCATAGCAGGCGCAAGATTTGTTGTATCTGACAAAGGAGACATTTTATCTCCAAAATAAGCACCGGAAATAATGGCACCGGCAGTCATTCCAGGATTCATTCCCAAACCAAAACCAATTCCCATAAGGGCAACACCCATTGTTCCCATAGTACCCCATGATGTACCTGTAGCAAGGGATGTAATTGAACAAATAAGCATTGCTGCAATAAAGAAAATCTGTGGCTTCAGGATTTTAAGACCATAATAAATCATTGAAGGAACAACACCAGCATCAAGCCATACACCAATTAAAATACCAATGATTACAAGAATGATAATAGACTGCATAGCTTTACCAATTCCTTTAATCATAAAGTGTTCAATATCATTCCACTTATAACCAAGAACCATTGCCATAACAGCAGCCGCAGCTACACCAAGTATCAACGGAATATGTGGGTCAACTCCATAAATAATAATTCCCACTGAAAGCATTGCAATTAAAAAAACAAGTACCAGTAATGCTTCCCATACCTTAGGCATTCTAGGCTTTTTTTCTTCTGCCATTTCCTGCATTTTATAAAACTCCTTAAAAACGTAATATTTTATTTTATCACATAATAGGAGTATGTCTAGAACGACTTTTGCTAAGTTAAAAAAAAAGACGCCCGACCTAAATGAAGTGTACCCCAATTATTGGACACTTTAACTAACGGCTTGAAAGGACTTG
>JAKSTI010000034.1 GCA_024402665.1 Treponema sp.
ATGGTATCGTAGATTTGAAAGCATGATTTGTCCATTTCTTTTATATAAATCATATTTTATTACCTCTCTCGCAAATTCAAAGTATCCGCAAATTAAATTTACGTTTACATAATTATACCACAATTTAAATCCATTCTCCACGAATCTTATATGGAGTAATTTCAATATTCCAGGGGAGAAGCTTTTTCCAGTCATTTTCAGTTTCAGCATAAGGGGCTTTTTCAAAAAGACATCTGAGATAATCTTCAGGAGCAATCCCATTCTGCTTGGCAGTTTCAATAAGGGACAGAATAAAACATGATGCTCTTGCTCCATTACCGCTGCCGCTGAAAAGGAAATTTCGCCTTGCCATTACCCAGCTTTTTACGCTGCGTTCTGCAGCATTGGTTGAAAAAGTTGCTTCAGGATATTTTATAAAGTTTTCAAGATTTTCCCATCGGTTTAAGCAGTAGTTTACAGCTTCCTTTGTCTTTGAGGAATCAAGAATCATTTCCTTCTGTTTCTTTTCAAGAAGCCATGAATGAAGGTTATCCATGTGGGGTTTGACTTCTTTTACTCGTCTTTCAAGGAAATCAGCTTCAGAAATTTTTTCTTCATCAAAAAGTTTTCTAAGTCGATTCTCATTGTCAAATACATCCTTGAACAGCTTTATGGCTTGTGCTGCATGCTTTGACTTTGTTGCCTTTACTGCATCAGCAAATCCACGACGGGCATGAACCCAGCAGTTGAGTAATTCTATTTTATGGTCTGGATGGCTAAGGTTCCAGTAATTGATGGCAGCATTGTAGCCGGAATATCCGTCAGACTGGATTACATTCCCTTCATAGCCTTCAAGAAAATCCAGGACGTTCTTTCCACTACGGGTCCATCTGAAATTGTATGAGAAAACAGGATGTTCCTTTGTTCCGCCAAGAACCACCCACATGTAGCAGTTCTTACGGCATTCCTCTTCCAGGTCATCGGCTTTCTTTCTGTACCTGGCTTCATCCCAGTATTCTGCCTTCAGTTCTTCCGAATCTACCTTCAGAACTTCTACCGGGCTTTCGTCAAACATCAGAAGTTTTGTCTTCTTCAGTTCTGAATTAAGAAGCTTTTCCAGAGGTTTAAGTCTTTCATGAACCTTCAGTGACCAGTTACACATATTTTGCCTGCTGATGCGGATTCCCTGCCAGTTGTAGGTATCTTCAAGACAATAGAACGGCGTATGCTTCATGTACTTGCTGATGAATATATGGGCAAGCAGTTCTGGTGTTGCAATGGAATGTTCAATGATTCGTTTTTCCCTGGCAGCTTTCCTTACAGGCTTGTCGTTGTCATCAAGACAGTTCTGACACTCATATACATAGCGGTGAACTTCTTCGATGTATTCAGAAGATGGAACATGAACAATTCTTTCGCTGACGATTTCACGAACCTTTACCATTTTTGTTCCGCAGTTACTGCAGATTTTTTCTTCCTCAGAAAGGTCTATTACATACTTCTGGCGGGGAAGGTTCTTTGATTTGTTTCTGGTTCTTCCGGGCTTTTTTCTTTCTGATTTTCTGTCAAAAAGATCATCGTCATTAAGGGCCTGCGCTATATCTTCATCAGAGATTTCAGGACATTGGTTTTCAATTTTTATTTCCATTTCCTCAGCGTCAAAAAGGAATGGCTGTGATTCATAAAGTTTTTTGAGGGATTCTGTTTTTGTAGCAAACTCTCTGGCTCTTTTTACAGCAAGCTTTTCGTTGAGAATCTTTATTTCTGCCTGTTGTTCACGGATTTTCTGGTCTTTTTCTGAAAGACGTGCGTTCATCTTTTCGAGTAGGAGTAAAGCTTCTGCAAGTGATTCTGGTTTTCCGTCTTTCATATTTAAAGAATAGCATTTTTGAATTCTTTTAAAAAGTAGTTTTAAAAAGAAAAATCAGAAAACTGAATCAAACTTTATTTCTTCATGGGCACGCCAGAAATCAATTCCTGCAAGAAGCATTTCAAACTGCTCTGTGTTTATTTCTCTTTCTTCCTGACTTGTGTTAGGCCATGGCCAGGTTGCCAGTTCAAGTCTTTTCTGGGCAAGCCAGAATCCAGTTTTGTTCCAGAATATAATCTTGAGCAGTCTGTGGCTTTTGTTGCAGAAAAAGAATACGGAATTGCTTAAAGCATCCAGATGCATTTCATTTTCAATGATTGCTAAAAGTCCTGTAACTCCTTTTCGAAGATCAGTAGGACCTGGTCTTACGTAAAGTCTAGCACCTTCAAAATCTATTTTCATAAAGAAGCCATTGCTGCAAGGATTTCCCGGATAATTACCGCATTACTGTTTCCAGGAATTTCAATCTCTATTCCAGCTTTACGGATTATCAACTTCTGTTTTTCCTTTATGAATGTTGATTTTAATTCAACGAAATGAACATCTGTAGCCTGGCATGCTTCTGTAGATTTGTATTTAGTCACCCATGCAGACAAAGTATTTGGTTTAATGCCGTATTCGGGAGCGAATACTGTCTGTGATTTTCCTGACTGGATGTATTCCTCAACAATTTTCTGACGTTCTTCACGACTGTAATTTGATCTCATAATTTCTTCCACCTTGGGTAGAAGTTTAGATCAAAGATTTATTTTTGGAAAATACACGAGAATTGACGGTTACCATTCTTGAATAGTCCTCTACTCATATTTAGGACCAAATCCTTTTGAAAAAGCCACTGTGTCCGGATATTCGTAATAGCCGTTTTTCTTGTAAAAATTATAGGCAGGAACCGTCCTCTCGGTTAAAAGGAAAGTAGCTTCAATTCCTTGGGCCAGAAGATATTCTTCCATCTGATGTAAGAAATCTGATCCAATTCCTTTTCCCTGGGCTTCAGTTTTTACACACAGTTCATTGATAATATATTCCGTTCCGCGGAACCAGTGTTTTACATAGCCCATAGAAAGAGCCATCATCTGGTCGTTATCAAAAAATCCAAGAGTAAGGGAATTAACGTTTCCAATTAAATCAATGATGTATAAATCCAGCTGCTGTTTATCACTCCAGTCATCGTACCAGGGTGCTTTTGTAAAAATATTCACAAAAAATTCTTTTATGAGTTCTTTGTCTGCTAAAGAAAGTTTTTTAATTTCCATTTATTTTACCCGCATACTTTTTTTACAAACTCACATATTAGCTTTGCAGTTTCCTCGTAAGACTGATTTGTATTGTCTATAAAAAGCTGAAACTTCCCGGCGTTTCGTTTGAACCAATTATTATAATCAATCTGTGTTTTTATGAATTCATCACTTCCACATTGCCGTTCTGCAGGACGGGCCTTTAATCGGGCAGTGACCTGTTCATCAGAACAAACAAGACCTATAAAATAAGTTGAAGTAACGGCTGAAACCGCTTCCACATCTCTGTAATAATTTAAAGGGTTCATACAGGTAACAAAAAATAAATCTTTATCACCAGAAAGTTCTACAGCCTTTGCAAAAGAATCACTCTGGTATTTATTCTCATGGTCTGTCCCAGCATAATCCCACCAGTTCAAACCAACATCATCTGTATCAAGACAAACCCATTCCGGAAGCAAATTATTTTTTTCAATAAAATCCTTCATGGTAGATTTACCGATTCCACATGCAGCACATAATACAACAACTTTTTTCATAAGTCCTATCTCCTAAATTTGATTATCTAAATCAATTTGTATTTTTCTGTTTTAGGTTTATTCTGTAAAATAATTACAAGAAATTGTGCTAACACAAAAGAAACCCCAGAATTGGGCCAAAAAAAATCGCTAAATAAATGAGTGTAATCCAAGGCTGATAATCCACATAAAATTCCTTAAATGATAAACTCCATGGATGCTTGATTATAACCCATCCAAAAACATCAAAAACAATACAGATTCCTGCCCAGATTGCACCAGTAATCAGCGCTTCTGAAAATGCAATTGTTTCTAAACCATGCATATACAAATATCCGAATAAAGTAAACATTATGATATTATAAAGTGGATGCCAGGGCTTTGTTTTTTCATAGCCTTCTCCCATTCCAGGTCCATCTTTCATTGATTTCATATGTAAAACAACTATATTAAAGATTGTATGCCCAACTCCAATCAATGTAACAATGATATAAGAGATCCAAAACCATAACATTGACATCCCAAAATTCTGCATAAATTATATCCTCCGGTATTTAAATCAATTTAATTTAAATCAATTTCTGATTGCATGATAAATCACTTTTTTTGCAAATATATAAAAGATGATTAGAAGCAGCCAAAAGTTCACGTCGTTCGCAACAGCTTAAGTGATATTTGTAGAACTGATTAAAATCGTGGTCGCCCATTTTAAAATCTTTTCTGTTTTCTGCCAGTTCAAGAATGCTGTCTGTTCCAGCGGTTGTTATATGGGCTACAGGCTTGTCTTCAAAAAGCTGTTCAAAATCTGAAACTTCAAAGGCTGTAAAAACCTGATTATCGTAATGGGTTGGTTTGTAATTTTCATCCAGATTGATTTTTAATCCCGCTTCAAAATTGCCTTTCAAAAAGTTGCTGTACAAAACAGCATGAACCGAAAGAAAGGCAACTAAGATTACACCGCCAGCTTTTGTAACCCGGATTGCTTCATCCAAAGCCTTGTGCTGATCTTCTTCTTTAAATAAATGATACATTGGTCCTAAAAGCAGGGTTACATCAAAAGTGTTGTCTTCAAAGCGACTCAGGTCTAGTGCATCACCTTGCAAAGCCTGAACATTTTTTAGATAACCAATGTTTTTCTTCATTACTTCAAGATTTGCTTCCACCAATTCAAGTGCAGTTACATCATAACCTTCCTGTCCAAGCTTTACAGAATAACGACCAGTTCCAGCTCCAATTTCAATAATCTTACTTTCCAGCGTCAAATACTGGTGAA
>JAKSTI010000035.1 GCA_024402665.1 Treponema sp.
GTAGACGAAGGATTAGCAGATAAGTTTAAACAGCTTTTTGAAGTACCTTCCAAAGACGAAATTCAAGTCTGGATAAAATAATCACTGTTTTTACTTTACAACCAGATGGCTTCGCTAAGAACTTTATTGGCCTTTAATTCTTCTACGCTTACAACGTTAAAGATGTACCAGGCTCTTTCTTCTTCTGTCATCTGGCTGATTTCTTTTTCGCCTTTTTTTGCTGCAATTCTGTTTTCAATGCTTTCTATAGATTCTATTTTTCTTTGAACTTCGGCAGCGTGCTGTTCCCATTCAATTTTTTTCTGGGCAAGAGCTTCTTTTAATTTGTCCGATTTTATACCACCGTTCATTATCTTCTTGATTTCATTCAGAGAAAATCCTAATTCCTGCAGTTCTACCAGAGCATTCAACTGTTTTACCTGATCTGCAGAATAATATCTGTAGCCATTTTCTGGATCAATTTTAAAAGGCTTGATGATTTCTTTCTGTTCGTAAAGGCGCATTGCTTTGGGAGTAACTCCAAAAAAATCTGCAATTTCGCTGATGGTCATCAAATTGTCTTTCATAATGTCTCCAGAATTTTCTTGACTCTTCCCTTGGGGCAAGGTTTAGGTTTTTGTTATGGACATTGTAACAATAATACTTAAAAAACAAAAGTTTCGGATTATTTCTGCTTTTACAGTAAATCTGATTTTACTTGGGATTGTATTTATGTGGAACAAGGGACTTTCTGATCTTATTAATTCAATTACGAGAGGTCTGTCCCCTTCAACTCCTTTGATAATTCATCTGTCAATTATTCTGTTTTTTTATGTTCTTTTCAGCGGATTTTCCAGCTTTGTTTCTAACTGGTCTTGTGAACAAATTAATTACGAAATCCGCAGGCTTTATGTTGATAATGTGACCTCCAAGGGAGCTGAAGAACTTAGTCGTCTTTCTGCAGGTGGTGAAAGTTCTAAACTGTTGAATGAAGTTTCTTCTGTCTGTGGTTTTATTAGTGGAAATCTTTTTTTCATACTGGAAAGCGCTATTAAGTTTACAGGAACATTCTGCTGGTTTTTAATTTTGAATCCTTTGTTTGCAATTGCAACAAATCTTCCGGTTTTTCTGATTTTAATTTACGTGTCTTTTACCAGTCGGATTCTGAAAAACTATTCAATTAAATGTAATGAAGAAAAAGAGAATATTAATGCTTTGACAGAAACAATCATCACTTTGTTTCCAATTATAAATCTTTACAAGGTGCAGAAACTCATAGGACAGAGATTTGTTGCTTCCTTGGAAAATTGGGAAAGTGTTTCTGTTATGGCGGAAAGAAAAAAATCTGTGCTGATGTCACTTTCGGCTTTTATGACTTGTATTCCTTTAGTGCTGACGGTGTGGCTTGGAGGAATTTTTATAATCCGAGGAAAACTGACTTTTGGTGAGTTGTATATTTTTATCAATTTGTCTGGAAATGTTTCTGGAGTTTTGATGAATATGCCGGCCTTTATTGGTCAATTACGGGTGTTCGCAGGAAATTTAAGGAGAATAAAGTGATTGAAATTAAAAACTTGAATTATGGATACGGTGAAGTTCCAGTTTTGAAGGATTTGAATCTAACTGTAAAAAAGTGTGAAAAGATTGGAATCGTTGGTGAAAGCGGATGTGGAAAATCAACTTTAATCAAATTGATTTCGGGATTGTATAAGAGAGAATCTGGAGTGATAAAAGTTAGCGGCGAAATGGCGGTGGTGATGCAGTCTTTAAGCCTTTTTCCTTTGACCATTAGAGAGAACATTACCTGCGGCCATGAAATTACAGAGGAAAAAATCAGACTGGCGTTGAAGATTGCTCAGCTTGAAGAGTGGATTTCAACTTTACCGGATGGACTTGATACTTTTGTTGGTTATAGGGGAAATCAGGTTTCTGGGGGACAGGTTCAGAGAATTTCTATTGCCAGAGCCATAGCTAAAGATGCTGATATTCTGATTCTGGACGAAGCAACTTCTGCCTTAGATTCAACTACCTCCGAAAAATTGATACAGGCCTTGTCCGAGTGGTGGAAAAACAAAACAGTTATTTCCATTGCCCACAGACCGGAGGCTCTAAGCTTTTGCAATAAAATTTACAGATTGGAAAATGGTTTTTTAAGTCTTGTGGGCGGGGTTACACAGACGCAGGAATTAAAATGCTGAAAAAATTAAATGTTCGTGGAAAATACATTCTTCTTTTGGTTTTGAGAATTCCCTTTGAAGCTTTAAGAACTTTTATAAATTCCCTTTTTTTGAAGGAAAGTTTTACGGCAATTGAAAAATCAGATTTTCAAAAATTAAGCGCTGTCTGCGGTCTTTTTCTGCTGGAGTTTTTAATTCTATTTGCCTACAACGGAACCGTCTGGCGATTTTTTGGAAGTCTGTATGCTAGAATGCAGGCGGGCTTAAAGAAGCTTTTACTACAAAGTCTTATGAAAAAGTCGGTAGAGGAAATTGATAAAAAATCCACTGGAGATTTATTATTCAGTTTTAATGTAGATGTAGAAAAAGCCCTGGCAATTTATGGAGAGCCCTGGAATCTGGTGTTTTTACTAAATGGCATATTTAATCTGATTATTTCTTCTATATTAATGATACAGGTAAGTCTAAAGCTTTTCTTTCTGGTGATTATTTTTGTTCTTCCATTAATCATCATTACAAATTATGTTATTTCATCAAAATTAAAACAGCTTCAGACAGAAATCCAAAAAGTTAGTGGAGAACTTACAGAGATGTATGCTTCATTAATCAATTTGTTTGATATTGTTCGGTTATATGATTGTGAGGATTTTTTAAAGAATAAAATTGATAATAAAAATCTGGAGCTAAAAAAATTGAGTATTAAAAAAGGATTTTATGTGGCATTAAACGCTGGTTTATTTCCCTTGATTGGTTTATCAGGTTACTTGGTTCTAATGATTTGTGGCGGCTCTATGATGTTGGCGGGGATTATTACTTATTCAACATTGTTATACGTCTGTCAGTTAAGAGGTGGCATTCTTCCTGCTACTCAGATGATTATCAATAGCAGTATGAATATAAAAATGAATAAGGTGAGTTTGAAAAGAATAAGGGAAATTTTGTAGATGGACTCAGCAATTTTTTTATGAAGATTATGCTATAATTTTTTTAGAAAAAAATGTGTATAGAATGGTTATTTTTTGATGTGGGAAACACACTGGTTGATGAAAGTATTGCTTACGAAACCAGACTTCGGGAAGCGGCTGCTTTAATCGGTAAACCTTATGAACTGATTCAGGAAGAAGCTCTGGATTTTTACAGACAAAACGATAAGGGCGATCTGGCGGTAATGGACAAATATGGAATTCCAAAGCCAAAATGGCCTAAAGAAGACGAGCGTTTGTATCCAGAAACTGTTGAAGTTTTAAAAGCTTTAAAAGCAAAATATAAAATTGGAGTAATTGCAAATCAAAGTTTAGGAACTGCGGCTCGTCTGCAGGCATGGGGTATTCTGCAGTTTATTGATCTGGTGATTGCTTCTGCTGAAGAAGGGGTTTCAAAACCCGATCCACGGATTTTTGAAATTGCTCTTGGGCGGGCTGACTGCAAAGCTGAACATGCGGTTATGATTGGTGACAGAATCGATAATGATGTTGTTCCTGCTAAGAAAATGGGAATGAAAACTGTGTGGATTCGACAGGGGGGCGGTGGGTTATGGCAGTTACAGGGACCAGAGCAGCAGCCAGATTTCACTGTTGATAATCTTGGGGAACTGGTGAAGATTTTTTAGAAATTAG
>JAKSTI010000036.1 GCA_024402665.1 Treponema sp.
TCTACAAAAGTCTGACCTGGTCTGTCGCCTAAAAAATAACTCCAGAGCGAAGAATTATTTGGCTGCATTTTTTTGAATAAAGGTTTTACAAGGTCTAATTTCTCATCTGGAATTTTATACAACATTTTTTTATGTCTCCCAGAATAATTATTCTTTACTATTCATCTTTTTCAAATAATACAGAAAGAAAACAAGATTTGTTGTGCTTGTAATAAACCAGCTGATTGGATAACTTACAAAAATATTAAACGGTGTATTGAAGATTGGGAAAATTACGGCAATCCAGAAAACTCGGAAAACGCAGCAGCCGATTGTAATAGAAATTGTTGGCATTAAAGAATGTCCAATTCCGCGGATTGAATTTCCAAGTCCGTGCATAAAACCACAGATGAAAATTGTTGGCATAATTACAATCATCCTTTTCATTCCGGATTCTATGACATTAAAATCCTGTGTGTAAATACCCAGTAAATTACGTCCAAAAATAAGGAATAAAGCGCCTAACAAAACGCCTGTTGCAAAAGTAAACAATAGCGAAACGGCAATACCTTTTTTAATTCTGTCAGTTTTTTTTGCGCCGATATTTTGTGAACAGAAGGTTAGATTACTTGCAGAAAATCCGCCCATCGATTGGTAAAGGAAATCTTCCAAACTGCAGGCAGCGGCATTTCCGGCAATCAAGGTTGTCCCGAATGAGTTTATAGAAGACTGAATTTGAATGTTTGAAATAGAAAACATTACTCCCTGAAGTCCTGCTGGAAGTCCAATTTTTATAATCTGACCAAGGCTTGGAATATCGAGGGAAAGTTTTTTTATTGAAAAATGATAATCACCTGTTTCGCGGATTAAAAGAATGATGATAAAAACTGCAGAATAGACTTGTGAAATAACTGTTGCCAAAGCGACGCCTGCTACATCCATTTTGAACTTAATTACAAACAGTAGATTTAAAATCAGATTGAGAATGCCGGCACTTACCAAAATATATAATCCTCTTTTTGTATCACCTTTTGAATTTAAAAGTGCGTTGCAGAAATTGTAAATTAGAGTTGCGGTAATCCCCATAAAATAGATGCGAAGATATGTTGCCGAAAGCGGAAGAACATCATCTGGGGAATGCATAAGTCGTAAAAGAGGAGTTGAAAAAGTGAGCCCTAGAATTGTAATCATTATTCCAAAGATGATAGAAAGTGAAATGCTTGTGTGGACGATTTTCTGGATTTTGTTTGAATCTTTTGCACCAAAACTTCGTCCTGCTGTTACATTTACACCTGCTGAAATTCCAACGAACAGATTCACAAGTGAACCAACTGAACCGACTGCTGCAAGTGAAGTAGAACCTGCAAATCTTCCAATGACAGCAACATCTGCTGCATGAAACAAAAGCTGCAGAACGTTTGAAAAAATAATTGGAATGGAAAATTTCAGAAGATTTTTTACGATGGAACCTTCTGTCATGTTTATTTGATTTGCTTTACTCAAGTTAGGGCCTCGATAATCACTTTATTCTTTTTTT
>JAKSTI010000004.1 GCA_024402665.1 Treponema sp.
AATACCTTACAAAATCTGGTGTACATTTGATGGCAATTTCTGAAACACAGAAATACGGTCACGTAACATACTTCTTCAACGGAAACCGCCCAGGTGAATTCGACAAAAACCTGGAAACATACGTTGAAGTTCCATCTGATGTTGTTCCTTTCGAACAGCGTCCATGGATGAAATGTGCTGAAATCACAGATAAAGTTATCGAAGCTATTGAATCTGGAAAATATGATCACATCCGTTTGAACTATCCTAACGGTGATATGGTTGGACACACTGGTGTATTCAACGCTGTTTGCTGTTCTATGGAAGGTATGGATCTTCAGCTTGGTCGTCTTAAGGCTGCTATTGAAAAGGCTGGTGGTATCCTCTGTCTTACAGCTGACCACGGAAACTCTGATGATATGTACGAACACAAAAAAGACGGTTCAGTTGCAAAAGATGCTAATGGTGAACCAAAACCAAAGACATCTCACTCTTTGAACCCAGTTCCAGGTATTATTTATGACCCAGAATACAAAGGTGAATACGAACTTGAATTGAACTCAGGTTTGGGAATCTCTTCTTGGCCAAGCACATTGATGCAGCTGATGGGATTTGTGCCACCTACAGATTATGATAAATCAATGCTTAACCTTAAGTAATTAAGAATTAAGAATGCAGAATTAAGAATTAATTTTGTGGTAAACGCTCGTTCTCGTTTTGAGGGCGGGCGTTTTTTTTATGGACGATTAATTCTTTTGATGTTATATTTGAAATGTGATTATGGTTTGTATGAATTGTGGTGCAAAAGCAGAAAAATCTACAACGACTTATGTTCGGGATTTAGGCAAGTGCATAATTATTATCCGAAATGTTCCATGTTTTAAGTGTACAGAATGTAACGAAGTGATTTATACTGGCGATGTTTTGGAAAAAATCAACAGAATGGTAGAAACATTAAAGCAACAAATGACTGAAATTGCAGTTGCTGATTATGAAATGGCAGCTTGAGAAAATTATGAATGCATTTTCTTCTTGGCAGATGCATTTGACGGCTGAGAAGAAATATGTTAAATTAAAAAAAAGGAAATGCCCAAACATTTGGTCATCTCCACGGATTATATTTTATGTCCTGAATGGACACAAGGTCGTCAGTGGGTCAAACTGGCGGCCATTTTTTTTCATGTATGGTAATAATCAACATAATTCTTGTTGAACAGATTTATTTTTTGCATCCACACAAATTCCATGATAAAATGGAACAATGTTGACAATAATCTCATCAAATTCTAGCATCACCAGCTCACCAGCTCACCAGCTCACCAGCTCACCAGCTCACCAGCTCACCAGCTCATGGGCAAATAGTCTTTCGTCAGCAAAATATTATTTCGTAAATTCAAAGGCATTTTGTCGTGCATTTAACAATGTGCGGTAGAATGCCTTTTTGTTTTTAAATTCATTTTTTAGAGAAGGGTACTATGAAAAAAAGTATCATGAAAATTAGTGCAGGTGCACTTGCAGTTTTAATGGCTTGTGCAGTGATGGGATGCAGTCAGCCAGGTGGTGGAGAATCTGCTTCAAGTGGAACTAATCCTGGAGATGTTGTAAAATCTGGAATTACAATTAACGGCACAACTCTTGCAAAAACAAGTGAAGTAGCCATTGTTCCAGCAGGCAAAACTGGTGTAGTAGACATGGAAGATGATTCTTCATGGAACACCTATGTTGCAGAAAGTGCTACTTTATACTTTAAGGGTGTATTTATTAAGGATCGAAAAGTAACATTGAGTCCATTTGTAATGAGCCAGTATGAAGTAACCCAGGAGCTTTATGAAGCAGTACTTAAAACAGATGCAGGATGTAATGCAATACCAAGTAGTTTTAGCAGTAATCCTGCAGAGGGTGAAACTCAAGGATTACGTCCAGTAGAATTTGTTAACTGGTATGATGCAGTGTATTTTTGTAATGCTCTTACAAAACTTACAATGACAGAAGCAGACTGTGTTTATACAATAACAAATATTACAAGAAATGTTGCAAATAAATATATAATATCAGCAACCGTAACACAGGACCTTACCAAAAAAGGCTACCGTTTGCCAACAGAAGCAGAATGGGAATATGCTGCAAGAGGCGGAAACCCACAGGCAGAAGCATGGAAAAATGCATTTGGAAAGGTAAATACAAAAGATGGAGCTATGATTTATGATGGCGAAAATTATCTTAATGAAGATGATAACCTTGCAACTGTAGGCTGGTATAAAGGTAATTCAGGTAGTAAAACACATGAAGTAGGACTTAAAGATAAGAACAGCCTCAACCTTTATGACATGGCAGGAAATGTATGGGAATGGTGCTGGGACTGGTATGCCTATGATGTAGCAACCGGAGAAGTAGCCGACCCTTGCGGTGTCGCTTTGGGCAATGACCGCGTCCGCCGTGGTGGCAGTTACCGCAATGATGCTTACCGCTGCGCTGGTTCTTACCGTGGCTACGACAACTCTATTAGCAGGTACAATTACCTTGGTTTCCGTGTTTGTCGTTCTATCAGATAGTGATTGCTAAATAAAGCCAAAACCTCTGCAAATGCGGAGGTTTTTTATTCTGTCCAATCCTCAATTCTTAAATCTTCAATGCGGGAAAATTCTTTTGTATTGTGAGTAATTAAAGTTCCGTTGTTTGCAAGAACTGTTGCGGCTATGAGTAAATCGTTAGGTCCAACTGGAGTTCCTTTTTCTGTAAGGGACTGACGGATAAGTCCATAAAAATAAGAAGCATCGCTGTCAAAATCTTTTATATCAAAAGGTTCCAGAAACTGCATGTATGGAATAATAACTTTTTCGTAGCTGCCGGAATTTCTTGCGCCAAATTCCAATTCTGCTTTTACAACAGAAGGGATTACAATAGACTGGGCTGGAACTTTTTTGAGATGTTCTATGATTTTTGGATATTTTCCTTTTATGATGTAGGAAATGATGTTTGTATCCAGAAAATATTTCATAAAGACTCCCGTTTGGAATCTAAATTAAAATCCAGTTCTTCCGGTTCATCTATATGCAAATCTGGAACTGCTCCGAATAAATCGAAAAAGCCAGTAGGATAAGTTGAACTCATATCTTGTATCTTGGCTGAAACAATTTTTGAATCAAGAGAGCAGGGGAATCGATTTTCTTTTACTGCCTGATGAAGAAACATATCAATTGCAGAAGAAAGACTCATTCCTAAAGAGTTAAAAAGTGCTTCTGCCTTGTTCTTAATTTCTGGAGTTGTGCGAAATGCAACTGTCAAAGTCTTATTGTTCATAATACCTCCTGATTTGTTTACATTGTATATCGGATAATATGAAATGTAAACATTATATAAACTTCAATTTATATTCACTTGTATTACCTTATAAAATTCTGTCATCAAATACCCGCTGTCAAAAAAACTTGCGAATATATATATATAATAGAAGAAATTCGTAAGAGTCTAAATAACATATTAGTAAAAATACAAAACTTGAGGTAGGAAAAGAACTTAAATGGGATTTTGATGTATTGGTATTTTTTTCAGATGGAAAAACACCGAAAAGAATACGTTATGCTAATAACTTAATATACGATAATGAAAAATTGAAAGTTGGCACAGACTCAAAGATTACTTCTTATGATAAAAATATGGAGATATACATAAAAGTAGATAATAATGGCAATAAAATTCAACTTGAATTTTAATAATAAAAAAGGAGAAAAAAAATGAAAAAATTAACAAAAACAATTAAAAAGGTTGGTATTGCATTGGTTGCAATAATGGCAGTAGCTATGTTTGCAGGATGTGATAATCCTAGTGGTAGTGAACCAGAACAGCTTGGGGATGGAACTTTGAATGAAGAGTTTATTCTTAGTGACTGGACAGATTTTACACAAAGATATAGCACTTCTGATGGTACAGAGGGACTTGGTACAGCTACAGACGCATGGAATAATACACTTGTACAGGAAAATGAATATTTTATAGGGAAAAATAAAAATCTCAGAATTGTTCATCATTATGCGGGACATGACAAGACATCTACAAAATCTAATGAAGCAAGAGAATATTATGATGGTAAAGTAGCGGGTGGTATAGAAATTAAAGCCGATTCTATTTCTATTGAAACATCAAATGGAAAACCATTGGTAGGACATTATGTTCTTCTTGTTTACTATGATAAAACTGGAACTGGAAGGATTGAATGGATTGAAGGTAACGGAAATGTAAAAACTGATAAAAGTGAAGATGAATATGCTTGGATAGAATACAATCTTTCTTCAAATGAAGCTACACCTCTTTATATTGGTTCAACAGATACTATTAAAATTACAAAAATCGAAGTGATTGAACAGCCATATTAATAATACAGGTACAATATGAAAAAAAACATTCTCCTTACATTAATTCTTATTTTCTCTTTCATACCAGCATTTTCTATTGGTTATAATGTAAATGTTGGTGTGACACCTGGTTTATCTGGATATTGTTTTGGAGAACATATTGAAAAAAATCAATACCAGTTTTCTGATGTACAGAATTTACTTACTTATGGTAATTATGTAACCGCAGATGTTGTTTTTAATAATGACATTTCGGTTGAAGCTGGTATTGGTTACAAAGCATCCGCAAATTAAATTAACGTTTAAATAATTATACCACACTTTAGATCCATTCTCCACGAATCTTATTCGGAGTAATTTCAATCTCTATTCCAGCCTTACGGATTATCAGGTTCTGTTTTTCCTTTATGATTTCATAATTTCTTCCATCAAAAACCCGGCTGTCAAAAAAACTTGCGAATATATATATATATATATATATATATAATAGAAGAAATTCTAATAATAATCGGAGAAATACTATGAAAAGTGTTTTAAGAAAAATTGCAGGTGTAGCTTTGGTTGCAGCACTTGTATTGTCAGTAATTGGATGTGAACAGCCAGCTGCAAGTGGTGGAAATAATGGCGGCGGAGATGTACCAGCAGTAATGCCTGCAGTTGATGACACAACTTTGGATGGCTGGTATGTAAAGACAGCTTTGGTTTGTGGAAAGCCTTTAAATCAGGAGATTATTTATATAAAAGGCAACACATGTCACAGATGGTTTGCAGAATTTTCGAGTGGAAGCAATCCTAGACTTACAGAAATGAATGGATACAAAAGTTCTGATTATGATGAAAATTATAAGGTTTTTGAAGATTACGAGTTTTGGCTTGATTCGGAAGATCCTAAAGTTTGTTATATTGATTATAAAGACCATGAATTAACAACTGATTCTGATGGAAAAACATGGCTTATCAGAAGGAATAATTCATCATATTTTTATCAGAAAGTATATAGCCCGGAATGGACTAGTTCAAAATATGTTTGTGAATACAACATCTATCAGAAAGGAACTGCAGAAATGATTATTCCAAATAGTGAAAGAATCTTAATTTCCATTGACGGTGATAGGTACTTTAGCGAGGGAGTTTTTAAAGATGGCAGCAGTTTTAAATTGAACTCTGGTTCTCCAATGGAGCCTGTATACTGCGGTCCTTGGACTATTTCAATAAATGAAGATGCAACTCTTACTTATGCAGGCGAAGGTGTTAATTCACACCCAGAGCTTGCTGGAACATATAGACGATATGTTCATCCTAAAGCATGGCCTGTACTTTCTTCATCAAACACAACATATCCTGCTAACTAAATTAGCTTTATTTGTTTTACAGTGAAACTTAGCACCCGTCTTTAGTTTTGAAGGCGGGTGTTTTTTATATTGAAATATTTTCCTGACTATACAATCTTCAGTTCATCTTCATTTACGATGCACTGTAAAAACAAAACTTTCACTCCAGCAGCCTTTGCTTCTTCCAGGGCTTGTCCAAATTCGGGGTGAGTTTCAATATTTGGTAAAACGGTTTTTACTCCGGGAACTTGAATTACAAAAGCCAGATAGCATTTATATCCTTGTTCAACCGCTGCTGCAAGTTCCCTAAGATGTTTTACGCCTCGTTCTGTGGGAGCATCTGGAAAATAGCCGATTCCATTTTTTTCCAAAGTACAGCCTTTTACTTCCATAAGATACTTTTGATGGGGGGCAGCCCCCTGATTTTCCTGCTTTTCGAAGTCGGGACTCTTTTTTTCCATATAAAAATCTACCCGGGAATTTCCGTAGGTGTATTCTGGTTTTACAAAATCATAGTCTTGAAGTGCCAGCCATTCTGCTACAACCTTATTTGGTGCCTGACTGTCCATATTTATTAATAAATGATTATCTTTATTTCCAAGAGGATGGGTGCTTTCAATCTTTTTATAAACAGCAATTAAGTCAAATTTTGTTTTACGGCTTTCAAATCCTGGGCGGCCTCTAAAATCTTCAAGAATTACTGTGCATCCTGGAATCAGCAGTTCTTTGCATCGCCCTGTATTTTTTACATGGACTGTTTCCACTTTTCCCTGGATTTCTACATGAGCAATGAAACGGTTTGGTCTGTCTTTAAAAATTCCTTTAACGATTTTTTCGTAATGCATATGAATCTCAGTTTATCTGTTAATTTTAAATGTTTGTAGCGGTAAGGAATTCCATTTTATATTCCTTTTGATGATTTGTCTGCATTGTAAATCAGATGATTATTTATTACTATTCAAGGAAAGAGAGAAAATGAATGTACAAAAAGATTTTTATATTTTTAATTTCCATCCCATTTTTTTTAGGTTGTTCGGCTCTGTCTCAGGAGAAACAGAAAGTGAAGATTGAATCTGAAGTTTCAAATAGCATTAATTCTTTTTCTGAAAAAATGTTTCATCAGATGTATGTGAAAGGTGAAAATCTGTCTTTTTCTGGCACATCAATTTATAATCTTCTATATTTAATAAGCAATGCTTGTGATGGTGAAACGGCAGATCAGATTAATAATCTTCTTGAACTGAAGGAAAAAAAGGATGATGTTCAGATTCAGCAATATTTTTCTAATCTGGAAAATAATTACAATTCAATTTGGGTGCAAAATAATCTTCCTGTAAAAGAAAGCTATTCAGATTTTCTGGCAAACATAAATTCCAGTCTTTTTTCGGTTGATTTTTCTAAAGGGTCTAAAACTACAAATCAGATTAATAAATATATTAAAAAAGTTACTGAAAATGAGATTCCAAAATTTTTAAAAAACGATTTGCCATCGGACACAAAACTTTGCTTTTTGAATGCTTTGTATTTTAATCAAAAATGGAGACATCCTTTTAAGAAAAATGAAACTACTGCAGAAGATTTTTATGTTACAAAAGATAAAACTGTTTCTGTTCAAATGATGCATAATAGTGAATTTTATAAATACACAGAAAATGAAGAATTTCAGATGATTCAACTTATGTATGCAGATACAGGCTACTCTATGATTTGTATTCTTCCTGTTGAAAAAGAGTATGATTTTTCGAAATTGGAATTGAATAATCTGCTTTCGTCTTTTACTAAAGATAGTGATTATGAAACTGTAGAAGTTTCTCTTCCGAAATTTAACACTGATATTAGCACTGACCTTAAAAAGCAATTTCAGAATCTTGGTGTTACAGATATTTTTGAATCTTCTTCTGATTTTTCTAATATTTTTGATACAAATGAAACTGTCTTTATAGATGAAATCCTTCATGAAACAAAGGTTAGTGTTGATGAAGAAAAAACTAAGGCTGTGGCAGTGACAATGTCTTTTGCAAAATCAGCTTCGGTTTCGGTAATCCCTAATTTTTATTTTACTGCAGATCATCCGTTCTGTTATGTTATTATGGATAATGTAAATGATGTGATGCTGTTTACTGGAATTGTTGCGAATCCTTAATTTTGGAAAAAATGATGAAAAAGATTTTATCAGGGGTCTGTCCCCTCTGTTTTCAGCAAAGGATTTTATCAGGGGTCTGTCCCCTCTGTTTTTTTCCACACATTTTTTATCTACTCCCCGTGGATTTACTAATTGGTTTTGCCGAACTAAAATCCAAATGTAAAGGAGTAAAATTATGAACCCAGAAAAAACAGGTGCAATAATTAAAGATGCACGAATTAAAAAAGGGATGACTCAAAAACAGCTGGCAGATGCAATTTTTGTTACTGATAAAGCTGTATGTAAATGGGAAACAGGGCACGGCTGTCCGGATATTACGTTGTTATCTCAGCTTTCAAAGGTTTTGGAAATTGACATTCAAAGTATTTTACGTGGAGCAATTGTAACAAGTCCGGGGCGGGCAGGGAATATGAATCGGGTAAAATTTTATCGCTGCCCAACTTGCGGAAACATTGTAACCAGCATAAAAGAAATTGAAATCAGTTGCTGCGGAAATAAACTTGTGTCGCTGAAAGAAAAAACTTCTGATGAAGAAAAATTCATTCCATTGATTGCAGAGTTTGATGGTCAGTTTTCTGTTAAATTTAATCATCCTATGACAAAGGATGATTTTATTGCAAACGTAATCACTGTTCAGTATGACAAAATCCAGGTAATCAATCTTTTTGCCGAACAGGAAGCAATTGTGACTTTACCTCAGATTACTGGTCTGCATTTATTTTTGGTTACCAGCAAAGACGACTTGATTGCAGTGATGTAAGTTGTATACTAAAGAAATATAAGATACAGGGGTCTGTCCCCTTAAGGAGAGAAGTGTGGATAACAAATATATTCAGCTTTGTATGCGACGATGGATTGGTGCAGCACTGATATTAACTTGTCCTTTGTGTTTACTTGTGGGATTAACAGGAAATTGCTGGAGTAATGAATATGGAAGCTGGAATCAAACAGTAAGCTCTTTATATTGGAGTTCAGGTCGAAATATTTTTGTTATTGGATTTGGATTTGGTGCAATAATCAACTTATTGTATAAGGGGTATGACTGGCGGGATAAAATTGTTGGATGGTTGAACGGTTTGTGTCTCTTAGGAATAATTATTTTTCCTTCTTATAACAAAGCCATTTTGAATGAAGAAATATCTACTGGACTTTATGAAATTATTGCTCATCCAAATCATGTTGTTGTCAATTGGATTCATATTTCATTAGGGCTTATATTGTTTATTTTACCTATAATAAATCTTCTGTTTATATTTACTAGAAGCAGCGGTGAAAAAACTAAAAAAAAGATTATCCGAAATAGAATATACATTACTTTTGGCATCATAATTCTTTGTAATCTGATAGTGAACACTTATTCTGTAGCAACATATATGATGCAGATAAAAACATTTATTCCTGTTCAGGCAGGTTTATATCTGGAAACAATCAATTTAATAATTTATGGAATTGGATGGCTCATAAAAGGCGGCTCCATAAAAATTTTGAACGACTAGTTTGGGGTCTGTCCCCTCTGTTTTGTGTTTGTTTTTGTTGTTTCCTCCCTCTTTTTTTCATTAGATAAATAAATCGTGAATTTTTGCCGATAATAAAGAAAACTAAAAAAAGAGGTAAAAAATGAAAAAAGCATTTATATTACTTAGTTTGGTTTCAGTTTTATTCTTCTCTTGTAAGGGAAGTGCAGATGTGAAACCTGAAGTTTATAATGTAGTTTATGAAACTGAAGGTGGTGTTTGGGCAGAGGATTTTGAACCTGTAACATCACGATATTATGATTCTGTTTTTGCATTACCAGATGCTTCACAAATTTCAAATGGACCACACATTTTTGAAGGCTGGTATGATGAAACTGATGAAGAAAAAACTTTAATCACATTTATTGATGCGCAAACAGTTAGAAAAGATATTGTTTTAGTTGCAAAATGGAAGCATTTCTACAATATTAATTTTGAGTTAGATGGCGGAAACTGGACAGAAGAATATTCTGTAAAAGTTCCATCAGGTTATTATGAAGGTGATATTGTTAATCTGCCTCGTGGTACTTATGATGTAGAAAAAACAGGAGCTGGTCTTTTAGGTTGGTTTGATAATCCTGATTTATCAGGTTCTGCTGTCACACAGATTCCTGCAGGAACTACTGGCGATAAGGTTTATTATGCAAAATGGCATGCTATGGCTCAGGCAATTTCTCTTAATGAAAAATTCATTTTGCTTCAGAGTGGATTATCTACATCTGAGGAACTTACAGCAACTGTTTCTGGATCAGATACAGAATATGTAGTCAGCTGGCTTTCTTCTGATGATGAAGTTGTAACTTGCGAAGCAACTGGAGATACTACAGCACTTGTAACTTATCATGGTCCTGGTACTGCTACAATTACTGCTTCTGTAGATGGTCATACTGCAACTTGTGTATTTGTAACTTTAGGAAGCACAGATACTATGAGTTATGATGAAGGACACAGTGTGGATAAAGTTACTGATGCAAACTATAAAACAGATGACAACATGTATCTGGAATTCTGTGTTAATACAAATGGAGCTCTTGATTTTAAAGGAAGAACAGATAACACTTCTGGACATTCTTTCAATATGACAACATTTTCGAATAATGGATGGACATGGTTTACTACAAATGGTAGTAATACTACTCCTGTTGCAATCAAATTGGATTCAAATGGTGAGGCAGTGTTAAATAATGGTGTTAAACTTAAAGTAAAACCTATTCTTGCATATGACAAATCAACAAAAACACCTTTTGTAATTCTGTATCAGGTTTTAACAAATACAACTGTAAATACTATTTCTAATATTGATTTAGGTAGTTATGCAGATGTAATGATTGGCAATAATGATTCCGCTCCTATTTATAAAAGAAGTTATGGTGCATCAATGTATGATGGAACTGTAAATATGAGTTTAAATCTTTATGCTCAGGCTGGAAAAGACGTTACACCAGTAGATTATCTTTATTTTGGAAGCTACACAAATGCAAAAACAAGCAATATGTTTACAGTAAATACTACCAGCGATTTATCTGGTACAGATTCAGGTATATCTTATTCCTGGAGAAATATGGAACTTGCTCCTGGAGAAACACTTATTAAGAGTGTAAAAATTACCCTTTTATCAGGTTCAGGCTTAGATGAATAAGAGTAATTAAATATCCAGAAGCATCATTCTATTTCCCCACTTTATTTTTTCTTGGCAGCAGTTTTTTTAACTGCTGCTTTTTTTTCGGTTGTTTTTTTTGCGGGAGCCTTTTTTGCTTTAGGAATATCTTTGTATTCTTCAGGCGCATGGTGTGTCAAATGATAGCCTTTTTTTTCGGGGCATTTGAAAATATACAATTTGACTTTCTGTTCTTTTTCGCTGTTAGAAAGTTGTTTTTCTGCATCCTTTTTTGTAGCGTACAATGCTTTTGGTTTTCCGTTTGTGTCTGTGCAGGAACAGGCATTCTGTTTTACATCAATTTTTGATGCCTTTGGTGCCAGATGCCATTTTCCGCAGTTTTCACATTTATATGGATACAAATCAAGTTTGAATTCCTTTTTTGAATATTTAGCACTTTCCTTTGCTTCTTTTTCTGTTTCATAAACCGACAGTGGTTTTCCAGTTCCTTTACTGATACATTTTTTAGCAGCCATAAAAACCTCTTGTTTGATATTTTTCTATAAATATTCTACATCATATGTTAAAATAGTCAAAAGGAGTAAACATGAAAAACTTAAAAGAAAGTGCAAAGGGAGAGTTTGGAGCTTTTAAGAAATTCATTTCAAGAGGAAATGTAGTTGATATGGCTGTGGGTGTTATCATTGGTGGTGCCTTCGGTAAAATCGTAACTAGTCTTGTAAATGATGTTGTAATGCCATTAATCGGTCTTGCAATTGGCGGTTTGAACTTTAAAGATCTTTCTTTCAAACTTGGTGAAGCAACTGTTGCATACGGAAACTTCATCCAGTCTGTTGTAGATTTTTTGATTGTTGCAATCTGTATTTTTGCTGTTATCCGCATTTTTGAAAAATTCAAGAAGAAGGAAGAACCAAAAGCAGAGGAACCTGCTCCAATTGTTAAATCTGATGAACTTATTGTTCTTGAAGATATTCGTGATTTGCTTAAGAACAAGTAATCAATCTTTGTGGGAATAATATGGAAATTAAAACTGTAACTTTAGTTGGACTTGGAGCCGTTGGTGCACCAGTTGCCAGCGCAATTAATAAAGCTTCTGTTACAGATTTAGTTATTATTGCCACAAAAAATCTTCAGCTGGCTCAGGTTTTGGGTCAGTTAAAAAATTCTGTTGGTCCTGATACTGTAATTTTATCTTTATTAAACGGCATTCAAAGCGAGCGTGATATTGCTGCTGTTGCAAATAGCGAAGGAATTGCCCTTACATCACAAATTGTGGAAGATCAGCTTAAATTTTTTGAAGAAAACGAACCATGGGGAAAAACAAGCATGCATCAGGATATTGAAGCGGGTCGTAAAACTGAAAATCAGTGGTTCTGCGGTACAATTGAAAAACTTGGTGCGGCTCACAATATTCCAACTCCTTATTGCAGTTTATTAAAACAGTTGATTACTTCAAAAGAAGCTGTAAACGATTATAAAATTTAAGTGCTTTATTATTCTAATATTTTGTTATTTTTGTTTCATTTTCCTTTATACTGTTGTTAATAAAATAGATTTCACAAAAACAGTCGCTGATATATTTGCGATTTTATTTAGAGGGACAAAATGAATACAAATAGAAGAAAAATAACACTTTTTTCCACTTACAAGATTTCATTTTTATCATTATTAGTTCTGACTGTTTGTTTTAGTTCAAAGGCTTTTGCTTCTGATTTTAAGCCAATGAAAACAGAGGAACTTCTTTTATCTTATATTGAAAATGATTCTGAATTAAAAAATCTGATTATTGCGGCAGAGAAAACTCAGCTATCTTATGATTCTACACAAATTGATAATGGTTTTGATATTTCACTTTCTTCCGGAAATATTTCAATTTCTACAAAAGATGGTGGAACTAAGATTTCTGCAAAACCTTCTGTAACTGCAAGTCTTCCTCAGTATCAGAATCTGAATCTGTCTGCCGGCGCTGATGTTGGAAGCGATGGTGTTAAAAATACAAAACTGTCTGTTGGGGTAGATATTCTTAGTGAAAATGCTGCCAACAGAGAAATTTCTCTTTTGAAGGCAGAACGCAATCTTCTTGAATCAAAAAGAAAGATTCAGAATCAGGCTATTGCGGCGGAAAGTGCTTTTTATAACGAATTAAAATCTCTTCTTAGTTCAACAACTTCTTTAATTCAGGCCCAGCTTTCCCTTTATTCAGATACAATCGACTTTGAAAGTGTAAAAGCAAAAGGTTATAACAAAACTTCATCAACTTATGTAATGGCAGAAATGAAAGTTAAATCTGACGAACATAAAGTTGAATCTGGCAAACGCTCCTTAGTTCACGATTACGTTGTTTTCTATAAAAAATGCGGCTACGATATTTCAATTGATGCAAATCAGGATTTTACAAAACTTGTTCCTTCTGACATCCCTCTTGTACAAGCCCTGAATATTTCAGATTTTGCCCAGGATGATTATAGTACTGTGGAAGCAGCAAAATGGAATTATAAAATAAACTCAATGCAGCGTTCTGCAAAACGATTTGTTACTCTTTCTGCAAATGCCGGCTACACTTTTAATAATACAATTGGCGGTTCATCAACTGGTTATGACACTCTTGATGCAGGACTTTCTTCAAAAATAGGCGGTCTTTCTCTTGGAGCTGGAATTAATATTCCTGTTGCCGCAGATGCAGGTCCTTCTTTTAATTTGTCTTTTTCAGTTTCACCAAACGCTTTTAGAAAAACTTCTATTGACAGCAAGGTGAATGATCTTAATGAAAAACAGGATTTGCTTTCTATTGAATCTGCAATCACAGCTTATGAAACAGCAGTTGTAGATACTCAGCAGAAACTTGAAGATATTTTGTGGGAAAAAAATTCAAATCAGGAAACATACAAAATGTATGCGGCGGCTGAAAAAAATATGGCCGGATGGTATAAGCAGGGGATTATTTCAGAAAGTCAGTATTTAAGTTCAAAAGTTAATGCTCAGTTATATGAAATTAAGCTTGTTATAAATGCCATTGATTTGATTGTTTATAACAATAATGTAAAGAAAATGTTTGTAGACAGAAATCTGGAGAATTAATATGAAAAAGAGTGTAAAAAGAATAATTATTGGAATAGGAATTCTTGCTGTTCTTTCTGGCGGATTAATTGGTATTCGTAAGGCCTTAAGTAAAAATAAAGTTGCAAACGTTACTTACAGGGTAGAAAAAGAAATTTATGAAAATGTAATTGAAATATCTGGAACTATTTCTGCGGCTCAGGAACAGAAACTTCAGGCTTTAAGTGCGGGTACTGTTCTTGCTGTAAATGTTGAAGCCGGCGATTATGTTAAAAAGGGTGATGTAATTCTTCAGCTTGATGATTCGGAACAGGTTTATAATCTTGCAAAACACGATTATTCTATGGCAACTACAAGAATCAACGGGTCTCAGAAGGAAATTGCACTTATGGAAACTCAGAGAAAGTCATTGGTGCAGAAAATTGCAGACAGAAAAGTAACTGCAACTTTTGATGGTATGATTGCCGACTTAGATGTTGCTGTGGGAGATTCTCTTGAGGCAAAAGATAAGATCGGGACTATTGTTAATACAGATTATCTTACTGCGGAAGTTGAAATTGCAGAAACTGATGTTCAGAAGCTGAAGGTAGGGCAGAAGGTTAACTTTTCATTTCCTGCATCAAGTACTGATGTTGTTGAAGGTTATGTTGTTGGATGGCCTGCAATTGGTGAAGTAACTTCCCGTGGTGCTACAATTGTTAAAGCAAAAGTCAGAATTGACGATTTTCCTGGCGATATTCTGCCAAATTATTCTTTTACAGGAAAAATTGAAATCAGTCCTACTGTAGAAAATCTTGTTGTTTCCCGTTATGCAGTTGCTTATGATGATCAGAAAAATGCTTATGTTGAGCTGGCAAGAAATGGAGAGAAAGTAAATGTAACTGTTCAGCAATATGGCAGAGATTATGTAAAAATTCTTGATGGACTAAAGGGCGGGGAAGTTCTTAAGCAGCTTACTGAACCAAAACAGTCTGGCTGGAATAGAAATAGTCCTGGTGGTTCTGGCTCAAATAATAGAACTGGTAATTCAGCTGGTGGTATGGGTGCTATGCCTCCTATGGGAATGCCTCCAAGATAATAAGGTCTGCTCAAAGAGGATTTTTTATGACAAATTCTGTAGTAAAACTTGAAAATGTTGTTAGAACTTATGTAATGGGCGACAATGAAGTTCAGGCTCTTAAAGGGGTCAGCTTTGAAATTCAGCAGGGCGAATTTATTTCTATTATGGGGCCTTCTGGTTCCGGCAAATCTACCTGTATGAATATGATTGGTTGTCTTGACCGTCCAACTTCTGGTGATGTTCAGATTAATGGGCGTTACACAAAACTGATGAGTGAAAAAGAACTGGCTGTACTTAGAAATCAGACAATTGGTTTTGTTTTTCAGCAGTACCATCTTATTCCGGCAATGAATGTTCTTGAAAACGTAATGCTTCCATTAAAATATCAGAAGGTCCCAAAACAGGAACGGGTAGAGAAAGCAAAAAAAGCGCTGGAATCTGTTGGGCTTATAGACAGAATTCATCATCGTCCTCATGAATTAAGTGGCGGGCAAAAACAGCGTGTGGCTATTGCAAGAGCAATGGTAACTGAACCAAAAATCCTTCTTGCTGATGAACCAACTGGTGCTCTGGATTCAGCTACTGGTAAGCAGGTAATGGAATTATTCAGACAGATTAATAAAGAAAAAAATACAACTGTAATAATTGTAACTCATGATCCAGGAATTGGAGCAAGCACAGAACGCTGCATTAGAATTTTGGACGGATTAATATGTTAGAAGATTTTTTGAATGCGTTAAATAATTTTAGAAGAAATAAAACAAGAACATTTTTGTCTCTCCTTGGAGTAATTATTGGTGTTGCTTCTGTAATCGTAATTACAAGTTTGGGAAGCAGTTCTACCAGAGAAGTAGAAAATACTTTTGGAAGTGCCGGACTTGATGTTGTAAGTGTTTCCCCAGGATTCACAAGACGTAAAAGAGCCGCTGTTAATCTTGTTTTTGATGAAGCGTTTAGAGATGATTTATTTGACGGTGTTAAGGATATTGAGAAAGTCTGGTACAAAAATTCAATGAACTCAACAATGACTTTGGGAGATGTTTCTTCTACAGTAAACTGTTCTGCAATTGAAACAGGATATCTGGAAATGTACAAAATGGAACTTGAAAGCGGTTCTTTTTTTACTGTTACAGATAATCAGGAAGGGACTCAGAAATTAATTTTAAGCCACGATACTGCTCAGACTTTTTTTCCTGCAGGAGACGCGGTAGGAAAACATCTTATTGTTGTTTCAAGCAATGTTTCTTTTAGTTTTGAAATTATTGGTGTGTTAAAAGAACAGACTGCCGGAATGGAACAGGGTGCTGCTTATGTTCCCCGGGGATTTTATCTTAAAAAAATTAAACCAAATGCAGAAGCCGCAAATATTTTAGTACAGGCAACTTCTCCGGAAAAAGCAGTTGAACTTGTTTCTACAATCACAAATTATTGTATTCAGCTTACTGGAACAGAAGGTTCTGTAAATGTAATGAGTATGCAGTCTATGCTTGAACAGGTTAGTAAAATTACAGGAACAATGAGCATGATGCTTAGTGCAATTGCCGCAATTTCTCTCCTTGTTGGCGGCATTGGTATTATGAATATTATGATTGTAACAGTAACCGAACGAAAGCAGGAAATTGGAATTAGAAAAGCATTAGGTGCTTCTCCATCAGATATCCGTCAGCAGTTCCTTGTTGAATCTGCCAGCATCACTTTAATTGGTGGAATTCTTGGTGTTCTTTTGGGAATAATTTTGAGTATAGCAGTAGAGTATGTTCAATCCCAGTCAATCATCATAAATTACAATGCCTGTCTGATTGCATTTGTTTTCAGTGTATTTGTAGGAATCTTTTTTGGGTTAAATCCAGCCAGTCGTGCAGCAAAACTTGATCCTGTAATTGCTCTTAGTGGAGAATAATACAATATATACAGATTTTTCCCTACATTAAATTTTTCTATCGGTGGTATAATTGAACCTAACAGTTAAACGTTTTATAAGATTGGAAGGTGCATTATATGAAAAAGCAGGGATTTAATCCTTATATGCCATCATGGGAATATGTTCCAGATGGTGAACCACATGTTTTTGGTGACAGAGTTTATGTTTACGGCTCTCATGATTATTGGAACGGATGGGTTTTCTGTCTTGGGGACTATGTTTGTTATTCAGCTCCAGTAGATGATTTAACTTCATGGCGTTATGAAGGTGTGATTTACCCTCGTGTTGGTGAAGATCCTTGTAATGAAGATGGACGCATGGTTTTGTATGCTCCAGACGTAACTCAAGGTCCAGATGGCCGTTACTATATCTATTATGTTTATGATAAAGTTGGCTTTGTTTCTGTTGCCGTTTGTGACACTCCTGCCGGAAAATACAAATTCTATGGTTATGTTCACTATAAAGATGGAACTCGCTTGGGAGACCGTAAAGGAGACGAACCTCAGTTTGACCCAGCTGTAATTACAGAAGACGATACAACTTATTTGTACACAGGTTTCTGCGGTAATCATATGAAAGACAGACATGGCGCAATGGCAACTGTTCTTGATAAAGATATGCTTACTATTAAAGAAGAGCCAGTTTTCATCGTTCCAGGAGACGAATACAGTAAAGGCTCTTGTTTTGAAAATCACGCATTCTTTGAAGCACCTTCTATCCGCAAATTCAACGGACTTTATTATTTTGTTTACTCTTCTGAAGTAATGCACGAACTTTGTTATGCTACAAGTAAAAATCCTACAAAAGACTTTGTTTATGGTGGTGTAGTTGTAAGTAACTGCGATAAAGGAATTTCTACATACAAACCAGCTGATATGCCTGCTGCTTACGGTGCAAATAATCATGGTGGAATTGAATTCATTAATGGCGATTACTATATTTTCTATCATCGTCACACAAATGGTACATGGTATAGCCGTCAGGGTTGTTCAGAAAAAATCAAAATTAATCCGGATGGATCTATCCCTCAGGTTGAAATTACAAGCTGCGGTTTGAACGGCGGTCCATTAAAGGCTGAAGGTGAATATCCTGCATACATTGTTTGTAATATGTTTACAGATGAACCAAGCATGTATATTGCCGGAGATAAATATCCTAGAGTTGTTCAGGATGGCGGCGATGGTGATGAAAATATTGGATACATTGCTAATATTTCAAAACGTTCAAACTTTGGTTTTAAATATTTTGATTTTACTCCAATTGCAGGAAAAGAAATCACATTTACAATTGAAGTTCGCGGATATTCTTACGGCGAATATGAAATCAAAACTGCCTGGGATGGTCCTGTTCTTGGAAAAATCAAGATTGAATCAGAAAATGTGTGGCGTCCATATTCTACAAAAGTAACTTTCCCTGCAGGAACTCACGCTTTGTTTTTGACTTACACTGGCGGTGGAAATCATCAGCTTAAAGGATTCAAATTTAACTAGATTTAATAACGGGAGATAAAAATGTTAAGAGAAGTAACAACAAAATACGGAACTGTAAAAGGGCTTCCTTCCGCAGATCCAAGAATTACATCATTTAAGGCAATTCCATTTGCTCAGCCACCAGTTGGTAAAAATAGATGGCGTGCACCACAGCCTTGCGAAAAATGGGAAGGAGTAAAGGAATGTTACACTTTTGCTCCAATCTCTGTTCAGAACAGACCTGGTTTGGGAACTGATGTTTATTGTAAAGAATGGCACGTAGATTCAGCGGTAGAAATCAGTGAAGATAACCTTTATTTAAATATCTGGACTCCTGCTAAAAAAGCCGATGAAAAACTTCCTGTTCTTGTATGGTATTTTGGAGGCGGATTCCAGTGGGGTTATACAAGCGAAATGGAATTTGACGGAGAACGACTTGCCCGCCGTGGAATTATCGTTGTTGCTGTAAACTATCGTCTTAATGTTTTTGGTTTCCTTGCTCATCCTGAAATTACAAAAGAAGCTCCTGATGCTCCTGGAAATTTTGGTTTGTTAGACCAGCATGCGGGATTAAAATGGGTTTATGAAAATATTGCTGCTTTTGGCGGAGACCCAGAAAAAATCACTATTGCAGGACAGTCTGCCGGTGGTGGAAGTGTAATGCATCAGATTACTTCTGAAAAAAATAAGGGACTTATTAAAGGTGCCGTTATTATGAGCGGTATGATTTCAAGTCCATATGCAAAAGGCGGAATTGGTTCCCCAATGACTCTTGCTGAGGCAGAAAAATGGGGCGAAGAATTCTTTGCTTTTATGGGCGTTAAAAATCTTGAAGAAGCACGTAAACTTGATGCAGATTTTATTCTTTCTAAATATGATGAATTTGTAACAACTCATCCACGAATGTTTACTATTGAAGACGGTCAGTTCTGTAAAGGCGCTCCAACAGATAAACTTCTTGATGGAAGCTGTCTTGATATTCCAATTATTTCTGGAAATACAACAGATGAATTCCTTCATTTTATTCCTGCAAAAGATGAAAAAGATCTTGCTGTAAAAGCAGAAGAAATTTATGGAAAGGATGCAAAACAATTCCTTTCATTCCCTCAGTCAAAAATCAGTACTGGTCCTGCTCCTGCTTTCCCTTATGGTCCATTTGGTGCTCCTGTTGAAGGTGATTTGCAGAAGTATTGTGAACTTAGCGGAATTGAACTTACTGTAAAGAAAGCTTTTGAAGCACGTAAAGCTAGCGGTTCAAAAAATAATTTCTATTATTATTGTTTTGATCCTGATATTCCTGGACCAGATAATCCTGGAACATTCCACTCTGTAGATTTGTGGTTCTGGTTTGAAACTCTTGCAAAATGCTGGCGTCCTTTTGTAGGCCGTCACTACGATTTGTCTCGCATGATGTGTAATTATTGGGTAAACTTCATTAAAACTGGAAATCCAAACGGAAATGATGCAGACGGAAAACCAATGCCAGAATGGAAACCTTATGATGCAGATGGCACATTTGGTATGACATTCACTGCAGACGGTCCTGTTCTTCAGAAAGAATCTGAACACGAATTCAAAGATTTCTTAAGAAAACATATGTAGGTAAAAAACGAGGTAAAAATGGCTTATTTTAAATGTAATTTCTTTTCAAATTCACTTGTACGTCCTGTAAGTTTTGATGTATTCATTCCAAATGATCCAAGAAAGGATTTGCCAAACTGGGAGAATAATCTTCCAAAAGGCAAGTTAAAGACATTGTTCCTTCTTCACGGATACGGCTGCGGATTCTGGAACTGGCTTCCTGAAGATCTGCTTGTAAAATACAATGTTGCAGTTGTAATTCCAAACGGCGAAAATTCTTTCTACCTTGATGGACCTGCTACTGGTGATAAGTTTGAAACTTTTGTAGGAAAGGAACTTCCTGAATATGTTAATAAAACTTTTGGACTTGCAAACGGTCCTGAAGATACAAATATTATGGGATTTTCAATGGGCGGTTTTGGTGCTTTGCACACCGGTCTTGCTTTCCCAAAATTGTTCGGTAAAATCGGTGCAATGTCATCTGCCTTGATTATGCATGAAGTTGCCGGCATGAAAGAAGGGGATTCAAATCCAATTGCGAATTATGAATATTACTATAATCGTTTTGGAAATCCTGCAGAACTTATTGAAGGCCACAATAATCCAGAAGCACTGGCAGTTCAATTGCAGATGGCTGGGGAACCAATTCCTGATATTTACATGTGCTGTGGTTCTGAAGACTTTTTAATTGAACCAAACAGAGCTACTCATAAATTCTTTGAGGATAACAAAATTCCACATCAGTATCATGAATCTAAAGGGGTTCACGATTTTGTATTCTGGAACGAATATTCAAGAAAAATCCTTGACTGGATGTACTCTGAAGATTAGTCAAATTAATTAATGGGATTTTGATTTGGCAGAGGATTTCTTTTATGTACGAATATTTATTTTTTGACCTTGATGGAACGCTGACTGATCCTGCAAAAGGGATTACAAATTCCTTTATTTATGCCCTGAAGTATTTTGGTCTGGAGATTCCTTCTTATGAAACTTTATGCTCATTTATTGGACCACCTTTAATCACCACTTTCAAGGAATATCTTCATTTTTCCGATGAAAAGGCTGAAGAAGGTGTAAAAGTTTACCGTGAGTATTTTGGTAAAACAGGATTGTTTGAAAATTCTGTTTATGAAGGAATTGAAGGTCTGCTTCAGGAATTAAAAGCAAAGGGTAAGCATCTTGTTGTTGCAACGTCAAAACCAGAACATTTCTCTGTCAGAATCATGGAGCATTTTAATTTAGCCCAGTATTTTGATTTTATTTGTGGCAGCAATGTTGATGAAAGCCGCAGTGAAAAAGATGAAGTTATTGCATATGCCTTAAAATGCTGCCACCTTAGCACTTTGGAAGATAAAGCAAAAGTTCTGATGATTGGTGACAGAAAGCATGATATAATCGGGGCCCAGAAAAACGGGATTAAGTCTTGCGGTGTACTTTTTGGTTATGGTACAAAAGATGAACTGCAGTCTCATGGGGCAGACTATATTGCAGGAACTATTGAAGAGTTAAAAACAATTGCCCTGAGTTAGCCAATCTATTCTTCTGCATTTTTTTTGCATTTTGAACAGCCCTGGCAACCACAGGAACAACTGTTTTTTCCGTTTAATTTATCTTTTATCATTTTTCTGATAATGGCAGCTACAATCACTGCCAGAATCACTGCTACAATTATGGTACTCATTACATCCTGATTTTATCAGCTGTGATTTCTTTTAAAGATAAAGCGCCAGTCATAAGCATTGTGTCTTCAAGTTCAGCTGCAATTTTCTGAACATAACATTCAACGCCTTCTTCGCCGCCACCATAAACAGCTGTTACAAATGGACGGGCAATCATAACTGCATCTGCACCCATAGCAAGAGCCTTGAATACATCGGCACCAGTACGAATTCCACCGTCAACAATAATTTTCATTTTTCCGCCAACAGCTGCTACAATTTCAGGAAGAACTTCTGCAGTTGCGGCACACTGATCTAATACGCGTCCGCCGTGGTTAGAAACAATAATTCCTTTTGCTCCGGCTTCAAGTGCTTTTTTTGCACCATTTACAGTCATAATTCCTTTAACAATAAATGGAACATCAATCATATTGATAATTTCTTTAAGGTCATCAACGCTTTTAAATCCGGCAGGAGGATTCATCCCTTTTAAGAAAGGAAGTCCCGAACCATCAACATCCATTGCAATTGCAAAAGGATTTCCTGCTTTTACAAGTTCGTATTTTTCTTTTACAACCTGTGCGCTCCAAGGTTTAATTGTTGGAACACCAAATCCATCTGCTTCTTTAATTGCTTTAGCGGCAGCTTTTACAACTTCAGGATTTGCACCGTCTCCTGTGAATGCTGCGATTCCAGCTTTTTTACATGCACTTACAAGCACATTGTTATAACTGATGTCATCGTATTTGTCGCTATAATGAAGTGTAACTGCACCAACAGGTCCTGCGAATAACGGAAGTTTAAACTTGTTTCCAAACATTTCAAAAGACATATCAACAGGTTTATTTTCGTGAATTACATCCATATTAATTCTGATTTTCTGCCATGCATCGTAGTTTCTCTGGCTTACTACACCAGTTCCTTTTGCTCCAGGACCAGGCATTTTTGAACCACATGCTTTTCCATTACAAACAGGGCAAACAACACATTTGTCACCAATATTCTGTTTTGCATTTTTTACAACTTCATCGTAAGTCATTATTTCCTCCAGATAATTATAATCATTATAAAGTTCAGAAACCCAAAAAATATAACAAATCTGCTATAAAGTATAACAAAAATATTAACAATTTGTTTAAAAAAGTGCCCTGAATGTTTGACATTAATTTAAAAGAAACTATAATTATATTATTATAATAAGTTAATCGTTTGACCAGTTTATCAGTTATTTTTTAGAGGTATGGAATGCGAATTACTATTAGATCAAAATTACTTGTCCTTATTACAGTTCTTGTTATTGCCAGTTGTCTTTCAGTAGGATTAAGAGCCTATCAGAAAGCTTCAAATTCATTGACTAATGCGGTTTTGAAAACTGTTACAGAAGTTACAGATGCTGCGGCTCAGGAAATTAAAGACAGACATGATGCAGAATTCCTTTTGCTTCATTCCCTTGCAGAATTACCAAATATCCGCTCTGATGAAATTCATCTTACAGAAAAGTCATATTTCTTAAAAAATATTTATGATAAGAATCCAGAAAAATATGAAAACCTTGCTTTCTATTCTAAATATGGTGACCTTATGCTTCCAGATGGTTCTGTAATTCAGTTACCAAACAAGCCATATATTGAAGTGCCTGTTAAAACTGGAAAAACTTACATTCTTGACCCATATTTGAGCCCTGTAAACAATGCAGTTATTATGTTCATGTCTGTTCCTGTTTATAATTTTGATAATGAAGCAACCGGTTGTCTTGTATCAGTTATTCAGGGTAACGTTTTGAATGATATTGCTCTTTCTATTGATGTTGCTCCTGGTTATCATCCAAAGATTATTAATCACGAAACTAAAGAAGTTATTGCAAACGGTCTTGAAGGTGAAGAAAACATTAATGATATTGCAGAAAAACGCGAAGATCCTGTTTTGCTTGCTACAATTGATAAAGTAAAAGCCGCTCCTGGTTCAGTTCTTATTTATACTGATGATGAAACTGGTGTAAAAATGGTTGGCTCTTATAAAGAAGTTGAAGGCTATAACTGGTCTGTATTCTGTGCCGCTCCTTATGATTCATTCTTCAGCGATTTAGTTGATTTGCGTAAACAGATTGTACTTGTTATGCTTCTTGCAATTGTAATTGGTCTTGCATTGGGATTCATTGTAATTGGTGTAGCATTAAGACCATTAAGTACAGTAAGAAAATCATTTGAAACAATTTCTGGTGGTAACGCAGACTTAACTCAGAGAATTCCAGAAACTTTGAATGATGAAGTTGGTGATGTAGTAAAAGGATTTAATGGATTTACAGAAAAACTTCAGTCTATTATGACAGAACTTAAATCTTCAAAAGAAGATCTTACAAAGGCTGGTGTTGGTTTGCAGCAGTCTACTTTTGATACAAGTTCTGCAATCACTCAGATTATTGCAAATATTCAGTCGGTTCATAAACAGATTGACCGTTCTGGAGAAAACGTTTCTAATTCTGCCAGTGCCGTAAATGAAGTTGCCGCAAATATTCAGTCTCTTGAACAGATGATTGAAAAACAGAATGCCGGTATTTCAGAAGCGTCTGCAGTTATTGAACAGATGATTGCAAATATTGGTCAGGTAAATGATTACGTAGATATGATGAACAATTCATTTACAGAACTTTCTAATAAGACAGATGAAGGTTCACATCTTCAGATCAGCGTAAATGAAAAAATTGAAGAAATCAGAAATCAGAGTAAGACACTTCAGGAAGCCAACAAGGTTATTGCATCTATTGCTTCTAAAACAAACCTCCTTGCTATGAACGCCGCAATTGAAGCTTCTCATGCTGGTGAAGCAGGTAAAGGTTTCTCTGTAGTAGCAGATGAAATTCGTAAACTTTCTGAAAACTCAAGTACTCAGTCTACAACAATTGGTAATCAGCTTGATAAAATTAGAAACTCTATTGAAGATGTAGTAGCTGAATCTGAAAATTCTAGAGTTGCATTTAGAATGATTACAGAAAAAATCAATGAAACAGACCATCTTGTTCAGAAAATCCGTAATTCTATGGAACAGCAGACTCAGGGTTCTATTCAGATTAATAAAGCTCTTCAGGTTGTAAATGACAGTTCCCTTGAAGTTCGTGATGCTTCTAAAGAAATGACTGTTGGAAATAAAGCAATTCTTGATGAAATGCAGAGACTTCAGGATGTTACAACTGAAATCACAAGCAGCATGGAAGAAATGGCAATTGGTGCTGGAAAAATCAATGCTACTGGTGAATCTTTGAACGAAATCTCTAACAAAATCAATAATACAATTGCTGACATTGGTAACCAGATTGATTTGTTCAGAATCTAAATTATCTGAATGTAAAAATACAACTAATTTAGATTTTTTTTCAGAATCCACAGGCCTTTTTGTGCTATAACTATGATATGATTAAAATTAACGGAAGACGTGTTGTCATGTCATTGTTTGGCGTAATTATTTGCGCTATTGCTGTTGGAATTTTCAAAATTGCAGCTCTTGGTGTTGATCCTTTCCAGTCTTTGATGAGTGGTTTGGATCAGCTTATTCCAATTGAATTTGGAACTTTATATGTTATTGTAAATGTCATTTTACTTTTGTTCAGTCTTATTGTAGACAGGCATAACATTGGTATTGCAACATTTATCAATTTATTCCTTCTTGGTTATATTACACAGTTCACTTATGAATGGCTTCAGACTTGGATTATTGATCCTAATCTGATTGTAAGATTTGTTTGTCTTATTATTGGAATTGTAATCATTTGTTTTGGTTCTGCTTTCTATATGACTGCTGATCTTGGTGTTTCTACTTATGATGCTGTTGCAATTGTAATGGCTTATAAATGGAAGCTTGGAAAATTCAAGTACATTCGTATCTGTACAGACGTAGTTTGTGTAATCCTTGGTATTACAATTTTCATCATTGGTGGTGGAACCTGGGGTGCTGTACCAACAATCGTAGGTGCGGGAACAATTATTACTGCTTTCTTTATGGGCCCACTTATTGAATTCTTCAATGAAAAAGTTGCCCGTCCATTCCTGGCAAAAGGAAAGTCAGCTGATACTGAAACTACTTCTGCTGAATAATCTTATACATTAAAAACTTTCTGGGCATACTTTACGGTTTCCATTGCGTCTTTACCGTAAGCGTCTGCCCCAATCATATCGGCATATTCTTGTGTGAGAACAGCTCCACCAACGCAAACTTTGCACCATGGGGCTTTTTCACGCAACTGCTTGATTGTTTCTGCCATTGCTGGAACTGTTGTTGTCATAAGAGCACTTAATCCTACAAGCTGAATGTTTTCTTTTACTACAGTTTCTACAATCAGTTCTGGTGGAACATCTTTTCCTAAATCAATTACCTGGAAACTATAATTTTCAAGAAGAACTTTTACAATGTTTTTGCCAATGTCGTGAATGTCACCTTTTACAGTTGCAATTACAATTGTTCCTTTTGGCGCTTCCTTTTTTCCAGATTTATCAAGGTCATCTTTAATAACAGCAAATGCAGATTTTGCCGCTTCAGCACTCATTAATAACTGAGGAAGATATACTTTCTTTTCTTCAAAACCTTTTCCTACTACATCAAGGGCTGGAATAATATAATTGTTAATAATTTCCATTGAAGAAGTTTTTTCTAAAAGGATTTTAGTTTCTTTTTCTGCAGCGTCCTTCATCCCTTTTGTAATGGCATATTTTAATCCCGATTTTTCTGTAGCAGTCTGGTTTGCCGAACTACTTGAGCCAGTTGGGGAACTGTTTGTGACCGGAATAATACCAGAAGAGGCAGACAGAACTGCATTTGCCGCAGCCTGAGCCATTGCCTGATTTTTCTGAAGTTCTTCTTCATTCATTTTTTCTGCAAACTGGATGTAATTTAAACACTGTGGATCATAGCCAGAAAGAGTGCAGAAACAAGTCCAGGCCTTCATCATTTCTTTTGCATTTGGATTCATGATTGCGGCACTTAAACCGTTTTGCATTGCCATTGTAAAAAAGATAGATGTAATCTGTTCTCTAAGTGGCAGACCAAAAGAAACGTTTGAAACTCCAAGAATTGTATTTCCTTTTTTTACATCTTTAACGTATTTTACAGTCTGAAGAGTAGCCAGTGCAGCTTTGTCATCAGAACTTACAGACATAGCAAGAGGGTCAATAATGATATCTTTCTGGGAAATTCCGTATTCAGCTGCAGTTTTGTAAAGTTTTTCTACAATTGCAATTCTGCCTTCTGCTGTTTCTGGAATGCCCTGTTCGTCTAAAGTTAATGAAACAACAATTCCACCGTATTTTTTTACAAGAGGGAATATTGCTTTCATGATTTCTTCTTTGCCGTTTACTGAGTTGATTAATGGCTTTCCGTTATAAAGACGAAGTGCCTTTTCCATTGCAACTGGATCAGAAGTATCAATCTGTAAAGGAAGGTCTGTAACACTTTGAAGTTCTTTCACAACTCTTTCCATCATTGCTACTTCATCAATTTCTGGAAGCCCAACGTTTACATCAAGAACATGAGCGCCTTTATCTGCCTGTGTGATTCCTTCATTCAAAATATATGGAATATCGTTCTGACGTAAAGCTTCCTTGAACTTTTTCTTTCCTGTTGGATTAATTCGTTCTCCAATTAAAACTGGTGCATTTCCAAAGAACACTGCTTTTGTACATGAACTTATGATAGAAAGATTTTTGTCTTCAGGATAAGCGGCCTTTATAGAACCATCTTTTTCGCATTTTCGGATTTTTTCACTAAGCAATCTGATGTGTTCTGGAGTAGTTCCACAGCATCCCCCTGCTACAAGAGCACCTTGTTTTGCAAAATCGCATACTAAATCAGAAAATTCTTCAGGATCAACATCATAAACTGTTTTTCCGTTTTCACTTCTTGGAAGCCCCGCATTTGGTTTTACAATTACAGGGAGGCTTGAAAATTTAAGAAGCTTTTCAACAATAGGCTTCATCTGTTCTGGACCAAGGCTGCAGTTTAATCCAAGGGCAGTAACTCCAAGTCCTTCAAGAACACTAACCATAACTTCCGGACCAGAACCTGTAAGAGATTTTTCACTCTGGTCATAAACTGTTGTGGTGAAAATTGGAACTGTAACGCCTGTTTCTTCCATAGCTTCTTTTGCGGCAATAATTGCGGCCTTTGCTTCATAAACATCGTTCATTGTTTCAATTACAATTAAATCAACTGGCTGTTTAAGAGCAATGCGGAAGGTTTTCTTAAAAAGGGTAACTGCGCTTTCAAAAGAAAGGTCTCCTAATGGTTCAAGAAGTTTTCCGCATGAACCAATATCAAAGGCAATAAAATGAGGCTGGCTGCTGTTTGGATTAGATTTTTCTGCTTCAATTTTATTGCGGGCTTCAACAGCATTTTCTACTGCCGCAGTAATGATTTTTTCAAGAGAATAAGTCTGGATTCCTGTAAACTTTGTTTCAAAAGCACCGAAAGTGTTTGTATTTACAATGTTGGAACCGCTTTTATAGTAAGAATAGTTTAAGTCAATAATTGCTTCTTTGTGATCAATATTCCAGTTTTCAGGAAGTTCACCTGGCTGTAATCCTTTTTCCTGAAGAACAGAACCAGTCCCGCCATCAAAAATGAGAACCTGTTTTCCTAAATATTCTTTAATATCGCGCATATTTTATCCTTACTTTTTAATTTCTTTATAACAGCCCACAAATGCGGTAACCGATTTTTCTGGAGCCATAATCAATGTGTCCATTAATGTTAGTCCGATTTTTTTACTGCAGTCAAGAACTTTGAAGAACAACTTTTGTGTTTCTAAAGGAACATCTGCAAAGCCTGGACTAAAGCGGTTTTTTACAGAAAATCCTTCTTCAAAAGCCTGCTGCTTTATAATATCACAAATCTGGTTGCAATACTCTTCTATGAACATTGCTCCTGTTGAATGCATAATCACTGCTTTTACAGGATCAAGTTTCTGCATTTTCTGAATCTGCTGATCAATTTTTGGTCCTAAGGTTGCAGCAAAAAGATAAATAGAACTGCAATCCCTAAGAAAACGTGAGAGCTCTTTACTCTGAACCTGATAATCTGAAAAATAAAGAACATCGCCTTCAATTTTCAAAGGGTAGCATACATAAACAGCCTGAGGAGTAATCAGATTTTGCAGTTCAGGAACAATCTGTTTTACCAAAAGACGTACATCATCATCAAGCTCTGTGCGGTCTTTTAAACCATAACCCATATATCTGAAAACTTCCGGATAGTCAGGAGTGAGTTCAAGAGGATTTCCTTTATGTGTAAAAACAGAAGAATATGTCATTAACTATTTTACGATGTAAGAGAGATTTTCAAGGATTTTCTTTGCAACTTCAGGTTTGTTCATAGAATAGATATGAACGTGATTAATTCCATTTGCAAACAAATCTATTACCTGATCTGTGGCATAAGCAATTCCAGCCTGAGTCATAGCATCGTTATCATCACCAAAACGGTCTGCAATAGACTTAAAGCGTGGTGGCAGACAACAACCAGAAAGTTTTGTAATGCGTGGAATCTGTTTTGCACTAGTTACAGGCATAATTCCAGGAATGATTGGAAGATCAATTCCGTGCATCTTAAGTTTATATAAATAGCTGTAAAGAATATTGTTGTCAAAGAACATCTGAGTTGTAAGGAATTCACATCCGGCATCAATTTTCTTTTTCATATTTTCAATATCATCATTCTGATTTGCAGAGTCTGGGTGTCCTTCTGGGTAACAAGCCCCACCAATACAAAATCCGCCAAAATCTTTTATTTCCTGAGCAAGGTCGCTGGCATATCTGTAATCAAGATTATCTGTTGCCATACCTTCTGGAATATCACCACGAAGAGCAAGAATGTTTTCAATTCCGGCATCTCTTAATTTTACTAACTGGGAATGAACTGTTTCTTTTGTTGAAGAAATACATGAAAGGTGAGCAAGTGCAGTTACTCCTTTTTTCTGAAGGTTTTCTGCAATTGAAACAGTATAACTGCTTGTTCCGCCACCTGCCCCATAAGTAACGCTCATAAATGAAGGTTTAAGATTTGCAATTTCTACAACTGCTTTTTCTACTGCATCATAAGCGGCATCAGTTTTTGGAGGGAATACTTCAATTGAGATTGAAGGAGTTGTCTGTTTTAAGATTTCACTGATTTTCATTTAACATTCCTTAAAAATTTTGTATAATTATAGTATGAATACAATTTTTAATAAATGTAAATTTGTAAAAGTATTATTTTTTTTAAGTATAATTTCAAATGGTTTGATTTGGGCCCAGTCTTTTCCTGTTTCTGTGAAGGATGGCAAGGGTAATAAAGTTGTTGCAGCTGCCAGACCAGAAAGAATTATTTCTCTTGGGGCTGCTTCCACAGAAATCCTTTATGCAGTAGGAGCTGAAAATCAGATTGCTGCTGTTTCAAATGTTTCTAACTATCCTGAAGAAGCAATGGATCTTCCACAAATTGGTGATTTTGGTATGGCGCCAATCAGTGTAGAAAAACTTCTTTCTTATGAACCTGATTTAGTAATTTTATACAGCGGAATGCATGATTATCTTATTCCGTCTTTAGATAAATATAAAATCCCTTATTATGTGTCTGACGCAACTTCTGTTGAAAGCGTAATTGCAGAAATCAAGGCGATTGCAATTTTAACTGGTCATAAAAAAACTGGTGAAAGTCTTGAAAAAAGATACAGAGAAGTTCTTAAGACAATTAAAAAACAAAAGCGTTCTAAAGTTTGCACTGTTTACTGGGAAGTATGGAATAATCCATATATGAGTGCAGGAAAACAGTCTTTTATTAATGATGTGATTAAAATTGCAGGCGGAAAAAACATTTTTGGTGATGTAGAGCAGGGGTATCCTGTTGTAAGCGAAGAAACAATTATTGCATCCAGTCCAGATGTTATTTTGATTCCTGGTGATAACTTTATTTCTGCAGATTCCGTAAAAGCAAGAAAAGGATGGGCAGATATTTCTGCTGTTAAAAATGACAAAGTAATCATCTTTAATGCAGATATTTATACCCGCGCCGGTCCAAGAATTTTTGATGCGATTCTTGAACTGAATGACATTTTGTATAACTAAAAAAAATGAATAAAACTTTTCAAAAAATCCTGTTTATTCTCTTAATGTTTTTTGTCCTGATTGGGCTTGTGATTTTTGCTCTTTTTTCTGGGGCTGAAAAAGTGAGTCTTTCTGCTTTTTTTGATGCCAGTCTTAAGCCTTATCAGAAAATCATTCTTTTTGATATCCGTCTGCCTCGTATTCTGCTTTGTCTTTTGTGTGGCGTTTTACTAGGTGGATGTGGCGCAGTTTTTCAGGGATTCTTCAGAAATCCTCTTGCCGATTCAGGTATTCTTGGAATTTCTTCCGGGGCAACTTTAGGTGCAATTGCTGGTGGAATGATTCCATTTTTTGCAGATATTTCCTTTAAATTTTTAAGTCCCGTTTCTGTGTTTGCTTTTGCAGGGGGACTTGGGGCTGGTTTTTTAGTTTTTGTTTTATCTTTTGCATTTAGAAAATCTTCCAGTGTTACGCTGCTTCTTACTGGAACTGCCCTTGGAACTTTCATTTCATCAATTTCTTCTTTTCTGATGCTGGCTGGTAAAAAAGAATTGCGTACAATTTTTGCCTGGACAATGGGAAGCTTTAATTCTAAAGGCTGGGATGATTTTTATTTTATCCTGATTCCATCCCTCCTGGCAGTTGCACTCCTTCTTGTTTGTGCCAGAAGCCTTGATGTTCTTGGCAGCGGTGAAACAACAGCCGTTTCTCTTGGATTAAATATTGGTCTTGTAAAATTCTTTGTTCTTATTTCTGGAAGTCTTGCTACAGCCTGTGCCGTTTGTGGTGGAGGAATTATTTCTTTTGTAGGTCTGATTTCTCCTCATATTGTAAGAAAACTCTTTGGTAAAAGTCATAAGATTGTTATTCCATTAAGTATGGTCTGCGGTTCAGTTCTGCTTTTGTTTGCAGATACTTTATCCCGAATATTGATTGCTCCTTCTGAAATTCCAGTTGGAATTATTACTGCGCTGATTGGAGTGCCATTTTTTATAATGGTTCTTCGTAAAGATTCGTAGTTTTGGAGATTTCTAGATTTTGAGTTTTGTATGGAGCAGAAAGTGTTTGAAGTAAAAGATTTGTGCGGTGCATGGAAAAATAAATCTGGCAGTAAAATCCCTGTATTCAGTAATGTTTCTTTTTGTCTTAAGCAGAATGGGATAAATGCATTATGCGGAATAAATGGCAGTGGTAAATCTACGCTGCTTTCTGTTTTAAGTGGGATTGCTCCAGATAATCTTGATTTTGCTGGCTGTGTGAAAATTGATGACAGTAATTTAAAGGATTTGTCTGTAAAAGAGCGGGCCAGAAAAATCTCGTTTCTTGTTCAGAAAGAAGAAAATGCCTGGGATATTACAGGCCGCAAACTTGTAGAAAATGGACGTTTTGTTTATGAAAAATGGTATGCCGGTTTAAGTAAAAATGATGTTTGTATTGTGGATCAGGTAATTAATCTTCTTGGACTAAACGAACTAGAAAATAAAAAACTTTCCCAAATGTCTGGTGGCGAAGTTCAGCGCTTCCGTATTGCAAGATGTCTTGCTCAGGAAACTGATTATATTTTTTTAGATGAACCTCTTGCCGGTCTTGATTTGAATCATCAGAAAGAACTGATTGATCTTTTAAAACAGTTGTGTAATCAGGGAAAAACAGTTTTACTTTCTATTCACGATGTAAACCTTGCTGCCAGATGTGCAGATAATCTTTTGTTCTTGAAAAAAGACAGATCTGGAATTTATACCGGCCCCGCAAAAGATTTAATGCAGCCTTCTGTTATTGAAGAAGTGTTTGGCAACGGCTTCCAACTATATTCTCATCCTGTTTCCGGAGTAAATCAAATTTTGTAAAACAGATAAAAATATCCCTTCACGGACATTTAATAAATTAATTATAAAAATACGGGAAGGAAGGTAGTGACTGTCAAAAACACTCGCAGGACGGAATGATAGTTTCCATACCGTCATGCGCGTGTAGCGACGCTAGCTAGCGGTTTTGACAGTTACTAACTGACTGGTAGTATTTTTATATTTAAAAAAATCATTTATGTCCGTGAAGGGATATTTTTTTAAAATTATTTACAAACCTATTGACTAAGTAGGTAAATGGGTTTATATTGTCAATATACCTAGTTACTAGGTAGGTAATAAACATCTTACAAAAGGAGACATAAATGCACACAGTTATTTATTTTGAAAAACTTGTTCGTGAAAATTTCAGAAACGGCGTCATGTCTTCTTGTTGTTGTCGCTAACTGGGCTGAAAGTTCTTTAGCCTGAAAAATCCCAACAGATTTATTTTATTTTCATTATGCAGGACAGTGCTTTTATGGAATCACTGTGTCCTGTTAGGTCTATGTCATCATGACATTTTGAATGGAGTTTTTATGATTGAATTTAAGAACGTATCAAAGATTTTTAATGCCGGAAAAAAGAATCAGGTAAAAGCTGTAGATAATATTAGTTTTACAGTAGAAGATTCTGACATTTATGGTGTTATTGGTTTTTCTGGAGCAGGAAAATCTACATTAGTTCGCATGGTAAATGCACTTGAACTTCCTGGTGAAGGCCAGGTTCTTGTAGATGGTGTTGATGTTTCCAGCTTGAAGGGAAATGAATTGCGTCAGTTCAGAAGAAATATCGGGATGATTTTCCAGCATTTTAATCTGCTTGGTAATAAGACTGTTGCCCAGAATATTGGAATGCCACTTGTTTTGCAGCACGAAAAATCTGCAGTAATAAAGCAAAAGGTTTCTGAACTTCTGGAATTTGTTGGTTTAAGCGACAAAGCAAACGCATATCCTTCCCAGTTGAGTGGAGGCCAGAAACAGAGAGTTGGAATTGCCAGAGCCCTTGCTACAGATCCAAAAATCCTTTTGTGTGATGAAGCAACTTCGGCACTTGATCCACGAACAACTGATGCAATTCTTGAGCTTCTTAAAAAGGTAAACAAAGATCTGGGAGTTACAATTTTAATGATTACACATCAGATGAATGTAATCCAGCAGATTTGTAACAAAGTTACTGTTCTGGAAAAAGGTCAGATTGTTGAACAGGGCAGTGTTATTGAAGTGTTTGGAAATCCTAAAAAGGAAACTACAAAAGGATTTATCAGAACTGTTATCAATGACAGGCTGCCTGAAAGCGTTAAAAAGTATTTGCGGGAATATAAAGAACCACAGAGAGTTGTTCGCCTTCGTTTTGACGGAAAAAATGCTGATGATCCGGTTATGACAGCGGCTGTAAAAGAAACTGGAGTAAACATTTCTATTCTTTATGGAATTGTTACTGAGCTGGAAGGCAAGGTTATTGGATTTCAGACTGTACAGATTACAGGAACTGAACAGCAGATTGTGGCAGCAGAAAAATTCTTTGATGCCCACGGAATTGAAAAAGCAGAGGTTGATTTATGACAGAATCGGTAATTTTTGGTGTTCCTTCCGCAAAGATTCTTACAAGTGTAGGACAGACTTTTTATATGCTTGGGATTTCCCTTATTGTTGGGGTAATCATTGGTTTTCCACTGGCTGTGATTCTTGTTCTGACCCGCAAAGGTGGGATAAAAGAAAATGCGGTTGTTTACAATGTTCTTAGTGTAATCATAAATATTGTCAGAAGTATTCCTTTCATTATTTTGATTGTAGCAATTATGCCTTTTACAAAATTTTTGATTGGAACACGAGTTGGTTCTACTGCTGCCTTAGTTCCGTTAATTGCACACATTGTTCCTTTTATGGCCCGTGTAATTGAAACTTCACTTTTAAGTGTAGATAAGGGAATTATTGAAGCAGGACAGGCAATGGGCGCTTCTACAGTTCAGCTGATTTTTAAGTTCATGCTGCCAGAAAGTTTAAGTCCTATTGTTTTGAGTATTACTACAGCTGCAGTTGCACTTCTTGGTTCTACTGCAATGGCCGGTACTGTTGGTGGCGGTGGTGTAGGTGATCTTGCAATTACATACGGATACCAGAGATTTAATTATCCACTGATGATCTCTACCGTAATTGTTCTGATTGCTTTTGTTCAGCTGCTTCAGGGACTTGGAAATTATATTTCAAAAAAAGTACGTCACAGCTAACAAGATTTTAGCGTGATAAAAACAAAAAAAAGATTTACAGGAGATTTATTATGAAAAAGATTACAAAGATTTTAGGTTTAGTGTTGGTTTCAGGTTTTATTTTTACAAGTGTAACTGGATGTGCAAAAAAAGGTGGAGCTGAAGAAGAATCACTTACAAAAAAGACACTTAAATACAGTCAGTCGGCTGGTCCATATTCAGTTTTATTTGACAGAGAAGTTCGTCCAATCCTTGAAAAACAGGGCTATAAATTTGTTGCTTATGATTATTCAAATCTTTCACTTGCAGATGATGCATTGAATGGCGGAGACGTAGATTTTAATGTTGAACAGCATACTGCTTATGCTAAAAACTGGAATGAAGGAAATGGCGGAGACCTTGTTGTTATTACTCCAATTCCAACAGTTCCAGCAGGACTTTTCAGTGACCGTTACAAATCAGCAGATGACATCAAAAAACTTTCAAATCCAACAATTGCTATTCCAAATGATCCTGCAAATACAGCACGTGCATATCTTCTTCTTGAAAAAATCGGCTGGATTACATTAAAAGATGGAATTGATAAAACAAAGGCTGTAAGTACAGATGTTAAAGATAATCCATATGGTCTTGTAATTACAGAAATGAGTTCTACAAATATTCCACCAGTTCTTGGAGATTTTGACTTTGCTGTAATTACTGGTTCAATTGTTTACAATGCCGGAATTGATGCTTCAACTGCACTTGCTCAGGAAACTGTTCTTGATCATCTTTTGCTTCAGGTTACAGTAAAAGAAAAGAACAAAGATGCTCAGTGGGCAAAAGATATTGTAAATGCTTATCACTCTGTTGAATTAAAAGAACATTTTGCTTCCACAAACAACGAAAATGGTTTATGGTATGTTCCAGAGGGATATTGGAATGACGCTTCAACAAATTAAATATGTAATTGGAATTGCCGACGCAGGTTCCTTAAATAAAGCGGCTGAAAAACTTTATGTGGCTCAGCCTTCATTAACTAGTACAATCCATGCGCTGGAAGATGAACTTGGTATTACAATTTTCAATCGTTCCAGCAGAGGAATTACATTAACAAATGACGGGCGTGAATTTGTTACAAAAGCACGCCAGCTTTATCAGAATTATGAAGCACTTGCAGAACAATATGGGGAACCTGAAAAACGAAAAAAGAAGTTTGGAGTTTCAAGTCAGCATTATTCCTTTGCAGTAAAAAGTTTTGTTGAAATGGTAAAAAGTTTTAATACAAACGAATACGAATTTGCAATCCGGGAAACAAAAACACGGGAAGTAATAGATGATGTTGCTTCCCTTAAAAGTGAAATCGGGATTTTGTATTTAAGCGACTACAACCGAAATTATATGCAGAAGATTTTTAAAGCCCGTGAGATTGAATTTGTTCATCTTATAGACTGTGAAGCTTTTGTGTATATCTGGAAAAATCATCCTCTTGCAAAACAAAAATCAATTTCCTTTGATGAATTAAAAGATTATCCTTGTTTGTCTTTTGAGCAGGGGGATGACAGTTCTTATTTCTATTCTGAAGAAATCTTAAGTGAAAATGAATATCACCGCACAATTAAAGCAAATGACCGTGCCAGCATGCTAAATCTTATGGTTGGATTAAACGGATACACTTTGTGCAGTGGAATTATTAGTGAAGAATTAAACGGCAGCGATTATATTGCTGTTCCTTTCCGTGAAACTACTGAGAATCAGAACCGCGTAATGGAAATTGGCTATATTAAACACAAGGATCTTATACTTGGACAGATTGGCCAGAAATACGTGGAAGAATTAAAAAAATACCTTGGGGTATAATAAAAAACTATAGCTCACCATTAAAAACTTGTATTATTCAAGCTTCCTGAAATGTTGTATAACCTATTATGTAAATAGGTAAAACAAATCAAAGGAGGCTTGTATATGAGTACAGCAAAAAAATATCTTTCAGATCGTATTGAAGCAATTCGCAATGAATTAACAGACATTTCAGACAAAATCCACGATTTTAATGAAATTGGATTCAAAGAATTTAAATCATCAAAATTGCAGCAGGACTATCTTGCATCAAAAGGTTTCAAAATTGAAGCTAATATTGCTGGAATGGAAACTGCATTTACTGCAGAATACGGTTCTGGTTCTCCAGTACTTGCTTTCCTTGGGGAATTTGATGCTTTGGAAGGGCTTGGTCACGGTTGTGGACATCATCTTTTGGGAACTGGTGCTCTTGCTCCTTGTATTGCATTAAAAGATTATTTTGAAGAAGAAAAATCAAAAGGAAATAAAATTTCTGGAACTATCAGATTCTACGCTTGTCCTGCAGAAGAAGGCGGCAGTGGAAAAATGTTCCTTGCAAAAGACGGCTATTTTAAGGATGTAGATGCAGCACTTTCATGGCATCCTGGAAACAGAAACGGTGTGGCAAAAACTGGAAATCTTGGATGCTATCAGGTTTTGTATAACTTTAAAGGTCGTTCAAGTCATGCAGCTGCTCAGCCAGAAAATGGAAGAAGTGCTCTTGATGCAGTTGAATTAATGGACATTGGTGTAAACTATCTTCGTGAACATATTCCACAGGAAGCCCGCATTCATTATGCAATTACTGAAACAGGTGGTCGTGCTCCAAATGTAGTTCAGTCAAAAGCTCAGGTTTATTATTTTATCCGTTCACCACATCAGAAAATTACAAAGGATTTGTATGCCAGAGTAACAAAGTGTGCAGAAGGTGCCGCTCACATGACTGAAACAGAATTGAACATCCAGTTCCTTTCTGTATGTACAGAATATGTTCCAAATAAAGTTCTTGTAGATTTGATTGAACCAAAACTTTTTGAATATTACGACGATGTACAGACTCAGGTTGAGCCAAGTGCAGGAAAAGGTTCAACAGATGTTGGTGATGTAAGCTGGGTAGTTCCAACTGCATATTTTTCTACAGCAACCTGGACTCCAGGAACAGTTGGACATTCACAGGACATTGTTGATCAGGGAAAAAGTCAGCTTGCTTATGACGGAATGATTAATGCCGCAAAAATCATTGCAGATGCAGCATTAGATTTAATTGAAAAACCAGAATTGCTTGAACAGGCCAAAAAGGAATTTAAGGAAACATTGAACGGTGAAGTTTATGATCCTGGTGTTCCTGCAGATTTTAAGCCTGTAATTCCTAACTAAAGGAGAGGCCAGATGATTGAAATTAAAAATCTGTATAAAACATATCATCTTAAAACTGGAGATGTAAAAGCAGTAGATAATGTAAGTCTTACAATCAATGACGGAGAGATTTATGGTGTAATTGGTTATTCTGGGGCTGGAAAATCTACTTTAGTAAGATGTATAAATCTTCTGGAAACTCCAGACGCAGGAGAAGTTACTGTAAACGGTACTAAACTTGTTTGGGAAGAAGATGGAAAAACAAAATATATTGGTGAAAAAGGTCTTAAAGAAGTTCGCCGTGGAATTGGAATGATTTTCCAGCATTTTAATCTTCTTGACCGTTCAACTGTTTTTGATAATGTTGCTTATCCGTTAAAATATTCGGGACTTACAAAACAGCAGATTTCTGAAAGGGTCTTTGAACTTCTGGAACTTGTAGATTTAAAAGAAAAAGCCGGAGTTTATCCAAGTCAGCTTTCTGGTGGTCAGAAGCAGCGTGTTGCAATTGCCAGAGCCCTTGCAAATAAACCAAAAATCCTTTTGTCAGATGAAGCTACATCTGCATTGGATCCTGAAGCAACAAAATCTATTCTGGAACTGCTAAAAAAATTGAATGAAAAACTTAAGCTGACAGTTATTTTGATTACACATGAAATGGCTGTTATAAAAAGCATTTGTCAGAAAGTTGCTGTAATGGAAAAAGGACGGGTAGTAGAAGAAGGAAATGTTTATAACATTTTTGCAGAACCAGGAGTTCCTATTACCCAGAACTTTATAGAAAGCCAGTCATCACTTTCAAAAATTGATGAACTTATTGAAAAGAAATCACCATTGCTTACTTCTGAAGGTGAAGGCCGACTTATAAAACTTTTATACAGAAACGATTCTGTTGGAGATTCTTTAATTTCTGATGTTTCAAGAAGATTTAATTTGAATCTGAACATTGTTCTTGCAACAGTAGAAATGCTTCAGAATGATCCCCTTGGTGCAATTATTGTAGTTGTATATGGAAAAGAAAATGATATAACTCAGGCCCTGGAATACATAAAGGGTAAAAAAGTACAGATTTTTGAATTAGAAAAAGGAGGCAAAGTATGGGCGAAGATTTAGATTTTATTTTAGAAAGCATTGATTACGAAGAAACTATTTTTGAAAAATATCTTCCAAATCTTTATGACTACTGGGAAAAATATTTAAAGAACTGTGTTTCTACTTTGCAGATGTTTTTAATTGCCGGAGTTATTGCTTTTGCAATCGGCCTTATTTTTGGAATAATTCTTGTTGTTACAAAGCCAGACGGAATCAAACCTAAAAAAGGACTCTATTCGGTTCTTACAGCTTTTGTAAATATTTTCCGTTCAGTTCCTTTTGTAATTATGATTGTATTCCTTATTCCATTTACAAGATTTGTTGTTGGAACTGCAATTGGTGTAAAAGGTGCCATCATCCCGCTGATTTTTGGATGTGTTCCTTTTTATGCACGTCAGGTAGAATCTGCACTTTCAAGTGTGAATCCTGGAAAAATCGAAGCAGCCAGAAGTATGGGCAGCGGCACTTTAGAATTGATTTTTAGAGTTTATCTTCATGAATCTGTTCCTGAATTAATTCGCGCTTCTACAATCACTGCAATTTCTCTTGTAGGACTTACAACTACAGGTGGTGCAGTTGGTGCTGGTGGATTAGGTGATTTTGCAATCAACTACGGACAGGGATTAAATCATTCAGATATTATCTGGGCTTGTCTTTTAATTCTTGTTGCATTCATTAGTTTGCTGCAGTTCACAGGTTCGTTCTTTGCAAAAAAGACTACAAACAGGGAATTGTTTAAGAAAAAACTGATTGTTCCAGAAGGAAAATAATTGTAAAATCAAACTGTTATGATTAAAGCAGTAATTTTTGATTTAGACGGAACATTAATTGATACAGAAAAATATTTCAGAATAAACTGGCCAAAAGCTTTTGAACACTTTGGCTATAAAATGACAGACGAACAATATCTTTCTATAAGATCTCTGGGAAAACCATTTGTGCAGGAAACACTTAAGGCTTTTTCCGGAGATCCTTCTTTTAACTATGAAGAACTGATTGCCTATCGTGGGAAGTTGATGGAAGAAAGTCTTGCAGAAAACGGACTGGAAGTTAAAAAAGGAGCAGAGGAATTGCTTTCTTATCTGAAAGAAAAGGGAATTATATGTGCAATTGCAACTGCCTCTCCTGTAGACCGCTCTGAACGATACTTGAAAACTGCCGGAATCTACAAATATTTTGACAGAATCATTTCTGCCCGCAATATGAAGGAAGGTAAACCTTCTCCAGATGTGTATGAATTTGCGGTAAAGGAACTGGGACTTAAAAAAGAAGAATGTTTTGCAGTAGAGGATTCTCCAAACGGGGCTTTGAGCGCATATAGAGCGGGACTTAAAGTTATTATGGTTCCAGATCAGTCGCCAACAGACGAAGAAACTAAGAAGATTATTTTTGCTGAGGTTGAAAATCTTTCTCAAATCATAAATTTAATCCAATAAAACTGAACTCGTTATAGAAATAAACTATAACTGAGAATAAAAAACTAGTATTATTCATGATTTCATATTTGTTGTATAACCTATTTAACAACTAGGAAAAAAGACCCTCTGAAAAATGAGGTAAGGAGACAAATATGAAAAAAATTATTGCTGCAGTTCTTGCAGGTTTACTGGTAACTGGTTTTGCTTTTGCAAAAGATATAAAAGTAAAAGTTGGAGTTTGTGGATCTAAAAATGATACATGGAAAGCTGTTCAGTATGTTTTGGATCAGCAGAAAGCGGGAATTAAACTGGAAATTGTAGAATTCAGTGCTTACAATCTTCCAAACGAAGCTTTGAACAACAAAGATATAGATATCAATTCATTCCAGCACATTGCTTATTTGAATAACGACATTAAAAATAACGGATACAAAATCACTCCAATTGGTGAAACTGTTATTTCTCCATTAACACTTTATTCATACAAATACAAAACTCTTGCTGCATTAAAAAATGGTGTTGGCAAAAATGGAACTGCAACTGCTAAAAAAGGTGCATTTAAAATCGCAATTCCAAGCGACGGAACAAACTTAAGCCGTGGAATCAAATTGCTGGAAGCTGCAGGATTAATTGAAGTTCGCAAAGAAGCAGGATATTCACCAGAATTACGTGATATTACTAAGTTTATTTATAATATTGAAGTAGTTCCTCAGGCTGCAAACACACTTGTAAGACTTCTTGATGATTACGGTGCCGCTGCAATTAATGGTACATACGCAATTTCTGCAGGGTTCCTTCCTTCAAAAGACGGTTTATATATTGAAGAAAAAGGAAACAATGGAGACAATCCATATGTAAATGTAATTGTTGCCCGTACAGAAGACAAAGATAATCCTGTATACAAAAAGATTGTTGAAGCATACCAGAGTCAGCTTGTAACAGAATACTATCTTACTAAAAACAAAGAAGCTTCATTCCCTGTTTACCCATATAAACCATTCACTCAGGAAGAAGGTGAAAAAGTAGTTAAGTTTATTGATAAAAATGTAAAATGGTAATTTATATCAGCTGAGGGAGTTTATCAGTTATTATCAGCCAAGGAGGTTTTTTATGGATTTTTCTGCTAAAAATGCTTTTGTAGATTTACCTTATGATGAAAATGAACAGATGGCCGATTCATTTCCATTAAACTGGGAAGCTGGATAGGAAAAAAAATGTTATAGAAAAAATCTATAACGGACCATAAAAAAGTTGTATTGTACATTTTTTTTTTAATAGTGTATAACATACTCAAGAGGTAATTGATATGAAAAAATCATTAAGAATAATTTTAGCTGTGGCTGCAGTTGCTGCATCACTTAGCGTAATTTCATGTGGTGGAAAATCAAAGGCTATTACAGTAGCAATTCCAAATGATACAACAAACGAAGCACGTGCTTTACTTTTGCTCCAGGAAGGCGGATACATCACACTTAAAGACGGTGCTGGAATTACAGCAACTCCACTTGATGTAAAAGAAAATCCATACGGAATTAAATTCAATGAAGTTGAAGCTGCTCAGCTTCCAAATGTACTTCAGGATGTAGACTTTGCTCTTATTAATGCAAACTACGCTCTTGGTGCAAACCTTAATCCATCTAAAGACGGTTTGTTGATTGAAGGTTCTGCTTCTGCTTATGTAAACATTGTTTGTGTAAAAGCTGGAAATGAAAACAATCCTGCTGTAAAAGCTCTTGTTGCTGCTGTTGAAAGTGCAAAAGTAAAAGATTACATCACAAAAACATACAATGGTGCTGTAATTTCTGTAATCGATAATCCAACAGACGGATACGATTCTTCTGTTGATTACGCAGCTCTTAAGGGAACAACAATTTCAATTGCTGCTACACCAACTCCACACGCTGAAGTTCTTGAAGTTGCAAAAGAAATCCTTGCTGCAAAAGACATTACATTAAAAATCATCGAATTCAATGATTATGTTCAGCCAAACAATGTTGTAGAAAGTGGTGAAGTTGATGCTAACTACTTCCAGCACGTTCCATACCTTGATGACTTCAACAAAGAAAATGGTACACACATCGTTTCAGTTTCTGGTGTACACGTTGAACCATTCGCTTTGTATGCAGGTAAATCAAAATCATTGGACGTTTTCCAGAAATAATCAAATAAATACAATATTGTTACACGATGAAAATTGTGTATAATGAGTAAGAAAACTTGTTAAGAAAGGAGAGTGCAAGCTTTTGCATTCTCCTTTTTGTTATGGGGACAGTATGATAAAAATTGAAAATCTTTCTAAAACCTTTACAACTGCTCAAGGTCCAGTAGATGCCCTTAAAGATGTTTCGTTAACTATTGAAGACGGTGATATTTTTGGAATTATAGGTATGTCTGGTGCTGGAAAAAGTACTCTTGTTAGAACAATCAATATGCTTGAACGTCCAACAGAAGGTGCTGTAAAAATTGATGATGTAGATATGGCTTCCTTAACAGAAAAAGAGTTAAGAAAAAAACGCCGGGACATCACAATGATTTTCCAGGGCTTTAATCTTTTAATGCAGCGCAACTGTTTGAAAAATGTATGTTTCCCTCTTGAACTTGCAGGAATTCCTAAAGCAGTAGCAAAAATTCGTGCTCAGGAACTTCTTGATTTAGTTGGACTTGGAAACAAAGCAAAAGCTTATCCTGCACAACTTTCAGGTGGTCAGCAGCAGCGTGTTGCAATTGCCAGAGCCTTAGCTACAAATCCAAAGGTATTACTTTGTGATGAAGCAACTTCTGCCCTTGATCCTAAAACAACAAACTCAATTCTTGATCTGATTCGTGATATTAATCAGAAAATGGGGATTACAGTAATTGTAATTACTCATCAGATGAGCGTTGTAGAAAGCGTTTGTAACAAAGTTGCAATTCTTGAAAATGGTGTTGTTGTTGAACAGGGAAAGGTAGAAGAGATTTTCAGCCGTCCAAAATCTGAAGCAGCAAAAAGACTTGTGTTCCCAGATTCAGCAGATATTTCAGAAGAAGTTTCTGAGAATCAGAAGAATATTATTCGTGTTGTGTTTAATGGTGCAAAGGCCGCAAATCAGCCTCTGGTTGCCGCACTTGCAATTGAAAAAGGAATTAAAGCAAATATTGCCCACGCATCAACTAAATCTGTTGGTGAAAAGGCATTTGGTACTATGCTTTTAAGTTTCAGTTCAGAATCAGAACAGAAGGCTGCAATTGAATTCCTTTCTAATGTACCAGATATTATTGCGGAGGCTTTGTAATTTATGTTTAAAAATCTTCTTGATCCAGAAAAATTTAATGAAGCAATAGAAATTATTAAGTCCCAGTTCCTTCTTTCTACATGGGAAACAATTTATGTAACAGTTCTTGCAACTTTGTTCGCATTTATAATTGGTCTTCCATTAGGAGTAATTCTTGTAACTGGCGAAAAAGACGGAATCAGACCTTTGCCATCTGCATTAATGAAAGTAATCAACGTAGTTATTAATATTTTGCGTTCTGTTCCTTTCCTTATTCTTATGATTCTTGTATTCCCATTGACCCGATTGATTTGTGGAACTGTAGTCGGTACTCTCCCAACAGTTGTTCCTCTTGTAATTGCCGCTTTCCCATTTATTGCCCGTCTTGTTGAATCAAGTTTGCGTGAAGTAAATCCAAATACAATTGAAATGGCTCAGAGTCTTGGTGCTTCTCCTATGAATATCATCATCAAAGTTTTGATTCCAGAAAGTGTACCATCTTTGCTTTCAAATATGACAATCGCAATCACAACTGTACTTGGCTACACTGCAATGAGTGGAATTATTGGTGGTGGTGGTCTTGGTAAAATTGCCATCAACTACGGTTACTATCGCTATAAAACTTTAGTTATGATTTGTGCCGTTATCCTTCTGATTCTTCTTGTTCAGATTTTGCAGACAATCGGTACAAAACTGGCCGTTAAACTTGATAAGCGCATTAAGAAAAACTAGGTACTTTTATGAAAAACGTTGGATATTATAACGGTAAAATTGGGCTTATTGAAGAAATGAGCGTTCCAATGAATGATCGTGGAATGTTTTTTGGTGATGGCGTTTATGATGCAACAATTGCCGCCAACAAAAAAATGTTTAAGCCTTACTATCATATTGATCGTTTTTATAATTCTATGAAAGCTGTTCAGATTGATTTTGAACAGGATAAAAAATGGCTTTATGATGAATTGCAAAAATGCATTGACCTTTGTGATTCCAACGGACCTTTATTTGTATACTGGCAGGTGACTCGTGGAACTGCCATGCGTACATTCAGTTTTACTTCATCAAAACCAAATCTTATGATTTATATTTTTGAAGCAGGACTTACAGATTTACGAAAACCATGGAAAGTAATCACTGTGGAAGATACCAGATTCCTTCATTGTGATATTAAAACTTTGAATCTTTTACCAGCAGTTCTTGCCAGCGAAAAAGCAAAACAGACTGGATGTGAAGAAGTTATTTTTCATCGTGGAAACAGAGTAACTGAATGTGCCCACAACAACGTTCATATTATAAAGGATGGGGTTTTTATTACACCTCCTCTTGATAATCTTATTCTTCCCGGAACTGCCCGCCGTCATATTCTTGAATTGTGCCAGAAAAATGGAATCCCTTTTGAAGAAAGAGCATTTACTTTAGACGAACTTTTTGATGCTGATGAAATTCTTATTTCCTGTGCCGCAACTTATGGAGTTCCAGTTTGTCAGATTGATGGAAAACCTGTTGGCGGAAAAGACAGCGCTACATTAAAAAAGATTCAGTCATTGATTATTCAGGATTTTACAGATGAAACTGGTTATGTGCCAGATATTTTATAACTTTCATTTTTTTTGGAGGAAATATGCCACAGCTTTCTAACAGAACATCAACTTTTACAGATTCAGTTATCCGCAGAATGACTCGCATTTCAAATCAGTATGGGGCCGTTAATCTTTCTCAAGGTTTCCCTGATTTTGAACCTCCTGCTGAAATTCTTAAAAGACTTGCGGAAGTTACAAAAGAAGATTTTCATCAGTATGCAATTACATGGGGCGCACAGAATTTTCGTGAAGCCTTAGCCGGTAAAATCAAACATTTTTCGGGCCTTGATGCAGATCCAAATGCAGACCTTGTAGTAACTTGCGGAAGTACAGAAGCAATGATGGCTGCAATGATGAGTGTTACAAATCCTGGCGATAAAGTAATTGTATTTTCTCCTTTTTATGAAAACTATGGTGCAGATACAATTTTAAGTGGAGCCGAACCAATTTACGTTCCGTTAGTTCCACCAGCCTTTAAGTTTGATCCTGAAGTTCTTGAAAATGCATTCCGCCAGAAGCCAAAAGCAATTATTGTTTGTAATCCTTCTAATCCATGCGGGAAAGTTTTTACAAAAGAGGAACTTACAGTCATTGCGGATCTTGCAAAAAAATATGACGCCTTTGTAATCACAGATGAAGTTTACGAACATATTCTTTATGCTCCAAATGTTCACACATATATGGCCGCTCTTCCTGGAATGAAGGAACGCACAATCACCTGTAACTCTCTTTCAAAAACTTATTCAATTACTGGCTGGCGATTAGGTTACACTTTTGCAAATCCTGAAATTTCTGAGCGTATTAAAAAGGTGCATGACTTTTTGACAGTTGGAGCCGCAGCCCCATTGCAGGAAGCAGCAGTTACTGGTCTTAAATTTGGTGATGATTATTATAGGGATCTTCAGGCAAAATACACAGAAAAACGAAATCTCTTTTTGCATGGGCTTGATGATTTGAAAATTGCACATACGGTTCCAGAAGGGGCTTACTATATTTTAATTGATATCAGCGAATTCGGTTATGAAAGTGATCTGGAATTTGCAGAAATTCTGGCTGAAAAAGTTGGGGTTGGTGCTGTTCCAGGTTCAAGTTTCTTTAAAGAACCAGAAAACCGTTATGTAAGACTCCATTTTGCTAAGAAAAACGAAACTCTCAACGAAGCTTTGAACAGACTTGCCGATATGAGAGAGAAGTTGAAGAAATAAATTCAGATTTTTTTTATAATTTTTTTTTCACTCTATCACAATATGATGTTGACGCAATGTATCCTTACCTTACAAAGATGAAAGGGGGATACCGACATGAGTTATTGTAACAAAATTTATTTGAAAACAGTTGATCAGATTCCATTATTGAGTGAAGAAGAAGAAAAAGTGCTCACTGAAAAAGCATTTAAAGGCGACAAACTTGCAAAAAAACGTCTTGTGGAAGCTAATCTTAGATTTGTAATTAAGATTGCCAATGAGTACAGAGCTTCAAATATGGAAATTGATGATTTGATTACTGCCGGAAATATTGGTTTGATGCGTGCGGCAGATAAATTTAATCCTTCTCGTGATAATAAATTTCTTTCTTATGCCGTATGGTGGATTCGTTCTTTTATCCATGAAGAAATTCGCAAAAATGGATTTGCAGTCAAAATTCCAGCTTACCGATATGGTGAAAAAAAATATGAAGAGTGGAGATCTGTAAGTTTGAATCAGATTGTAAAAGACACAGAAGGCGAATGTTCCATGCTTTCTATTTTGAAAGATGATAAAAATGCCGGGCCAGAAGCAAATGCCTGTAGCGATGCTGTTTCTAAGAGACTTTATGAGTATCTGGATTTTTTGAATTCAGTAGAACGTGAAATTTTAATTTTGCGAAACGGTCTTTCTGGAAAGGAACCAATGAGTCTTGCTGCAGTTGCAGAAGTTGTTGGCTACAGCAAGGAAAGAGTACGACAGCTGGAAGGCAAGGCAATCCTTAAACTCCGTTCAATTGCCAGAAAAGAAGGCGATATCTCTGAGGAATTTAATTTAGCTGCTTAGGCTTTATTAATACCCGCTTTCAATCTTTTTCATCTCTGCGTAAAGGTATTCGTTTGCCGGTACTTTCAGGTTGTGCTTTTTAGCAAGTTCAATTACAGTGCCGGCGAACATTTCCAGTTCACTGTAGCGTTTTGCTTTTCTGTCCTGAGCCATTGATGGAAATCCGTCTGGAGCAAGAGTTGCAATAATATCAATATAAGTCTGAACTTCACTTTCAGCAAGATTTACCCCTTCTGCTTTAGAAAGTTCAACAACTTCTTCCATTGCTGCAACAAAAGTATCTCGTGGTTTTCCTGGAGCCAAAGTCTGACTATATGTTGTATCAAATACGGCACAAGTCTGGTTAATTCCAACGTTCAGCATCCATTTTGCCCAGATTCGGTAAAGAATGTTTTCTTCTTTTTTGTAAGGCATTTCAATTTTATCAAAGAATGCACAGACTGAATCTAAATTTTCAGAATCCTGATTTTCAAGTTTTCCAATACAAAGTATGCCTTTTTTTGTATAACGCAAATCAGAACCGTCACGCATTGCATCCATCTGCTGAGCAACAGTGTAAATCAGCTTTTTTTGACCGTAGCGTTCTGCAATAATATTTTCGCTGGAAATTCCGTTCATTACAGACATAATGATTGTATCTGGACCAAGACAATTTTTCATTGTATCAAGTGCACTGTTCAGGCTGTTGTATTTTACTGCAACAATAACAAGGTCAAAGGCTTCTTTTTCTGAACTTTTCTGCATCTGAAGATCCAGAGCCTTTCCGTTACATGTAAATTTTTTTGACTTATATTTTTCAAAGCGGTCATCATCAAGAATAAATGCCACTGAATTTTTTCCCATTTTAGAAGTGATGTGTTCACCATACATAAGGCCTAAAGCGCCCATTCCAATAATTGCTGTTCTTTTAATTTCTTTCATACTTTTAATATAGTGGAAATCTGCTGATTTTGGAAGTTTGAACAAATATCAATATGAAATAATGCAAAAAATATACAGTTTTTTTCAATTGACAGTAAGTTTTACCACATATACTGAATTTATCAACAGATAAAGTTGAATTTGGAGGAATATATATATGAGTAAAGTAACTGGAATTAGTCACGCAGCCTTTAAATGTAAGGATCTGGACGCATCTCTTCACTATTACAAAGATGTTTTAGGCGGCGGTTCATCTAATTTTATGTTCCTCGTCCTTGCAGTAAGACAGGTCCTTGGAAGAAATTAATTTTTCAAATATCTACTGGCGGATAACATTGTATTTATAATTATGAAAATACTACCAGTCAGTGTCGTTCGACTAACGTCGAACTAAACGAGTTTTCTAGGAAAACTCGCGGACTGTCAAAACCGCTATCTAGCGTCGCTACATGCGCAGAACGGCAAGGAAACTATCTTTCCGTCCTGCGAGTGTTTTTGACAGTCGCTGTCTTCCTTCCCGTATTTTCATAAAACAAAATTTATATTGAGTAGGGGTCTGTCCCCTATGAAATTTCATTATTGATGGTAAAATTAGATTTGCCAGAATTAGAGTAGGGGTCTGTCCCCTCAAAATTGGAGAAATTATGTGGTTGAAAAATGGGAAAGAATTAATTGAGGAAATTCACAATGCTCATAACGAAAACGGGAACGTGTTTTTGTGGAGGATTGGGCAGTGTGGGTATGTGATTAAATTCTGCGGGAAAATTATTCTGATTGATCCTGTTTTAAATGATTTAACAGATGAAAATGGAAAAACTGTTCGCCTTTATGAAGCTCCTTTTTCTGCCGCAGATATTAATGCTGATTATGTTTTATGTACTCACGGTCATGCAGATCATCTTGCAGAAGAGACTGTAAAAACATTTGCATTAAAAAAACGTTCTCCTGTGTTTATTGTACCAGCGGGTTGTAAAAAACAGATGGAAAATCTTTTTGGAACAGAAAGTGAAGCAAAAGTGATTTACTTAAAGCCAGAGGAATCTGCTGAATGTCCTGCAATAAACTGCTGTTTCATAGTAAAGGCAATTTCTGCTGCTCATCCAGACCATTATTATGATGAATCAGATTCGCGGATGGCATTAAGTTATGTTCTGCAGCTTGGTAAAAAAACAATAATCCATTTGGGAGACACATATCTTACAGAACCTCTTTTGAACAATCTGGAATCAATTCAAGAACCAGACCTTTTGCTTCCTCCAATTAATGGGGATGATCTTTTTAGAAAAATGATTAATTTTATTGGAAATATGGAAGCAGAAGAAGCTGCAAAACTGGCAGTCAGAATAAAGGCAAAACTGGCAATCCCTACTCATTATGATATGGTGTTAAATAATACAGCCGACCCAAACCGCTTCCTTAATGAAATGAAACGCCTTGAATCGGCTGATAAGTGTATGCTGCTGGAACTTGGTCAGCAACTGATTTTATAAGTCAAGAACAGGATTGTTTTCCAATTTGAACAGATTAACTTCTTCCTGAATACCAACCATGTTCTGTTTGTTAGAAATAGCACCGTCAGTAGCAGTAGAAGTAGCTGTTGTAATTTCCTGTGTATTAGAAGAAATATCTGACATTTCAGATGTAATTTCAGTAGAAAGATTTGCAAGAACCTGCATTTCATTTTCAATCTGATTTCCACCTTCAATAAGAAGATTAGATTCTTCTTTAATTGTTGCAGCAGTTGCAGTCATTTCACTCATAGCGGCAAGAATACTTACGCTTCCTTCGCTCTGTTCTTCCATTGCATTCTTAATTGCAATTTCCTTATCTTCAACCTGCTGTGTAAGTTCGTAAATCTCTTCAAAGTTAGCCTGTACCTGCTGAGTATTGTTAGAAATACTGTTTACAGCAGACTGGAATTCCTTAAGCTGTTCTGTAATAATAGCACCCTGTTCGTTAGACTCTTCAGCAAGTTTACGGATTTCATCGGCAACTACCGCAAAACCACGTCCTGAGTCCCCTGCGTGGGCAGCCTCGATTGCGGCATTCATAGCAAGAAGGTTAGTCTGTTCCGCAATAGACTGAACGATTGTACTGGCTTCCATAAGGATGTTGGAACGTTCCATAAGTAATTCTGTAAGAGAAACAGAATCGTTGATTTTATCGCGACCAGTTTCTGATTTATTTCTAAGAATAGTTACTGCATTTGCATTTTCTTCAAGAATAGATGTTACAGATTTAATACTTGAAACCATTCCTTCAATCTGGCTTGAAGATTCTGTTACGTCAGCTACCTGAGTTTCAGTTGCATTATCAAGAACAGAAATCTTAGAAAGCATAGTGTTCAATGTTTCCTGTGAAGTCTGAACTGCCTTTGCCTGAATATTGATTTTGTCTTTAATAGTTTCAATACTTTCAACAATTTCATTAATATTGTTTGCAGAACGAGTCATATCAGAAGCAAAGTTTTCTGAGTTTACAACGGCACCTTCTACAGAGTTTGTAATTTTTCCAAGAAGATTTTTTGTTGTATCAAAGAACTTGTTGAAGTCGCTGGCAAGGGCACCAAATTCATCACGAGAAAGGATTTCAAGTTTATTCATTGTGTAATCACGTTCTACAAGTTTCTGAGAGAATTTTGAAATGTCTTTTACACGGTCTACATTACCTTTCATCTGAGCAATGTTATCAATAACAATAGCGGCCATACCAAAAATACTTGCAGGGAAAATGTATTTGAAAAGCATATCAGTATTTGTATAGAACAAACCAACAGGAGAGAACAATGGGCTGATCATAAGAAGAATCAATCCAAGACCAGAGAATACTGTTACAATAATACTTCTTGCAAGAATAGGGAAAGAAATGTTTTTTCTTTCAAAAGGTAAGTCTTTTAACTGTTTCTGAACTGTCTGGAAAAACAAAACATAGAAAGTAAGAGAGAAAAGGAATGTTGAACCATAGAAAGTTAACAAAAGGGGTACAAAATCAGCAGAAGAACCACGTAATTTGAAACCATACCAAACAATGATTGGAACAAGAAGGGAGTTCAAAAGTGCAAGAACTACAGTTCCAAGTTCAAAGAAAGTAACATGCTTATTTAATTTTTCTGCAGATTCTTTTGTTCCATCATAACTGTGGAGCTTTTTATTATTATAAAGATAAAACAGCGTGATTAAAATACATGCGGCACCACAAAGACCTAATACTAATGGATGGAAAAATACATGGAAAGTCTGTTTAAGGGTAAACAACTTAATGTAAGTACACCATGTCCAGCAGCAAAAGATTGGAGTAAAGAAAATAAAAAAGTAGAAAATTGGAATTGCTTTAGTAAATGGTTTTATTAGTTGTGGTTCTTTTGATTTCATATTTACCTCGATAATAGTGCAAAAAAATTTTATAAAAACAAAAAAGAATTTGCATATATTATATAGTAAAATATCGATAAAATAAAGGAATTTCTTAATACTCTGGAAACGAAATTTGACATTCAGAAGCGTAACAGGCAGGGGAAAATCATCCGCCAATAATTACACTTATATTGCCGTTAAGATAAAGACGAAGAAATCCTACAAGAATAAGGTGGAGCGGGTAGTAAAGATAGAAGAACCATTTCATACCTTTCCATTTTCCCCGCTGACCGTTGTAATTTGCCATAAAAGGCCATACAATCACTACACCAAGCTGCAAAATTCCGTAAACAACATCAATACAAGGAATCCAGACTGCTGTGTACATAAGAAGATAAAGTTCTATACCGATTATCTGTCTTTTTAGGTTGCCGCGGTTTCTGTTAATCCACGAAGTACAAAGAACTGGGAAACAAGACCAGTCTGACGGAAACGTAATGAAACAAATCACAATTAAGGCAAGAATTTTCTGCCATTCTTTTAGTTTAAATTCGTGGCGGCTGTCATCAGACAAATAAAGAAAAACGACTGCCCATGCAAGTGCCCACATAACGCTTGTCTGATTAAAAAATGTTGTTTTAAAAGGAATAAATGGAATTCCGAAGGCAAAGTTATATGCAAAGTGAGAAAAAACAGCAAAGATGAAAAGTCGGAAAATGTATTTTTTCACGTTTTTTGTATAATAAAAACCTTCTGCTACCATAAACCACATTGTTGGTGCTGTTAAACGTCCAATCAGATGGAGTAAAAGAATCCACCATTGATAGTTATAACCGGGCCAGATTACACAGGTAAGATGATCAATTGTCATTGCTATAATTGCAAAAAGTTTAAGCTGATTACCGTTGAATCCTTTGAAAGTTTTGTTTTCTGATTGAAGTTCTTTTGTTGAATCCATAATTCCTCGTTGTTCTGTGTAACAGATAATATTATATCACTAAAGTTGAAACTATAGAAATATGCGTATAAAATATAGATATGATTTACAGAGAAGATAGAAAGGGAAATAAAGTTTCTCAGCTTGGATATGGTTGTATGAGGTTTACCAGAAAAGGTACTCAGATTGATTTTGAAAAAGCAGAAAAAGAAGTTCTTGCTGCTATAGAAAAAGGCGTTAATTATTTTGATACTGCCTATATTTATCCTGGTAATGAAGAGTGTCTTGGAAATATTCTTGCTAAAAACAATATTCGTGAAAAAGTATTGATTGCCACAAAACTTCCTCAGTATATGCTCAGAAATCCTGCTTCAATTGATAAAACATTTAAAGAAGAATTAGATCGTCTTAAAACTGATTATATTGATTATTATCTTATGCATATGTTTACAGATTATGCAGAATGGGAAAAACTTGAATCTTTTGGTATTGAACAGTGGATTAAAGACCGCAAAGCAGACGGAAGCATCAAAAATATTGGTTTTTCTTATCACGGCGAAAGTGAAATGTTTATAAAGATTCTTAATGCTTACGACTGGGATTTCTGTCAGATTCAGTATAACTATCTTGATGAACATACTCAGGCTGGGAAAAAAGGATTGATGGCTGCTGCTGAAAAAGGGATTCCTGTATTTATTATGGAACCATTGCGGGGCGGTAAACTTGTAAATCTTCCGGAAAAAGCTAAAAAAGAACTTAATGAAAGCGGATTAGGATATACTCCTGCTGAACTTGGATTGCGATGGTTGTGGAATCAGAAGGAAGTAACATGTGTTCTTTCTGGAATGAATTCTATGGAAATGGTAGAAGAAAATGTTCGTATTGCAAATGAGGCAAAACCAGATTCCTTTGGGGAAAAAGAATTTGCGCTGATTGATTCAGTAAAGAAAATAATCCGTGAAAAAGAAAAAGTTGGTTGTACTGCCTGCCGTTATTGTATGCCTTGTCCAAAGGGGGTTGATATTCCAAGTATTTTCTACTATTACAATCTTATGTATATGGACAAAAAAAGTTCGGCGCGTTTTGAATTTGTTCAGAATATGGCATTAAGAGAAAAACCATCTTTGGCAAATCAGTGCGTAGAATGTGGTTTGTGTGAAAAGCACTGTCCTCAGCATATTGAAATTCGTAAAATGTTAAAAGAAGCAGATAAATCATTAAGGCCATTGCCATATAAAGTTGCTATTGCAATTGCCAGAAAGATAATGCTTCAAAAAGGAGAGGTAAAAAGTGAAATTTAAATTTCCAGAAAATCTTTATACAGATGTTCGTATTGAGGAACATAAATCTGCATATTTTTATGTAAAAAATGGTGAAGTTGAAGGGAACGGAGAAACTGAAATCAATGGTGCAATGATTCGTATCTTTGACGGAAAGCTCTGGTACACAAGAGAGACAAATGATCTGGATTCAATTCAGCAGTGTATTGATGATCTTGCTGCGGTTGCTGTGCCAAATCCTAATATTTTAAAGAATAAAATCGTAAAGAACTTTAGCGTGAATCAGGCAAAGATTTTGAAGTTTGAAGGAGACAAAGATTTACGCAAACTTACAAAAGAGGACCGTGAAAAGATTGTTTACGATTACAATAAAAAAATCATTGATAAGTCAATTAAAGAAATTATTGTAAATCATACAAGTTTCAATTATAGCCATCTGGTAAAAAGTATTTATACAAGTAAGGGAACAGAAATTGTTCAGGATTATCAGAGATGTCAGTTCGGGGCATTTTATGAAATAAATATTAATGGTCTGAATTTTGGCGGCGGAAAACATTATCACGAATTTTTCTTTGAAGATTTGCTTGGTAAGGAAGCAGAAATTCTTGCTGAACGTGACAGATGTCTGGAATTTGCAAAAAATGCCACAGATGTTGTTCCTGGAGATTACACTTGTGTTCTTGCTCCAACAGTTACATCTGTATTTACTCACGAAAGTTTTGGCCACAAATCTGAAGCAGATTTTATGCTTAATGATAAAACTCTCCAGGATGAATGGGTGATGGGTAAAAAGGTTGGTAACGAAAAAGTCACAATTATTGATGAAGGAGATGAATTGTATCACGGTTACTGTCCTTATGATGATGAAGGAAACAAAAAACAGAAGGTTTATCTTATGAAAGAAGGGGTTTTAACTGGACGCCTCCATGATGCTAAATCGGCAGCTATATTAAAAGAAAAACCAACTGGAAATGCCCGTGCTCAGGATTATAACAATACTCCAATTGTTCGTATGACAAATACTTATATGGATGCAGGAAAAGATGATCCTGAAGAAATCATCAAAGGTGTAAAAGACGGTATTTATGTTTATGACTGGAACTATGGAACTGGAAATTCAACTTTTACAATCCAGCCAAAAAAATGCTACAAAATTAAGGATGGAAAAATTACAGATCCTGTTCGCGTAAACGTAATTACAGGTTCGGTTTTCCAGACTCTCTTTGATATTGATGCAGTTGGAACTGACTTAAAGTTCTTTAGCGGAACTTGCGGTAAAAATGGACAGAGCATGCCTACTGCTACTGGTGGTCCAACTATCAGAGTAAAGAAGCTTACAATCAACTAGAGGAGAGAAACTATGACTAAGGAAAAATTAACACAAAAATCAAAATATACAGCAGTAAAGATTACAGAAAATCAGATTGTATCATTTAATCAGTATGATAAAATTGCACACTCTTTCCGTGTTCATGATGGAGGATTTGTTGGGATTCACTATCAGGAAGGAAAAATGTCTGATGAAGAAGGATTTAAACGGGCAGAAAAAAATCTTGAATTAAAAAGACCTTATCCTTTTGAACTGGAAACTGGAGTTCGAAGTCGTGATAAAGTTGAAACTTTAATGAGCGACAAAGAACTGATGGATACTGCAAAAAAGGCTCTGAAATATCTTAAGAAAAAATATCCTGATTATACTTTTTCTGGCGGTGTTTGTACAAACAGCTGGCAGGCAAAAATGGAAAATTCAAAAGGAATGGACTATGAAACAAAGGATGGTCACAATACTGCAAGTTTTTCATTTAAGCACAAAGACAGTAAAGACATTAGTGACGGATATTTTTCTTATAATGTAAGAACATTTAAAATCCGTAAATTCTATGAATTTGTTGATCTTCGCATGGAAAACTTTACAAAAATGGTTGAAATGCCAGAAGAATGCATCATTATGGATCAGTATTACGGTTATACAGGAAAACTTAAAGAGGCTCTTGATGTTGAAGGCTTAAAACTTGGAACATCTCTTTTGACTGGAAAAATCGGGCAGAAAATTTTTGCAGATGATTTTAGCGTAATGCATAATACTACAGATAAAGATTCCTGGATGAGTGCTTTCTGGGATGGTGATGGCGTTGTAAATAAAGGAGACAAAATTTTCTTCATCAAGGAAGGAAAAGTTCTTCGCGGTTATGCAGATAAGAAAATCGGTAAAAAATATCATGTAAAAACAACTGGATCTGCCTGGGAAAGTTTTAGTGATATTCCAACCAATGGAAACTGTAACATGAATCTTAAAATCAGCAGAAAATCTGCAAAAGAACTTTTGAACGGACGCCTTGCAATTATTCCTATTCAGGCTAACGGCGGCGGATTTAAGGAAAAAGGTGAATATACAATGCCTGTGCAGATTGGGCTTTTAACTGATGGTGAGAGAATACTTGGGCGTGTGCCTCCATTTACGATCAGTACTAATATGTTTGATATGTTTGGTAAGGATTACATTGGTGTGGCAAAATTGAATAAATTGTTTAATGATAAATGTATTTTATTCAAAGTTGAAGCTGGGAAATTGTAAATAATTTAAATTAAAGAAAATAAGCTTTTATATAAAATGGCGCTTCTGGATATAAATAAATCCTTATAAAAAAATATTTCTTGAAAATACGGGAAGGAAGACAATGACAGTCAAAAACACTCGCAGGCCGGAATGATAGTTTCCATACCGGAAAGGAGATTTTATGAAAGTTAAGAAATTTATAAATAGAGCAGAATTCTCATGTAACGTTTATGTTTGCAGTACGGACAAATGTAATTTTATTGTTGACTTAGGCTATTTTGATGCTGAAATTGACAATTACCTTAAAACTCTCCCTGCTGTGGATTTTGTTCTGCAGACTCACGGGCATTTTGATCATATTATGGGGCTTAATGCTTTTCATAAACGTTATGAACAGGTTCCTGTTTACTTTTATGAATCTGAAATTGATGTTTGTCAGATGGCAGATTTTAACGGATCTTTTATGACTGGTTGTTCTTATGCGGTAGATTTCCCGGTAGAAAGTCTTGCAGAAGGGCAGAAGATTATTAAGGGTCAGCATTTTCAGGTAATTCACACTCCAGGGCACACAGAAGGCAGTTGTATGTTTTCTTTCCCTGAAGACAAAGTTCTTTTTACCGGCGACACAATTATTGAAAACAGCATTGGCCGCACAGACTTACCAACTGGAAACGAAGAAGCAATTTTCCGTAGTCTTAGAAAATTTTCCCGCCTTGTTTTTGATTCAGAAACAATGGTTTATTTTGGTCACGGAGATGATTTTGACTATCATACTCTGAAAAAGCAGAATCCATTTATAAGATAGTCTTTCTAAAACTCTGTTTTTTATTAATCAAAACTTGACATATACTCTCTATGTGTGTATATTGTGTATATAAGATATGCACAATATTAGCGGTATACACAATTCATGAGCCGCTGGTGCTGTCTTGGATATTAGGGGGTATAAATTGAATCTTCTTGAAATTAAAAATCTTTCTAAAAAATATCCAGCCTTTACTCTTAAAGATGTAAGTTTTTCTCTTGAAGAAGGCTACATTATGGGATTTATTGGCCGTAATGGTGCTGGTAAGACAACTACTTTAAAAGCAATGCTTAATCTTATTCATCCAGAAAGTGGTGATGTTAAGATTAATGGTTTTGATATTAAAACAAACGAAACTGAAATAAAACAGTCTATTGGTTTTGTAACAGGACTTGATGGTTTTTACACAACAAAGAAAATCAAAACAGTCACAAATGTAACAAAACGCTTCTTCAAAAACTGGGATGAAGCTTTGTATCGTGAATTGATGGAAAAGTTTGCCCTTGATGAAAACAAAAAAATCAAAGAACTTTCTGCCGGTATGAAAGTAAAATATCAGATTGCACTTGCTATGTGTCATGGTGCACAGCTTTTAATTCTTGATGAACCAACAAGTGGTCTGGATCCTGTTTCAAGAGATGAACTTGTAATTCTTTTCCAGGATTATATTGCTGACGGAAAACACAGTATTTTGTTCTCTACCCACATCACATCAGATCTGGAAAAATGTGCAGACTTCATTACTTACATCAAAAAAGGTGAAATTATTGAAAGCACAGACGTTGTTTCTTTTAAGGAAAAATATCTTCTTGTTTCTGGTGATGACGCAAAACTTGATGATGCAAGAAAGGCAAATGTTATTGGGTACCACAAAACTCATGTAAATTTTGAAGGAATGATTCCTGCTTCATTAAAAGAAGAATTCAGTGATTTTGAACTTACTGGTCCAGGACTTGAAGACATTATGGTTCACATTGAAAGATAGGAGGATTGAAATGAAAAATTATTTATATAAAGAATTCGTATTAAGTTTTAATGTATTAAACTGGTTATTCTTGATTTTCCCTGGAATGCTTTTGGTTCCAGCTTATCCTGGATATGTTGGATTTTTTTATATTTGTCTTAGCGTTATGTTCATCTTCAATAACTGCGAAATCAATAAGGATATGCAGTATTCTATGATTCTTCCAATTTCAAAATCAGAAATTGTAAAATCCCGCTGTATTGTTGTTGCTGTTTATGAACTGATTGCAATTGTTCTTGGTGTAGGGTTTGCGGTTTTGAATAAAATCATTGATGTGGATCCTGCAAATGAAGCTGGTATTGCCTCAAACGTAGCTTTCTTTGGTTATCTGTTCATCATTTTAGCAGTTTTTAATTTTGTATACTTTGTGTCTTTCTACAAAAAAGGTGAAAAACCTGGAAAACCATTTTTCTTTGCATGTATAGCGTTCTGGCTTGTTTATTTTCTTCTTGAACTTACTGTCTGGGCAGAAATTCCTGGTGTAAGTGAAATGCTTGATGGTATTGATCCTGCTTCTTTAGTAAAACAGATTCCAATTCTTGCTGTTGGAATTGTAGTGTTTATTGCAGGATGGATTCTAACTTACAAAATTTCTGCTAAGCGTTTTGAAAAAGTTAATTTGTAATTTATGACAATAGTTTTATCTAATGACTCAACAGATCCTATTTATACTCAGATTTATGATCAGATTTCGCGGCAGATTCTTAGTGGGGAACTGAAAGCAGATACTCAGCTGCCACCTATAAGAACTGTTGCCGCTGATTTAAGAATAAGTGTTATTCCGGTAAAGATGGCCTGGGAAGAATTGGATCGGAATGGATTTATAAAGACTGTCGTTGGAAAAGGAACTTTTGTGGCTCAGCTTAAGGATGAACAGATAACAGAAAAAAAATCTGAAACCTTAAAAAAACTTGTGGCAGATTTCTGCGGCAGAGTAAAAATGGAAGGAACATCACTTGATGAAGTTCTGGAATTAATAAAAGCGGAATACAAATAACAAAAAATAAACTGTTATTCTATATTCTTTTCTATACAATTGGTTTAATGGATGTTAAAATATTTTTGAGGTATAAAAAATGTTTATGACAGAAAAACCAATTGTACAGAATCTTAATGATGGCAGTAAAAGCTGGAACCACAGATTTAATCTTTTTACTGCAAAAATATATCTTCCAAAATCAAATCTCCCATCAGACATAATTAATTTTGGCTTTAGTGCCCCATATCTTCTTTATTTCACAGATCAGTTTTTATCTGATTCAGACGCAAAGGCTTTTGCAGAAAAATCTGGACTTTCAAAAATTGCGGAACGTCATGCTGGCTCTGTTGTGTTCATTTCTCCAAATAACGAAGGGGGATGGGAAAAAGCACCTGAGGGCATTTTTGAAGAAATAATTGAAAATTCAAAAATACATCAGTATCACGAAAATGGATTTGCAATTCTTCTGAACCGCTTTACTAACAGCTGCGACGGATATGCAATTCGTGGTGCAATTTATAAAACATGCGTTTATGGAAAAGGAAAGGCTGCAGATTATATTGCAAAAAATCTTTTAAAGCCGCTAAATGGTGCAGGACTTTGGGGACCAGCCGATGTTACTCCAACAGTTTGTATTCTGGAAAATCTTTCTGTAAAACCAGAATTTGGACGCAGAAATATGCCGGTTGCTTCTATTAATAATACATCAGAAATTAATGCCATTATTAAAGAATCTACAGACTTCAGTTATTTTGCTGATGGTGACGATGTAAATTACGCTGAAGTTTATGATTCATTTGCAGGAAAATTCCGCCGCTGGGGCTGGACTGGAGATTTGCAGGATGAACCTGATTTTGAAGCCTTAGGAATGATTGAAGAACCTTGTTTTGCTGAAGTGAAAACTTCAAAAGATAATAATGGTGATGACAAAGGCACAGAAAGACATAAGATAGGATATATTTCTTATTATAATAAAAATCTTTTTAATGAGGGGTCTGTCCCCCTGCTTCTTTGTTTCCATGGTGGCGGAGACTCTGCAAAATATATTGCCCAGGTTTCTGAATGGTACAAAGTTGCCCATGATCACAATTTCCTTTTAGTTTGTATTGAAAATCATTTGAACAGTACTGCTACAGAAATGATGGAACTTATTGAAATCCTTAAGAAACAGTACAAAATTGATGAAACACGAATTTTTGCTTCTGGTTTTTCAATGGGTGGATGTAAGTCTTGGGATTTGTATCAGGAGTACCCAAAAGTATTTGCCGGACTTGCACCAATGGATGCTACTTTTGAACTTGGACTGAATGTTTTTGGTCAGCCTTCTCCTGTTGAAATCAATAAGACTGAGCTTGTTCCTGTTTTCTATGCAGGCGGAGAAATTACTCCATTACCAGAACTTCCTTTCCAGGCAGAAAAATGTCGTGAAAGAATGGAATATGTTTTGAAAGTAAACCGTTGTACTGCCAAGTATGATGTAAAATTTGAAGATAAAGATAACTGGGAAAATAAAATCTGGGGAATCAGCGGAGATCTTGTAAATGTTGTTCATGATAATTCCAGAGACAGCGATCTTACAATGAATTTCTTTGCCAGCGATGATGGAATCTTCTATACAGTTTTTGCTAGCATCAGTGGTCAGGGACATGAATGCCGCTATCACACTTGTGAAAATGCATGGTTATTCCTTTCTCAGTTCCAGCGCACTAAAGACGGTAAAATTGTTCTTGCCGAATAAGTATTATAAAAGGTCATTATAAAAGTAAAGGAGATATAAAAATGATTTATGCAGGTTTGTGTTTATTAGGAATTGTTTTACAGACAGTTTTTATTCTTGTTCATTATAGAGATAAAAAAGTTCTTTCTGTAATTTTTAAAACTCTTGCTTCTGTTTGTTTTGTTGTTCTTGGTTTCATTGCAGCAGAAAAAGCATTAGACCCTGTTTTTGCTCATTACATTAAACTTGGTTTGATTTTTGGTTTAGGCGGAGATTTCCTTCTTGAAAGCAGAAATCTTTCTGAAAAATTCGGAAAAAAAATCTTCTTAGTTGGAATCCTTGTATTCCTTGTTGGCCACGTTATGTACATTATTGCTCTTGCTCCATTCTGCGAAAAAATGTGGCTTGCAGTAGTGATTGCTGTTGTTTTGGCAGCCCTGCTTTTGTGGTGGATTTTCTCTGTAATTGAAGCTGTTATTGCCTTTAAGATTTTTGGTGTATTCTATATTGGAATTATTGTTCTTATGAACGTAATTGCAGTTATGAACTGTATTGCTTTGCCAGGCCCAGGAAGAATTCAGTATGTTGCCGGAGCCATTTTGTTCCTTTTAAGTGACATTATTATGATTCTTTACACTTTTGGACCAAAGAAAGATTTCCGTCTCAGAGCATCAAACCTTTCTCTTTATTATGCTGGTCAGCTTTTGATTGCATTAACTTTACTTCTTGCTTACTAAAATTTTTAAGGAAAAGAAATGGAACTCAGTTGTAAAAATCTAAATGGCGTCATTTTTGATATTGATGGAACTCTGCTTGATTCCATGTCTATTTGGGGAGAACTGGGGACAAAATATCTGCGGTCATATGGAATTGATGCAGGTGTTGATTTTAATAAAATTGCACGTTCAATGACCATAGAGGAAGGTGTTAGTTATTTAAAACAGCGCTTTAATATAGAAAAAAGTGAATCAGAAATAAAGAAGGGGCTGGTTGCAATCCTTGCAGATTTTTATTTAAAAGAAGTTCAGTTAAAACCTGGTGCAGAAAATCTTGTAAAACAGTTTGCTAAAAAACAGATTCCAATGGCTCTGGCTACTTCCGGCGATTCCCGTCTTGCAATTCCCGCTTTGGAACGACTTAATCTTATGAAATATTTTGTTATTCTATTAACTTGCGGGCAGCTGAATACAAACAAAGGGGAACCTCTTATCTTTTTGCGAGCGATGGAAAATCTTGGATCAGACGGTGAGCGGAAAAAATATATTATAATAGAAGATTCTTTGCAGGCATTAAAAACCGCTTCTGCAGCAGGATTCCGTACTCTTGGAATTCTGGATGAATCTTCTGAATCTGATTGGGATGAAATTAAAAAAACTGCAGACTGTTGGGTTGAATCTCTTGAAGAAGTGACTCTTGTTGATTAGGTGATTTATGAAAAAACTTGGTATTGTAGTTGGTGCGGCTCCTGTTGGTTCTGAACGAGTTGAATTATTCAATCTGATTAAAAATCCTGAAAATTATAAAATTGCGGCAGATGGAGGCATTGCTCTTTTTCTTGAAGCTGGAGTTTGCCCGGATCATTGGCTTGGTGATATGGATTCTGTGAAGGATCTTGAAAATAGCAGCGAATATGCAGAAAATCCTTTGTTTGAAAAAATCCTGAAAACAATTTTGCCTTGTGAAAAAGATGATACTGATATGGCGCTGGCTGTAAAGAGGGCTGTAGAAGAAGGCTGCAATGAGATTATGATTTTTGGAGGAACTGGCGGTAAAAGAATGTCTCATACTTTTGCCAATATCCAGCTGCTTCATCATTATGCAGAACTTGGTATAAAAATCACAATGGTTGGCGAAAACAGCAGAACTTTTGTTCTTTATAATAATACAATTCAATATGATGCTGCAGAAAAAGGACTTATTTCAATAATTGCCCTTAATGATAAAGCTGAAGGTGTAACAATTAAAGGTTTGTTTTATGAATTCAGCGGAACTTTGACAAATACATTTGCTCTTGGTGTAAGCAATCAGTTTGTTGGAAAAGAAGCTGTTGTTGCAGTAGAAAATGGGGCACTTCTTATCATAAAAGAAGACTAAAAATCAAATTTTAACAAATTATTAACTGACCTTTTTAGAAGTTAGCAGTATACTAAGTTAGTTAAAGGTTTAACTAAAGTGAGGAATGCAATGAAAATTACAATTGGAAGTAAAAAAACAAAATTCTTATCTGACAAAATGTTTGGTTTGTTTTTTGAAGATATAAATTATGGTGCCGACGGTGGCTTGTATGCAGAAATGATTGAAAACCGTCAGTTTAATTTTAGACGTGGTTATATTGGTAAACTTCCAAAATCTTTTGAATGGGAATATGCCTGTGGTTATGGATGGCAAAAATTTACTGAAGCAGAATCATGCCAGATGTCTTTTATTGAAGGCAATGCTTTGTGTGAAAAAAATCCTCATTATATGAATTTTACTGTTCTTGCAGAGGAAGGGGCTTTTACAAATAAAGCTTACGATGGTGTTTGCATGAAAGCAGGTGAAAATTATAAATTGCTTTTGTGGATTCGTAATCCTTCTTATAAAGGAAAACTTACTTTGGTTTGTCAGTCGGCAGAAGGAGATGTTGAAGCTGTTCGTGCAGATGTTTGTGTAAAAGAAAGTGATGGCTGGCAGAAAGTTGAAGCTACTGTAAAAGCAGAAAAAACAATTAAAGACGGAACATTTATTATTTATCAGGAAAAGGGAAGTGTAGATTACGGTTATGTTTCTTTAATGCCATGTAATGCTGTTGCCGGTGTTTTCCGTAAAGATTTGTTTGATATGCTTAATGCAATGCGTCCTGGATTTTTACGTTTCCCAGGTGGATGTATTGTTGAAGGCGCTGTTTTAAGTAACCGCTATAACTGGAAAGATACAGTTGGTCTTCCTTGGGAACGTCGCTGGAACTGGAGCCGCTGGGCAGTTCATGATTTTTATATGGGTCAGCCTGGAACAAAACCAATTTACACTCCATATTACAATCAGTCTTATGGAATTGGTTTTTACGAATATTTCCTTATTTCTGAACTTATGGGTGCAAAACCTTTACCTGTTTTAAGTGTTGGTATTGCGTGTCAGTTCCAGTCAGAAGAACTTGTTCCAATTGATTCACCTGAATTTGATGAATATGTTCAGTCTGCTTTAGATTTAATTGAATTTGCTAATGGTGATGTAAATACAAAGTGGGGAAAACTCCGTGCAGAAATGGGGCATCCTGATTCATTCAATCTTGAATATATTGGAATTGGAAACGAGCAGTGGGAAACAGAAAGAGTTGATTTCTTTGACCGTTACAGAGCTTTTGAAAAGGCAATTCATGCAAAATATCCTGAGATTGAACTTTGTGGTTCTGCTGGTCCTGATGTTACTTCTGACCGTTATCCAAGAGGATGGAATTTCTATCGTGAAGAATGTCCTAAAAATCCAAAATTTACTGCTGCGGTAGATGAACATTATTATATGCCACCAGAATGGTTTTATGAACACATTCATATGTATGATGATTTCCCTCGTGATATTCCGGTTTTTGCAGGTGAATATGCTGCCCATTGTGAAAAGAAACAGAATAACTGGAAAGCAGGACTTGCAGAAGCTTCATTTATGACTGGTTTGGAACGCAATGGTGATGTAATTCGTTTTGCTTCAGTAGCACCTTTGTTTGCCCGTAAAAATTATTTCCAGTGGATTCCTGATTTTATCTGGTTTGATGGAGACACAGTTATGGGAACTCCAGGTTACTATGTTCAGCAGATGTACGGAGTTTATACAGGAAATGCGGCTGTTGAACATTCTGCAGATGGTCTTGAAGAGAGAATGTATACTGCTGTTTCTTGTGATGATGAAAATTACTATGTAAAACTTATTAATTCCACTGAAAAAGAAACTTCTATTGATAGCATATTAATAGAAGGAAATAGCATTTCTCTTGCTGATGCTAAAGTTATGCAGATGAGTGGTGAAAGTCTTGATACAGAAAATGTTCTTGGCGGGGAAACACCTGTAAAACTTGAACAAAAAAAAGCTGGAAATGAAGTTCATATTCCAGCTTTATCTTGTACTGTTTTAGTAATTAAGCGTGTGTAATTTCAGCAGCTTTTGCTTTTACAGCTTCGTATAATTTATCTTTGCTGTCTTTGTTTTCTGTTATGATTCTTACAAAAACAGAGCCGGCAACTACAGCATCAACTGAATCTGCAAGGGCTGCAGACTGAACGCCATTAGAAATACCAAAACCACCATAGATTTTGCTTCCACCGGCACTTACTTTCTTAAGGAAGTTCAGTGTTGCATCATCGATTTTTGTATCTGTTCCTGTAATACCAGTTCTTAATGCAGCATAAATGTATGGGAAACCTGCGTTTGCAAGTTTTGCAAGACGTTCTTCACTCATACTAGGAGCGGCAACTGGAATATTAATCATTCCATTTGCTTTGCAGGCAGCTGTAAGTCCTTCATCATAATCAAATGGAAGGTCTGGAATAATCATTCCTTTTACACCAACGCTGGCTGCTTTTTTACAGAATGCTTCAACTCCTGGTGTATAAATCAAACTTCCGTAACTCATAATATAAATTGTTGTATCTGGAAATTCTTTGTGAAGTTTTTCAATAAAAGCAAGTCCGTCTGCGGTACGGTATTTACGTTCAAGAACTTCTGTACAGGCACCCTGGATTGCAGGACCGTCTGCACTTGGATCACTGAATGGAAGCTGGATTTCAAGAATATCTGCTCCACCGGCAACTAAAGCCTTTGCGGCTGTAAAAGAAAGGTCGTCTGTAGGATATCCTGCTACAAGGTGTGACATTAATTTTATTTTAGACATATATAATTTCTCCTATAAGGGGCGTTGCGGGGTGTCCCCGCTAGAGGGGGTGGCGAGCAACGCAAGTGCGAGTCAGGGGGAGGCATCCCCCTCCCTCACCCCCTCTAATAAGTTGCTGCTTTCGCAGCGTATAAGACGAGGGGGAGGCATCCCCCTCCTTCACTTATTAATGATCTTTCATGAGATCTGCGTTATGAATATCTTTATTATCTTCCAGACGTTTTAATTCTGAAATGAGGAATTCTTTCCATTCTTCTGGGCGGAAAACTGGACATGTGATGAAGATATCCTTATCACCGCGGCCACTCATATTTACAACAATTGCTTTGTTCTTTGGTAATTTTGGAGCCAGTTTGATTGCTTCTGCACCGGCGTGGGCACTTTCCATTGCGAACAAAACACCTTCATTTTTGGCAAAGAATTTAACTGCATCTAAAGCTTCTTTATCCAAAGCAGATGAGAATTCAACACGGCCTTTTGCACCAAGAGCAGCAAGCTGAGGACCGATTCCACAATAGTCCAAACCTGCTGAAATTGAACGAGTTGGTAAAGCCTGACCATCTTCATCCAAAAGGAAGCGAGATTTATACCCTTGCATAATTCCTTCGCGGCTGGCATTTCCTGTCATACGGCTTGCGTTTTCACCAACACCAGGACCAATTCCACCTGCTTCAACTGCAATAAGACGTGGGTTTGCTTCATCAACAAATGGGGCAAAGAAACCGATTGAGTTTGAACCACCACCACAGCAGGCAATCAAAGCTTCAACATCAAGACCACGTTCTGCTACCTGACGTTTTACTTCTTTACCAATTACACTCTGGAATTCGCGAACCATATCAGGGAAAGGTGAAGGACCTAAAGCGGAACCAAGAACATAATGTGTTGTATCTGGATTTGCAGCCCAGTCACGCATAGCTTCATTTACGGCATCTTTAAGTGTGCGGCTTCCTGAAGTTACAGCGTGAACTTTTGCACCATACATTTCCATTGCGGCAACGTTTGGCTGCTGACGGCGAACATCAACTTCACCCATATAAACTGTACAATCTAATCCGAGTTTTGCACATGCGGCGGCAGTAGCTACACCATGCTGACCGGCACCTGTTTCTGCAATAATGCGTTTTTTTCCCATGCGTTTTGCAAGTAAACACTGTCCAATTGCATTATTGATTTTGTGGGCACCTGTATTTGCAAGACCTTCAAGTTTGATATAAATCTGAGCACCACCAAGTATTTTTGAAGCAGTTTCTGCATACAAAAGTGGAGTTTCGCGGCCAATGTAATCCCGCTGAATTGTTTCCAATTCTTTTACAAATTCTGGATCAGCCATTGCTTCTTTGAAAGCAACTTCCAGTTCATCAAGTGGACGGCGCAAAACTTCTGCTACGTATTTTCCACCAAAATTATCAAAAAAACCGTTGTTTGATTGAGCCATACTTTTTTCCTTTTATTATAAATTCTCAAAGAAATCTTCTAATTTTTTATTATCTTTTTTTCCAGGTTCAGCTTCTACACCGCTGGCACAGTCTATAAGTTCTGGCTGGAAAGAAGAGATAACATTTTTAACATTTAGAGGGGACAGACCCCCTGCTAACCATAGTTTATATTTTTTTTGAACTTTTTGCACAAGTTCTGGAGAAATTTGTTTGCCAGTTCCACCGATTTTGTCTCCAGTCTGGGCATCTACCAGTACACGAGGTTCTCCCATATCAAAAAGTTCGTCTAAAAGTAAGGGGTCTGTCCCCTCTGTTATATTGATTGCGGCATAATGTGGCAGCTGGCGGTATTCGTCTTTTGCAAGGAATTTTCTTGCACAGCCAATTGTATGCAACTGAATTACATCAAGAATGCCTTCTTTTGCAAGATTAATTGCAATCTGGGCTTCTTCATCGTCAGGATCAACAATTACACCAACTAAAGTTTTATTTTTACATGCAGCCGACTTGCGAGCTTCTCTTACAACCTGTTCATTTGCATGACGTGGAGACTTGTTCCAGAAAATAAAGCCTAAGAAATCTGCACCAAGAGAAGCAGATTTTTCTGCATCAGGAAGATTTGTAAGCCCGCAGACCTTAACCATAGGGGTCTGTCCCCTCTGTTCCAGAGCTGCAAACTTGTTCCAGAAGCGGGCGTTGGCAGTTTCTTTTGAATCAACAAAGGATTTTACCAGTTCACCACGAATCTGTGGGTTTTTGGCAGCAGCTTCTCCCAGTAACATACCTGCAAAACCAAGACTTCCTGCAAAGGCGGCACTTTGTGGAGTTCTGATACCGCTTTCAAAAATTACACGGGCATCTTCTCCAAGTACATTGCGGATTTTATTAAGCATTGCACATGGTGTAAGTAAATCAATTGTGAAATCACGAAGGTCACGACTGTTTACACCTGCTGCAATATATTTTTTATCAACAGATTTTACAACTTCAGCAAGTTTCTGAACATCTTCATCCAGACGAAGTTCAACTAAAGCTGTAAGTCCTAATTCTTCACATTTTTTTGCCATAGAAATCATTTTTTCTGTTGTCAAAATACGTGAAATTAAAAGAACCGCATCTGCTCCTGCACGATACGCAATTTCAATTTCTTTTTCATCAATTAAAAAATCTTTGCGAAGTACGGCAGGTCCAGTTTTTCCAGTTTCTTTTTCAAAAGAATCTACCGCAGAACAAACATTCATTAAGTCCTGCAGTGTTCCTTTGAAATAATTTGTTTCTGTAAGACATGAAATTGCAGCAGCACCAGAGCGGGCATATGAAAGGGCAGTTGCACCAGAATCTAAATCTGGAGCAATATCACCTTTACTTGGACTGGCGCGTTTTACTTCAAGAATTACACCTTTTGATTCCAGAAATGGATGAACTTTACGCTGGCGGGCTTCAGGAATCTTAAATCCAAATTCCCAACCAAGCTGATCAATATCATTTTTGCGGCGATTTACAATTTCATCTAAAATATTTCTTTCTGCCATAATTAATTAAAACTCTTACTAATATCCTGAATCTGCTTTAATTTAGATAATGCTTTTCCATTATCCAAAGCAGATAAAGCTAAATCATATCCTTCTTTAAGAGTACGTGTTTTTCCAGAAAGATACAAAAGTGCTCCGGCATTTAATCCTACTGCATAACGGATAGTTTTACGACCACCGCCATTCAAAACTTCCATACCAAGAGCGGCATTTTCTGCACCGTTTCCACCCATAAGTTCATTTTCATCTGCATCGGTAATACCGAATTTTGCAGGATCAATAATGAACTGAGTTTCTTTGCCTTTTTCATCTATTAAATAAGCATGTGTAATTGCGCAAGGTGAGATTTCATCATAACCATCATCTGAACAAATTACCATAACACGTTTTGCACCAAGGGCTTTTGCGGCATGAGCATAATCGTTCATAAGGGATTTAGAATAAACGCCAAGAACTTCATATTCAGCTCCAGCCGGATTCAAAAGAGGACCCATAATATTGAAGATAGTTTTAATTCCAAGAGTTTTACGAACAGGAGCAGCAAAACGCATAGCAGCATGATATACAGGAGCCATTAAAAATCCAAAGCCTGTTTCATCAACAAGTTTAGCAGTCTGTTCTGGTTTAGCCATAATATTAATACCAAGATTTTCATAGAAGTCTGCAGCACCAGATTTTGAAGAAACTGCGCGGTTTCCGTGTTTAGCAACAGGCTGGCCACAACTTGCAGCAATAATTGCAGATAAAGAAGAGATGTTAAAACTTCCTTTTCCGTCACCACCAGTACCTACAATTTCTGCAAGACCTTTTGTTTTACAAGAGAATGGAGTTTTTACTTTTAAGAGAGCTTTTGCACATCCTGTCATTTCTGCAGCAACTGGTCCTTTTGCACTTAAAGCAACAAGGATTGCAGCCATGATGCGTTCATCCATAGTTCCTTCTGCTACAATTTCCATAAATCCTTCTGCCTGATCTTCAGACAAATCTTTTCCTGCCAGAAGCTGATTCAAGTATTCTGGAGCTGGTAAATTGTCGCGATGATAGTTCAAGAAACCTTTAATCAATAACTGACACTGTTCGCTGGCAATTGATTCTGGGTGGAACTGAATTCCTTCAATAGGCAATGTTTTGTGACGAATACCCATAATATCACCGTCTTTTGCACGAGCTGTTACTTCAAAATCTGGAGAAAGAGTTGATTCGTCAATTACAAGAGAATGATAGCGTGTATATTTGCAAGATTTTCCAATCATTCTGAAAAGACCACGGCCATCTAAGTCGATATCTTCTACAATACCGTGTTTGATGAACTTAGCACCAACGATTTTAGCACCAAAAGCTTCACCAATAGACTGATGTCCAAGACAAACTCCAAGAATAGGGATTTTTCCTGCAAAATAGCGGATGGCATCAATACTAACTCCTGCCTGACTTGGATTACCTGGACCTGGAGAAACAACAAGATATCTTGGATTCATAGCTGCAAGTTCAGGAACTTTGTATTCATCATTACGAACTACTTTTATTTCTTCTGTAGTTGCAACCTGAAAAGCCTGAACTACGTTGAATGTAAAACTATCATAATTATCAATAAATAAAATCATAAAATCTCCTTAGGGGAAAGCCTTCTGGCCTTACACATTATTTAGTCAAAGTATCAATTAATGCGCCTAATTTTTCGCATGTTTCTGTAAATTCTCGTTCTGGATTTGAATCGTAAACGATACCACCACCAGCCTGTAATGAATATACATTTCCCTGTTTCAATGTACTGCGGATTGTGATACAGAAATCCAGATCGCCATTACACTGAACATAACCTACGGCACCTGCATAGAAACGACGTTTTGTTCCTTCAAGACCACTTAAAATCTGCATAGCACTGATTTTTGGAGCTCCTGAAACTGTTCCTGCTGGGAAAGAAGCACGCAACACCTGAATTGGTTTTACTCCTTCACGAACAAAACCTTCTGTATTTGAAACAATGTGAATTACATGGCTGTAAAGTTCACATTCCATAAACTGAGGAACTGTTACGCTGCCTTCTTTACAAACACGACCTAAATCATTGCGGGCAAGATCAACAAGCATAAGGTGTTCTGCTCTTTCTTTAGGATTTGAAATAAGTTCTTTTTTAAGTTCTTCATCTTCTGCATCAGTTTTACCACGGTGGATAGTTCCTGCAATTGGATGAATGCTTGCTTTTCCATTACGAACACGAACTAAACTTTCTGGACTTGCACCTGTAAGCTGGAAATCACCAAAATCAATATAGAACAAATATGGACTTGGGTTTACTTTGCGAAGTTTTCCATAAACTGTCATGGCAGAAGCTTCACATTCAATCTGAACACGGCGGCTAGGAACAGCCTGAATAATATCACCAGCAATAATGTGTTTTTTAAGGGCTTCTACTTTTTCAATATATTCTTTTTTAGACTGTTCAAGGTCTGTAATCATCTTATATTCAAAATGAGTAGGTGGTTCTTCAACATAAGAGAAGTCCATGTCGTTCATGCGTTTAATAAGACGATCAATTGCGGCCTGTAAATCAATCTGATGTTCATTGTAGTTTAATCCAAAGATATGCATAGTTTCTGTATAATGGTCAAAAACGATGTAAATATGTCCTGCAATAAAGAAACTTTCTGGGATTTTTAATTCGTCTTTCTGTTCAAAAAATTTGATGTTATCACAGCGGGCAGCAAATTCATAACTGAGGTATCCAAGTCCTGATGCAGGGATTGGGATTTCTGCGTTTGAACCAGTAGCAGGTGTTTTGTTCTCTTCTGCAACATATAAAATTGCATCAAGAATATCAGCTTCTTTTTTGCGACCAAGAGCATCGCGGCTGTCTACATTTGTTGTATCAAAAGGAATGCGGTTACCATTTACAAGGAATGCAACTCCATCTTCATCCTGAACTACCTTGAATGCTTCTTCAATCATCAAAATAGAATATCGTTCACGGCCTTTTGCAAAGCTTGCAGATTCCAGAATTGCTTTTGCACCGATTTTTCTTGCTAAAGAATATGGGGTGTAGCGTTCGCTGGAAAGGCTAGTGTAAAGGGCATCAGTTCTTTTTTCCATATATAACTCCGATTGGTTTGTATGAAGATTAAATGTTACTATTAGTAGTAACGGTTACTATTTATAGTAACATTTAATGTTGTTACTGTCAATAGTAACTTCGGGGAAAAATAAAGAAAATGGGAATCAATTTAAATTGTGCTTTTGGGAATAAATGAGGGAATCAGGATTAAATTTTTGATGTGAAAATACTACCAGTCAGCCAGCGACTATCAAAACCGCTAGCTAGCGTCGCTACACGCGCAGAACGGCAAGGAAACTATCTTTCCGTCCTGCGAGTGTTTTTGATAGTCGCTGTCTTCCTTCCCGTATTTTCGAAATTAAAACTGGAAAAGGTTGATCCCTTCATTTATTCCCATCCGCGAATTTTTATTATAAAATTTTCTTTCTTTTCCCGGTTGAATTCTATAGGGGACAGACCCCTACTCAAATCCGAAGCTGCGGTGAAGGGTCCCGGCAAGAGGCATTGGAGTTAGAAGAAAAAAAATCATAGGGGACGAATAATTGGGTATTTGTGCAAAATGAACAAAAAAGTATTGAAAAACGAATGATACGCACAAAGGAGATTATTTTTTTTATTTAAAGAGACGATAATTTGGGTTTTTTAATTGTTTAAGTTTATTCTCCTTGGTAAAACATAGGCATAATTCATTTATTTAATTATGTGGAGGCAGAAAAATGGATTCAAAAGAAATTGCGCAGATGCAGACTGAAAATGTTTTATTAGGATGGAGCAGACAGGGCGGACTTAATCCAACTGTTGTTGACCATGCTGAAGGAATTTATATTTACGATACTGACGGTAAACGTTATGCAGATATGTCATCAGAACAGGTAAACGTTAATGCCGGTTATGGAAATAAAGAGATGACTGAAGCTATTAAAGCTCAGCTTGATAAATATGCTTATGTTCAGGGTTCCTGGGGTGCTGAACCTCGCGCTCTTCTTGCAAAATCAATTATAGACAGACTTCCAGATTGTTTTGGAAAAATCTTCTTTACAAACGGTGGTGCTGATGCTAACGAAAATGCAATCAAAATGGCCAGAATGTATACAGGTCGTTTTAAGGTAATGAGTCAGTATCGTTCATATCACGGTTCAACTTTTGGAGCAGGTAACCTTACTGGTGAACCTCGTCACTTTGCGCTTGAACCTGCTATTCCTGGATTCATTCACTTCCGCGGACCATATTCTTATCAGGAAAAAATTAAGTTTGCAAATGAAGATGAAGAATGTGAATACTATGTAGAAAAACTCCGTGAACAGGTTATTTTTGAAGGTGGTGACAGAATTGCCGCAATCATCCTTGAAACAGTAATCGGTTCAAACGGAATCATCATGTATCCAAAGAACTACCTTAAAGGGGTTAGAAAGATTTGTGATGAATTTGGAATCGTAATGATTTGTGATGAAGTTATGGCTGGCTGGTATAGAACTGGAAAAATGTTCGCTTATATGAACTTTGACGTAACTCCAGATATGATTACTTTTGCAAAAGGGGTTAACTCTGGTTATATTCCTCTTGGCGGTGCAATTGTTAAAAATGAAATTGCTCACTTTTTTGATGATAAATATTTGAGCTGTGGTTTAACATATTCTGGTCATCCATTGGCTTGTGCTGCAGGGGTTGCTTGTCAGGAATTCTACTTGAAAAATGATATTGAAGCTCATGTTCAGAAAGTTGGAAAACATCTTGGAGAATTGCTTGAAGATATCAAGAAAAAACATAAGTCAGTTGGTGATGTACGCTACATCGGTTTGTTCTCTGGAGTTGAACTTGTAAAAGACAGAGAAACTCGTGAACCATTAGTACCTTGGGGGCAGGATCCAAAAGGAATTATGGGTACAATCACTAAAGAACTTAAGGCTCGCGGCTTCTTCACATATACTCATGAAAACGTAATTGTAGTGGCTCCTCCACTTATTATTACAGAAGCACAGTTGGATGAAGAACTTGCAAAACTTGATGAAGTTCTTACAATAGTAGATGAGAAATTTATTTAATTAATGCGAGGTGCAATATGCGCAGAAAAGACAGGGAAGTTACCGACTTCAATAAAATTGTTGAAATAATCAATAAGTGTGAAGTTATTAGAATAGGGCTTGCAGATGGGGATTTTCCGTATATTGTACCTTTGAACTTTTCTTATGAAGTGCAGGGAAATCACATAGATTTTTATATACATGGAGCAATGGCTGGAAGAAAGTATGAGTTGCTTCAGAAAAATATGAAGTGCTCATTTGAACTGGATAATCCTTTGAAAATGGACTATCTGTACGATTGTCACGATATTACAATGCGTTACGAATCTGTTATGGGTACAGCAAACATTGAGTTTATAAAGGATGAAGATAAAGAAGCTGTTATGCAGGAAAAAATCCTTTCCCGTTATAAAGAAGCTTCGGAGTTTTCCTGGAATAAAGCTGCTTTAAGCCGTTGTGCAATTGTGAAAATCAGCGTAATTGATATTATTGCGAAAGTGAATCCGATTAAAGGTAGTGCTGACTAAGAAAAGTTATTTTCGAGGATGAATATGACTTTTAATTTTACTAGCGCTCCAAGAACTGTTATTGGAGAAGGTGCATTGGAACAGTCTGCTGCATACATTTCCGAAATGGGAAAAAAAGCACTGATTGTTACTGGAAAAATAATTACTAAAAGCGGGCTCGTACAAAAACTGCAGGATTTTCTTGTCAGTTTAAAAATAGATTCTGTTATTTTTAATGATTTACCAGGAGAACCTGATGATTTAATGATAAATGCTGGTCTGAAAATTTATAAAGATCAGCATTGTGATTTTATCATTGGGCTTGGAGGTGGGACTCCTTTAGATACTGCAAAAGCAATTGGTGCAATGTCTGTTCTTCCTGGAAATCTGATTGACTATGCAGGAAAGGAAATTAAAGGCGTTTTTCCTCCTTTGGTCTTAATTCCAACTACTGCCGGAACAGGGTCAGAAGCAACTAAGTTCTTTGTATATACAGATACAAAAACTGATGCAAAACTTTTGCTTAAGGGCGATGCACTTCTACCTGAGCTTGCAATTGTTGATTTCAATTACACAATCTCTTCACCAGTTGGAATTACTGTTGCAACAGGTATGGATGCATTAACCCATGCAGTTGAAGCTTATACTTCAAAAAAGGCTAATCCATTAACAGATATTTACTGTCTTGATGCAATTAAAAAGATTTTCAAATATCTTCCTAAGGCAGCAGCTGATGGTAATGATAAAGAAGCCAGAAGTAATATGGCAATTGCAGCTTATGAAGCAGGAGTTTGTATTAATAATTCCAGCGTAACTTTGGTTCACGGAATGAGCCGTCCTATTGGAGCATTATTTCATGTTCCTCATGGTATTTCTAATGCAATGCTTATTGTAGAATGTTTACGTTTTGCATTAGATGGCGCTTTGGATCGGTTTGCAATTCTTGCAAAGGAAATTGGCGCTGCCAAAAATGAAGATGATGATAGAGCTGCGGCAGAAAAATTCCTTGTTGCTTTGGAAAATCTTACAAAGGAATTAAAAATTCCAACTTTAAAAGAATACGGAATTGATATTGCTAAGTTCAAGGCTGTTGAAGAAAAAATGGCATCTGATGCAATTGCTTCTGGCAGTCCTGGAAACACAAGAAAAGAAGTTACAAAGGCTGATGAAATTCAGATTTACGAAATTTTGTGCAAAAGATAACAAAATCTTATAAATTCTACTTGTTATAACATGAAAAATTAGTCATAATGTAATAGTATTTTGCAAAGACGCAGAAGGTTTCTTCTGCGTCTTTTTTTTTGCTCAGGAGGTAAAATATGGCAATAACAGTTCAGAATTTATATAACAACACTCTGAATATTTACAGGCTTAAACTTGTAGCAGGCAGAGAAGGGTTAAATAAAATTGTAAGCTGGGTTTACTATACTGAAGAACCTGAAACTATAGAATTTATCCGTGGTGGAGAACTGGCAATCACAACAGGATTGAACGTTGAACGTCATAAAATTAATACGGGTAAAGATGAAAAAGATTATATTGCCTCATTTCTGGAACAATTGATAAACGAATTTGTAAACAGAAATGCCTCTGGTCTTATTGTAAATGTTGGCAAATATATAGAAACAATTCCCCAGTCAATAATTTCCCTTTGTGACAGATTGAATTTTCCTCTTTTTACAATTCCATGGGAAATCCATACTATTGATGTAATGCAAAGTGTTGGAAACAGAATTGTTGTAGATTCCCAAAAACGTCTTTCTATTGAACAGAGTTTCTACGATGCAATTTTCCATCACAAAAACTTTTCTGACATTAATCTTGATAACACTCCTTTTGCAGGAGCCAGTGAATATTCAATTGTTATGATGGAATTTCCTAAAAAAGAATTTGAAGATGAAGATGAATTAAAGCGTTATGTAGATTATTCTTTTAATCCGAAAACTGGTTTTAGCACAAATGATTTCTGCTGCTTTTTTTGTGATAAAAAAGTTGTTTATATTCTTCATTCTGATGGAACAAGGCTTGGGGAAAAGATTGTTCAGCTAACTAAAACAGACAGATATTTTACTAATTCAAAAGTCTCTCTTTCTGGAATCTGCCATTCAATCAAAGATTTGTCTTATGAATATGAACATGCGGAAGTTGCTTTGAATTTCTGTGATGAAGGAGACTCTTTGAAAACTTATGATTCTCTGGGAATTTATAAGATTTTTGCAGAAATCAAAAATGTAGCAGTTCTTCAGAAAATGTATGATGATGTGCTTGGTCGTCTTAATGATTACAGTGAGCAGAAAAGGGAAAACTATCTTGAAACATTAAAACTGTATATTGAATCAAGCGGTAAAATCCAGAAAACTGCTGATGAAAATTTTACACATAGAAACACAATCAACTATCGAATCCATAAGCTGTCTGAAGTTCTTGGATTAGATTTACAGAGTGGTTCTGTACGATATTTGCTGCAAACTGCTTTTTATATTGGCGATTTTTTATGCAAAATGAACCAAAAATAATTTTATATTTGGTTAAATAAAACTATTAGATTTTTTGTTCGTATGTTAGATTATTGTCATAAAAGAGATGCAAAGGCGCAGAACTATTTTGTTAGTTCTGCGCCTTTTTTTTTGGAGTTTTTATGAAGTTAGCATTGATTCAAATGAAGGGAACTGTGGAAAACGATGAAAATATTGCAATTGCAGTGCAGCAGATTAAAGAAGCCGCTGACAATGGTGCAGATTTTGTAGTTCTTCCAGAAATGTTCAGTTGTCCATATAAGACTTCAAATTTTCCTGTTTATGCACAAAGAGATGGAGATCGTAACTGGCAGGCACTGAGTAAGGCTGCAAGTGAAAATGGTGTTTATCTGGTTGCAGGTTCAATGCCAGAAGTAAGCGATGGAAAGATTTATAACACCGCATATGCTTTTGACAGACAGGGAAATCAGATTGGAAAGCACAGAAAAATGCATCTGTTTGATTGCGATATTCCTGGAGGAGCTTTTTTTCATGAAAGTGAAACATTAACTGCAGGAGACAGCGTTACAACTTTTGAAACAGAGTTTGGAACAATGGGATTGATGATTTGTTTTGATATCCGTTTTCCAGAACTCAGCAGATTGATGTGTGAGGATGGAGCAAAACTAGTTATTGTTCCAGCTGCCTTTAATATGACAAGCGGACCTAACTGGTGGGAAATTATGTTCCGTACAAGAGCCTGTGATAATCAGTTTTACATGGCTGGATGTGCACCTGCCAGAGATGTGGATGCTTCATATGTAGCATATGGTCATTCAATCGTTGTAGATCCATTTGGAAAAGTTCTTTCTGAACTGGATGAAAAACCTGGCATTTTGTATCAGGAACTGGATCTGGCTGAGACAGAAAAATTCAGATCCCAGTATAAGATTTTGAAATCAAGAAGACTGGATATATACAGTTTGAAGGATATAAGACATTAATTTTGGAGGTTCATAAATGAACAGATTAATTAGAATTGCTGCAACAGTTGCAGTAAGTATGGCACTCTTTTTTGGTTTAAGCAGCTGTGGAGGAAAATCTTCTTCATCAGACAAAATCAAAATTGGTATTTTGTATTCTACAACAGGTAACTTTTCAATTTCAGAAACACCTATGCAGAATGCTGCAAAAATGGCTGTAGATGAAATTAATGCCGCTGGTGGTATTAAAGGAAAATTAATTGAACCTTTGTATGTAGATTATGGTTCAGATCCTGCAATGGCTGCAGAAAAAGCACAGCAGATGATTTTGAAAGATCAGGTTGTTGCTATTGTTGGTACAAACGCATCTAACACAAGACTTGCTGTTATTCCAACAATCGAAAAATACAATGGACTTTTGGTTTACAACACATTCTATGAAGGAGAAAAACCATCAAAGAATCTTTTGTATACAAACACAGTTCCAAACCAGCAGGTTGCTTCTTTCATTCCTTGGATGATTGAAAACCTTGGTAAAAAGATTTACATCATTGGTTCTGACTATGAATTCCCAAGAAAATCTATTGCTTTTGCAAAGGAATATATGGCTAAGTTCGGTGGTGAAATTGTTGGTGAAGAATACACACCTACAAATGAAACAGACTTTTCTTCTGTAATCAACAGAATTAAAGCTTCTGGTGCAGACTGTGTATTCAGTGGTGTTGCCGGTAACTCAGTTGTTCCATTCTATAAAGACTATGTTCAGTATGGTATGGATCCAAAAACAACTCCTATCTGTGCAATTGCAGCTCACGAAGGAACAATTAAATCAATCGGTTCTGCTGCTATTGGACATTATGCTTCATTTGGTTACTTCAACTCAGTTGATACACCAGAAAGCAAGGAATTTGTTAAAAAATATCAGGACTTGTTTGGTACTACAACAACAGTAACAAACTCTGCAGAAGGTGCTTACCACGGTGTTTATCTTCTTGCAAAAGCAATTGAAAATGCAAAGTCACTTTCAACAGAAGATATTATTGCCGCAGCAAGTGGTCTTGAAATTGATACACCAGCTGGACGTATCAAAATGGATGCAGAAAATCATCACTGCTGGTTGAACACTTATATTGGACAGGTTCAGGAAGATCTTACTTATAAGATTCTTGCTTCAAGTGATGGTCTTGTAGCTCCAATTCCTAACTAAGAAAAACAAACATACTAAAAATTAATTAAGAACTTTGCAGAGGTTTTGGGCCTTTGCAAAGTTTTATGCTAAATATAAGGATTTTTATGAGTCTATTTTTACAACAGTTACTAAATGGAATCAGTAATTCATCGGTTCTTTTTTTGACAACCATCGGCTTAGTAATCATCTTTGGAATGATGGATGTAGTAAACAATGCCCACGGTGAATTTATTATGATTGGCGCTTATACAGCCTGTGTTGCCGTAGGTACTTTCCATATGCCATTCTGGATTGCAGTTATTTTTGCCGCAGTCCTCACTGGTATGATTGGAATGATAATTGAACATCTTTTAATTAAGAAATTGTACGGAAAAGTTGCAGAAACATTGCTTGTAACTTTTGCGCTTGAATATATTATTCAGCAGATAGTCAGAATGATATTTGGTCCTGAAAATAAGACACTTGATGTTCCTGTTCAGGGACAGTTGATTATGGGTGATGTATCTATTCCTTACTATAATCTTGTTCTTATTGGAATGGCAATTTTTGTTTTAGCATTTACACTTATTCTCTTCTATAAAACTACATTTGGTATGCAGCTTAGAGCCATTACTCAGAACAGCAGCATGACACAGTGTCTTGGTGTAAATGTTTCAAAAATCAATTTATTTACTTTCGGATATGGTGCAGCACTTGCAGGTTTGTCAGGTGCGTTGATTGCTCCAATAAAGAGCGTATTCCCAGGAATGGGCCCTTCTTTCAACGTAGACGGCTTCCTTGTTGTAATTCTTGGTGGCTTGAACTCAATTATTGGTGCTTTTGCAAGTTCTTTTGTTATCAACGAATCAATCACAATTATGTCTGGTTATATGAGTCAGATTATTTCAAAACTTTTGATCTTTGTTGTAATCATCGTAGTTATCCGCTTCAGACCAAATGGTTTGTTTGCTTCAAAGGAAAAGAGATAGGGAGGTTAGAATGAACGGTTTTAAGGATTTTACATCTAATTCATTAAAGACAGTTAAGTCCACATCAGTTGAAAAGTGGATTGCATACGGAATGTTCGCTCTGCTTTTCTTTATTCCAATGTTTTCTTCTATATATAATCAGCTGGTTTTTGGAAAGTATATTGTGTATATGATCTTTGCATTAGCTCTGGATATTCTCTGGGGATATTGCGGACTTATGAACCTTGGTTTTGCTTTGTTCTTTGGTCTTGGCGGTTATGTATTTGGTATTTCACTTGCAAGTCAGAATGGTCTTCCAGCATTTATGGAAATGGCAGGTTTAACTAAGTTGCCATTGCTTTTTACTCCATTAAAGAGTATTCCACTTGCTTTTGTATTGGGCCTTTTAGTTCCTTCTATTGTAGCTTTTCTCCTTGGTTTATTTATTTTCTACAGCAAGATTAAAGGGGTTTTCTACAATTTGATTACACTTGCTCTTGTTGCTTTGTTTGAACTTTTACTTGCTTCAAAGCAGATGTATACAGGTGGTTCTTCTGGTATCAACGGTATTGATTATGGTCTTGATAAGATTACCTTCTTTGGAAAAGCAATCAATATTACGGGCTGGTACTATATTGGATTTGCAGCACTTATTCTTGTTTATGTTCTTTGCCGTCTTTTAGTTAAGGCAAGATTTGGCAGCGTAATAAAATCTGTTCGCGATAATGAAGCCCGCGTTCAGTTCCTTGGATATAATCCAGCTGTATTCAAAATTGCAATTTTTACAATTGCAGCTTTCTTTGCAGGTTTCTCTGGAATGCTTTATCTTCCAATGACTTCATTTATGTCAATTGAAGCAGCCGGTGTAAGTTTCTCTACAACAATCCTTGTATGGCTTGCAGTAGGTGGACGTGGAAATCTGACAGGTGCTATGGCCGGTGCATTATTGGTAAGTTTCTTACAGACAAAACTTTCTGAAAGCTTTGGAAATATGTGGCAGCTTGTACTTGGTGTAGTTCTTATTGTAATTGTTTACTTCCTTCCAAAAGGAATTATTGGAACTTTGCAGGACATTCAGTATAACAAGCGTATTTCAAAAGTGATGGCTCAGAAAACAGAGCAGCCAGAACAGAAGGCTTAGAAGGAGGAATGAAAATGGCATATCTTGAACTAAAAAATATATCAGTTGTTTTCAGCGGATTTAGAGCTGTAAATAATGTTTCTCTTTCTATTGATGAAGGTGAGCTTCGAGTTTTGATTGGCCCAAATGGTGCTGGAAAAACTACAATTATGGATATGATTACAGGAAAGACTCGTCCTACAGAAGGCGAAATCTATCTTGATGGTCATAAGATTACAAATGTTGCTCCATATAAAATTGCAGAAATTTATAAAATTGGACGAAAGTTTCAGGGACCAAATATTTTTGCAAACATGACAGTATTTGAAAATGTAGAAGTTGCTTTACGTGGATACAGTTCGCTGATTAAGACTTTTACATATCGCAGAACTCCAGAAGTTATTGAAAAGATTAATGATATCTTAAAACAGATTAATCTTTATGAATATCGGGATATGATTTCTGCTTCACTTTCACATGGTCAGCGTCAGTGGCTTGAAATGGGAATGGTTCTTGCACAGGATCCAAAAGTAATCCTTCTTGATGAACCAACTTCTGGTATGACTGCTGATGAAACTTACAAAACTGGTGAAATGATTAAGACAGTTATGAAGGGAAAAACAATTCTTGTAATTGAACACGATATTGACTTTGTAAAACAGATTGCAAAGAAAGTAACTGTATTGAATCACGGAGAAATTCTTGCAGAAGGAAGTTACGAAGAAATTACATCAAATCCTGAAGTTATTCGTGTATACCTTAAAAATGATGCTGATGAAAATGCAGAACCTACTGTTGAACAGAAGATTGTTAAGGATATGAAGAAGCAGCTTGTTGAAAAAATGGGGGCAAAGTGATGCTGGAAATTAAAGATGCATGTGTTAGTTACGGAAAAAGTCGTGTAATAAACGGAATCTCTATGAGCCTTCAGGGCGATGAAAAATTCCTTGTACTTGGAAGAAACGGTGTTGGAAAAACAACTTTTATGAAAAGTATTATTGGACTATTACCAATGGACTCAGGTTCAATCAGCTTTGATGGAAAAGATATCACAAAAACTAAAGCGCATGAACGTTCACTTTGCGGAATTGCATATGTTCCACAGGGACGTGAAATCATTCCGATGCTTACAGTTCGGGAAAATCTGCAGCTTGGTTGTATCGCTCATAAAAATGTGAAATTTGAAGAAAAAATGGAAGAAGTTCTTACATATCTTCCAGATCTTACTCCACATTTGCGCAGAAAGGGAGGTGTTCTTTCTGGAGGACAGCAACAGCAGTTGGCAATTGCAAGAGCATTAATGAGTGATCCTAAAGTTTTGATTCTTGATGAACCAACAGAAGGAATCCAGCCAAATATCGTAATGGAAATTGCAGATATTTTGAACAGATATCAGCAGAGTAAAAAAATTCCACTGATTATTGTTGAACAGAATTTACATTTTGCCCGAAGAATTGGAGACAGATTTATGATTATCCAGAAAGGGGCAGTTGTAAAGACTGGAAAAATTGATGAACTTACAGATGAAATTTCTGCAAAGTACATTTCAGTTTAATCAAATTCGGAGTTCAGGAGATTTATTATGGCAAAAAATTATGTAATTACAATTGCCCGAGGTTTTGGTTCGGGCGGAAAAGAAATTGCTCAGAAAATTGCAGATAAACTTGGAGTACCAGTTTACGAAAAACAGATTCTTGAAATGGCCTCTGATTATAGTGGTCTTAGCGAAGAAATGTTCCTTCAGGTAGATGAAAAACTTAAAGGAAATTACGTAAAAAATACACTTTCAAAATTTGCCTTCCCAAAAGAAGTTGTTCCTCAGAGTAAACATTTTGAAAGTGATATAAATCTTTTCTGCATTCAGTCAGAGATTATGAAACAGCTGGCAAAAAATGTGAGCTGTGTAATCATTGGTAAATGTGCGGATCATGTTTTGAAGGAATTTGATAATGTTGGAAGCTTCTATATTGAAGCTCCACGCAGAGCTTGTCTTGATTCTATTATGGCTAAAACTGGAGTTTCTGAAAAAGAAGCTGCAAAAATGATTGTTAGAACAGATAAGTATCGTGCTGATTATTACAAATTTTATTCTGGCGGAAACTATTGGACAAATCCGGTTAATTACGATTTGACTCTGAACAGTGCAAGAATCGGACGTGATAAATGTGCAGATGTAATTATTGAAATGATGAAAATAAAATTCGGTCAGGATTTTATTGATACTTTCAATTTGAAATAGATTCTGGAGGTGAAAAATGTTTACTTGTGATATTAACCGAATGGAAGATAAAATAACTACTTTCTCAAAATTTGGTGATACAGGAAAGGGTGGAATTACAAGATTTTCTCTTTCTCCAGAAGCAATTTGTGCCAGAAATGAGATTAAAGCCCGCATGACAAAGCTGGGACTTGATTTTAAGACAGATGATATTGGGAATATTTATTGTACACTTGAGGGGACAGACCCCTCTGCCGGCGTGATTATGTCTGGCAGTCACTGTGATTCTGTAAGACAAGGTGGAAATTATGATGGGATTTTAGGTGTATTAACAGCAATGGAGATGATTGAAACTATCGTTGTTAATAAAATACCTCATAAACATCCAATACAACTCGTTGTCTGGACAAATGAAGAAGGTGCTCGCTTTGAACCGGCTATGATGAGTTCTGGAATTATCTGTAAAAAGTTTACAAAAGAACAAATGTTCAAAAGTGAAGCAAAAGATATCCCAGGCCTTACATTTGGACAAGCCCTAAAAGAATCTGGATTTGAAGGTTCTGAGGAAAACAGAATGAATCCTTCAAAAACAACCGGTCTTGTGGAACTTCATATAGAACAGGGCCCAGTTCTTGAAGAAGGAAAGTATGATATTGGTATTGTTGAAGGCGTAGTTGGAATGATTAATTATGAATTCACATTCCGTGGTCAGGCAGATCATGCTGGAACTTTCCCGATGCCATATAGAAAAGATGCATTACTGGCTGCTAGTGAGGCTTTATTATTCCTCCATCAGCAGTTTGATAATCTTGATCGTAAACTTGTTTATACAACTGGTAAAATCAGCTGTCACCCAAATATCCACACAATTATTCCTGATGAAGTACGTTTTACTTTGGATGCTCGTCATGCTGATCCTGCTGTAATCAAGCAGTGCGTTGAAATTATAAAATCAATGCCAAAACTTTGGGCTGGATGCGAAATGACTTATACAGAAGCCTGGGCAAGAGATACTGTTCAGTTTAATGATAAGTTTATTTCAAGTGTGAAAAAGGCTAGTGATGAGCTTGGTTATTCTAGTTTCAAAATGTATTCAGGTGCAGGCCATGACGCTCAGTATCTTAGTGAAGTGATTCCTACAACAATGATTTTTGTTCCAAGTAGGGGCGGACACAGTCATTGTGAATTGGAATATTCACCTGTTGAATGGTGCTGGAAAGGTGCAAATGTTTTGCTAAATACAATTTTAGATATTGATCAGTATTAAAAAAAAATAAGCGCGATTTTTTTCCTTATATTTGGGAGGGTAAATTTTAGGTTGAATTTATCCTCCCTTCTTTTTTTTGGGGGGGGACAGACCCCTAGGTTTATAATTCTTTGTGGACATATTTGAGGGGACATATTTGAGGGGACAGACCCCTAAGTTTTGATTAGTCTATATAAAAATAGTTTTATACAACAAAAAAAATCTAAGGTATAGAAATTATTCAAGTCCGTCTATACTATAAGGTATAGGAGTAGTTACATGGAAAAATCAAAAGTATATTTTACCGATTTTAGAACTCATTCAGGCGGTATGGGAATGCCTGCAAAATTAAAAAAACTTATTACTCTTGCGGGTATTAAAAATATTGATATGAATAATAAGTTTGTTGCAATTAAGATTCACTTTGGAGAACTTGGAAATCTAGCTTATTTGCGTCCAAATTATGCAAAAGCAGTTGCCGACGTAATTAAAGATTGTGGCGGAAAACCATTTTTAACTGATTGTAATACTTTGTATCCGGGATCTCGTAAAAATGCACTTGAACACTTAAGTTGTGCTCAGGAAAATGGTTTTAATGAGATTACCACAGGCTGTCATGTAATTATTGCAGATGGCCTTTTAGGAACTGATGATATAATTGTTCCTGTTGAAGGTGCAACATATTGTAAAGAAGCATATATTGGCCGTGCAGTTATGGATGCTGATATTGTGGTTTCATTAAATCACTTCAAAGGTCACGAAGCAACAGGATTTGGCGGCGCTTTGAAAAATCTTGGTATGGGGTGTGGTAGTCGTGCCGGAAAAATGCAGCAACATAATGCAGGAAAACCTGTTGTAAATGGTGATTTATGTAAATGTTGTAAAAAGTGTGCAAAGGAATGTGGATCAGATGCTATTCATTTTGAAACAGGGAAGGCAATTATCAATCAGAATGAATGTAAAGGATGTGGTCGTTGTTTGGGAGCTTGTTCTTTTGATGCGATATACAATCCTAATGGGAATGCAAACGAAATTCTTGGTTGCAAAATTGCTGAATATACTAAAGCAGTTGTTGCAGGACGTCCTTGTTTTCATATTAATATTGTTTGTGATATTTCACCAAACTGTGACTGCCATGGTGAAAATGATGCTCCAATCTTACCAGATGTTGGAATGTTTGCATCATTTGACCCAGTGGCATTAGATCAGGCTTGTGCAGATGCTTGCCTTCGCTCTGAACCAATGCCAAACTCGCAACTCTCAGATAATCTTTCAAAGCCTGACTGGCATCATCATCATGATCATTTCCTGGATTCGAATCCAAATATTCGTTGGAAGGAAACATTGGAACATGCAGAAAAACTTGGTCTTGGAAATCGTGAATACGAAATTATAAAGATGTAGTATAAAAACTATGATTCAAAAAAGTCATCATGAAAATCATGGTGACTTTTTTTTATGGGAGAGTGTATGAGAGAGAAGTGTGAGAGTGGGGGACGACAGTGGTGGGGGGACAGACCCCTCAAAAAGCTACAAAAACAGAAAAATTTTTTTGTAAAAACTAAAAAAAACAAATATAAATTGAAAATAAAACAGAATTGAAAGAGAGATAGTTAATTAATAACCTTTTAGAATTTTTATTGACAGACCAGTTACACGAGAAATCTGTGCTAATGAAAAATTTGAATGCCGCAGGACGATTAATTTTTTGGATAATTGGTCAGGTGTGAGAGACTTAATCATATGAATATTATCAATCTTCAGCAGAGTAGATAATATTCGACTGACTTTTTCATCGCTTGGAAGTATTCTTGTTTCATATTCCATACAGTGATGTTTTTCATTAAGTTTGAGATATTTCTTCATAGGAGATATGCCCTCAAAAAGTTCATAAACAAAAGTCCGATCAATTTTTGATGCAATATCAGTATTCACTAATTGGCAGTAACTATTCCATTTATAATTAACAAAAGAATCGATATTAGCTTTTTGCGGGTTCTGAAGAATATATCGTAATACAGTTTTAAAGTATTCATCAGATTCAACCGGTTCACTCTTAAAACGTCCCTGAAAAAGATGTCCAGAGCACTCATATTTTCTGTTAAAATAGAAAACATAACTGTTAGCGAGCTTTTGAACGAATAAACTTAAGATGATTTTGGGAGTTCGTCCCAGGAGAATGTGAACGTGATTCCCCATGATGCAGTATGAATAAATACTGATGTTTAATTGCTCTGAATATTTGAAGATTCTGTTTGTGAAAAACAATTTATCTTCATCGTTAAGAAATAACAGTTGTCTGTTATTGCCGCGAACAATCACGTGGTAGATTTGAGTTGATGATTCTTTTCTAGGTTTTCTAGGCATTTTGTTCCCCTATATATAATATTGTTTTGTTTTAAAAAAATAGGAAGTTTTTTCAGAAAAAAATGTAGTTTTTTGCTTTTACATTTGATTTAGTCTATAATTAATATTTATCGAGGGGTCTGTCCCCTCTGATTTTTTATCTTTGATTATAACTTTACAGTGGAGTTTATATGGCAAGCATATTAATAAAAGATACAACAAAAGAAGAGAGAGCACGAATTGTAGCAGAGTCTTTGGGCGATGAATATTCAACAGGTTGCGGTTTTGAATCTACAGGAATAGATTATCAACTCTATATTGATGGTAAAAAAGAATTACGCGATCTCAATATGGAGGCAAACTGTGGCTTTGAGGTTGCTCATCCTCAAGAAAGAGACTCTGAATTTAGTTGCAGTAGGTATTAATCAATTTCTTAGTATATAAATACTTAATGGAATAGTTATTTTTTTTTGTCAGCTATCTCAAGGTCAGTATAATTTTCTTGACTTTCGTCATAATTTACTGATTCCTGAGATTCTACGTTTAATAATTTATCTAAACTAACATTAAGAACTATTGAGATAATTTTGAGTTCTATATCTGTTACATAACTCTTACCAAGTTCTATCTTCGAAATCCGATTTTTATCAATATCCAAACCTTCCAATTGCAATTTCTGTGCAAATTCCCGCTGTGAAATTTTTGGACGTTTCTCTTTTCGAATTTTTCTTAAATTAATACCTACAATATTTTTTCTATTATGAAAATTTATTTTGAACATCGTACATTAAGAATAAGGCAATTATGCGATAAATTGACATCTACTAGATGTCAATTTAAAATTTTTATTTGTTTTTTGTATAAATTTGACCTAAAAATAGGTAAATATCGGTTAAATATAGGGGACAGACCCCTCAGATTCATAAAAGTAGGGGTCTGTCCCCTATGAAATGCACCCTATGAAATTGGTATTCCTCATAATTTATCCCATTCCCATAGAGAATCCTTATAGATTTTTTTCCGATTTCAATTTATTTTTATAATACTCATGAAACTAGGACTTTTTTCTGACAAGATTTTTTACACGAAACTCACAAAACTTACTTTCCCAATCGTTATGCAGAGTTTAATGCTGGCGGCAGTTGCTGCAGCAGATGCCCTTATGCTCGGAAGTGTAGAGCAAAACTCTATGGCGGCAGTTTCTTTGGCAACACAAATTCAGTTTATTCAGAATATGATTCTTTCCGCCATTGTTACAGCCGCCTCAATTTTAGGTGCACAGTATTGGGGAAAGAAAGATATTCGCACCCTTAAAGATATTTTTACCATGAGTTTAAAGTACTCAGTTTTTTTTGATGTCCTTTTCTGGGCTGCCTGTGTTTTTGCCCCAAAATATTTAATGCTGCTTTTTGCCAGTGATTCAGAACTAATTGAAATAGGAATCAAATATTTACAGATAGCTGGTTGGTCCTATCTTATAACAGGCATTTCTCAATGTTATCTCACAATCATGAAAGTAAGTGACCATGCAAAACAATCTGCCATAATTAGTTCAGGTGCGGTCATATTGAATATTATCTTAAATGCAGTTTTCATATATGGACTTTTTGGACTTCCTGCAATGGGTGTTCAAGGTGCAGCAATTGCAACATTAATCGCCCGCGGTGTTGAACTTTTATGGTCTGTTTCGTACTCGTTTAGGAAAGATTTCATAGCTCCAGATTTTAAACGTTTCTTCTATTATAACAAGCAACTTTCTATGGATTTCTTAAAATGTCTCTTGCCGTTGCTTGGAGCCTGCCTTTTCTGGGGCGTTGGTTTTACATCTTACACTGCCTTCATGGGGCACCTTGGTCCAGATTCAGCCGCATCGAATTCTATAGCATCAGTAGTACGTGATCTTGTATGTTGTTTCTGTAATGGTATTTCAAATGGTGGGGGTATTCTTGTAGGTAATGAACTTGGAGCAGGGAATCTTGAAAAAGGAAAATTATATGGGGACCGTCTCATGTGGCTTTCGGTAATAATAGGATTTGCATCAACATTCCTTATGCTTCTTCTTACACCAATAGTGATGCACTTTATAAAACTTTCAGATGGAGCCCATTCTCTGTTACTTGGAATGATGGTGATTATGTCTGTTTATATGATTGGTCGTACAATTAATTCTGTTGTAATAAATGGAATTTTTGCCGCTGGCGGAGATACTTTGTTTGATGTGTATAGCCTTGCAGTTGTGATGTGGGGATTAGCAGTCCCACTTGCCGCTTTGGGAACATTCGTTTTTCACTGGCCGGTGCTGATAGTTTATGCCTGTACCTGTGTTGATGAAGTTGGAAAAATCCCATGGGTTTTGATTCATTATAAAAAATACAAATGGGTAAAGGATCTGACACGAGAAATTGAATAGAAAAGGATTTTGAATCTGATTTAGGAACTGATTATGGCAAAACTGATTACCGGAATTCTAGCCCATGTTGATGCTGGAAAAACTACTCTCTCAGAAGCTCTTCTTTATAAAACCGGAGCAATTCGAAATCTTGGACGGGTTGATTCTAAAAATGCATTTCTTGATAACAATTCTATTGAACGGGAACGTGGAATTACAATTTTTTCAAAGCAGGCTGTTCTTAATGATAAAATTACTTTAATCGATACTCCAGGACACGTAGATTTTAGTGCCGAAATGGAACGTACGCTTTCTGTCCTTGATGCTGCAATCCTTTTAATAAATGCATCTGATGGAATCCAGTCTCATACAAAAACATTATGGTCTTTGTTAACATCACATAAAATTCCAACAATCATTTTTGTAAATAAAATGGATATGCCAGATACAAACCGCGCTGATTTGCTTGCCAGATTGAAAAATGGGTTTTCAGAAGGAATTGTAGATTTTACAGATGAAACAGCTGCTGATGCTGACTCTTTTTATGAAGAAATAGCATCTTGTGATGATTTTCTAATGGAAAAATATCTTAACGGCGAATCAATTACCAGTAATGAAATATGTAGTGCAATCTCTGACAGGAAAATTTTCCCATGTATATTTGGTTCTGCCCTAAAATTAGATGGAATAGATAAACTACTTAAGGTTTTGAATGATTATTTCAAGGTTCCTGATTACGAAGGAAATGATTTTGGATGTATTGTCTATAAAATTTCAAAAGATAAACAGGGTAACAGATTAACTCATTTAAAAGTGACTGGTGGAATTCTTAAAGTAAAAGATACTCTTGGTGAAGAAAAGGTTAATGAGGTTCGTGTATATTCTGGCGAAAAATATGAGATGGCAAAAGAAATCTCTGCAGGAGAAGTCTGTACTGTTACAGGATTGAAGGAATCTGCAGCAGGAAAGACTTACGGTGCTGCAAAGGGGGATGGAAATTATAAAATCGAGCCGGCACTTATTTATTCAGTAATATATCCTTCTGAAATTGATACTCCCAAAATGCTTCATATCCTCCGTGAACTGGAAGAGGAATTACCTGAAATCAAAGTTGAATATTCAGAACAAAATAGTGAAATCTGTGTAATGCTTATGGGGGAAGTTCAGACTGAAGTTATAAAACAATTGCTTTTAGACCGTTACAATCTTTCCATTGATTTTGGGGAAGGTCGTATAGCATATAAAGAAACAATCCTTGAACCTGTAATTGGGGTAGGGCATTATGAGCCTCTTCGTCATTATGCAGAAGTTCACATAAAACTTTCCCCTTTACCGTTAGGGTCCGGGCTTCGTTTTATCAGTAAACTTAGTGTTGATGTTCTTGATACAAACTGGCAGCGACTGATTATGACACATCTAAAAGAAAAACAGCATATCGGAGTTCTTACAGGAAGTCCTATTACTGATATGGAACTTGAGGTTGTAGCTGGGCGAGCACATTTAAAGCATACAGAAGGTGGAGATTTCCGTCAGTCAACATATCGCGCAATCCGTCATGGGTTGATGTATTCAAAATCCGTTTTACTGGAACCTGTTTATAGTTATGAAATTGTTGTTCCGGAAGTTTGTACAGGCCGCGTTATGTCTGATATGGAAAAAATGCATGGAACCTGTATTCTGGAAGAAAGTAAAGGCGGATTCACAACTCTTCATGGAAAGGTACCGGTTGCAACTATGAAGAATTATATGAATGAAGTTCGGGCTTATACAAAGGGTCAAGGAACATTATGTCTTGCTTTGGATGGTTTTCAGCGATGCCATAATGAAAGTGAAGTTATTAATCAGCGCGGTTACAATCCTGATGCAGATCTTGAGAATCCAGCCGGAAGTGTTTTTTGTTCCCACGGTGCCGGTTTTTTAGTAAAATGGGATGAAGTAAATAATTACAAACATATATAACGAAATTCGCAGGATATTTGTAGAATTCAATAGGGGACAGACCCCTATTCTAATCCGAAGCTGCGTTGCAGCTTCAACCACTATAGCAGGGGTGATGGGGCGGCAATGAGTCCCAGCGAGAGAGACTAGAGTTGAAAAAGAAATTCAATAGGGGACAGACCCCTAATATTTGGAGAAGAAATGGATACTCAATTAGATAAAAGCTTAAATACAAAAGAATTATACAGCTGGACACTAAAACTGGCTTTGCCGATTATGATTCAGAATCTCATTAGTACCCTTGTAAATACTGCTGATACATTCATGCTTGGGTATGTTGGGCAGTCTGCAATGGCTGCAACTTCATTGGCAAATCAGTATACTTTTGTGTTATTTTGTGTATTCTTCGGAATGGCAACAGGAACTTCTGTTTTGTGTGCTCAGTATTGGGGAAAGGGCGATAAAAATACAATTGAACGAATTGTAGGACTTGCTTTACGATACGGATTGGTAGCTTCAATTATTTTTACATTGGGATCATTCTTTTTTCCAGCTCAAATCATGAAGTTGTTTTCTTCAAGTCCAGAAACTATTGAAATAGGTGCCAAGTATCTTCGTATTGTTTCCATTTCGTTTATTTTTATGGCAATTTCACAGGTTTATCTGAGTGCTTTGCGTAGTATTGGAAAAGTTGTTTTTCCATCAGTAGTGGCTGTTGTATCTCTTGTTGTAAACATCTTTTTTAATGCAAGTTTTATTTTTGGATTTTTTGGTCTCCCTAAACTTGGTGTTGTTGGAGTTGCTCTTGGAACAGTTTTAGCCCGTATTACAGAAGCAGTGCTTTGTATTTGTTTTTCTTTCAAAAGTGGAATCCGAATAAATATTAGAGCTTTCTTTGCACCTGCTGGCATATTAAATCGTGATTTTTTGACAATCAGTTTGCCTTCAATCGGTAATGATCTAATCTGGAGTCTTGCAACTACAGTATTTACAATCATTCTTGGACACCTGGGGGATGATATTGTAGCTGCCAACGCTGTTGCGATGATGGTTGTTAATATTGGTGCAATTGCTATGCGTGGATTTGCAAATGCTACAACAATTGTAATAGGGCAGGCATTAGGTGCAAATCAAATTGAAGAAACCAAAAAATATGCTGGAAAATTACTCAGGCTTACAGTTTATGTTTCATTAGCCGGTTGTATTGTGATAGTTGTCCTACGACCATTTATTATGAATTTTTATTCAAGCAAACTTACAGCGCAGGCAATTTCATTTCTTGGTTCTATGATGTTTATGACTACTTATAGAATGATCGGTGAAGGAGTTAATACTTGTCTTATCTGTGGATGTTTCCGTGGGGGTGGTGACACCAAATACGGATTTATTATGGATACGATAATGATGTGGGGTGTAGCGATTCCGTTGATGGCTATTGCTGCTTATGTTTTCAAACTTCCTGCAATCTGGGTATATTTTGTCATGACTCTTGATGAAATCATTAAAATGCCAATCTTCTTTGGTCATTTCCTAAAATATAAGTGGATGAAAAACATCACCCGCAATGAATCAGAACTACTCTAATCCGAAGCTGCGGTGCAGCTTCAACCGCTATAGCAGGGGTGCCGGGGCGGCAATGAGCCCCAGCGAGAGAGACTGGAGTTAAAGAAGAAATTCTATAGGGGTCTGTCCCCTCAAAAAAAACATTATAGGAGTTCCATTAATGAAAAAATTAGGTCTGATCGGCGGAACTGGGCCGGAATCCACATTGGTTTATTATAAAGAAATCAATCGGCAGGTGAATGAAGCAACTGGTGGAAAACAATTCCCTGAAATTGCAATTGAAAGTGTGAATCTTTTTAAAGCCCTGAATCTTGTCAGCGAAAAACGTTACGACGAACTGGAATCCTATTTGTTACAGGCAGCCCAGAATCTTCAGAACGGTGGCGCAGATATTATTGCCCTTACCGCAGGAACAATGCACCTTGTTTACGATCGCCTTAAATCAAAAATCGCAAAACCATTTATCAGTATTCCTCAGACCGTAGCAGAATATGCAGTCGAATGCGGCTACAAAAGGCTGGGACTTTTAGGCACAATCTTTACAATGGAGAATACTTTCCTTACAAACCCATTTACAGATTGTGGAATAGAAGTTTTTGTTCCCGAAGAAGCTGACCGTATTACCATAAATCAAATTATTGGTGGAGAACTGGAATATGGTATTGTAAAAGAGGAATCCCGCCAGAAACTAATTTCAGAAATCAAAAAAATGAAGCAGAATTGGAGAATTGATGGTATAATACTTGGGTGTACAGAACTTCCACTTGCGCTGAACAGCCAGAATTGCCCTGTAGCATGTCTTGATATTATGGAAATCCATATCAGGAAGCTTGTTCAGATGCTTGTAGAAGATAAAACAAAATCGTGATTTATAAAAGGAATTGTAATTATGTCAAAAAAACGAATCGCTGATATTATCATTAATCTGATAATGTTTATTTCTACTGCTTATGCTTTGCTTTGCTATTTTTTAGGACCTGCAGATGCTTTTGGTTCTCATGGCGTTGCTTGTTTTAAATTCTTCACAACAGATTCAAATATTCTTGTTGCGGTCGCTTCGTTATTGTGTGCAATATTTCTGTTCAAAAAAACAGAGATTCCACAGTGGGTAATGGTTTTAAAATTCGCCGGAACTATTTCAGTAACAGTCACTTTTTTGACAGTTCTTTTATTCCTTGCTCCAATGGGTGTCTTGAAAACAGGACATTTTGAAACAGTATTTTTGTATTTTGCAGGTAATGCTTTCTTACTTCATTTTTCAACACCAGTTCTTTCTATTATATCTACAACAATTCTTGAAAAAGAATATCCAATTTCCAAAAAGCAGTCTCTCTGCGGTGTTTTACCAACACTTGTTTATGCAGTAATTTATCTTTTTATGGTAGTTATCTTTCATAAGTGGGAAGATTTCTACGGTTTTACTTTTGGCGGAAGATATCAGTTTGTTCCAATCGTAATTATTGTGATGGGCTTGTTCAGTCTGATTTTGTGTCTTTGCGAATATAAAATTATGAATCACAAAGGAGCAAAAAAGGATTAATGAATTATGGGCAGAATTGAAGAAATATTATTTTCACATCAGGATGAAAAGTATGGAGATTTTATTTCAAAGCTGATTCCAACTTTACCCCGGGAAAAATTTATTGGAATCCGTTCGCCCGAATATAAAAAAATCTATAAAGAACTGAAAACTCTGCCGGAAGTAGAGATTCAAACTTTTCTCAAATCCCTTCCTCATAAGTGGCACGAAGAAAACGCACTTCATATGATGATTATATCAAAATCCACTGACTTTGATGAATGCATTTCTTTGCTTGAAGCTTTTATTCCTTATGTTGATAACTGGGCAATAAGTGACGGCCTTTCTTCAAAACCATTTAAAAAAAATCCTGAAAAACTTGTTCCTTACATAAAAAAATGGATTGAAAATCCACAACCATACTCAAAACGAGTTGCAATGATTCTTCTGAAAAAATATTATCTCCAGGAAAATTTCAACATCGAATATCTGGAATGGGCCGCAAAAATCCGAAGTGAAGAATATTATGTAAATATGATGATCGCCTGGCTCTTTGCCGATGCCCTTGTTTTTCAGTGGGATGTCGCAGTTAGTTTTCTTACTTCCCATAGTCTTGAAAAATGGACCCACAATAAATCAATTCAGAAAGCCTGTGAAAGTTTTAGAATCACTGATGAGCAGAAAAAGTATTTGAAGGAGTTAAAATATTAAAATATGGTTATTCTGATTGGCGGCTCTTCTCATGTAGGAAAAACACTTATTTCGCAGAAACTTATAGAAAAATATCACTATCCTTGTACAAGTCTTGATCATCTTAAAATGGGATTCATTCGCAGTGGTCGAACAGAGCTGACTGTAAATGATGATTATAAAATGCGTTACTGGTTGTGGCCTTTTGCGGCAGAAATGGTAAAAACTGCAATCGAAAATAATCAGAATATGATTCTAGAAGGTTGCTATATTCCTGGTGAATGGAAAGACAGTTTTTCAGAAGATTATCTTAAGGAAATCCGTTGTGTTTTTATTGTAATGAGCGAAAATTACCTTAGAAAGAATTTTCAGTCTTTGTACGATTATGCAAATGTAATTGAGAAACGCCTTGATGATCAGCTTGATTTAGAAAGATTGATTAATTGCAGTAAAGAATTTAAAGAAGAATGCATCAACCAGAATATTCCTTACATTGAAATAGATAAGGAATATAATCTGGAAGAAATACTTAATCAGATTTATAAAATCTGTTGTGCGTAAACACTTACAATTGAGAAGATTATCAGCGAGATAATAATCTGAAGACTGAGGAATCCGGATGTGAACTCAATTGCTTTTTTGTCTGTTGCGTACATACTAAGCAAAAATGATGTTGGCGCAAAGAAGTAAACATAAAGTGCTACTTTTAATGCAGGAGAAAGCCCGATTGTTGCAGAAATAATTGCAAGTGTGATAATACAAAGCACAATCTGCAGAATGTAACGGAAAACAGCGAGTTTCAATCCTTTTCCAAGAACACTCATATCAAAAACAAGTCCTGAACCAATACAAATCAAAATGATTGGTGAAAGTGGCTGGATGAAGAAATTTGTTACTTTTGTATAAAGACCGGCTGCTGAAGAATTATCAATAATATCTCCAAGATGGAAGGCTGCGCCAATGAATCCTAATACTACAGAAATAATCAGTGGATTTGTTACAATTGATTTTGTGATTTCCTGTTTTGTCATCGACTGACCTGCCAGCATTTTTAATCCGGTTGCCATAACTGTAAAACAGAAAACGCCGCTGAAAATATCCATAGAAACTATGCTGAACATTGCGTCACTTTTCTGACCAACAAGTAATGCAATTAACGCCCAGCAAAAAAGTCCGCCTTCGTAAGTTGGCATTGCATAAGGAACATAGCCATTTATTTCTGGAGAGAAAAATCGTTTAAAAAGAAATCCTAATCCAAATGCTGTAAAAAGAATGAATAATTCAAGGGCAATCAGAACAAGCGAATCCTTTGTAAAATTTCCGTGAATCAAAGTATCAAAAGCAAGAACCGGAAGAAATACATTTGTAGAAAGACTCTTCAAACAGGAAATGCCATTATCTGAAAGAATGTTGATTTTTTTAAGAAGTTTCCCCAATGCAATCATCAGGAAAACAGGAACTATTGTTTCTAAAATTGTCATAATAACCTGCTATTTTGCTGCTGCTTTAGTTTTTGATTTTGTTGTAACTTTTGTTGTAGCTTTTGGTGCTGCTAAAGGAGTTTTACCATCATCAAAGTTAACATCAATCTGATTAAATGGAATTTCAATTTTTGCTTCATCAAAAACTTTTTTTATTCCAATGTAAACTGCATTTTTTGTATCAATGAAATTAACTGGCTCAAACCAAACTGCTAAAGTCATATGAATTCCGCTGTCTCCAAATCCGTCGAACCATGCATTAGGTGCAGGATCAGCAAGAACTGTTGGACAAAGTGAAGGAACCTTTTTCAAAGTTTCAAGTGCCATTTCAAGATCAGTATCATAAGCAACATCTACAGAAACTGTAAGGCGGCGCATTTTATGGTAAGAGTTATTAATAAGATTACTGTTGATTACAGTTGAGTTTGGAATACGTACCATCTGGTTATCAAAAGTGTGAACTCTAATACTAAGAAGATTGATTGAATCAATAATACCTGTAACGCCATCAACAATGATTGTATCTCCAATTTTAAGGGCACCTTCTGTAATCACAAAAATACCGCTGATAATATTACTTACTGAAGTTTGTGCCGCAAAACCGATTGCAACTCCGGCAATTCCTGCAGCCCCCCAGATAGCCGAAAGTTCAATTCCAAAAAGTCCTAAAATATACATTGCAACAAGGAAGTAAAGCAGGTATTTAATAAGTTTCTGAATAATAAGCTGGCGCTGTAATGAAACTTTTTCTTCCGGAACTCTCTTTAATGCTCTGAGAATAATTTTATAAATAATCCATACTGCAAGAACAACGACGAGGGCTCCTAGAACTTTAAAAAGATTCCCCCATGTAAAATATCCTTTTATCCATGTGAACAAGCTTGAAGTCTGTTTTACAATCTGACCTCCTGCTTCCGAAATAGCGGAACCAAAAGTTTCTGATGCAGGCTGTAATGTCTGTTCAATTGTTTCTTCCATAAATAATACCTCTTGGCATTATAATAACACATAATTTATTTTACAGTAATGTATTTTTTACATATAATTATTGTTGAATTCTATATTTTTTTTTACTGCCAGATGCGGTGTATTTTCAGAGGAACAATTCATGAATCTGCTTGATATATTTATTTTTTCTGTTAATGCCATAATGCCACTTATCCTTATAATTTTAATCGGATATTTTTTGAAGCAGAAAGGGTTTCTTACAAAAGAGTTTTTGAAAATAGGAAACAAACTGGTTTTCAGATTATGTCTTCCTGTTTTACTTTTCTGTAATATTGTGGAACTTGACAGTTTAAGTGGTATTCCATGGATGGCTGTTCTTTACGTTCTGGTAATTATTTTTATTTTGATTGTGATTGGATTTATTATTGCAAAATTCACACCAGATCCAAATCAGAAGGGCGTAATGATGCAGTGTATTTTCAGATCAAACTTTGCCCTTATTGGAGTTCCTCTTGCAGAACTGATTGGAGGAAGTGCCGGAGTTACAGCCGCTGCAATCTTATCTGTAGTTACAATCCCGATTTATAATATTGTTGCCGTAATTGTGCTTACCGTGTTTAAAGGCGGTGAAGCATCTGGTTCAATTAAAGCACAGTTAAAAAATATACTGAAGAATCCTTTGATTATTGGTGTTTTCTCTGGATTTGTAGTTTTGCTTTTGAAACTTTATGTAGCAGATTATCTTCCACAGCGTATCTTTTCTGATTTTAAGTTTGTAGGAACAACGCTTTCTTATATTTCCCGCTCAGCTACTCCTTTGTCATTGATTGTGCTTGGCGGTCAATTTGAATTCAGTAAGATTAAAGGTTTTAAAAAACAGCTGATTACCGGAACTTTGGGCAGAACTGTGATTGCTCCTTTAATAGGGATTGGCGTTGCAGTTGTCTTGAACAAGCTTGGTATTCTTTATTTTGAACCTGCTGTTTTTGCCGCTTTGATTGCTCTTTTTGCTACACCTGTGGCAGTTGCATCTGCTATAATGGCAGAAGAAATGCAGAACGACGGTCAACTTGCCGCTCAGCTTGTTGTCTGGACTTCTTTAATTTCTGTATTTACTTTGTTTATATTTATTTTTCTTTCCCGTCTTTTTGGCGTATTATAATAGAAGAAAACAGATAAATTTTAGGTTAAAACATATCATTTGGAGGATTTTATGAAATGGTTAATTGCTTCTGATATTCATGGTTCGGAATTTTATTGTAAACAGCTGCTGGCTTCTTTTGATTCAGAAAATGCAGACAGAATGCTTTTGCTTGGAGATTTACTTTATCACGGGCCAAGAAACGATTTGCCAAAAGATTATAATCCTAAAAGTGTGATTGCTCTTTTAAATGAACGTAAAAATCAGCTTATGTGTGTTCGTGGGAATTGTGAGGCTGAAGTTGATCAAATGGTTCTGGAATTTCCTGTGATGGCAGATTACGCACTGATTGATCTTGGAAACGGCAAAAATGTGATTTTTGCAACTCACGGGCATATTTTTAATGAAAGCAATGTGCCTCCTCATCAGAAGGGTGATATTTTACTTCACGGACACACTCATGTTCCAAAATGCGTTGAACATGAAGATTACGTTTATATGAATCCAGGATCGACTTCCATTCCAAAAGAAAACAGCCATCACGGCTACATGATTTTTGAAAACGGTCTTTTTCTCTGGAAAGACTTCGACGGAAATGTAATCAAAGAATATAAATACTGATATGCCGGGGCTCATTGCCGCCCCTTCCCCCCCGCTATAGTGGTTGAAGCTGCACTGCAGCTTCGGATTGGGGTAGGATTGGGGTAGGATTAGAGGGGTCTGTCCCCTATGAAATTTTGTTCCCTCTGTCCCCTCGCAATAAAAAACAGTAAAATGAGGTTGTATGAAAATAAAATTGCTTTTTGAATTGTACTGGTCCTTTTTTAAGATTGGAGGGCTGACTTTTGGTGGCGGACTTACAATGCTTCCTATGCTGGAGCATGAACTTGTTGGTAAACGCCAATGGATTTCCGAAGAAGAATTACTCGACTGTTATGCAATCGGTCAGTGTACTCCTGGGATTATTGCTGTAAATACTGCAACTTTTGTTGGCTTTAAAAAAGCTGGTGTTCCAGGTGGTATTTTTGCAACTTTAGGAATGATTTCTCCTTCAGTTTTGATTATCACAATTGTTGCAAACTTCCTTCGTTTCTTTATGGATAATGAAATCTTTATTCACGCAATGATGGGTGTTCGCGGTGTTGTTTGTGCCCTTCTTATGAATACAGTAATTAATCTTGGTAAAAAAAGCCTGAAATCAATAATTGCATGGATTATCGCTATTGCAATCTTTGTTCTTGCAATTCTAACTAAGCTTCCAACAATTATTCTTGTATTAATGGCAGCTACTACAGGTGTTATTATTAATGCAATTAAGTCTAAAAAAGAAAAGGAGGCTGTTGAAAATGAGTAGTCTTGTTCTTACCGGTCTTGTTTTCTGGGAATTCTTTAAGATTGGACTTTTTGCAGTAGGCGGCGGTCCTGCTACTTTGCCATATTTGATGGAACTTTCTGATAAATTCAACTGGTTCACAATGGAAGAACTTACAAATATGATTGCCGTAAGTGAATCTACACCAGGTCCTCTGGGAATTAACATGGCAACTTATGTTGGATATCAGACTCTTGGAATTTGGGGTGGCGTTGTTGCAACATTAGGACTTGTTACACCAAGTTTAATCATCATTTGTCTGATTGCGGCTTTCTTTAATAAATTCAATTCAAATAAGATTGTTCAGTCAGCTTTTTCTGCAATCCGCCCGGCAGTTACTGCTATAATTGCAGTTTCTGTTTTAGGAATCTGCCGTGTAACACTTTTTACAGCATTTGATCTTTCTGCAGGTTTGATTCAACCTTTGTGGCACATCATAATTTTTGCAGTTGTGATTCTTGGACTTTTGCAGTTTAAGAAACTTAAGAAAATCCATCCATTCCTCTGGTTCGTAGTTGGAGCCATTGTGGGAATCGTATTTAAATTCTAGTTTTCAGGAGAAACGTATATGTCAAAAAAAGTAAAAGAATACATCAAAGGTGCTAATCCTTATATGCCATTGTGGGAACATGTTCCAGACGGCGAACCTCGTGTTTTTGAATACAATGGTGAAAAGCGTGTTTACATTTATGGTTCTCACGATATGCTTAAAACTCAGTATTGTGGAACTGATCAGGTTGTATGGTCGGCTCCTGTTGATGATTTAACTAACTGGACTTATCACGGTGTTTGTTATGAAGCAACAGATGGCAGTATTCTTTATGCTCCAGATGTTGTTCAGAAAGGTGATACTTTCTATCTTTATGCGGCTGAACAAAAAGGTTCTGTTGTAATGGTAGCGTCAAGTAAAAATCCAGCTGGTCCTTTTACTAATCCTGTAAAAACTGAATTGGGATTTGATCCTGGAATTCTTGTTGATGATGATGGTCGCGTTTATGCTTACTGGGGATTCTGCCGCTGTTATTGTGCTGAATTAAATGATGATATGGCTACAATCAAAGAAGGAACTTTCCACTCAGATCCTTTATCTCACTGTAAAAATATTTTTGTAGATAAACTTGATGGTGCAGAAGGAACAGATTATTTCTTTGAAGCCTCTTCTCCTCGTAAGGTAATGGGAAAATACGTTTATATTTATTCAAAACGTTATGATGTTCCTGTTGCAGAACAAGGAACTTCTGCAGGATGTAACGGTTATCTTTCTTATAAGGTAAGTGATAATCCGCTGGAAGGATTCAAAGATGGAGGCGACATCAGTTTTAATGGTGGAGAAATTCTCTATCTTGATGAAAAAAATCCAGAACAGGGAACAATGACTTATCGCTGGGGAAATAACCATGGTAGTATAATGCAGGTAGAAGGTCAGTGGTATATTTTCTATCACCGTCAGACTGGTACAGACGAATTTTCTCGTCAGGCTATGCTTGAACCTGTTGATGTTGCAATGGATAAAAACGGAAAGATTTTTATTGGTGATATTACATACGAAAACGGAGAACCAGTAAAATCTGTTCCAGTAGAAATGACATCTCAGGGACCTCATGTTAATGGTCTTGATGCTTATAAGTGGATTTCTGCAGGATATGCCTGTCATCTTTTTGGTGGAGCAAGCGGCGGTGCAAATGGAGGGGCAGGCGGTGCTTACATCAAGGCTGTTTATGAACAGACAGATGATGTTACTGCTCCTGTTGTTGGTATTACAAGTGGACTCACTGCTGGTTTCCGTTATCTTCAGTTTGGAAATACTTCACCAAAAACTGTTTCTGTTCAGATTAATGCTCTTGAAGATATTTGTGTAAATGTCAGAGTTGATGGGTACAAAGGAAAATGTATTGCAAGTTTTAATATGAACAAAGGTGACAAGGAAGCAGACGTTGCACTTTCATCTGCCGTTGTTGGAAAGCATGCCGTTTATTTTGAATTCCTTGGAAAAACTTCTGGCAGTTCATCTATTGCTGAATTCTTAAGATTTACATTTGATTAATTTTAATGAAGATTATCTGTACGACTTTATTAATAGAAAAATCTCCTCAGGCTTTACCTTTAGGTGCGGCTTGTATTGCTTCTGCAATTAAACATGATCCGTTAACTAAAGACATTTGTACTACCGAACTTGAAGTTTTTTCTATGGAAGACAGGGATTATGTGTCCCTGAAAAATGAAGAAGACAGAATAAAATTTATAAGTAACCGTTTGCTGGCAAAAAATCCACAGGTTGTTGCTTTTTCAATTTTTGTGTGGAACAGAATTGTTCTTGAAAAAGTTGCGGCAGTTCTTAAAACAAAAGGAATTTTTTGTATTGCCGGCGGACCTGAAGTAACTGCCCATCCAGAAAGTTTTGATGTGTTTGATGCATTAAGTTGTGGTGAAGGTGAGGGGTCTGTCCCCTCTATTATTTATGATATCAGCAAGGGAAACTTGAAATCTGGCGAAAAACGGGTTCTTCCTTCTGGGGTATGTCAGAATCTTTCATTCTCTCCTTATCTTGACGGCACATTGGACCCATCTGAATATGAAGGAGCGCTTTGGGAACTTGCCAGAGGGTGTCCTTTTAAGTGTTCTTATTGTTATGAATCAAAAGGGCAGAAAACTGTCCGCCAGATTCCAATGGAACGAATTCAGAAGGAACTTGATTTATTTGCAAAAAAGAAAATCCCTCAGGTTTTTGTTCTGGATCCAACTTATAATGCCGGTAAAAAACGTGCCATTGAGCTGCTGAACCTTATTGCAAAAAAGACACCGGGTACTTTCTATTATTTTGAAGCCCGTGCAGAATTTATTGACCGTGAACTGGCCCATGCTTTTACAAAAATTCCATGTGCTCTTCAAATTGGTTTACAAAGTGCAGATGAAAATGTTTTGAAACTTGTAAACAGACCATTTAATAAAAAACAGTTTGCCAGAAACATTGGTTTTCTGAATGATGAAGGTGTTATTTTTGGACTTGATTTAATTTATGGCTTGCCAGGTGAATCTTTGCGGGGCTTTAAAGACGGCATTGATTTTGCAATCTCCCTTTATCCAAATAATCTTGAAACATTCTGTCTTTCTGTTCTTCCTGGAACCGACCTTTTTGATAAGGCAAAGGAGCTTCATCTTACTTACGAAACAACACCTCCTTATCATGTTCTTTATACAGATAAATTTTCAAAAGAGGATCTGGCTCAGGCAGAGAAACTTTCAAAAGCCTGTTCGTTTTTCTATAATGAAGGGCGGGCTGTTCCATGGTTCAATACAATCTGCCGCAGTTTAAAATTGAGACCCGCCCAGTTTTTTGCAGCCTTTGCAGATTATATGGAAAGTCATAAAAATCTGATTGAAAGTGAAACTGTTTGCAGCAATCATTTTGAAATTGAAAAAATTCAGATTGATTTTGTAACACAGCAGTTTAATCAGAAAAATAAAAAAAATCATATAAAGGCCGCCACAGATTTAATCCGCTTTAATGGTGCTTTGTCACGAACTCAGGATACAGGAAAAGGCGAAGCTGTAAAATTGTCTTATAACTCAGAATATCTGGCATCTCAATACGCAACAGATCTGGATTTCTTTGTTACAAATATAAAATGTTCTCCATGTACAATCAAAACTTTTAAAAATGGAAGTTTTGCAGACTGGAAATAAAAAAAGGAGGGGTTATGAAAACCGCAAAAAAAATATTGAAAATTGCAGGAATCTCACTGGGAGCATTAATTGCTCTTGCTGTAATTGTGATTTGTTGTATCTGGTCAAAAGAAATCTCTAATTTAATGAGTTTCAAACAGATTAAGGAAAGAAATGATGGTCATCTTGATGGCGCAGTTTATCAGATGAACGTAAAGGGCGACTACTATCTTGATGATTTTATTGCTCAGGGTGGTGCAAAAAACGACACAGAATTACTTGCTTTTATATCTGGCAAATTGACTAAAGGACTTGTAAAAATGGAAATCCCTGAAAGTACAATTAACTGCAGTTCTTTTACAGCTTCTACTAAAGACGGAAAAAGAGTTTTTGGCCGCAATTATGACTTTGTAAAAACAAATACTTGTATCGTAATCACAAAAGCAAATAAAAATCGTCATGCATCAATTTCTACAGTAGATCTTGAGTTCCTTGGTATTAGAGGAGATCTTGGTGTTCAGGGATTTACTGACAAACTTTTGTGTCTTGCAGCTCCTTATGCTCCACTTGATGGAATTAATGATGCTGGTCTTGCCTGTGGAATTTATATGTCGTATCAGGGTGGCGATGTTGTGGTTCCTACAAATCAGAATACAGATAAACCAGATTTTACATCTACAACAATGCTCAGAATGTTCCTTGATAAAGCCACAACTGTTGAAGAAGCTGTTGCAATTGCACAAAGTTACGATATGCATGATTCTGCCAGCACATCATTCCACTATATGGTAGCAGATGCTTCTGGTAAAAGTGCAATTCTTGAATGGGTAGCTGAAACTAGAATTACAGATACAGATGGTTCAAAAAGAAAACTGATTGTTACTTATAATGATAAAGATGAAAAACTTGGTGGAACAGAAGCTGCATCAGATTTTCAGTGGATTACAAATTTCATTATTGAACCAGGATACTACGATGATGATCCAGAAGGATGGTCTATTCCAGGATTAGATCGTTATGAAATGATGGAAGAAGAACTTGTAAAAAGAAATGGTGTAGTTCAGGATGTGGATGATGCAATGTCTATTCTTCAGAAAGTTGGACAGCGCAAAATCAAGAAAAATCCGTCAGACCCATGGATTACAGTTCACAGTGTTATTTATAATCTTACAGATAAAACTGCAACATGGGTTCCTAATGAATGTTTCTATAAAGAACCTTTTGTTTATGAATTGAAAGATTAATTATCATCTTCAAGAAATTTTTTATAACTTAAATCGATTGCAAAGATATTTTTAAAGGAGAATATATAAATGGAAGAAAATTTTGGAACAAATCCTATTATTAAGGATATTTATACTGCAGACCCAGCTCCAATGGTTTATGGTGACACACTTTATTTGTACACAACTCATGATGAAAATGAATTGATTAATGATTTTTATACAATGAATGACTGGCGCTGTTATTCAACAAAAGATATGGTTCACTGGACTGATCACGGAAAAGTTTTTGATATTAAGGATATTGAATGGGCAGAAGATCGTGCATGGGCTCCTCAGTGTATTGAACGTAACGGAAAGTTTTATTTGTATTGTCCTGTTCATAAGCGCAACGGTGGAGTTTGTATTGCAGTTGGTATAGCAGATAAACCAGAAGGTCCATTTAAAGATCTGGGACATCCACTTGTAGAAGAAGGGGCAGGGGACTGGAACGATATTGATCCTACTGTTTTTATTGATGATGATGGTCAGGCTTATTTGTATTTTGGAAACCCAGAACTTCGTTATGTAAAATTAAATGAAGATATGATTTCTTACAGCGGAAAAGTTGAACGTATTCCTATGACTGTGGAATCTTTTGCAAAAGGTGGACACAATACTGGTACAAGTTATGGTGAAGGTCCATGGTTCTACAAAAGAAATGGCATTTATTATATGGTTTACGCTGCTTTTGCTGAAGGGGAACATCGCAATGAACATTTTGCATATTCAACTTCAACAGGACCAACAGGACCTTGGGTATACGGTGGTGTTTTGATGGAAGAAGGTCCATGTTTTACAAATCACCCTGGAATCTGCGATTTCAAAGGCCATTCATATTTGTTCTATCACACAGATGAACTTCCAGGTGGCAGTCTGTTCCATCGTTCAGTTTGTGTAGCAGAATTCAAGTACAACAAAGACGGTTCTATTGATACTGTTGAAAAGTGTAAAGGAGTGCGTGGTATTTAATTTATACCGCCTGACTTTCTACGTAGTGAAGAATGCCGTTTTGGTAAGCGTAGCTGTAAAGGATTTCTGCAATATCACCAAGCGGCTTCTTAACTTTAAGAGGCTGATCAAATCCAATGTCATACATAAAAGCCATAAGTTCTTTAGTACTTTCAGGATTCCAGAGCTTAGCATTATCTATGTTCACAAAAGTACATTTTTCAGAATCAGCAATAGCTTTGATGTGACGGTTCATGTCTGCATATATTTCAGAACCATCAGCACTTACATTAGAAATCAATGCAATTCGTCTGTTTTTATTCTGAGCTTTTACTGCATCAATCAGTTCCAGATACTGAACATCAAACTCAGCATTATTTCTGTTGAACAAATCCAAATCAGCTTCTCCAAGATGAATTAGAACTGCTTCCGGATTCAATTTTTCAATATTTTCGTGGAAGTTTTTCTTTGCATCTTTTAATGAAAGACCAAAAACGCTTCTGTTCATCATCTTGAAGTTTAATTCATAATCCTGTGCAATTTCTGCTACCGGAATCTCTTTATCCTTTGTTCCGCCAAATAAAATTACACTGTCATTCTGTTCTGCAATTCCAACCATTTTTTCCTTCTCCTTATCTAAAGCTTTATTTCTAAAATATGCAAATAAGTTTGTCATAACTATTGCCAGATTCAAAAAATATACTACCAGAACATAATTCATCTGATGATTAAGAATTTTTGCAGTGATGCCGGCTAAGTATCCTGTAATAATCAAAAGAATAAATGCCAGACTTGAACCTTTTGCAGTTCTGGCTTTAAATGCCTTAATTGCGTTTAATGGCCATGAAAGACCAAAACATATAAGCATTGCTGTTTCAAATAAAGAACTCATATTTCCTCCGTGTTCTTTCTGTTTTTTATTAAGGTCATATTAGCAGACAGAAAAAAATAAACAATTTTTTGAAAGAAAAAAAAGAAGATTTTATTCCAGTGAACATTTTTTTTACTTTCAAAAGGTTTTCGAAAATTAAAAATCTGATATATTAATAGTTGTGAAAAAGGAAACTTCAGTAAAAAAAAGTTCTCTCAATTCAATCCGCCAGGAAATTCAGAAAGTCCATCTTATTCTGATTATGGTGGTTACAATCTTATTAAGTGTTGGCGGCGCTTTTATAAATGTAAATGCAGATGCCCAGGCCTTTGATCAAAATCTTTTGAATACCTCTAATCTGATTTCCAAACTTTATGGCTTTACAGACAACCTTTCTACATCCGACCTGGTTCAGTATTTTAATTCACTTTGCGAAGAGCTTCCTGAAGTTGATGTTATTTCTATTGTAGATTCAAACAATATCCGTGTTTATCATACAAATAACAGTTTGATAGGAACAAAATATGATGGAAAAGTTCCTGATTTTCAGTCCCAGAAAGCAGATTTTCATGTAGAAAATGAAAACGGCCCATCTGGTCCACAACGCAGAACTTATTCGACAATTTATAATGAAGCTGGGGAATATTGCGGTTTCATAATGACAATCATCCTTAAAACTTCAATTCGTTCGGTAACTTACAGAACAATTGTTCTTTTTGCAGTAGTTACGATTGCAGCAATCCTTCTTGAAATTTTGATATCAGGAACATTATCCCGCCGATTAAAACAGCGCCTTCATGGTTATGAACCAGATATTTTTTCTTCTATGTTCACTGTTAGAGATGATATTCTGGAGTCTTTAAAAGAAGGAATCGTGGCTGTTGATACTGAAAAAAATATTCAGTTCATAAATGATGCTGCCAAAAAAATCTTTTTCAATAATGATTCAAATCAGAAAGTCAGCGAAATAAGAGGACGGGTTTTTACAGATAAATTTTTGTCTCAGGCGCTGGAATCTCAGACAACAAGCTTTGGACTTAGAGAGCGTATAGATAATGGAACAGAACTTCTTGTAGATTGTTTTCCTGTAAAAAAAGACGGCAAACTTGAAGGAGCAGTTGCAATTCTTCACGACAGAACTGAGTACACAAAACTGATGGAAGATCTTGCCGGAACAAAATATCTTGTAGATTCTATGAGGGCAAATAATCACGATTTCACAAACAAACTTCACGTTATCCTTGGACTTATTCAGATTGGTGAATATGATAAAGCAGTTTCTTATATCGAAAATATTTCAATCATCCAAAGAGAAACCTTAAGTCGTGTAATGCATTCTGTTGATAATCCCTCTTTTGCCGCATTGTTAATTGGTAAAATCGCCAGAGCATCTGAATGTAATGTGAAATTTATTTTGAAAGATGGTATTTGTTATAAAGATTCAGATATAAATTTACCTTCAGAAGCACTTATTACAATTGCCGGTAATTTAATTGATAACGCCCTTGATTCAATGAATCAGCAGTTTTCTGGAAGGACAAATGAAACAGGTGGCAGCGAATTACTTTTTGGTGTGTATACAAAACCTGGTGAACTTCTTATGACAGTAAAAGACAATGGCTGCGGAATTTCAGAAATTAATAAAGATAAAGTTTTTGAAAACGGATTTTCTACAAAAGGACAGGGTAGAGGCGTTGGACTTTATCATTGCAAGCAGTTGATTGAAAGTTTTGGTGGAAAAATCAGTTTTGAATCTGCAGAGGGAATTGGAACTGTTTTTACAGTAAGTTTTCTGATAAAGTAAATGATTCAGGAGGAAAAGATGGCTTATACAGTTTTAATAGTAGATGATGATCCTATGGTGGCAATGATAAACAGTCAGTATGTTCAGAAAAATAAAAACTTTGTTGTATGTGAAACCTGTAAGAATGGTAATGATGCAATTTCTTATCTGGAACAGAACAATGTAGATTTAGTTATTCTTGATGTTTACATGCCGATTATGGATGGTGTTGAAACTTTAAAAGAGATACGTCAGCGGAAAATAAACACAGAAGTAATAATGGTAACTGCCGCAAATGATACTGCTACTTTGGAAAATACAATGCATCTTGGTGTGATTGATTATCTTATAAAACCTTTTGCCTTTGAACGCTTTCAGATTGCCCTTGAAAAATTTGAATCTAAATATACAGTAATTAAAGGTGCCGATGTGCTTGATCAAAACTGCATTGATAATATTATTGGTGGCGGCAAAAAAGTTGTTCAAAAAGAATATCCAAAGGGGATTCAGGAAAAGACACTGGAAAAAATATTTAGTTATTTGCAGACTAAAGATGGATGGATTAACGGAGAGTGTGTTTCAGAAGCAGTTGGCCTTTCAAATGTAACAATCCGCCATTATATGGCATATCTGGTAGAATCTGGAAGTGTAAAAGAAAGCATAAATTATGAAACAGGCGGCCGTCCATCTACACTTTATAAAATTATTAAAAAAAATTAGTGGACGACTTTTGTAAAAATGTGTTAAATTTAAAAAGAAAGATTTAACAGACAAAAGGAGCAATTTTATGAGTAAATACGCAGGAACTCAGACTGAAAAAAACTTACAGGCTGCATTTGCAGGTGAATCACAGGCTAGAAACAAGTACACATACTTCGCTTCAGTTGCTAAAAAAGAAGGTTATGAACAGATTGCTGATATTTTCCTTCACACAGCAGATAATGAAAAAGAACATGCTAAAATGTGGTTCAAAGAATTAGGTGAACTTGCTGATACAGCTGCTAATCTTAAAGCTGCTGCTGATGGTGAAAGTTTTGAATGGACAGATATGTACGAAGATTTTGCTAAAACAGCTGAAGCAGAAGGATTTAAAGCTCTTGCTGCAAAATTCCGCGGTGTTGCTGCAATTGAAAAACGTCATGAAGAAAGATATCGTCAGCTTTTGAAAAATGTTGAAACAGCAGCAGTTTTTGAAAAGAGCGAAGTAAAAGTTTGGGAATGCCGTAACTGTGGTCACATTGTTGTTGGAACAAAAGCCCCAGAAGCATGTCCAGTTTGTGCTCATCCAAAAGCATACTTCCAGGTAACAGACGTAAGTTTCGAATAATAGGAAAAATCAGAATATAAAATTCAAACACCTATAAAAAAAACAGCACTTCACATTGAAGTGTACCCCAATTATTGGACACTTTAACTAACGGCTTGAAAGGACTTGGT
>JAKSTI010000005.1 GCA_024402665.1 Treponema sp.
AATCTTCTACACCGCGGAATTTTTCAAATGCCCAGCGAGCAAATTTAAGTACAACATAGTCTCCATCAGGAGCTCCACCTGGAGTATATTTTTCCAAAGTTCCGTCGCGCCAGTATGGGATTTCATCCAAAGTCATACCGCTAGCCAATTTTGCAGAAATCAAAGCGATTGGGAAACCTGTAGCTTTAGAAGCCAAAGCAGAAGAACGAGATGTACGAGGGTTGATTTCGATGATTACTACACGGCCTGTTTTTGGATTGTGAGCGAACTGAACGTTTGTACCACCAATAACGCCAATTGATTCAACAATTTTGAATGCATCGCGCTGAAGTCTTTCTTCAAGAGCTTTGTCGATTGTCATAAATGGAGCTGAACAGAAAGAGTCACCAGTGTGAACACCAACAGCATCAATATTTTCAATAAAACAGATTGCAATCATCTGATTCTTAGCGTCACGAACAACTTCAACTTCAAGTTCTTCCCAACCAAGAATAGATTCTTCAATCAAACACTGATGTGTCATAGAAAGATCAAGACCGTTAGCTACGATTGTGCGGAGTTCTTCAACGTTGTAACAGAAACCACCGCCCTGTCCACCCATTGTATAAGCTGGACGAACAACTAATGGGAAACCGATTTCTTCAGCGATTTTTTCTGCACCTTCGATTGTGTGACAGATTCCAGAACGAGGAGTATCAATTCCAAGATTCTTCATTGTTTCCTTGAAAACTTCACGGTCTTCACCGCGTTCAATAGCATCAAGGTTTACACCAATAACTTTTACACCGTATTTATCAAGAACACCGGCTTTGTTCAATTCCATAGCCATGTTCAAACCAGTCTGTCCACCAAGGTTTGGAAGAAGAGCATCAGGACGTTCTTTTTCAATAATCTGACTTAAACGTTCAACATTTAATGGTTCAATATAAGTTGCATCTGCCATAACAGGGTCAGTCATGATAGTTGCAGGGTTTGAGTTTACAAGAACAATTTTGTATCCCTGTTCTCTTAAAGCTTTACATGCCTGAGTTCCTGAATAGTCGAACTCACAAGCCTGTCCAATTACAATAGGACCTGAACCAATGATTAAGACCTTATTGATGTCTTCTCTCTTTGCCATATATTTACTCCTCTATGGATTAAACCGCGCGAAGCGTCGGTTTTAAATCTGTTTTATCAAGTTGCGAAGCAATCTTGATTTATAGTTTTGTTAAGCTGCAAAGACCTGCTCTTTGTCAGCTTGAACTAAAAAAAAGGCTGATTCTTTAAAGAAATCAGCCGTTAATTCAAATTCAAACAATAATACTTATAAGAAACAAAAATATCGAGTAAACAATTTTTTTGATATTCCAAAGCACCATTGCATTTCATACTAAACACATATTATATATTTTTATCTTTTTTTATACTAGTATTTTCCTCACATTAATTCCTTTTTTCCAAATATTTTAACTTGTAAGTTCACCAATTCCCTTGTATTATTTAAGGTATATAAAAAGAGGTTTTATATGAAAAAAATCAAATTCTTATTTACAATTTCTCTCGTAGCAGCCCTCCTCTTCAGCTGTGCTTCTACTGACCCTGATGAACCAGTTATTTCTTCCATTGCAGCAGATCACATCACTGTAGATGTTACAAAAAGCAATGTTAAGATTACCCTTACAAAAGCTGAAGGTGAAGACATTTCTGAAATTGATCTGATTGAAACACCAAACGGTAGTCTTACTACAGTTCAAATGTCAGAACCAACTATTTCTTTTGTATGGCCTTTTGCAGAACCAAACAAAGAATACACTCTCTGTGCTAAAATCATTGGAGTAAAAAACTCCTCTGAAGAATACGTAACTTTCAAAACAGGTGATGAAATTGCATCTAAAGTTTCATATTCAGAAAAGTTTGAAAATACAGACCTTTCATTAGTTGCAAAAGGAAACCAGCGTTTTGTTCAGATTAATGCAAATCTTGATACACTTACATCTATCCTTTCAAAGGCAAAAGCAGACAATGTTTACTTTGCAATGGATATTTTCTCTGGTAAACATTACAAAGCAAAAGACACCGATTCAGAACTTGTTGGAACTTTTGCCAGCCCAGTAACAAGCAAAGTTTTGTATGAACGTTTTATTAAAGGTTATGATATTATTGAACATTCTGTAGAACTTAATCTTACAGCATCTGACTTAAACAAAAAACTTGCTTCAAGAGATACTTACTACGCAGTTGCTTCAGTAACATTCAAACTTCCAGATTATCCAGCTGGAGTTAGCTTCAAATCAAGAGGTATTTATTCAAACGATACAATCTATACACCAATTGCAGAAGCAGATCTTCCAGTAACAAATGGCATTGATGCGAAATAGTTTTTCTGTTTTATAAAAAAATATGAAGACAAAAAAAAGGTTGAGTTTAAAAACTCAACCTTTTTTTTACCCTATTATATTTATCTGCGGATTAGAACTTAAATGTTCCAGTTGTAATTGTTCCGCCGTTAGAATACAAATCAAAATTGATTGATTTATTTGCAGCAGCAAGTTCGGCATAGAATTCTGCAACATTTGTTACACTCTTACCATTTACTGCAGTAATAACATCGCCATTCTGCATTCTTAATGAAGCAGCAGGAGATTTAGCTTCAATATTAGAAACTACAACGCCTTTTACATTATCATCATCAATCTTAAGAGATTTTCTAACATCAGAAGTAAGAACAGATGCAATAAATCCTGGCCACAGCTTATTGTTCTGGGAATCAACATCCTGAGCACGTTCTTCAATCTTTACAGAAATTTCAGGAAGTTTCTTTCCGCCACGAATTACTACAAATTTTGCAGTTTTTCCTGCTTCAAGATATCCAACATCTCTAACAAGCTGATTTACAGATTTTACTTTCTTTCCGTTCAATTCAACAATATAGTCACCAGGTTTGATTCCACCTTTGTCTGCAGGAGAACCAGTAAAGATTTCAGCCGCAAAAGCACCATCCATCTTTTCTACGCCAAGTTCCTTTTTGAAATCAGAATTAACTTCAAGCAATGAAACTCCAAGCCATCCGTAAGCAACTTTACCATTTTTAATGAAAGAATCGATTGTGCTTTTAATATTGTTGATTGGAATTGCAAATCCAAGCCCCTGAGATCCGCCAGAAGAAGAAGCAATCCATGTATTAATACCAATTACTTCACCATAAATATTTACTAAAGGACCACCAGAGTTACCCTGATTAATTGCAGCATCTGTCTGAATAAAATCGCTGATATTAGACATCTGTGTTTCGCTGCGGCCAGTTGCACTTACAATACCCTGAGTTACAGACTGACTGTATCCTAATGGAGCACCAAAAGCCATACAGATATCACCGGCTCTTACTAAATCAGAATCACCAAGAACAGCAACTGGAATTGATTTATCATCTGATTCAAAAGAAACAAGTGCAATATCCATGCGTTCATCTGCACCAACTAATTTTCCTTCAAATTCACGGCCATCATTAAGTTTAATGCTGATTTTTGTAGCGCCACCAGCAACGTGATTATTTGTTAAAACATAAAGTTTATTATCTGCACGGCGAACAATTACACCAGAGCCCAAACCTTTTGTTTCATATTCACGCTTACCATCATCTCCTGAGTTGCCAAAGAAATCACCAAATGGCCATCCAAAGTTTCTCATAGGATTTGTGTAAGTTTTTGTTTCTGTTACATCAACTTCTACAACTGATGGTAAAAGTTTTTCTGTTGTATAACGGAATGAAGTTTGTAATGCTTCTACAATAGAAAGAGCTTCTGCAGGTGTGTAAGTGTTTCTTGCAGGAGTTTCAGCATAAGCTGTATTCATTGTTCCATTTGCAAAAGTAGTTTCAGCCGATCCAGAAACTTTTAATTTTGCACAAGAAATTGAAATCAATGCAAAAGCCATAATTCCAGCCATTGCGCAGTACAAAAATCTTTTAGTCCACTTTTTCATTTTTGTATTAAGCCCCCATTAAATAATTAATATTATTTATTTGTCTCTTTTAAAAATAACAAAAAATTTCAAAAAAAGTTAACAAAATAAATAATAAAAAGCTGTTATTTCAGATTTATTTGTTACGGCTATTTTTTATAATTCAAGTCAGTTAAAACTTCTGTGTGATCTTCAAAAACAGCAACTGTATGTTCTTCATGACAAGAAACAGCACCATCTGCAGTTAATACAGTCCATCCGTCTTCAGCAATTTCAACTTCAGGAACGCCCAAATTAATCATTGGTTCAATAGCAAGTACCATACCAGGTTTGATTCTTGGATTCATTCCACGGAAAGGACAGTTTGGAACGCTTGGATCTTCGTGAACATCAAGACCAACACCATGGCCACAGAAATCATAAACAACGCCATAACCATGAGAATCTGCAATTTCATAAACAGCATTGGCAATATCACTGATTCGGTTTCCAACTTTACAAGCTTCAATTCCGGCTTTAAGACATTCTTCTGTAACCTGCTGCAATTTTTTTACTTCAGGTTTAACTTCGCCAATCAAAAGTGAATGTGTTGTATCACTAATGTATCCGTCAAGATTAATTCCTACATCAAGGCTGACTAAATCACCATTTTTAATGATTCGTTTTTTTGATGGAAGTCCATGGATTACTTCATTATTTACACTAATACAAACTGATCCAGGGAAATCTTCCTGCCACCATGCAGGTTTTCCTCCGTGACTTGTAATATAATTTTCAAAAAGTTTATCAATCTCCCATGTGCTCATCCCCGCTTTAATTTTTGGGATAAGTTCATTAAACATATCAGCTGTCAAATGGCAGGATTTTCTAATTCCATTAATCTGTTCAATTGTTTTTAAATGAATCATAAAACACCTTCTTTATTTTCAGTAGTATTAATTTAGCACTTTAGGCAAAAATGTTCCACTTAACTGTTTGCGTCTTAACTGTTTGCAGCCCTTAAACAGATATCGGCAGTAACAGAATCTCCAAGTCTTTTATAAATCAACGCCATTTTATTAAGACAGAAAGAATCGTTTGCCTTTCCTAAATTCAAATCAAGAGCCCGTTCAAAAACATCAAGGGCAAGTTCATCATTAATCACACCTTCAATGTTTTTTTTCAAAATATTTACTGTAAAATCAATTACTTCAGGAAAGAAAATATAGAAATAAGTATAGCTGTATTCCATTTTGATAATCTGTTCCAGAAGAATCATTGCGTCATAATATTCGCCCCGGATTACCAGTTCTTCTGCAAGAATATATCCGTAATCCATAAAATCTTCCCGGGTAAACCAGTCTTTCAAAGAAAAATCGGCATGAGTCATCTGCATTCGTTTAAATTCAGCAACTGCTTCATCTTCTTTCTGATGCATCAATGTGTAAAAAATAAACTTGGCACGGCTCTCATCGTCAGTACGTTCAGAAAGCCATTTATAATAATCAAAAGAATCTTCTGTAGAATAACTTTTACGGATTTTAACAAAAAAGGTTTCATCAAAAATGGAACGCTGTCTTGCATCTGAAAGAACCCGGTATGCTTTTACAACTTCATCAAATTTTTCACTGGAAGCAGAATCCTTATCTCCTGTATCAGGATGAAGGATTTTTACTTTTTCCCTATAAGCTCTTTTAATTTCTGCAAGAGTGGCATTTTCTCTGACGCCAAGCACTTTATAAAAATTCTGCATAATCTACTTTTTCCAAGAATAAACAAATGATTCAAATTTTGAAGGAATATTTTTATCACGGATTACAAAAACAGGAAGTTTTGCGTTAGTAAGAATATCTGAAAGATTTTTTACCCGTGAATTCATTGCTCCTAATCCGCTTTTTTTTGTATTAGTTTCATCGGCTCCAACAAAAATAACATCACTTTCAAATTCAGCAGCGGCTTTATTTATTTCTGCGTAAACTGTACCACATCGCACCTGAATTTCACATTCCAGTCCTTTTGAAGCAGCCAGACCTTTTACATATTCCAGATGATGTTCTGCTTCAGCAGTTAATTCCTTCTGAAACTCATCTGCCTGATTCTGCTTAATTGCCTGATTCATTCCAAGATATTTTACAGTTGCAGTATCAACAACATAAACAAATTTCACACTAAGATTATTTGCCTTTGCCATCATGATTGCATACATTGCGGCTTCAATTGCACTTTGAGATCCATTTACTGCTACAAGAATTTTATTAATAAAAGGTTCAATCATTTATCTTTTACTTTCTTCTTTAATGCTTTAAGAACAAAAACATTTTCTCGTTCACGTTCTTCAAGAACACTTTCAATATATACCTTAGTTTCTTTAGTCTGAGGAATAATCATTTTATCAAGAGCATTTACCCTTCGCTGAGTTCGTTTTACTTCATCTGCCAGACGCCACACAATTGTTCTGATTGAAGCCATCTGGGTAAGCAAAGTTAGAAGTTCAAAAAACTTAACGATTGTTGCATCAGTATTTGCATCTGTACCAATAAGGGAATAAAAAAGTTCCCGTTCTGGAATCTGAACATCAAGGGACGCAAATTCCATTCCACCAATTACAACATTTTTTTCTTCCATGCCAAATTCGTAATGGATTGATTTGGAGATTCTTTCAATCTGATCTGCACCATCAAGCAGCAGCATACTCTTAAAAGCGGGATATGCTTTTGAAATTAATTCATCTATGGCATTTTCAAGTTTATGTACTTCATCTACCATATACATTAATTCACGAACAAGAATTTCACGTTTCTCTTCCAGCAATTCGTAGCCGTTAGTAGAAATGGAAAGCTGCTCTTTCATAGCAAGGAGATTCGATTTTGTTGGTGGAATATTCAACTTCATTATCTATTTATTCTCCAAGATACTTTTCAATAAATTCAGATTTAATTCGAGTAAGTTCTTCACGTGGAAGTTCCTTTAAAACATCCCAGCCGATTGAAAGAGTCTGCTCAATAGTACGATCTTCATATTCACTCTGACCAAGGAATTCATTTTCAAAGCGTTCACCAAATTTCAAATACTGGCGATCTAATTCACTAAGTTCTTCTTCACCAATGATTGCTGCAAGATTTCTAATACTTTTTACTTTAGAATAAGCAGCAAACAACTGGCTTGAAACATTTGCATGATCTTCACGGGTCATATCAGGACCAATACCGTCTTTCATCAAACGACTCAAACTTGGTAATCCGGCAACTGCAGGGTACAAACCACGCTGGCTCATTTCTCTGTCTAATACAATCTGACCTTCTGTAATATATCCTGTTAAGTCTGGAATTGGATGAGAAATATCATCGTTTGGCATTGTAAGGATTGGAATCTGTGTAATTGAACCTTCACTTCCCTTTACACGCCCCGCACGTTCATATAATTCTGCAAGATCCGAATACAAGTATCCAGGATAACCTTTTCTACCAGGAACTTCACCACGAGTTGTAGAAATTTCACGCAAGGCTTCACAATAGTTTGTCATATCTGTCATTACAACAAGTACATGCATTCCTTTTTCAAAAGCCAGATATTCTGCGGCAGTAAGGGCACAACGAGGTGTAATAATACGTTCAATAGAAGGAGCATCTGCAAGAGACTGGAACATTACTACATTAGAAAGAACGCCTGACTCTTCAAATGTATCAACGAAGAATTTTGCAACGTCATATTTAATACCCATTCCGGCAAAAACCATTACGAACTTTTCATCACTATTACGCAATTTTGCCTGACGAATAATCTGTGCGGCAAGTTTATTGTGAGGAAGTCCGTTTCCAGAGAAAATTGGAAGCTTTTGACCGCGAACAAGAGAGTTCATTCCATCAATTGCACTGATTCCAGTCTGAATAAAATCTTTTGGATAAATTCTGGCAAACGGATTGATTGGATTACCATTTACATTTCTTTTTTCAGAAGAAACAATATCAGGATATCCGTCAATTGGTTCACCTAAACCATTAAATACACGGCCAAGCAAACCAGAACCAACTCTAAGTTCCAAAGGCTTATCAAGAAATTCAAATGATGCTTCTTCAAGATCAAGGCCCGTAGTTGAACCAAAAATCTGAACAACAACTGCCTCTTCAGAAATATCAATGATTTTTCCAGTTCGTTTTTCACCAAATCTATCGCGAACAAAAACTGTTTCGTTATAAAAAACATTTTCTGTTCTTTTTAATACTACAATTGGTCCATCAACAGATGTTACACCACGAAATTCAACGCTTTTCATCTGTTACCCCCGTAATCCTGAATAAGTATGTTCCAATTCCCCAAGTTCGGAATCAAGCTGAACATGAATTGCATTAATCTTATCAATCTCATCATTAGCATATTTCATCTTAATTCGAACAAGCTCGTCTGTTACAGGAAGAGTTACAACTCTGCTTAATAAAGCACCATTTTTAACAAGCTGATCTGCACGATTATAATATTCCATAATCAGGCTGAGGATTAAAATCTGTTTTTCAATAGAACAATATTTATCGATATCATCAAAGGCATTCTGCTGAAGGAAGCCGTTCTTAATCATATCTGCAACTTTCAAAATTAATCGCTGAGAAGGAGGCAATGCATCTGGGCCTACAAGACGAACAATCTGCTGCAAACGCTGTTCACTTTTTAATAAATCAAGGGCTTCCTGACGCAATTTATACCACAACGGATTTTTAATTTCCCACCAGTCTTTTACTTCATCTGCATATTCAGAGTATGAATCAATCCATCCAATTGCAGGATAGTGACGTGCATTTGCCAGTTCACGATCCAAAGCCCAGAAACAGCGGATAAATCGTTTTGTATGCTGAGTAACAGGTTCTGAGAAGTCACCACCTGGAGGAGAAACTGCACCAATTACAGAAACAGATCCTTCCTGACCACACAAAGCAGTTACACGACCCGCTCGTTCATAAAAAGAAGCAAGACGAGTTGGTAAATATGCAGGGAAACCTTCTTCAGCAGGCATTTCTTCCATACGACCAGAAAGTTCACGAAGAGCTTCTGCCCAGCGGGATGTGGAATCTGCCATAATTGCAACTGCCATACCCATATCGCGGAAATATTCTGCAAGAGTGATTCCCGAATAAAGAGAAACTTCGCGGGCTGCAACAGGCATGTTTGATGTATTTGCAATAAGGATTGTTCGCTCCATAATAGAACGACCAGTTCTTGGGTCAATAAGTTCCGGGAACTCAGACAAAACTTCTGTCATTTCATTTCCACGTTCACCACAACCAATATATACAATCAAATCTGCATCACACCATTTTGCAACAGCATGCTGAGTCATTGTTTTTCCAGTACCAAATCCACCTGGAATTGCAGCTGTACCACCTTTAGAAAGCGGGAAGAAAACATCAATTACACGCTGACCAGTTACAAGAGGTTCTGAAACACCAAGTTTTTCTGCAAAAGGTCTAGGCTTTCTTACGGACCAGTAATGACTTAATTTAATTTCTTCATCAAATTCAGTAACAGCAACAACTTCATCAACAGTATAACTGCCAGATCCTCTGAAGATTTTTAATTTTTTTCCACGAATATCACTTGGAACCATAATTTTCTGAGTGATTGATTCAGTTTCTTTTACAGTTCCTAAAACAAGTCCCGGTTTAATTTCAGAAGTATTTGTAATTCCTTCTGCAGCAACAAAATCCCACTTTTTAGTAAGATCAAGAGGTTCTGTTCGTTCCCCAGGAAGAAGGAATGCGCCACTGTTTTCATACATTGTTTTCAAAGGACGCTGAATACCATCATAAATTGTACCTACAAGTCCAGGTCCCAGTCTTAATGATAAAGGACGCTGTGTACACACAACCTGTTCGCCAATGTGCATACCAGTATCTTCCTCATAAACCTGAATAGTCGAACTACCTTTATTTTGTCTGATGATTTCGCCAATAAGTTTCTTTTCGCCAACGTCAACTACATCATAAAGACCACATCCATCAAGGCCTTCTGCATAAACAATTGGACCAGAAATTTTTGTAATTTTTCCAGTAATCATCCTAAACCTCTTCTAAAACCCCGGAACCGAACAAAGCTCGGGCCAGCTGACTTCTATTATCATCCAGAAGATGAGTAATTACTTCTGTTAAAGTAAGGCGGCATCTTACAGATTTATCTTCTGCTTCAAGAATAATGCCTTCTTTTAATTCAAGACCAATATCATCTTCAGGAACATATTTTCCAAATTCAGTTTTTTCAGTTTTCAACACAGACAGGCCAAGTTTTTTTTCTAAGTAAGTCTGCACAGATTTTTCATCAAAACCATAAACGTATGCATTTAATTTACAGGAAGCCAGTTTTGAAAAATCAATTTTAAGATAATCAAAGACAAGAGACATACGTTTTTCTACAGATAAAGATTTTAAATAATCATTGATTTTCTGAATAATCGAATTCTGAACAAAAAGAACTTCAAAACGTTTTCTTTCAAGAGGAATTGTAGCTTCAAAGTTTTTCTGAACCTGATTAAGCCGTTTGTTAAAAGTCTTTGATTTTTCTTCAATCGATTCTTTTACATGCAAATCAACATCATCCAGAATCTTTTTGCACTCTGCATCTGCTTTTTCTAAAATTGCAACAACTTTCTGTCTTGCTTCATTCTGAATCTCGTTATCAAGAACTTCTGTAGATTTTACTTCCTGCATAAATCACACCACTATATACAAATAAAATCGCTATACCTGAACGCCAATTGCTTCACGAATAGCATCGCTTAAAGATTTTTTATCTTTCAAATGTCCATTAATACCTGGAACTTCAACAATAAGAGGAAATTTTCCTGTTTTTTGCCATGCGATTTCTTCATCCTGAATAAAACTTGCTGCTTTTTCAGTTAAAATCAAAACTCGTGGAACTTCATCTGCTGCGGCTAATCCCTGACCAACAGATGCCTGTCCTGTGACTTTATTGAAAGCTGCCAGAACCTGCTGCCGGTTTTCAGCAACAGTTCCATCAACTCCAGTAAGTTTAAATGCCAGAACGATTTCTCGCTCACCAATAGTATAAAATTTCATGTTAGATAAACAGAATCAATACACCTACAAGCATACCCCAAAGACAAATACCTTCTGCAAGACCTACAAAAGGCAATGCTTTACCAGAAAGTTCTGGATTTTCGCTCATAGCGCCCATAGCAGCAGCACCAATTTTAGCAACAGCCATACCACTACCAAGACAAGCAAGACCAACCGCAATAGCAGCCGCAATATATTTTGCAGCACCGGCAGCAGCAGCTCCATTAGCAGCAGCATTAGCGGCATCTGCTTCTTCTGCGAATAAAGCAACACCAACTAACAAAAACAAAGCTAAAACACTAAAAAGTTTTTTCATAAAACACCTCGCATTTTTATTTATAGAAATAACTTACATATTTAATTCGAATTCAAAAGGTTTAAATTCTCTACCAGTTTCGTGGAAGAACTTACTAAAGAATTCGTAATATTGCAAACGAATAACCTGAATGGCAACAATCATACCTTCTAGTACAATAATAATTGCATTTCCTACAATAAGAATCAGGATTCCACCAATTGTACCTTCACCGCCAACAAGACCTGTAAGAATTACAATTGTAAAATCAAGAACCGCATGTGAAAGAGCAAAAGCACCAACTCTGACAAAGCTGACTGTATTAGAAAGATAGCCGGAAATAACTTCAATGATTTCTACTACACTGGAAATAATATATGTTCCTAAACCATTTTCCAGTAAAGGCTTCTTTTTCATAATGAGATTTTCAAAAGGTTCTGCAAAGGCTGCAAAGAAAAGTGAAACTCCAATGATTACCCAGTCAACAACAGAAACTGAATGTTTCAAAAGAACAACTCTTAAAATTGTTGCAATTACATACCAGAAGAAAACGGCACCGGCAAGTCCCTCTTTACCAAAGAAAGCCTTGTCATATTTTTTCATTGAAATATTATTTTTAATATTCAGAATAAGGCCAATAGTATTAATTACAAAACCAATCGCAACTGCAATTCCAAAAACACCCAGCATTGGATAAATTGATGAAGGATCATCGGAAGGGATCATCTTCAAAATTGGAGCGTGAGGAGTACCAAAAAGACCAGTTACCCATTCAGAAAATGGTTCAAGGAGTGTTTCATTTGAGAAGAATTCCCCTGTCAGTAAACCCATTAATGAACTTGTAACACCGATTGCGGTAAAGATTGGTGCAAACTTGTTCCAGCCGCCAACTTTAATAATATTTTTTGACATTAAAAGACCAACAAGAACAAAAACCAGTCCCTGTCCTAAATCGCCAAACATAATACCAAAAAGGATTGTAAAGAAAACTGCAACAAATGGAGTTGGGTCTGTAGTTCCATATACAGGCGAACCATAACTGAAAATCATTCTTTCAAAACTCTTTACGAATTTTCCGTGAGAAAGTTTTACAGGAACCTGTTCTTTTCCAGAAATAACGTCTGCAACTTCAAAAGGTTCAAATTCACGAACTGCAATTCGCTCTTCAGTTACTTTTTCCAGATCTTTTATAACTACATCACATTCCTTCATTGGAACCCAGCCAGAAATTCTGTAAACAGAACCTGTAGATTCCAGATTGCGCTGGATATCAATAATCTGTTTTCCCATAGAGAAAGATTTATAAAGTTTCTGCACAACCTGATTATGAGTTTCTGCAAAATTTTTACGTTCTTCTTCCAGTTCCAACATGGCTTTATCACTGGCTTCTTTTTGAGACAAAAGACTTTCAAGCATATCATCAGGAACGCCTTTAAAATCTTCAGGAAGCTGAATTTCAACAAATCCTGCAAGTTTTAATGGTTCTTCAAGATTCACAGAAGATTTTTTTGCAGCGGCAATCAAAACATGAGACTTATCATTTCCCATTGGAACAACCATAGCTGCGCCTTTTAAAGCATCCTGTAATCTTTCAAAACTGGCAGGGTCAATTTTACCAATACGCAGAGAAAGGAAAGTTAAATTGCCCATTTCTGAGAAAGATACTTTTAAGTTAGAAAAAGCAAGTGCTTCTTTATACGCATCCTGCAGCTGTTTATTTTTTGCCATTTCATCAGCAATTCGGGCAGAAATATCGTTATAAATTCCAATTAGTTTTGTTGCTTCACTTCTATCTTCATCATTTGGAGCAGAAACATCAGAAAGAGAATTGTCTTCAAGTTTAATTCCAAAATAAACGGCAAGTTTATGAACAGCTTCAAAAATCTCAACATCAGCATCAAGATATTTATAAGCTTCATTATCACTGTCTTTTGACGAAACACCAGAATTCAATCCAGACTGAAACTGAAAACATCCCTTTTTACCAAGGCATTCAATTACAGCAGTAATATCCTGTTTTAAGACCATCAACTCAATAAGTCTCATTTCCGCAGTTTTAGCCATTATTCACCTCTCTAACTCCAGTTGCTTCCAAAGCTTCCTGTGAACTAATATTCAATTTTATACTTTCACTTGCAGTACGGATACAACTTAATTCAAACAACTTAAGCTGGAACCAGGCCGCAAGAGCAACACTTTCATTAACACAAGTATGAAAAAGATGATATGTACGTCGATTTTTTTCAACAGAATATCTCTTTTCAATCCAGGCAGGATCTACACACCAGTTTTCACCTGCAATATAAGGATTAATACATTTTGCAAAAAAAACATTTTGCCACTGACTGTAATCAGTAATATCTTTTCTTAAAATCTTAATAGCAGGCCCGGCAATTGGATCTGCCATATTAGGAGCATCAGTTACATAAAACAAATGCTGAATAATATCTTCTTTTTGAAAATTATAATAAACACTTAATCGAAGAGCCCAGAGAATATTTTTCATCACATATTCATCAAGAAATAATTTTTCTGCCCACTGCTTCTCTTCACCAGAATATTCGTTTATGGAATTCCAGATTCCTCTGATATACTGCAAGTCCAATTTAAATTCCATTTCTCTCTGCTGATGAATTTCCGGGGCTTGTTTTAACCATTCATATTCAGTTCCAGAAGTTACTCTGTGTAAATCAGGGTAGCGTGAATATTTTAAATTTCCGTATTTTCCAATATTGATGATATGCAGTTTTTCTAAAGGGATTTTTTCTTCAGAATTCAAACAATCAGCCATTTGTTTAAGATTTTCAACTTCAAAAAATTTCAACTGATCAACAAGAAATGCAGGAGGAACATCAAACTGATTAAGAAAGAACTGGTAATCATTGATTAACTGATTTAATGCTTTTTTTTCAATTTCTTCTGCCAGTAAAGTTTCTGGGATTAAAGGGGCTTCTGTGTTAAAAAGCAAAGTCCACAATTCAATAAGCGATTTTTGCTGAAATAAGAGAGAACGGTTTTCTTTGAGAAATGCTTTTTTTAATACACCAGATGCTTTTGAATAACAAAAAGTCTGAGCCCCATTTTTATCCATAATTACGTCCTGTGAATCAAACCTTTTGCGAATTGAATAAAAGCTGGTCTAACAATTTATTAAAGTCACTGGTATTCTGATTAAGATTTAATAAATCTGATTTAAAAGAAGAAACCTGCTGCTGGTGATTATCGTTTAATTTTGATAATTCCTGTTCATAATTTTTTTCAAGGATTTCTGTTTCTGTCTGAACTCTTTTCTGGAATTCCTGATTTGCTTTGATACGTGCTTCTGAAAGTCTTTTATCTGCTTCAACTGATCCCTGTTCAACAAGAGCAGCAGCAGCCTTTTCTACTTCCAGAAGATGATTAATTACATCGATTTCTTTACTATTGTCTGCCATAAAAAAATGCCTCAAATGTTACAAACTATTATAACACATGAAGCATTTTCTTACAAAATAAAATACTATTATTTTTTTTTATTATTCAGCGTCTACTGTTTCAGTTTCAGTTGCTGGTGTACCATCAGCTTCCAAATACCAAGGTGTATTATCTGTAGAAGTTTCTGTTTCTGTTGTTTCTACACCATTTGTAAGTGCTTCAAGAGAAACAGCTGCTGAAGATGATTTATTAATGAATGCTAAACCAACAGCCAAAGCAAAAAACAAAACTACAAGAACTGTTGTTGTTTTTGTAAGAACGCTAGCTGAATGTGAACCAAAAGCTGCAGTTCCACGGCCACCTAAAAGACCACCCATTCCGTTTTCGCCATCATCCTGAACAATTACTAACAAAACCAGTAATACACAAACAATTACAAAAGCAACTAAAAGAACAATACCTAAAGTACCCATCTATTTTTTCTCCAAAAAATTATTTTATAATTTAGTTCTATTATTTTATATAAAAAAACGATGTTTGTCTATATGGGATATATCTACAAAAACTACGATGGAGGGGGAATAAATTTATAAATATAAAAATACTATCAGTCAGTTAGTGGTCGCCAAAACCGCTAGCTAGCGTCGCTACACGCGCAGAACGGTAAGGAAACTATCATTCCATTCTGCGAGTGTTCTTGGCGGCCACTACCTTCCTTAGCGTATTTTTATAAAATAAACTTATAACTGCAAATGAAATTTGGGAGAAACTATCATTCCGCTCAGCAAGTGTTTTTGACAGCATCTCCCTTCCTTAGCGTATTTTTATAAAATAAATTTATGAGTGGTCACGGGATTATTATGAAAACTATCATCTCGTTCTGCGAGTGTTTTTGGCGGCCACTTTCTTTCATGCACAAAAAAAGACCCGCTTACTTCTACAGTAGACAGGTCTTTTCTTAAAAAAGGAACGCTTCATTCCGAATTCCGCATTCCTAATTTCTAATTAATTAAAGTACGCAGATTGGTACGAATGTTGAAGCTTTCAAAGAAGCACCACCAATCAAACCACCGTCGATGTCTGGCTGAGCCAAAAGTTCTGGAGCATTTTCTGCTTTCATTGATCCACCGTACTGGATGATTACTTCATCAGCTACTTTCTGATCATAAAGTTTTGCAATGTAGTTACGGATAAACTTGTGGATTGCCTGAGCATCTTCTGGAGTTGCAACTTTACCTGTACCAATAGCCCAAACTGGTTCGTAAGCGATTGTTACATTTTTCATCTGTTCAGCAGTTACACCAGCAAGACCTGCAGAAAGCTGGAATGCACAAACCTGTTCAGCTTCACCAGCTTCTCTTTCAGAAAGAAGTTCACCAATACAAAGATCAACTTCGAGTCCGTCTGCCAAAGCTTTGCGAACTTTTTTGTTGATAAGTTCATCAGATTCACCAATTTCGTGGCGGCGTTCTGAGTGACCAAGGATTACACACTGACAACCAATGTCTTTCAACATAGTTGTAGAAACTTCACCAGTGTGAGCTCCGTTTGATGTTGCAGCACAATCCTGAGCTGCCAAGATGATATTTGAACCTTTTACAACCTGAGCAACTGCATCAAGATATACAAAAGGAACACCAATCATGTATTTGTTTGTTTTACCTTTTAACTGTTCAACTAAATCTTTAGCCAATGCAACAGCTTCTGCTTTAGAAGTGTTCATTTTCCAGTTTCCAGCAATGTAATGTGTACGTGCCATATTAAGACCTCAAAAATTTATATTTAGATTTAGATGCGCGAGTTTTGCAATGCAAAACTCGTTGTAATTCTTGTGAAGAAGTTTACTTCTGAGCAAGAATTGCAATACCTGGTAATGTTTTTCCTTCGAGGAATTCGAGAGAAGCACCACCACCTGTTGAAACGTGGCTCATTTTGTCTGCCAAGTTGAATTTGTTTACAGCAGCAACTGAATCACCACCACCAACAACTGTCATAGCACCTTTACCTGTAGCTTCTGCTACCAGGCGAGCAACAGCTTCTGTACCTTTGGCGAAGTTTTCGAATTCGAATACTCCAACTGGTCCGTTCCAAACGATTGATTTAGAAGCCAAGATTGCATCTTTGTAAAGAGCAACTGTTTTTGGACCAACATCAAGCCCCATAAGGTCAACTGGAAGATCAACTGCATCTACTGCAACAGGATCTTTGTCTGCGAATTCAGCAGCACCAACGTGGTCAACTGGAAGAAGGATTTTTACGTTCTTTTCAGCAGCTTTAGCCAAAAGGTCTTTTGCTGTATCAAGGAAGTCATCTTCAACAAGTGAACGACCAACTTCGTGTCCCTGTGCTTTAAGGAATGTATAAGCCATACCACCACCAACGATGAGTGTTGAAGCGTTCTTCATAAGGCTTTCAAGAACAGCGATTTTTGATGATACTTTTGCACCACCGATGATTGCTGTCATTGGTTTTTCTGGGTTTGTTACCATTGGCTGGATGTATTTAACTTCTTTTTCCATCAAGAAACCACCAACTGATTCAACTGGCATGAATTTAGCAATTGAAGCAGTAGAAGCCTGATCGCGGTGAGCTGTACCGAATGCATCGTTTACGAAGATGTCACCGTAAGAAGCAAGTTCTTTAGCCATTACATCACGTTCTGCAGCATCTTTAGATGTTTCTTCTTTGTGGAAACGTGTATTTTCCAACATTGCAACTGCACCTTCTGGAAGTTTTGCAATTGCGTCAGCCTGTCCGAGTGCATCTGGAAGGAATGTAACTTCTTTTCCGAGTTTTTCTGCAAAGTATTTTACAACTGGAGCCATGCGGTTTTTACCGTTGATGAATTTTTCAGCATCAGCATCTGTCCAAGTTTTTCCTGCTTTTTCAGCTTTTTCCTGAGCTTTTTTAACGTCCTTTTTAGGATCGCCAAGGTGGCTCATAAGAACGAGAGAACGTGGGCTCTGTTCAAGAATATATTTGATTGTTGGAAGTGCAGCCATGATACGTGTATCATCCTGTACAACACCGTCCTTCATTGGTACGTTGAAGTCAACGCGCATAATAATGCGTTTTCCGTTAAGATTTACATCTTTAACTGTCTTAATCATTTATGTCTCCTTATAATTAATTATAAATTAATTTCATCTTTATCTACGAAGCAATTTTGACAAATCGCCAAGTTTGCTCATATCCATACCGCCAAGGCCACCCATTCCACCGGCACCGCCTAATGAACTAGGATCAATACCAAGCTGATTCATCATTCTACCCTGCATACCTTTGTTGCGGCTAACTTTTTTCATCATCAACTTAGTCTTTTCAAACTGTTTCAAAAGTTTATTAACATCAGCTACACTTGTTCCAGAACCTTTTGCAATTCTCTTACGACGGCTAGGTCCAATAATAAGATGATTCATTCTCTCTTTATATGTCATACTCTGGATAATAGCTTCCTGTCTTTTCATTCCGCTCATATCCATCTGAGAAGCATCAATACCGCTCATACCAGGCATCATTTCAAGAAGGCTCTGCATTGAACCCATTTTCTTTACAGACTGGAACTGTTCAAGCATATCCTGCAGAGTAAATTCATTACGCTGCATCTTCTTCTGCATTTTAAGAGCTTCTTCTGCATCAACAGTTTCCTGTGCTTTTTCAACCAAAGAAACAATATCACCCATACCAAGAATGCGGGAAGCAATTCGTTCAGGATGGAAAATTTCAAAATCTTCAGTTTTTTCACCAGTACCAATGAATAAAATTGGTTTACCTGTGATTGTCTTTAATGAGAGAGCCGCACCACCACGAGCATCTGAGTCAAATTTAGTAAGGATAACACCAGTTAATCCAAGCTGTTCATCAAAACTCTTGGCAATATCAACTGCATTCTGACCAGTCATTGAGTCAGCAACAAGTAAAACTTCAACAGGATCAGTAGCCTTTTTGATTTTTACAAGTTCATCCATCATTTCTTCATCAATCTGAAGACGACCGGCAGTATCAATAAGGATTGTATCGTTACCATTTTTTCTGGCAAAAGAAATGGCATTTTTAGCAATTTTAATAGTATCTTTTGTATCTTCTTTATAAACAGGAACACCAATTTTTTCACCAAGCTGGCACAACTGTTCAATAGCGGCAGGTCTTACAACATCACATGCAACCATCAAAGGTTTTCTTCCCTCTTTTAAAAGACGAGCAGCAAGTTTATGAGTTGCAGTAGTTTTACCCGCACCCTGAAGACCAAGCATAAGAATTACAGACTGAGTATCTGGTCCCTTAAGTCTAAGATCCTGTTTAGAATCTCCCAACATAGAAACCATTTTGTCATTAATAATCTTAACAAACTGCTGACCAGGATTTACAGATTTTAATACCTTCTCACCTTTAGCTTCTTCAATGGTAGAATTTACGAAACGACGAACAACACGAAGATTAACATCGGCTTCAAGTAAAGCCATTTTTATCTGTTCAACTGTTTCTTCAATATTTTTTTCTGTAATAGTAGATTTACCGCTGATTGTTTTTACGATACTACTAAAAGTTCCAGTCAGTTTTTCAAGCATTTGTATATCCTATTTTATAAATTAGAAAGATTTGTTAGCAATCTCTCTTCTTACTTCTAATATAACTCTTTTTTCCCCTAAAAATCAGTTCTTCCATGAATTCTTCAGGAGAAATTTCTTTATTCAAAATGCGATACAAACCATCACAAATCAAAAGTTTAATTCCTTTCTTCTGAGAGATTTCGTGAACGTATTTACAGGCAATTGCCCCTTCTGGTAAATATCCGATTTTACCAACATTAGCAATTAAATCATCAATATTTTTGAATTTAGAAAGCATATCTGTTTTAATCATATCCTGACCAAAACGTCTGTTGCGACCATATTTACTCTTACAAGTAACATCAAGGTCACCTACGCCAGAAACAGAAGTGAATGTTTCAGAGTGAGTTGCGCCCATAGCAAATCCAAGTGTCATAATTTCGTTTAATCCGGCAGCCATAAGCAAACTTTCTGTGTTATCACCAAAAATATCTGAAGTTTCTGTGATTGCATCTAAAGCACCATAAACTACAGCAACAACATTTTTAGCAGCAGCACAAATCTGTACACCAATAGTATCAAAGCTGGAATAAACAAGAAGACCAGGAACATTCAAAAGTTCTCTGATACGGATTGAATTAAGAGCATTCAAAGATGCAGATACAAGACCTGTTAATTTGCCCATTGCAACTTCTTCTGCATGACTAGGTCCGGCAATATAAACAGTCTTATTTTTATATACAGGAGGTAAAACTTCCTCCATAGTTTCCAAAATTAATTTAGGTCCGTTTTCTGAAGGAACAAAACCTTTAGTTAACGAAGCAATAATACTTGTTCCATTTTTGATATTTGGTACATCGATAATTTTTTTAATTGTACTTGCAAGGAACAAGGAAGGAGAAGCGATGATAATAAAATCTTTATCTGTAGCAACCTGAATGATATCATTTGAACAAGTAATATTTTCAGATAATTTATATCCAGCTAAGAATTTTTTATTTTCATGGTCGTTGTTTATTGATTGAACAACCTCATCTTCCAAAGCCCACATAGTAATCTTGTGACCACCACGAGCTAAAGCTTGAGCTAATCCAGTACCCCAGGCACCAGCACCAATAACACCAACAGATTTACATTCCATATCTAACTTCCAAAAAAAATTTTTTATAAGAGCGCCTCAAGCCGTAAACGCAGTTTCCGGCTTGAGGCGTTCTTTCGATGAACCTAAAATAACCGCCGACGCGCTTATTTTTCGATTATAGCCTAATACCAGCCGTCTTCGCAGTCTTTCCAGTCGAAGATTTCTTCTGCTTTGAACCAGAGGGCGATTTCACGTTCAGCACTTTCATCACTATCAGAAGCATGAATAATATTTCTTGAAGTGTGAATACAATAATCACCTCTGATTGTTCCAGGCTGTGCATCTTCTGGTTTTGTTGAACCAACATATTTTCTAACCAAAGTAACACAGTTATCTGCCTGCAAAACCATTGCAACTACTGGACCTGAAGTCAAGTAATCAACTAAATCACCAAAGAATGGTTTTCCTTCGTGTTCAGCATAATGTGACTTAGCAATAGCTTCTGTTGGATGAACCATTTTCATACCAACAATTTTAAAACCTTTTTTTTCCAAGCGTTCAATTACTTCACCAACTAAGCGGCGATTTACAACACCTGGTTTTAACATAACAAAACATCTACTCATAACTAAATATTATACAGTATGAAATAATGATTTTCAACTAAGAGATTGTTCAACCTCGCCTATAATTTCATCTGGCGTGCTGGCTCCGGCAGTAATTCCCACAGACTTTAGTTTTCTGAATTCTTCTGGGATTTCTGAAGCGCTTTGAATATGAACTGCATTTTTACAATTATTTTTTGCAGTCTGGAAAAGTCTTATTGTGTTTGCAGAATTCTTTCCCCCAATAACAATCACCCCTTCAACCTGCGCGCATAATTCTAAAAGAGAATTCTGTCTTTCTTTTGTAGCAGGACAAATGGTATTCATAACTGCAATATTTGGAAATTTCGCTTTTAATGATTTTTCAATTTCATCAAATTGACGCTGACTGTATGTAGTCTGGCTAAGAAGGATAACGTTTATTTTTTCTGGTTCAGCAATATCAAGACTTTCTACATCCGCAATATTTTCTACAAGTGAAAAATTTTTTCCTGCATAACCTGCAATCCCTTTTACTTCACCATGATTTTTATCTCCAGTAAGAATAACGTAATCATTCTGGCAGGTATACTTTTCTACCATCTTCTGGCTGGCTTTTACACGGGGGCAAGTTGCATCAATAATTATACTATTCTTTTTTTCAAGCAGATCAATAATCTGAGGGGCAACACCATGGGCACGGATAATTACAACAGATGATTCTGGAAGTTCAGAAAGAAGATTTTCTTCTATGATTTGAAGTCCCTTGTCGCTTAATTTTTTTAAGGCCGCTTCATTATGGATTAAAGGTCCCAGTGAAAATACCTCTTTACCTTTATTTTCATCAAGGGCTTTTTCTGCCAGTTCAACAGCTCTTCTTACACCAAAACAAAATCCTAAAATTGCAGCTCGTTTTATTTCCATAATTTTATTTTACCACAAATGCAGTTTAAAAAAAATCAGGGCTGCTTCAAAGATTTCTCTAAGAAACAGCCCTTAAGTTATTTAAGAATCAGAAATTATTCTGCGTCTTTTTTAACATTTTTAAGTGAGTGATGAACACCAAATTCAGGTCTCCAGTTCTTGCGGAATGCATTGATGAATGAGCTGGAAATGAAGATTGATGAGTACATACCACTAAGCAAACCAACGATCATAACTAAAGCAAAGTTCTTGATTGCACCTGTTGTGAAAACGTACAATGAAACTACTGCAAACAAAGTTGTTACAGTTGTCAAAATAGAACGAGCTAAAGTATCTGACAAAGATTTGTTCAAGATTTCATTAAATTTCTTTGCTTCTGGCATCATCTTCAAGTTGTAACGAACACGGTCAAGAATAACAACTGTAGCGTTGATAGAGTAACCGATGATTGTCAAAACTGAAGCGAATACTGTTGCAGAGAATTCTGTCTGTGTCCAGATAATGAATGTGAAAGCAATCAAAGTATCGTGGAGCAAAGCAATAATTGATCCCAAAGCGAAATCCCAGTGGAAACGGAATGCTGCATAAGCCCAGATAAGAACCAAAGTACAAACAAGCATAATGATTGTTTTAACTGTATTTGATTTTGAACTGCTTGAAGCAATAAAGTCAGTTTTTACAATAGCAACTTTTTCTTTTCCAAATGAAGAGTAAAGTTTACCGTTGATGCTATCAAGAATAGCAGACTGATTTGAATCACCTTCATTAATACCAACACGAATCTGATAGCTTGCATCAGCACCAGTTCCCAACTGTTTAATATCAACACCAGCAACACCATTCAAAGCAGAACGAACATCGTCTGTTGTAATAGAAGAAGTTCCTGCAGGATATACATAAACTGTAGAAGATGTAAGCTGATTTGTTGCAGCTGAGTTCAAGAACAATTTTGTTGTATCAAATGAACCGTCTTTTGCAGTCATTGTTACACCGTCAATTGCACTTACAGCAGCAGCAAGTTTAGAAACTGTATCATATTCATAGAAATTGAATGTGCGTGTTTCATTTTCAACACCAGCACCACTGATAACTACATCAAGTTTTGTTGCAGAAAGATCAATAGTGATTTTTGCAGAACCGTCATAAACTAATTCAGCAGCAGGTGGAGCAACGCGGATTTCTTCAATCATACCTGGTTTGTAATCAAGACCAAAGTTAATTCCTTTTGTAAAGAAACCTACGATACCAAAAATAATAATTACAGCACTAATAATAGAACAAGGAACAAAACCTTTATTAAATTTTAATGTTTTCATTGTTTAATCCCCCAACCAATACTAACTTTCTTAATATGAAGTACATCTGTCTGGAAGTCGAATAAGAGACGAGATACAAACAATGCTGTAAATACAGAAGAAAGAACACCAATTGCCAATGAAACAGCGAAGCCCTGTACAGAACCAGTTCCTAACTGTGACAAGAAGATAGCGGCAATGAATGTTGTGATGTTAGAGTCCATAATTGCCCAGAATGCGTTATCAAAACCCATTGAGATAGCAACTGGTCTACTCTTTCCAGATCTAAGTTCTTCTTTAATTCTTTCAAATACCAATACGTTAGCATCTACAGCCATACCGATTGTAAGAATCATACCGGCAATAGAAGAAAGTGTAAGTGTATAATTGAATGCTGACAAAATAGCAAACATGATGTACAAGTTCAAAACCTGTGCAAGAACAGCATTAATACCAGATGCTTTATAGAAGAAAAGCATGAAGATCAAAATCAAACCAAGACCAAGGATGATAGCAAGAATACCCTGACGGATTGCTGCTTCACCAAGAGATGCACCAATTACCTGCTGGCTTTCAACTTCAAGAGGAACATTCAACCCAGCTGTCTGTAAAACCTTCTTAATATTGTTAGCTTCTTCAGCAGTAAAGTTACCTGTTAATGAAACGCGGCCTGTTGTAATTGCATCATTAATTCTAGCGTTAGATTTAACTTTGTTATCACTTACGATAGCAAGATATTCACCTTTGTGTGCAGATGTGAATTCACCAAAAATCTGTGAACCTTCACCATCAAGATTGAAAGTTACCTGAATATCACCAAGTTCACCATATCCAACATTTGCAGACTGGAGGTGTTTACCTTCAAGAGCAACATCTTTATAAACAACAAGGTATCCAATTCTTTCATCAAGACCGTAAGCATCTTTTTCATACTGACCAATTACGATACAGTCTTCTGGAATTACTGTAGGATCAATTAAGTTACCAAGAGCATCAAATGTTGATGTTGGATGTGAGTAGTAGTAGCTTTCGAATGCATTTGAAGCTTCCATGTTTGTAAGATGGAAGTTCAACATACCTCTACCCTGAATCAATGTATTAATAGAATCTGCCTGAGCAGCACCAGGAATTTCAATATAGATTCTGTCTGAACCCTGCTGACGGATTACAGGAGAAGACAAACCAAAGCGGTCAACACGACCAGCAAGATTTTCTACAGCGTTTGCCATAGCTTCTTTTCTGAATTCAGCTTCATCAAAGTTCTTAAGACTTTCTTCATCCAAAGAAGCTCTATGATCAGCTACAGCAGCATCCAAATCAGCGTGAACAATAACGTTCATACCACCAGACAAGTCAAGACCAAGTTTTACTGAATTATCGTAATTCTTTTTTGCAGCCAAAATTTCATCACGATATTTGCCCTGAATTACCTGAAGGAATTCGTATTCGCCAGAAAAAGCTTTAAGTACATCAGATACAGTCATATCTGAAGGAACTTTTTCACCCAATTTTTTGTAATTTTTAGCAGCAGCTTTTTCAAGCCATGCAAATTCTTCACCAAGTTTAGCAGAAGAATCTTTTGCTAATGCTTTAATAGTACGTACATCTTCTGATGCTTTAGCATTTGCATAGTCTTTGATTTTTTCTGTTGAACCTAAAGCCAATGACTGAACTTCTTTTGGAGTTCTGCCATACCAGCTGATTGAAGGCCAGAGGAAAGCAAGACAAATGCCAAGAACAGCAAGAAGAATAACAAAACGAGAACGTTTGCTCATTTTTTTACTCCGAATTATTTATTTGTATCTTCAGCTTCTGCTGCAGGAGCTTCTGCTTCTACTGCATCTGCATTCTTATTTTTCTTTGCAAGTTTTTTTGCTTCTTTTGCTTCTTTTAATGCAGCAGCCATTTCAGCTTCTTTTGCCAATTCAGCTTCGCTCTTTTCTACAGAAGCAATTGCACTACGATTGAATTCAATTTTACAGTTGTCATCAACCTTTACAATAACTGTTTTTTCTTTAACAGAAGAAATTACACCGTGAATACCACCGATAGTAACTACATTATCACCTTTCTTTAATGCTTTAAGCATTTTTTCTGTTTCTTTCTGTTTCTTACTCTGTGGACGAATAAGGAAGAAATAAAAGATTACAATAATGATTAACAAAGGTGCAAAGGAACCGAGCATTCCCAAACCACCTACATTTTCAGGAGCTGTAGCAGCACCATTTAAAAATGGGATAAAAGACATATTTTAATCCATCCTAACTATTTAAAATTTTGATAATTATATCAGTTTTATAGAATATCACTAAAAAACGCTTTAGTCTAGAATTAATTTTTGGAGAATTCAGAATTTACTTTTGAGAACTGATCAGAAAACCGTATTAATTGATTTTCTGACTTTTTTTGATTTATTGAATTAACTGAGTAAGAGTCTCGTTTAATTTTTTAGTTGTGCTGTCATTTGGATTAATTGCTACAACCTGTTTCAGATAGTACTGCGCTTTTCTATAATCTTTCTTTCCATAATAGATTTCATACAATCTGAAAAGAGCATCTGTATTTCTAGGATTTGCAATCAAACTTGAACGTAAATCTGCCAGCTGTGAATCTTCTCCCCGCTGAAGGAAGCTTCTCTGATAATACAAATAACTCTTGATTTTAGAAGAAGAATTATTCATAAGATTATTAATCAGTGATAAAGAAGAATCTCTGCTGGAAACCTGACAATATGCATAAACATAAGTCTGAATGATTGTTTCATCGTTTTTATTTGAATTGTAAGCCTTTGTTGCAACATCAAAAGCTTCATTCTTTTTTCCAAGTTTAATGCAGACTGTTACATGACGCAAAATCAATTCTGGGTCTGATGGAAGTTTTGCAATCAAATCTTTACTGATTTCGTAAGCGCTGTTCCAGTTTTCTCTTAAAACAAGACCGTCCAGTGCATATTTCAATGCTTCTGTATTCTGAGGATTTTTACTCAAAACCATCTGTGCAAGTTCATCTGCATATTTTCCTGCAACAGGTGCATCTGTTGATGAAGATAATTTTGCCGCAATCATAAGGGCATCTTCACTGTCAGGATAAAGTCTTAATGCTTTTTCAATTGTTTCTGTAGCAGCAGCGGCATTTTTACTCCACTCCAGCTGAACTCTTGAACGAAGCACAAGGTAATCCAAATCAGAATCATTCTGGCGGGCATACATATCAAGAAGAGATACGGCGTGAATATAATCAGATTTTTCTACAAAGATTTTTGCACGGAAAAGAACAAATTCCAGGTCATTTGGAGTCTGCTGAAGAACTTTTGCAACATACTGTTCTGCCGCAGAATAATCTCTGTTTTTAAAAGAAAGATATGCATTCTGTTTTAAAACCTGCAAATCATTCTGGTTAGACTTAGCGATTGTTTCTACAACTTTTGCAGCCAGTTCATTTTTTCCGCTTTCACTAAGGATTTTAGAATAAGCAAGACAAATCTCTTTTGTATCTTTTGAATTTTCGTATGCAATTTTATAGTAATTTTCTGAACGGATTTTATCGTTTTTGCGTTCATACAAAATTCCTGCAAGATAATTTGCAAGAACAGAAGTTTCATTTTCTTTTAAAGCAGCAGTGATTGCCTGTTCACACTGATCAAGAACTGTTTCGCCAGTTTTTGATGACATTAAAACAAGACAAGGAAGCAATGTAGAAAGGAAATCTGTGTTGCCTGTACTTGAATCAAATACGCCGTTACGGGCAGAATTGATTGCGCCAATATAAGGATTATCATCAGGGGCTGGATAAGAAACCCATGTTTGTCTTACAGAAGGCCAGACAGTCTCCATAATATAAGACGCAACTGCAACAAGAACCTTTTCATTATCAGCATATTCGCTTTCTGTTTTTTTGAATTTTGCCATTGCAGTTTTTAATGAGTCAGGAGATCCGTTTTCTACAAGTTTGATTATATCACTGTCAATTTTATTAAAATAAGAATAATTTTTTGAAGCACCAGGAAGTTTTGTAGAATTACCGCCACCGATTAATGTGCCGCCTCCTGTAGAAACTTCCTGTTCCTGTGTTTCTGAAGAATCCTGTTTTGATTTTTCCTGTTCTTCTACAAATTTTTCAGCTGCCTTTTTCTTGTTAGAAAATGCAAAAGTACTTTCCGCAAAAATCATGGAAAGTAAAGGAATGAGGAAAATTGATTTTTTAAGAAACTTCTTGTTTTTCAAATCACTTCCGGCGCAAAACTGACGCAGCTAAAATCATAAACTATGATTCTTCAGGAATTAATTCGTCGTCTTCGAACTGATTCATAGAGTCATTTCCATCGACGAAACCTTTTTTTCTCTGCTGAAAATAATAAATACCAAAAAGACTGAAGGCTGCAACAATGAACAAAACTGGTGCACAAATAACCATCAGCTGTCTGAATGGAACTGTAAAAACTTTCAGAGAGAACATAAGAAATAACAAACTAAATAAAAATAAAATTACAGAAGGAACAACAAAACCAGATGCTATTCTTCTATATTTGTATATACCTGCAATAAAAAGACTGAGTCCACAAATAAGACCTGTAATTGGCCACAAACGGATCATTTTTAATTCAAGAGAAGGAATCATAACCCAGTATAAAAATAAACCAATAAATGTGAAGAAAAAACCGATGAACAACTGATATGCACTTTTGGTAGCTTTAGTCAGGAATGTAACAGCAAGACCTGCAATCATAAGAAAAATTGGTAATATATCAAGAACTGCGGCATGCTGTTTATCTGAGGTAAAAATGGAAACTATAAAAATAAAAATGAATCCAATAATCGAAAAAGCTAATAATAAATTTAAGAAAAAGTATCCTTTTTTGTTCATATGAGCACCTTATTCTCCCAATCAATTTTATCATATTTACAATAACAATTCACTATGTTAAATTAAAAACATGAAAATTATTTTAAAAACTGTTGGAATGTTTTTGTTCCTTTCTATATTTTCGGTAACTTTTTTTAGTTGCAATAAGACAAATACTACAGAATTATCTTCTCAGGATACATTTTTACAATATAAAGAAGCTTTGGAAACACAGGTATTAACTCCTGAACAGAAATACAGCGTTTTGAACAAAATGACAAGCTTCCTTCTTGACCAGAAAAACTATCAGGATTTGATTATTCTTACTACAAAATGGGTAGATGAAAACCCTGATGATATTTATAACTCATGGTGGCTTTTACAGGCAGCTCACGCATATCTTTCTTTAAATTCAGAACCAGTTGCAGAATATTATTTTGACCGCATTTTGCACACATGCCCGGATTTGTACGTAGAAGGAAAATCTATTCACTTTATCTGTCTTCAGAACCTTATTCAGATTAGTAAAACTCCAAGTCACCGAATCAAATATTTTAACGAACTTATTACAAGATTCCCTCAGAATATTAACACAACTGAATTGTACCTTAGACTTGCTATTGAATACGAAAACGATTATCAGTGGGATAAAGCTTTAAAAACATATGCACTTTTTGTTCAGCAGCCAGATGCTACAACAATTCAGATTGCTGGTGTTCCAGATGCCTATAAAAAAGCACGTCAGCTCATTGATTTTAACAGTTCTTCTAAAGACTGGACTTTTGAAACATTAAATGGACTTACAAAAGCTGTTCAGACTGCAATTAAAAATTATGATGCATGGACTCTGGACAAATATAAGGCAAAAGTAAACTTCTTTACAATGTCATGGAACAAGGATGAAAACTACACAGATTCTCAGGATGATTTCTCTATGGCAAACTGGATGTACGGTAACTCAATCCGCTTCAGCCCTACTCTTGATGAATCTTCTTCATCTAACGAAGCATACTTAAAAACATGGGGATGGAACGATTACGTTTCTACCTGGTATTTCTACTTTAGAAAAATTGACTTCCCTCTTAATCCAGAAATTAACGGTAACTGGGAATGGGCAGGAATTTACATAGGTAACAAGCTCTAATGCAGAAAATATTGCGCCAACTTTCTATCACAATATTATTATGCTCATCTCTTTATACTGCGTCTGCCACAACAAGGGCTTTTTATTCAGATGATAACGAAAAGCCATCTATTCAATCTGCAGAAACAATTTTAAGAACAGGGGAACACAACGAATTAAGTTTTCTTGGAAAACCCCAGCGCCTTTATAACGACCTGTTTCTTTCAGGATATGACCGCCCGGAAGTTGAAGAATTCAGAAAAGTCTTTCTGTCTCCCAGATACAATTCCCTGTTAAATTCCTCTATGGAAGATGCACTGGAACTCCGACTTTTTGTTAGAAAGCAGCTGGAACTGGAAAACATGCCGCCGGAACTTGAATATCTGCCTGTTGTAGAATCCTATTATAAGACAAAAGCTAAATCCAGATCCGGGGCACTGGGTTTATGGCAGTTTATGTCAAACAGCGTTTATCCATATCTAACCCTTAATGATTATGTTGATGAACGACTTGATCCATGGAAAGAAACTACTGCCGCAATAAAAAAACTTCAGGATAATTACAGAATTTTTGGTGACTGGCTTCTTGCAATTGGTGCTTACAACTGTGGTGCCGGTGCTATGTCCAGAGCCCTTGCTAAAGCAGAAAAAAAAGATTTCTGGTATTTAGTAGAAAAGGAACTTCTTCCAAAACAGACAAGAGACTATGTTCCAAAACTTCTTGCAATTGCAGATCTTGTAATTAATGCAGATTACTACGGAACAGGCACTTCACTTCATAAAGAAGAATACGAAACTTTGTATAATGAAGTAAACGGTCTTTTTGATTACGTTACTGTTCAGAAGGCATATTCATTAAAAACTCTTGCCCAGGAAATGCGGATTGATACAGATACAATTTTGCTTCTTAATCCCTCTTTCATAGAAGGATTCACTCATCCTGTAAAAGAATCAACTATCAGAGTTCCTCTTGGTATGGGCGAATCTGCACAGGAAGCACTGGCAAATATTAAACCAATTGATTTTCCGATCAAATACAAAGTTGTTAAAGGAGATACCCTGTGGGGAATTTCCAAACATTTTGGTGTAACCGTAAGCGCCATTTGCGAATTAAATAATATAAAGGAGAATTCGGTGCTTAGTATAGGAAAAATTCTTTATATTCCTTCAAAATAAGACGATAATTTACTGATGAAAGTAAAAACAATAGTATCAGGTATTTTGGCATTAGGATTAATTTCTTCTGCCTTTGCAATTCCAAAAGGAACTGTAGAATCAACCAGCAGAGTTGACTGGGTAAGCAAAAAATTCATTTCAAATATCTCAATGGATACAGTAAAGGCACAGCTTCAGATGCCATCTGGAAAAAAACAGGCTTCTGCCCATATCAAAATGAAGATGCCTCAAGTTATCCAGCGCCCGCTTTTAAGTCTTTATGTAGATTCCAGACGCAGATTATCTGATTACATACTTTCAGACGAAATTTCCCTTGTTGATGTTTACAACATGATTAACAACGGATACAAAACTCCTGATGTATTTTCAAGCGATTCAAAAAAATTAAATACAACAAATACAATTGATATAAATGGCATGGTTGCAGATCTTGTAAAACATCCTGTTGCATATACTCCGGAAGAACCAATTGAATCTGTACCTTCACGTCCATATACAGGAATTATTATTGACGCAAGAGGCAAACTTCCAGTTCATGGTGAATATATAAAAGACAATGCAAGTCCATGTTTTTTCCCAACAATCTGGGATGAAAATATGAATGTTATTTATGAAAAAAGCGTTGTTCAGCCATCTGTAATTCGTGAAAAAGGACTTATTGCTTACGATTTCCAGCAGGAAACTTCAGAAAGAATTGGTTCAGATCCACTTTATATCAGAGCTGTTGAAGTTTTTGGTCGTAACAGAACAGACCCTATTATTAAAAGAAGCGATGCTTTGAAAATTCTGACAGTTCCAGAAAACGTAAAATTATTGAATGAAGGCAAAGTTGTAATCCTTCTTGATAAGCAGAATCTTGTTTATGATGTATCTGTTTCTGAAAAAGACGAAGCATACTATGTTCTTATTGAAAAAATCAGAGGACAGCAGCTTACAAATCTTGATCCTTCAATCCACTTTGAAGATGATGACGGTACTTTAAAATATATTGTTCAGCTTAATTTCTATCCTGATTCGGCAAAACTTCTTCCTGGTGAAGATAAACGCATTAATCTTATTGTTGAGGATTTAAGAAAGATTCTTGATGAAAACGGATACACAGTTTTGATTGAAGGTCATACCGCAGATGTTGGAAAACCAGTTGGCCAGTTGAATCTTTCTGTTGACCGAGCCCTTACAGTAATGAATGCATTAATTGCACAGGGACTTGATAAAAACATTTTCTCTTACAAAGGTTATGGTGGAACTGATCCTGTAGCAACAAACACTACAGAAGAAGGTCGTGCACAAAACAGACGTGTAGAGATTATTGCAAAACCAAGGGCAACTTATATCCAGAGAGACTGGTAGTTAAAAGAATAATTCAAATTAAAACTTAACAATCATAAGGGAGTTTTTGGTATATTCAGGCATAAAAGTTTTCTGTTCACCAGTTTCAAACTGAACCCTGATTACCAGCTCCCCTTCTTTTCTTTCACAATTAATTACAACACCATAGCCATAATCATCATGATAAACTTTGGTGCCTTTTTTCCACTTCAAATCTTCATCAGTAACACCAGTTCCAGCAGAATCACCAAAACCATAAGGGGCACTTCCAAGAACTCTGAATGCACTGGCTGAATCACAAATAAAAGGACTTGGTCTCATATACTGCCAGCTTCCATACATAACACGCTGTGAAGTTGAAGTGATGAACAAATCATTTTTAGCACGGGTAATTCCTACATAAAAAAGACGACGCTCTTCTTCAAGTTCAGCACCAACTTTTTCTATTCTAGGGAACACACCTTCTTCCATTCCGGTAATAATTACCTTATTGAATTCAAGACCTTTTGTATTATGAACAGTAATCAAGGTAACTGAATCATCTGGAACATTTTCATTTTCCACATCAAGAGAACGATCAAGATTAATTGCATCAAGAAATTCTACAAGTCCCTGCTTAGAACATTCATATACAGCCGCACTGTTTACAAGTTCATCAAGATTGGCAACCCGCTGAGTTCCTTCAATTTCATCTGAAGCCTTATAAAATTCTTCAAGAGAAAAAAGATTAATGATTTTTCTGATGAAACTTGAAAGATTAAGTCCTTCTGCATCATCAAAGAAAGTTGAAAGTTCTTCAAAATTCTTTACAAAATTCGTTGCCCCTTCTTTTGCGGCTTTTGGAAAAGATGAAGAAAGTTCTTTTACAGCATCAATAAGATTTGTGAATTCTCCTGTTGGAATAACTGCCTTTTCCATGATGCTGTCCTGTTTTTTTTCACCAATACCACGGGCTGGTTTATTAATAACACGACGGAACGAAATTTCATCTCTTGGATTTGCACACAAAGCAATATAAGCCAGAGTGTCTTTAATTTCTTCACGCTCATAGAATTTTAAGGAACCAACTACTTTGTAAGGGATTTTTCTGTGTAAAAATTCTTTTTCAAAATTCAAAGACTGAGCGTTAGTTCTGTACAAAATTGCCCAGTCTTTATAACTTGCACCGGCACTTAAAGAACGCATAATCAAATCGGCACAGAAAGTTGATTCAGCCCCCTGATCTGGAAGAAAAGCAATTACTGGCATTCCACCTTCTTCTCTGGCAGGAACAAGAGTTTTTCCAAGACGATTTGCATTTTTACTGACAACAAGATTTGCCGCGTTCAAAATATTTCCAGTAGAGCGATAGTTTGTTTCAAGACGAATTACTTTTGTATCTTTAAATTCATCCGGAAAAGACAAAATATTTCTTACTTCGGCACCACGGAATTTATAAATAGACTGGTCATCATCACCAACTACGCAAACATAAGCAGGATTATCAGTTTTAATACCAGAAAGTTCCTGAAGCAATTTGTACTGGGCAATATTTGAGTCCTGATACTCATCAACCATTACAACTTTAAATCTGGAATGGATACTGGCAGCAATTGCAGGGTCCGATTGAAGAAGTTCATAAGGCAAAGTGATTAAATCACCAAAGTCGGTATTTCCGGTAGCTCTAAGTCTTTTCTGATATTCATAATAAATTGCAGGAATATCAAGGTCGCTGGCTAACATAGACAAATCATCTTCTGGGGTAAGACAATAGTCTTTTGCAAGAGCAATCTGCTTTGCCGCCATTTTAGCTTCTTTTACACTTAAGGAAGGAACCGCTTTTCTAACAAGAACGGCCATGTCATCATCGTCATATACAGTAAAATTTGGTTCAAGGCCAATGTTTTCTGCATAACGGCGAAGAAACCAGGCGCCAAAAGAATGGAATGTTTTTATCTGAGCACCAGCGGCTCTTGGTTCAAGAGAGATTGCTCTTTCGCGCATTTCGTTGGCCGCTTTTTTTGTAAATGTAACCGCAAGAATAGAATAAGGATCAATATGCTTTTCGCTGATTAAATAAGAAATTTTTGTAGTGATTACCCTGGTTTTTCCAGATCCTGCACCAGCAAGAATTAAGAGAGGACTATTTTCATGTTGAACCGCCTCCAGCTGCTGTGGATTCAGTTGTTTTAAATAATCATCAAGCATATTTAGTAAACAAATTTCAAACTGGAATTATTAGTTCTTGCTTTCTTAAGTTTTAAGAATCGGGCATCTAAGTCAACACCTGTAACTGCAAGAATTTTTACAACTACAACATTGCCTGTTTCAATATTTTTTGCCTGTTCAGAATCATCTGCGTCATAACGGATAACAACAGATCCGTCAACCTCAGGAGCCTGGAACCATGCACGGCCAATTGCAAGTCCTTCAGAAGAATCTTCTGCAACTTCTTCATCAATACTGATGATTTCTTCAACAAGAACTTCAACTTCTCTTCCAACAAAAGCTTCAAGAGTTTTTGCTGTTAATTCAGACTGAATCTGTTCAAGGCGCTCTGCTCTTTTTGCGGCAACTTTTTTAGAAACCTGTGGCTTCATACTGTAAGCAGGAGTATCTTCTTCTCTGCTGTAAGGGAAACAACCAGACCAGGAAGGGCTAATTGCTTTTAAAAAGTTTACAGTATTTTCAGCTGCTTCATCAGTTTCTCCTGGGAAACCTGTAAGGAAAGTTGTTCTAAGGAAACAGTCGGGCAATTCTTTTTTTAATGTATTAATAAGTTCAACATATTTTGAAGAAGGACCAACTCTGTTCATTGCAACAATAATATTGTCATCACCACTCTGGAATGGAATATCAAAATAATGAAGGAATCTTGGGTCTTTTTTCAAAACAGGGATTATATCTTTATTAAAGTGATCAGGATGAATATAAAGAAGACGCACAATAAAATCGCCTTTTAATAAAGAAATCTGTTCAAGCAAAAAGCACAATCCGCTCTTACCTTCACAAGCCTTATCTGCCTCATATGCAGCAAGATCCTGACCAATCAGATTTATTTCATAAACGCCCTGTTCAATAAGCCCCTTTATTTCTTCAATAATGGAATCTACAGGACGGCTTCTTACTTCACCACGAATCAATGGAATTGCACAGAAAGAACAATGGTTTGAACAGCCTTCTGTTATTTTTACAAAAGCGGCACCGTGATAGTTAAATAAATAAGGACGATTTCCACAAGAAATTCCTTCCTGAGGGAATGTCTGCTGACAACGGTTTCCTTTTGAAACAGAGTCCATAAATTCAACAATTTTTTCAAGGCTTCCGTTTCCAAAGATTCCGTCTAATTCTGGAATTGATTCATAAAGCTGCTGAGAATAACGTTCTGCAAGACAACCTGTAAGAATAATTTTTGCATCAGGATAATTATTCTTAACATTATAAATTGCGTCGATTGATTCTTTTTTTGCTGATTCAATGAAGCCGCAGGAATTGATTAAAATAAAATCGGCTTCATCTGCATTAAGAGTAACCTGGTACCCGTTCTTAACTAAAAATCCAATTAATAATTCACCATCAGTCTGATTTTTTGCACAACCATGATTATCAATAAAAAATTTAGTCAAGTTCAATTACCACCAGTCTGTATTTTCCGTCATTATCTTTAATCCACTTAATATCTTCTACAAGTACGTGACCTGCTTTACCAATATCAAGGTTATAAGTTTTTGTATCAGCAATAATTGTGAACTTAACAGCATTACTGTTAGAAATCCACAGACGAATACCGTTATGAGGATTTGCAGTACAAACTTCACCTTTTGTAAAGTAAGATTCAACAGCATCCTGACTGTCAATCTTATCTCTGAAGAGACAAGAGTTAAGGAATGTTGCATTAAGTGTAAATGGATAAGCTCTGTTATCTTCAAGAATAACTTTCTGAGGATATTTAGATTTAACTTCGCTGGCAAATGGAATGTCGTCTGTGTAAACATCTGTAGCTCCAACAGAAGCAACTCCATGACGAGCAAGAACGCTTACTTCAACACCACGATTTTCATCTGTATAAGAAAGATCTGAAACATAAATAATCAAATCTGGTGCTGTATCACCGTTAATATCAATTTCTGATTCTTCAGCAAGGTCTGTGTAGAAAACACCAGATGGAGTATCAAGACCAAAAGAAGAAAGTGTATCATAAACAGTAAGAACAATCTGGCCGTTATCAGAAGGATACAAAAGCTGATCGCCTTTATAAAGTCTCTGTGTAAACTTTTCATCACCAATTTCGTACTGTTTGTTTTTAATTTTGCTTGAAAGAACAACTGCAGGATCTTCTTCAACATTTTTCTTTGTTGCAAGAAGAATTGAAACTGTAGTAATTACACCAAGAACAAGAACAATAGGAACAATTACTGCAGGAAGCAGCCAGCGAGGTTTTGGTTTAGCAATAAGTTCAATAGGAACTGGAGATTCCTGAATCTTCTTATTGTTATATAGTTTAAGCATTAATTCTGTATTTAATTCAAGATAATTAGAATAGTTTCTTAAGAAACCAATCATATAGGCTTCGCCAGGGAAAACTGAATTGTCTTCTTCTTCGAGGCCCTGTAAATATCTTTTATCAATCGAAATCTCACGTGAAACTCTGTCTAAATCAAGACCTTTTTCTTCACGTTTGTTATGCAAAATCTCGCCGAAACTATCCATTTTTTAACTACTCCGTAAACAAGAAGTTATTTAAGTTATTTGCAGATGATGGTGCGTCGTAAATAAAACGCTGTTCCGAAATTCCCTGATTCAATCTGTAATTAGAGAAAAGGAATGTAAATGTTACGCCAGCCGGAGTCACTGCTTCCATTTTTCTAATTAATTTTGTATCTGGATTAACAGAAATCTTTATATATCTAAAAGCTTCTGCTGCACTTTTACGGTAGAGAATAAATTTTACAACCATTTCATCTGAATCTGGTTCAAGTGGGACTGCTGCCTGACCAGTTTCATATGCAACTGTATAATAGCGGCTCATTAATGAAAGACCTAATGGACTTTTTGGATTTCCACCCTGAGGTTCCTGCTGCAAAACTGCAGATGTTTCTGGAAGATACATAGTAAGGAAATCGCCGTTATAACAAATAACCTGATTTGTTGGAACTACATAGTCCATACGAACATAGTTTGGAGCCATGTAAGACAAACTTCCACTTGTTACAGTTTTATTAATTGTAATAGTAAAATCAGCTTCATAATCTTTTAAAGACGCATAATATTCTGATACAGATTTGAAATATGCACTAGCAGTTGTAATCTGAGCAAAAGCTCCTGTGATAGCAAAAAGTGCTACAGCTGCACCAATAATAAATTTTTTGTTTAATCTATTCATAGTCATAACCTTATCTATTTTAGAATAGTTAGTCCTTTGCGTCAACTAACGACTTACAATGACCTTCAGCATTAACGATTTCATAGAACTCTTTTCCATCAAGAGTTTCAACTTCCTTAACACGATTAGCTACATATTCAATTAAATCTTTGTGTTCTTTAAGCAATTTCAGAACTTTTTTATAACGTTCGTCCATTATACGGGCAATTTCTTCATCAATGAATTTCTGTGTTTCTTCACTGAATTCACGGATAAGATTTGGTTCACCACCACGGTTACCAAGAACGCCTTTTCCAAGAGTCATATTTCTGAACTTATCACTCATACCGAACACTGTAATCATATCTTTTACAACTGCAGTTGCATGAGCAATATCGTTTGAAGCACCAGTTGAAATATCACCAAGCATAATTTCTTCGGCAGCACGTCCACCAAGAAGAACGTCAATTTCATTTAACATATCATTCTTAGTACGGAAGTTCTTTTCATGTTCTTCTTCACGGTACTGTGTAAATCCACCTACTCCATGAGAGCGAGGAACAACAGTAATTTTATTTACAGGAGGATAATCTGGTGTAAATGCACCAACTAAAGCATGACCAGTTTCATGAACAGAAACAAGACGCATTTCCTTTTCATTATCCTTACGAGATTTCTTTTTAAGACCAATGCTAACCTTATCAATTGCATCGTTGAAATCTTCCATTGTTACTTTCTTACGGCCATTACGAACAGCAAGCAAAGCAGCTTCATTTACAACATTTGCAAGATCAGCTCCGGCAAAACCAGTTGTACCATGAGCAACAGAAACAAAATCAACATCAGAATCAAGTTTTACATTTTTTGCATGAATGCGCAGAATATCTTCACGACCTTTTACATCAGGCTTTTCAACAGGAACCTGTCTGTCAAAACGACCAGGACGCAAAATTGCAGGATCAAGAACATCGGCACGGTTTGTTGCAGCAAGAATAATAAGACCTTTTTCGTTATCAAAACCATCCATTTCTACAAGAAGCTGGTTCAATGTCTGTTCACGTTCATCATTGCTGCTGAATCCATTTGAACGGCTTTTTGCAAGAGCATCAATTTCATCAATAAACACAATACAAGGAGCTTTTTCACGAGCCTGTTTAAACAAATCACGAACACGGCTGGCACCAACACCAACAAACATTTCTACAAAGTCTGAACCGGAAATACTGAAGAATGGAACTCCTGCTTCACCAGCAACTGCACGGGCAAGCAATGTTTTACCAGTACCAGGGTCACCTACAAGTAAAACACCCTTAGGAATCTTACCACCAATATCTGTATATTTTTTTGGAGATTTCAAAAAGTCTACAACCTCAACAAGTTCTTCTTTAGCTTCATCAACACCAGCAACATCTGTAAATCTTGTTTTGATTTTTCCTTCTTCAACAACTCTTGCACGGCTTGCACCAACATTAAAGATGCTGCCCATACCACCACCGGCACCGCCACCCATTTTGCGGAACAGGAGGAAATAAATTAATACAAGAATCAAAAGTGGGAACAACAAACTTGCAAGGAAACTCAGGAAAGAGTTAGATTCTTTAAGAACAAATTTGTAAGGAATATTTTTTTCTTCAAGAATATCATAAAGTCTTGTTGTAATTAAAATTGGAGCACTTGCCTTATATTCTCTTCCCTTCATTTTTGCAGAAGAAGCAAAAAGCGGAATACCTTTACCATAAACTGTATCTTCCTGTTTTGGTGCAGTTTCGTATCCGGCAACATAATTTTCGTAAATTTCTACTTCAACAATAGTTCCATTTTCTACAAGGCTGCAGAAAGCTGAATAAGGAATATAATCATTCTTACTTCTTGAACCAAAGAAAAGCTGGGAAATAAGCATTACTGCCCCAACAATCAAAAGGATTGTAATAAATGGGAATCCCTGTTTTTTATTCTTATTTTTTTTATCTTTATCATTATCTGGCCCTGGAAACTTAAAGAAATTGAATGGGTCATTTTCATCTTTGTTAGGCTTATTATTGTTTTCTGCCATGTGTACTCATCCTCAAAAAAAATTTTTCTATTATAACATTATAAATATACTAATATTAGAAGAAATTGTCGACAAAAATGGGAAAATAAAATTATTTTATTTTTTTCTTAAGTTTTTTTTCTATTATCCGAAAATCTAAGTGTCCTAGTATCAATGATTCAATAGGAGGTTTCTGAATGGGATACACTAATGGTTATAATGCTTACCAGAAAGCTAACGTCAGCACAGCAAGCCAGGGACGCTTAGTGGTTTTGTTGTACGAAGGAGCCATTAAACAGCTTACAACCGCTTTATCGTATCTGGAAGGAAGAGATAAAGTTGAACCTAAAAATATTGAAAAGTTCGGTATTTGCCTTCAGAAAGCCCAGCAGATTATTGGAGAATTACAGGTTTCATTGGATATGGAAAAAGGACAGGATATTGCTAAAAACCTTATGTCACTTTATTTGTTCTTTAATGAGGAACTGGTTGCAGCAAATATCAGTCAGGACAGAAAAAAGATTGAATTTGTATTAAACATGATGTCACAGTTAGTACAGTCATGGAGACAAGTAGCTAACAGCACTGCAAATGCACCTGCTGCTAAAATAGATAATGCGTTAAACATTGTTGGATAATGAGGGGAAACAATATGGAAATTACACAGGAAGAATTAAACGAAAGAGTTGCATTACTCAAAAAATTCAGAAGTCTGCTTGAACAGCAGAGAAACAAATTTCAGGAATACCTTGAAGTATTAGAAAAGCAGCAGAATTCAATTACCGCAGAAGACCCTGACTCATTGCTTGCTCACACAGAATTGGAACAGCAGGTTGTAAAAAATATTGCAAACCTTCAGAAAGTTATTATTCCAATGTCACGCATGTATAAAGCATCTGGAAACAACAATAGTGCTGACAACGAATCAATTTCTATGATTCAGAATGAACTTACAGATTTGCAGAATAAAGTTCTTAAACAGAATGAAATTAACCGTGATTTACTTCGCGTTCATATTGATAATATTCGTACACAGATTAAAAACTTTAATAATCCATACAAAAATGCAGCAAGTGTTTATGCTCAGAAGCAGACAGTTGCAACATTAGTAGCTGTAGAAGCTTAGTTGTAATCTTAATTTACGAATGGCTGGTCCACTGTTATTACACAGAAAGTGTTTTGGCAGCGGGCCATTATTTTTTTACCCACCAATTCTTTCAATTCATCATCAGAAAGTGAACAGCTGAAAGGTTTTACAATATCAAAAATCAAATTTGTGTGGCTTGGACCTGGAACCATTCTTACATCATGACAGGTAATTTCCCCATTGATTGAAGCAAGCTCTTCTTTAAGCATCTCTTTCATTTCAGAAAGTTTTTTATTTTTTGTATCAATAGGATCCATGTGAATAATGACATGACAGTTAAATTTCATGGCGATTGAAACTTCTGCTACATCAATAACATCGTGAAGTTCAAAAATATCCATATCACCAGGAACTTCTGCGTGAAGACTAATCATTAATCGGCCGGGACCATAATCATGAACAACTAAATCATGCATTCCGCAAATCGGTTTATGAGAAAGAAGTTCTTCATAAATCTGATCAACAAATTCTGCAGATGGAGAAGTTCCAAGTAAAGGCTCAATTGTTTCTTTTGCAGATTCAATACCAGTTTTAAGAATAAAGAAGGCTACAACAAGGCCCGCAATTCCATCAACAGGGAAAGTAGTGAATCTGGAAATCACAAAAGAAACAATAACTGCAAAAGTAGAAATTGTATCGCTGAGACTGTCTTTGGCAGTAGCTTCCATACTTACAGAATTAATTTTTTTTGCAACAGAGTGATTATAGAAGAACATATAGAACTTAACTGCAATTGCAAAAATCATGATAATAAGAGTTGCAGTTGAAAATTGAACAGACTGGGGATTGATTAATGCTTCGATTGAAGATTTAAAAAGTTCCACAGCCATAATCAAAATAAGGAAGGAAATAATAAGACCCGCAATATATTCAATTCTTCCATGCCCAAAAGGATGCTCAGGATCAGGTTTCTTTGAAGAAAGTTTAAATCCAAGAATCTGGACAATGGAAGATGCGGCATCAGAAAGGTTATTAAAGGCATCTGCAACAAGGGCAATGCTGGCACTGATTGTTCCAAAAATAAATTTTGCAGCGAACAGAATTAAGTTCCAGAAAATCCCGAAAGCCCCGCACAAGACACCGTAATCAGAACGGACTTTAGGATCTGTATAATTATTACTGTTTTTCACAAAGATTTTAACAAGCAGTTTCAGCATCAGTTTTACCTTATTTCAAACCTATTTTACTCTTTCGTAAACTTTTGCTTCAAGAACATCTTCAACAGAATCTGGAAGAAGTTCAAAGAAGTCGTATCCTGTCATAGTTTCAATTTCATCGATTGAAGTAAGATACTGTTCCCAGTCTCCGTTCTTTGCAATTCCCATTCCGTTTGGAACATTAATAGCAATTGCAGTTGCTTTTTCATCTACACGAGACATATCATCTTTTCCAGCTGGAATTGCTATTACAACTTTCCAAGTGTGTGAAGGAACTCTCATGTTACGGATTGTACCGTCTTTCATTTTGATTTCTACTTCTTCAAAATATCCTGTTGCACCAGTTCCACCTTTTCCGTATGGACCTGCAATAATATAAACTTCGTTACCCTGTGCAACCAGTTCTCGTTCAAAGTTTTCAAAATGCATCCAGATTACGCGGTTGTTATCTGGAGACTGTGGCATCATATTTGTCATTAAGAATGTCATTGAGTTGTCATTTTTTGTTGCAGTACGGTCCGCAGAAGGACAAACATGACCACGGTCATAACCATATGTGTTGTACTGATAGTCGGCTTTTTTAACAGCATACCAGTCTTTTGGAAGATCAGGGTCTGGTCTAAAGTCATCCATACGGTCTGAGTCCCCCATATTTTCTTTTGAAAGATGCCATGCTACCCAGTTTGGAATCAAAAGTTCATCATTGTAAGAAACAGTGTACTGATCTTTTATCATAAGATAGTTAGTATTTGCATTAATATCTGCAACAGCATCGGAAGGATTTCCAAAGAACAATGGATCGTTTTCTGCATAACCAAGGTCACCTTCGAAAGAATATCCTTTTTCGCCGGCAACAATTTTAGTTGCAGCAGGTTTAGTTTTTCCAGTTTTAGAAGCTTCTGTTGAGGCAGGTTTCTTTGCAGTAGATTCTGCACCTTTTTCTGCGGCCTGTTTTTTAGCTTCTTCCTGTTCTTCTGGTAATTCCGATTCTACGATTGGACCAAAATATTCTTCAGTAGCAGCCTGAATTTCTGTTTTTGCAATATCCCAAAGTTCAGCTCTGTTTGTATAAACAAACCAGCCAACATAAACGGCAAGAACAATAAAAGCAAGAATATAAAGCCATTTTGGAAGTTTTACAGATTTTGTTTTCTTACTTCTGCTTGAAGTGCTTTTTGAGGTAGATTTTGCAGTTGAAGAAGTTTTTGCTGCAGTTGTTTTTGCAGTTGTTGTTTTTGCCGCTGTAGATTTAGCAGCAGTTGTTTTAGAACCACTGCCAGTTGTCTTTTTGGCAGTAGTCTTTTTTGTGTCGCTTTCAGTTTTTGTAGCCATAAAAAAAATCCTATAAAAATTAAAATTTTAACACTTTTTAAATAACAAATATTGCCCCATTATAAAGGCAAATCCAAATTAGGAAAAGTATTTTTATAGAATTTTATTTGAGGTGCGGTCCCTTATAAATAATCAATCCCTTGTAAATTCCGCAGATGTGGTGATTGGAATCTGGTCGCCAAGGTAAGTTGGTTTGGCCTTAAATAAAACAAGGAAAAAAGTTTTTACTCTGGCAAAACATTCCCGGATTTCCCAGCTTAATTTTGTTCGCCGACTAAACTTATTAACTTCCGGGGCAACATAAGCAACAGCATCAATCCCAAGTTTGCGTGCAATGTAAACAGATCTTGCAGTATGAAATTTCTGAGTCACAATAACCGCATCCTTTACGCAAAAAATATCTCTTGCCCTGTACATAGTTTCATAAGTAGAAAAACCAGCGTGATCCATAAAAATCAAATCATCATCAACACCATAATAAGTAATCATATATTTGCGGATCTGATTCACTTCATCATAATTTTTTTGTCCATGGTCACCAGAAACAAGATACTTCTGCCCTTTTCCTTCATCAAAGCACTGAACTGCAGCCTCAATTCTGTCACGCACAACAAAAGAAACAGTATTTGAATAAACCTTTGCACCAGGAATAATCAAAGTGTATTTTTCAGGAACAGCAGCCGCATTTTTATAAGTATATTTTTTTGCAAAACTGACCATATAAATGTTCACAAATGACACAAAAACAAAAATACAGATAAACAAAATAAACAGGAATTTTCTGAACTTAAAAGGTTTCTTAAACATAAATGGTTTCTTAAACTTAAAAGGCTTTCTGGACGCCAAAAACTTTTTTTCTCTGCCATTTTTTTTCAACATATTTTATTTATAAAAGAAAAACCGGGAATTGTCATTATCAGCAAGACATTCTCTTAAAAAAAAATTATAATATAGAAATGAATTTGCTTTCTATAAATAACCTTACAAAAATTGGCCGTGAAAAGCCATTGTTTACAGAAGTTACCTTTGGTTTGCAGGAAGGAGAAAAAGCTGCATTAATTGGCCGCAACGGAACAGGAAAATCAACACTACTGAATACAATTGCCGGAGTTTTGCAACCAGATGAAGGAACAGTCGTATTGAACAAAGAAGCAGGCGTTTCCTTTTTGCCACAAACCCCATCTTTTGAACCAGAAGACACAATCATCAATCACATTTTTAAGCACAATTCACCAAAATTAGACATAATCAGAGAATATACAGACCTTTGTAACAAAATGCAGAGCGCAGAAGGAGAAAAACTGGAAAAAATCCAGAAAGCATATGCCGTTGTTCTGCAAAAAATGGATGACAAAGATTTATGGAATTATGAAAGCCAGATCAGTTCCATACTTTCTACACTAGGAATTACAAATTTACAGCAGAAAATGGGAGATCTTTCAGGGGGAATGGTAAAAAAAGTTGCCCTTGCCCAGGTTCTTGTAGAAGATTCAAAAATTCTTTTGCTTGACGAACCAACAAACCATCTTGATATAACAACAATTGCATGGCTTCAGAACTATCTTCATGAAACAGACCGCAGCGTTTTAATGGTAACCCACGACCGCTACTTCCTTGATGCAGTTTGTAACAACATATACGAAATTGCAAGAAACAAACTTAAACATTACGAAGGAAATTACAGCCACTATCTGGAGAAAAAAGAAAAAGAAGCAGAAATTGAAGAAAATACAGAACGCCGCATAGAATCAGTGCTGCGTTTTGAAAGACAGTGGCTTCTTCGTGGACCATGTGCCCGGGGAACAAAAATAAAGGCCCGCATAGACAGAGACATGCAGCTTATCAATAGAGAAAAGTTTAAGAAAGACAAAGGATTTACCTTTGAAGTAAAAGGCAAACGACTTGGTGGCAAAGTTCTTGAACTTGACGGAATAAGCAAATCCTATGAACCGGGTAAAAAAGTTATTTCTGAATTTTCATATACATTTACAAAAGGCCAGAAAATCGGGATTTTTGGAGACAACGGAAGCGGAAAAACAACATTGCTTAATCTGATTACAGGCACAATCCCAACAGACACAGGCTCAATTGATGTAGGAGTAAACACAAAATTCGGCTATTACGTGCAGAATCCAGTTTTCAAAGACACATCCCTCACAGTTCTGGAATACATCAAAGAAACCGCAGAACACATGACCCTTAATGACGGCAAAAAAGAAGTTCGTGCATCAAAATTTCTGGAGGAATTTGGCTTTGAAGGAAAAATCCAGCATTCCCCAGTTTCATCTCTTTCCGGAGGCGAGCGCAAAAAACTTTATCTGGTACGACTCCTTCTTGAAAATCCAAACTTCCTTGTTCTTGATGAACCAACAAACGACTTTGACATCTTTACAATGAACATTCTTGAACAGTTCCTTATGAATTACGAAGGCTGCCTTCTTCTTGTTAGCCATGACCGCTATTTTATGGACAAATGTGCCGACTCCCTTTTTATTCTTGAAGAAGACGGAAACATCAGCGGATTTGTAGGAAAATGTTCAGAATACATAGAACTTCGTCAGGAAGAACAGGCAAATAAAGCAGATACAAAAGGAGGGGAAAGCCTTCCCCTGGCTCCAGCTGCATCCGCATCTTCCACCACCCCTTCTGCGGGTTCAGACGCCACCCGCAACGCCGGCTCAAAAAAACTGTCTTATAAAGAGCAGAAAGAATTTGAAACACTAGATGCAGAAATTCCAGCCCTTGAAGCAGAACAAAAAGAACTGGAACCTCAAATGTCAGTTTCAGATTTTGCCACAGTTCAAAAAGCAACAGAAAGATACAACGAAATCAGCAGACTGTTAGAAGAAAAATATCAGCGCTGGGAAGAACTTTCAGAAAGATTATAAAAAACCTTTGGAGAAAAATTATGAAAAAAATAATATCAATCATTTTAGTTTCAATTACCACATTTATTCTGGGACTTTCAGTTTTTGCCGCAGAACCAGTACTTACAAAAATTGGAACATATAAATGCGGACGCCAGCCAAAACAGGTTTTATTTTCTCCTGACAATAAATACATCATCATGCCATTACTTGAAGACACAGGTTTTGACATTTTCAGCGTAGAAGAAAAAAAGATTACCAAACGAATCAAACCACCATTTTCAGAAAAAGAAGGATTTGCAGAAGGGCTTTTTCTTCCAGAAAAGAAGGCATTTTTTGTTTCCCAGATGACAACAGGGAACATTTACGAATATTCGTACCCGGGTTTTGAATACAAACGCACAATTTCAACAACAGGTGTGTGGTCAAAATTCATTGCATTTTCTACAGAAAAACAGATGCTGGCAGTTTCAAACTGGGTTTCAAACGATGTTTCATTAATAGACTATGCATCCGGAAAATGTCTGCGCAAATTAAAAACAGGAGCAGCCCCAAGAGGATTATTCTTCATCAACGGCGGAACACAAATCATTTCACTTTCATTTGACAGCGGGGTTATAGAAAAATTTGACGTAGAGACAGGAAAACGCCTTGATTACATTTCTGTAAAAAACGGAGCAATGCGCCACATTGTTGTAAATTCAGATAAATCAAAAGCTTATGTCAGCGACATGTATTACCGCACAGTTTATAAAATTGACATGAAAACATTCAAAATTGAAGACAAAGTAACAGTTTTCAATAATCCAAATACAATCGACTTATTAAACGACCGCTATCTTTTTGTTTCATCACGTGGACCAAATAACAAAACAGATTATACAAAACGCAGCCCTGAGGATGGAAAAATTCAGGTTGTAGATACAACAACAATGAAAATCGTTGTAACAATAAAAGGTGGTAACCAACCTACAGGGTTAGATGTTTCTGATGATGGGAAATATTTATGTTTCTCTAACTTTCAGGACGAAAATATTGAGCTTTACTCAATTTCAGAGTAACTTAATTATTTATCTGGAGACTATTTATGAACGAATATTGTTTAAACTGGCTTAAAAATGAACTGCCGGTTTTAGAAAAAGAACAGGTAATAACTACGGAAACTTCAAAGAAAATTTCTGATTATTACGAAACAAAACGAAAACAGGAACTTGCTGCATTACAGCTGGCCAATGAAAAACAAAAAGCCAGATCACAACAGGCAATTCACAAGCTTCCACAAATCATTTCTATTATTGCAGGCTTCTTAATTGCAGCAGGTGTTATTTCATTAATTGCATTCAACTGGAATAAAATCAGCAGAGAAGTAAAAACTGGCGCTGCATTTGTAATTGCGGCTGTTCCTGCACTTATATTTTTCCTCAACAGCAAATTCAACAAAAAATCTGGAACTGTATTAAAAGAAAGTCTTGCAGTCATCTGGAGCCTTCTTGCAGGCGGAACAATTGAATTTATCTGTCAGATTTACAAAATTCCGGTAAATCAGGAAATTGTTTTGTTAACATGGCTTGTTGCAAACATTTTTATTTTGTATGCCACAGATTCCCTTGGTGTTTTTGGAATCAGCTGTATTTTATTAATAAGCAACGTTTTAACCGCCCAGCTTATTTCCAACACAAATGCAGTCTTCTTCTACCCAATTATTTTAGCACTGCTTCCTTTTGCAAAAAGAAACAAAGTTACATTGTATACACTTGGAGCCACAGCAATTTTCACATTAGGATTTGCCTTAGAAAAATCAGTTCCAGGTTTATGGATTCTCTGTTATTTCTCTGCCGCAGTTCTTGTACTCTTCGCTGGTATAAAAAAGGACAAACTAGAATTAGTAGTTTCTGCAGCAGCCGGATTATTAATCCTTACAATAATGGTATGTTTCCCTGATTTCTGGGAAGACATTGGCTGGAACTATTTTAGAACAGGCAGCGGATACAACAAAATTGCCGCAATCTTTGACTATATAGTTTGTTTTGCATTAACAGCCTCTGCCATAGCGCTTCCAGCAGCAGATTTAATTAAATCAAAAAAACTTAAACTGGAACATTCTTTTGCATTAATTCCAGTTGCAATCCTTGCATTCTACATCATTTGTGCTTCAGACTGTTTTATTGATCCATATGAATACAGCACAAATTACATTTACATTATTCTTACAGTATTTGCAGTAATCTTCGGTTTATTCTATTCAAAACCATGGTACTATCTGTATCTTCTTGCTGTATTCTGGACAGGATTTGCAATTTACTGGGAATTAAGCTATTCATTTGCAGCCTTCACACTTATTTTGTTCACAGCATTAATCTGCGAATACAGAAGAGTTAAATTTGGAAACAGTTTCCATCGCATTATTAAAATTTCACTTTCAGTTCTTTCAGGAATATTCCTCTTCTTTAGTTTTGGAACTCCATCTTACGCTTTCAGAATTAATACAGGAATCACTTTTGAACATATTGCTTCTCTTATAGTTCTTGGATTTATTTTTGCAGGCGCACTTATTTTCCTTGGAGTCAGCCTGAAACAAAAACTTGCCGCAGACAAGAGATTCCTTGCAGAAATTGCAGTTATTTTTGTATCAGCAATTATTTATCTGATTTTGAAAACCATTGGAATTGAAAATACAGATGCATTAAATCACGTTTACATGATAATTTATCTCCTTTTTGGAATTTACAGTTTCATCATGTGGAACAAATTCAATAGTGCTTATCTGCTTCCAGTTCTTTTCTTCGCATTCATTATGGCTGTAGAATGTAATTTCCTTACTTTGTATTTCTTTATGACAATCCTGTGTTTTGCAATTTACAATACATATGGAGTTGGAAAAGAAATTACAAAATACTTCTTTATGGGAATTTCATTAATATCTCTCTTTTTTGAAAACGGATTTTCAAATCACCAGGGAGTAACTCTTATAAACACAACAGCAGGTACTGAACTCTTTATTAGTTTCAGTTATTTAGCAGTTTTTGCAGTTATTTCAATTGCGTTACCATTAATCAAATGTAAAAAAGAAAAGACACTTCCAGAGATAGGAATTTCATTTATAACAGCTGTAATCACAATTATAACAGCCATACTCCTTTTACTTAATGGCAAATCTGATCCTGCTTTACGCACACTCCAGATTACAGAAAGGGTTCTTTTTATGGCAGGTGTATTTATTTTTGCTTTACAGGAAATTATTGGCTGCTTCAAAAAAATCTCAATCAAAGAGATGAACATATACACTGTTTATTTCTTCCTTGCAATCTTCATCAGATTCTTTGTAGTACCAACAAGTTTAATTGTTCGCGGTGTAGTTTTCATTTTGTTCGGAATAACAATTCTTGCTCTCAATATTAAATTCTCAAAAAGGCTTGAAAAAATGAAAAACACAAGTGAAATTACAAAGGAGGCACAGTAATGAAAAAAAAGAATATTGTATTTATGATTTGTGCACTTGTAGTTCAGCTGGCTGCACTTACCTACTTTGCACTTTACTCAATTAATATTAAAAATTCTGCAGAAAAGGACGGAAGAATTGTAAAGATAGCATGTACCGCTTATGATCCATATCATCCTTTTAAAGGACGCTATATTCTTCTTACAACATCAGAAAATGCTTACATTAAAAATAGAGCGGAATATTATCTTCAGGAAAATTTTGCAGATAAAGTAGATGCTATGAACTGGAAAGACTTTAATGAACTAAAACCGGTTCTTGAACTTTATGTTGATTCAAAAGACCAGTTTGTAATAAAAGGGGTTACTGTATTAGCAACCCCTGGTGACGAGTCTTCCAGAATTCAAATTGAAGAATATCTGGAAAACGCAGAATAATAATTAGAATTTAACAACTTTTGGAGCTGCGGCAAAGCTGGAAATTGTAGCTGTTGCATTTTTGAAATAAAGAACTTCTGTATTATCATCAGTTGCAGAATACATATTTTTCAAATCTGGATAGTGATTAAGCATATCTTCCTTTGCCTCAACTCTATCATCACGAACAAGTTCACCAGCAAGACGAAGCCATTCACTACCATTAAAACAGCAAAGTTCAGCTTTAGGATTAGCCTGAATCTGTTTGGAAACATCTTTTACTTTTCCTGTCTGGATGTAAAGTTTGTCTTCAAACAAATTGATTGTTCCAAAAGGTCTAACACGTGGCTGACCATTTGAATCAACAGTTGCTAAGTAATAAACACCACATTTTTTGATAAATTCTAAAATTTCATTCATTTTATTATATTCCTACAGGTTATGTCGCAGCCACTTCGCGTCTGCTCAACGAGTTTCGCTTTGCGAAACTCGCGAAATTCCTACAGGTTATCGAAGAAACCTTTTTCTTTTAACAATTCGGCGTTCAAGATACCACCAAGAGCTGCTCCACGTTTTGTGTTGTGGCTCAAAGCTACGAACTTGATGTCGAATACGTTACATGGGCGAAGACGTCCGATTACACAAGCCATACCTTTTTCTGTTTCACGGTCGCGGCGTGGCTGTGGACGGTTTTCTTCATGGCGAACAACGATTGGATGTTCTGGAGCAGAAGGCAACTTCAATTCCTGTGGAACTGATGTATAAGATGTCCAGATTTTTTCGATTTCTTCCATGCTAGGTTTTTTGTCACCGAATTCCAAAGAAACACAAGCTGTGTGTCCGTCAATTACAGGAACACGTGTACATGTTGAAGAAACGATTGGTCCTGCAGCATTTTCGATTTTTCCGTCTTTTACAGTACCAAGAATCTTAAGACATTCCTTTTCTGTTTTTTCTTCTTCACCGCCAATGAATGGAACAATGTTGTCAATCATATCAAATGAAGGAACACCTGGGTAACCTGCACCAGAAGTAGCCTGGAGTGTTGTTACAACCATTCTCTTAATTTCGTATCCAGCCTGAATAAGAGCGTGGATTGGCATCATGTATGTCTGTAAAGAACAGTTTGGTTTTACAGCAATAAAACCTTTGTCCCATCCGTGATGTTTTTTCTGATCAGCAATTACATCAAGGTGTGAGTAGTTGATTTCTGGAACTAACATTGGAACATCTTCTGTCCAGCGGTTAGCAGAAGCGTTAGAAACTACTGGAATACCTTCTGCAGCATAAGCAGCTTCAAAGTTTTTAATATCTTCTTTTTTAGGAAGTTCAAGTGCAGAGAATACAAACTGACATTTACCAATTGCTTTTTCAGCAAGGTTTGCATCTTCTACCATAAGATTCTGAACTCCAGCAGGGATTTCAGCACCAATAAGCCAGCGGTTTGCAACTGCATCTTTGTAAAGCTGTCCAGCAGAACGTGGAGATGCTGCAACATAAGTTACTTCAAACCAAGGATGATCTTCCAACAATTTGATGTAGCGCTGTCCAACCATACCTGTAGCGCCTAATACACCAACTTTAATCTTATTTGCCATAATTTATATCTCCTGTGTAATTTCTAATTATAAATTGCAATCTTTAATTGCAGCTTCAATTGTAGCCTTAGCAGCATCTGTAACTTCAACAAGTGGAAGTCTTAATGTTCCAGCTGGCATTCCCTTAAAGTTCATTGCATATTTAATTGAACTTGGGTTTCCATCACAGAATTCAGCCTTGAAGAATGGAGCCAAACGGTAATGGATTTCACGAGCTTTTGCATAATCGCCTGCAAGACAAGCTGCTGCTAATTCATGCATAAGTCCAGGAATCATGTTTGAAGCAACAGAAATAATTCCGTCTCCACCAGCAGCCATTAAAGGAAGTGTCAAACCGTCATCACCAGAAAGAACTGCGAAATCAGGCTTCTTATTCTTAATCTGACCAATTACTTCCATCATCTGAGCAACTGAACCAGAAGCTTCCTTAACACCAGCAATGTTTGGTAATTCAGCAATGCGAGCTAACAAATCTGTTGGAATATTCAATCCTGTACGACCAGCAATGTTGTAAACGATGATTGGAATACCAACTTTTGCAACTGCAGCAAAATGCTGATAGATACCTTCTTTTGAAGGTTTGTTATAGTAAGGTGTTACTACCAAAGCGGCATCTGCACCAACTTTCTTTGCACGTTCAACGTATGCAACTGCATCTTTTGTATTGTTAGAACCAGCGCCAAGAATTACTGGGATTTTTTTACCAGTAGATTTTTCAAATGCACGAACCTCTTCCATTACAATCTGAATAATCTTGTCTTCTTCTTCACCAGGGCGTTCATCCAAAGTAGGTGTTTCAGCAGTGGTTCCAAGAGGAACAAGACCATCAATGCCTTCAGCAAGCTGATGTTTGACATTTTTTCGGAATCCCTCAAAATCAACTGAACCATCAGAATTCATAGGTGTAATTAAAGCTGTAAAAGCACCACGAAAAATATTCATATATTCCTCCAATAAATAATATGAGCAAAGTTTCAACTTTGCGAGTGTTATTTTTCTGCATATTCACAACGTAGTGAGAATATGCATTATATACAAAGTTTGTGTAACAAACTTTCAGTTGAAAAAATTGACGCCATTTCCGGCAATTTTTTCAACCTTCCTCCTATTTTTATAAAAAAATATTTTTGGGAAATATTTTATAGAATTTCTTAATTAAATTCAATTGAGAGAGAGAGTTCATATAAAAAATAAAGTAAGACTAAATTAAAGAAAACTATATTACACTAATGTGATGTAAGGCTCATCATAATAGGCAAACTTCTGGTCATGACTTAAAAGCATCATACAATCAGATTTTGCCTGAGCAAGAAGTCCATGATCAAAAGGATCATTATGAGGCGGTGTATCAGGCTTTTTCTCCAGAGATTCTAATGCTACCACATGGCGCTCATCAAAAGGGAGTTTTTTGAATCCTGACTGCTCACAGTAGTGCATGAATTCTGTTCCAGAAAAATTCATTTTGCCAATTCTATGTTTGATTGCTATTTCCCACATAGAAAGAACACTGTAATAAACAGTATTATTTTCATCCAGCAAAATGCGTTTTGCATTTTCCGACAATTGGGGATCAGAATTAAACAGCCAGTAAAGGATATGTGTATCTGCTAAAATATTCATACTTAGATATCCTCACTTCCAAAAAACATTTGGGCTATTTCATCATCCCCATCATTAATTGAAATTGGATATTTCAATTTCCCTGCGGCAATACCAAAAGCTTTTTTTCGGTCAACCTGAGGAATCAAAGTCATTCTTGCTATAGGTTTATTATTCTTGCAAATAATGACCTCTTCTTCTTCTTTGTTTTCAAGAAGCATCAAAAGCTTTGAAAAATTTGTCTTTGCTTCAAGAACATTCATCTGGCACATAATCCACCTCACTACACTAAACTTAGTCAACTTGACTAACCCTAGTATAGCGTATAGTAAATTATTTGTCAATAAAATTAGTCAGGTTGACCAGCCAATCCTACTCATACTTGCCGGCCTGAGCATTCCACATAGCAGCGTATTTTCCGTTCAGGGCAATCAGGCTTTCGTGAGTTCCTTCTTCAATGATACGCCCTTTTTCAAGCATAACAATTCGGTCTGCATCACGGGTTGTTGAAAGTCTGTGTGAAATATAGAATACGGTCTTACCTTTTGCCGCTGTTTCCATTGCTTTGTTCAGTTCGTATTCGGCAATTGGATCCAAAGCAGAACTTGGTTCATCCATAATCAGAATATCTGCATTTTTATAGAAGGCTCTTGAAATAGCAATTTTCTGGCTTTCACCACCACTAAAATCAACGCCCTTTTTATCAAACTCAGTTGTAACCTGAGTAAAAAGCCCGTCTGGAAGTTTTGCAAATTTTCCACCAAAGCCCGAACTTTCCAATGCAGTTTTAATCTGTGAAGATTTTTCTTCCGTTTCTGCATCACTAAGATTATCCATTACAACATTCTGAGCCAAAGTTGCACCAAACAACTGATAATCCTGGAAAACTACACCAATTCGTTTGTGGTAATCTCTTGGGCAGTATTCCTTAATATCCTTTCCGTGGTAGATGATGGAACCGCTGCTAGGATCATACAAATGCATCAACAGTTTAATAAGGGTTGTTTTACCAGCACCGTTATAACCAACAATTGCAACATGTTCCCCAGGACGAACTTTAAGTGAAATATCATTTAAAATCTGTTTGCCACCTTCAGTATAAGCAAAGGAAACATTTTTAAGTTCAAGTTCACCCAATCCTTCTGGAACTGGTTCTCCTACATCCTGTTTAAGTTTTGGCTCATATTTTAAGAAAGCGAGGATTTTGTCGATGTACAGACTGTTTTCGTGAGCGGCTGGAGGCAAATCTGCAAATCTAGACATACAGCCTCGCAAACTTCCAGTTCTATTAAACAGAACAACTGCATCACTGTAGCTTACGGAATGTAAAACTGCTGCTTTGTAAACAAGATATGCAATGTACAAACCATCAATCAAAAAGTCACCAACAACATAGTTTCTTACAAAAGCAAGCCAGGTTCTGATTTTTCCAACCTTTTTATTTTCATCAATAATCTGGTCATTTGCTTCTGCAAATTCGTTTTCCAGATAATTTCCTGCATTAGGATGAAGTCTCAACTCTTTTGCGTAATCTTTAAGATAAAAAACTCGACTTACATAATCACGTTTACGCATAGAAGGATTGATTTTTAATCTGTTTTCGTAATTTACCTTGTTCAATTTTTTAGAAACAAAAAAGCGCAAAATAAATGAAACAAATACAAAAACAATTCCAATTGGATCCAATACAAGATAGAAAATTCCAGTTGTAAAGAGAACTGTAATTGCCTGCATACCCATATTCAGCATGTTCAAGAATCGGTCAATACTTGCTTCTGCTTCTGAAACCCCAAGTACAAAATCATTGTAATAATCTGGGTCGTCATAGCAGGAAAGGTCAATTTCCGATGCCTTCTGATACATCTGTTCTTTAAGAGCACGATACAATTTTGGCTTGCACTTAAAACTCCATCCGTAAATAAAAAAGCCATCTGGGATAATCTGTATAAGATTAATAAGTAAAATTATTCCAATGTAAATAAAGGCCTTCATAAATGGCTCGTGGAATTCTGCACAGTGCAATACATAACGGATTCCAAGAACGTGCTCTAAAAAGATAATTCCCTGATAACGGAAAGCGTCATACAAAAAATAAATCATATAACCCGGGCAGGTTTTAAAACACAGCTTCCACATAAAGAGCTGATTTTTTAATACATTTTTCTGTTTCTTAGTTGTGTCTTTCATTATGCAAAAATCCCCTCTTTAGTTTTTCCAGCAAGATAATTTTCTGCCTGTTTTTCGTACATATCTGCATAAGTTCCATGCAAATCCATCAATTGTCTGTGAGTACCTTCCTCTTTTACCTGTCCTTGTTCCAGCAAATAAACCCAGTCTGCATTCTGAACAGAAGACAAACGGTGAGAAATAAAGAGTAAAGTATTGTCTTTGCAAGCCTTCAAAATATTGTCAAAAAGCTGATATTCGGCAATTGGATCCAATGCAGAACTTGGCTCATCAAAAACTTTAATCTGGCATTTTCTTGCAAAAGCACGGGCTACTACAATTTTCTGGAATTCGCCGCCACTTAAAACTGCACCTTCATCATCAAATTCCCGGGTAAGAGTTGTATTTATGCCGTTTTTAAGAGTCATAACTTTGTCATAAACCCCAGAAAGTTTAAGTGCCTCAACAACAGTCTTTTCCTTTTCCGACTCTGGAATATTTTCTCCAAGCATAACGTTATCTGCTACCGACATTGAAAACATTCTGTTATCCTGGAAAGCAGTTGCAAATAAGGCTCGGTATTTTTGCAGGTTATATTCCTTTATGTTACGTCCGTTTAATAAAATCTCACCTTCCGTTGGGTCATAAAAACGAAGAAGCAGTTTTATGATTGTTGATTTTCCAGCACCATTGTGGCCAACCAATGCGTAAGTTTTACCGTCACGGAATTCCATATTCAAATTGGAAAGAACTTTTACATCCTTATAAGCAAAACTGACATTTTTAAACTGAATAGATTCAATTTTTTCACCAGGGTCGTCGCCATCGTAATCTTCTGGGATACGTTCTTTGTATTCAAGGAAGGTTTTCAGGTAATCCATAAAAAGACCGTTTTTAAAACAAGCAGTAACAGAATCTGTAAAGCCAATTAAAATCCATGTAGTTGAAACCATCATACTTGTAATTACGGCTAACTGGGCTAAAGACATAGTTTGAGATTCAAGAGTTCTGTATGCCCCGTAAATCAAAAGACCTTCAAAAATGAAAGTAAACGTAAACATTACATAAAACCAGTGGAAAGCTGCTGATTTTGCTGTGTATTTTTTAGTTACATCAGCTACTCCTGTAATTGCATCCTGATACTGTTTTTTCATCAGTTTAAATACATTTGTAAGGCGCATTTCCTTAGCATAATCTTTAAGGTACATAACACGATTGATGTAATCAATTCTACGATTATGAGGTGCCATATCTTTATTACGTTTGTAATCAATATTAATAACTACACGCTTAAAAATAAAATTGCCTATAATTGGAAAGAGGATAAATAAAACAGAAAGCTTATCTACCTGAAACATAAAGGTAAAAGCACAAATGCTGGCAATAACTCCAAAGAAAACACCAAAAAGCATTTCTACAGTTGTACAAAGCTGGACATCGGCATTTTTCATTGCAAGAGTGTATTTGTCATAAAAGTCTGTATTTTCAAAACATTCCAGTTCCACATTGCGGGATTTTCTAAAAAGTTTCTGATACAGTTTTTTGTTTACTTCTGCCTTACAAACCGGGTACACGTGGCCATTCAAATAACTGTTGTACAGCGACATTAAAGAAAAAACAGTTACTGTAATTCCAAGAAAAATCATAATGTGACCAAATGCCTGGCCTGTTTCCAGCGAATTGATTACAAAGCGCATAAAAAATGCACTGTAAAAAAGCCACTCAAAATAACCAAGAAAACGACTGATTGCCCCATGAACCACAAGTCTGGGACTCATACTCCACAGCAGTTTCAGGGCGTAAAAATTGTTTTTTAATGTACTGATTTTTGAATTTGATTTAGACATTTTTAAACTCCCCCAATACTTTTATAAGTCACTAATATATCATTCAAAAGTGATTATGACTATAAACTTGCACTTTAATCCAACACTTGAAAATAAACTTCCAGAAGTATATCCTTGTTCACATAATTTTTTTTGAGGATATAAAAATGGCTAAACAGATTGAGCAGAATCAGACTGAAAATCAGGCAACAGAAAATAAATCAAAATTCAGAACAAGAATAATCATTTCTACAATTTCTTCTATTCTTGTTGCTTTTGCCGCTCTGGTTTTAATCAGGGTAAATAATTTTTCAGATACAAAAGATGCCCCTTCCCTTTCTCATTTACAGGAAGTTCAGCTTTACACTTATCTGCAGGAAACATATCCACAGCGTTACGAAATTCTTCATAAACTTTCTTATATAGACAACTATCCTTCTCTTGATGTAGGAGCCGGTTCCGCAATTCTTATTGATGTTCGCACAGGCGACATTCTTTACGAAAAAAATGCAGATGAAATTATTCCACCAGCCAGCATGACTAAACTTTTTGCAATGTATGTTGTTGATCAGGAAGTTGCAGCCGGTCGCCTCTCTTATAACCAGATAATCCCAATTCCAGAAGAAGCCCTTGCATGTAATATGCCGCCACATTCATCCCTTATGTTTTTAGGAGAAGGACAGGTTGTTACTCTTGAAGAACTCCTTCTTGGTCTTTCAATCTGTTCCGGAAACGATGCTGCCTATGCCCTAGCCTACACTGTAAGCGGTTCAATGGAAGCATTTATTGAACGAATGAATCAGATTGCCTTTGATTTAAAACTTAAAAACACTCATTTTGTTGAAAGTTCAGGTTACAGCGAATTAAACACAACTACTGCAAGAGAAATGGCTGCTTTCTGTAAAGTATATCTTTCTGAACATCCCGATTCTCTTAAAAAATTCCATGCTGTAAGAAGCTTTACTTATCCAAAAGAAGAAAATATGGCACCTGGAGACAAATATGGTCCTCAGGATTTTTCACAGGGATTACCACGCCACATTACAATGGGAATCACACAGAGCAATACAAATCCTTTGTTAGGAAAATTAAAAGGCTGCGACGGATTAAAAACAGGATACATTGATGAAAGCGGTTATAATCTGGCACTTACTGCAATCAGAAATGATACAAGATTTTTGTCTGTTACAATGCGGGGCCCGGGACGCAGCACAGCAGAGGGGCAGGCAGGACGTATTAAAGACGGAACTACTCTTATGAATTATGCTTTTGGCTCTTTTGCAGATTTAACACATATTTCTGCAATCAAAAATTATTTTGTAAAAAACTACGGCAGCAAAGAAATGGGATTTTACGCAGTTCCAGCATACAATGTTGAAGGCGTTTGTGTTCCTTATCTTACAGGCGACTCTATTGCCGATAACATGAACAATGTTCAGATAGAAGTAAATGTTCCTGAAAAAATCACAGAACCTGTAAAAGCCGGTGAAAAGGTTGGAGAAATTAAAATTATTCTTGGAAACAATGTTCTTGAAACAGTTCCTCTGATTGCAGACAGAACAACAACAAAATGCAATGGACTTATGGGCCTCATTGATAAAGTTGCCGTAAAATTTAATTAATAAAGTTTAATTAATCAGACAATCAAGTTAGAAATCGTAAGTTTCCTTTTCAATCATCATTGTAAGGAATTCTTCTTTTGGAAGACCCTTTGCAAAATAGAAGCCCTGAAGGTAATCACAACCCATTTTGGTTAACCAGGTTGCCTGGGCTTTTGTTTCAACCCCTTCTGCAAGAACAGTCATTCCAAGTTTTTTAATCATATCAATTGTTGCAGAAAGTGCGATTTCTGCTTTTTCATCTTCAAAGGCAGTCCAGACAATATTTTTATCAATCTTAACCATTTTGAACGGCAGATTAAGCAGATAATTCATATTTGAATAGCCGGAACCGTAATCATCAAGGGAAAGTTCAATTCCTTCTGCCGCAAGACGCTTCATGTTGTTCAAAAGAATTTCTGGTGTGTGAGCGGCGGCTGTTTCTGTAATCTCCAGATTAATTATTGAAGAAGGAACTCTATGAATTGTTCTGATTGTTAAAATCTGTTCAGCAAGAATTTCCTGCATACACTGGGCCACAGAAAGGTTAATATCAATTTTTCTGATTCCGTACAATTCAAGATCAAGACCAGAAAGAGTTTTACAAACTGAATCAAATACAAACTGACCGATTCTAAGAATATCACCTGTTTTTTCAGAAATAGGGATAAATTCTTCTGGAGAAACAAATTCCCCGTTTTCATCTTTCATACGGATTAATGCTTCTGCACCAATAAGTTTCTTTTCTGCAGTAGAACAAATTGGCTGATAGTAAACATCAAAACGTTCTTCTGCAAGAGCATTTCTTAAAAGATGGGCAATATATGCTGTATGTTTTTTATATTCTGTATCAATATCCCGGGCATAAACAATTGAACTTCTCTGATGACTTTCAGATGTAACTAAATCAATTATATCAAGAATAGCTTCTGGAGTTTTTGCATCTCTTGGGCATTCTGAAACACAAATGTGAGAGTACAATTTAAGTTCAAGGGCATCACTAACCCAAGGTTCATGGAATCTGGCTCTGATTTCAAAAATATAGCGGTCAATATTTCTAGGATTATAGTCCTGGAATACAAGAGTGAATTTTCCCTGTGGAAGGTAATAAATTTCAGCCTCTGGAAATGTTTCTGAAAGGAAAGTAGAAACCATTTTAAGGAAGCGTGTCATCTGACTGACACCAAAGGCATTTGTAATAAAAAGAGTGTCATCAAGGATGATTGTAACAGAAAGAAATTCTTCACCTGGACGCAGATAATAGTTTGTCATTTTTACAAATGCTGCCTGATTAAAACAACCTGTTTTTTTGTCTATAAATTCTTCAGGAGTCTGCAAAAGAGAAGAACACATAATTGCTGAAAGAGAGATTGCAAAATCCTGAACGTATACTGTTGGTATATAAGTCTGAACAGTAACAGCCACAATCATAACTGCAACAAAGGCAATCATAAGCACAGTACGATTAATTGGAATCTCTTTTCTATTATGTAAAATTATTAGTACTGCAACAACCAGAAAATAAATCTGGCAGGCAAAAAACACAGGGTATAAAGGTCCGGTCTGAAACATCTGATTCTGATTTACGAAAAACAGAATTGGAATTCCGGAAAACTTATACATAAATGGGGAAATTGAAACAAGAATAAGCTGCAATAATAATGGAAGTCCAACATGAAGCTTGAAAATATTTCTCTGGCGCGCATTTTTCTTATCAAAAAAGTTGACGATGGCAGAACAATAGATTACGTAACAAACAGGGATTGCACTATTTAAATACAGGATTCCTCCGTTAATAAGCCACACTACAGATTTAGGAACAGGAAAATATCCTTTTAGTACAAGAGCACTACAAATATCCAAAATTGCAGATAACAGAGAAAGAATCAAAAATGTTATGAAGGCTTTATTTTGAACAATTGGAAGGTTCTTACGGTGAAAATGAAAACCAATAAGAATTCCAAAAACGAACAAAGACGCCAGCGCAAAATCTATGTTATTATACACAAAAAGTCCTGTCTTTTACTTTAACCTTGGAATAGTCAAAAGTCAAATCTTGCTTTTTGGTTTTTCATAATTTACAATATAAGAGATTATTTTTTCTTTTTTTTAGAGGGCTTATGTTAAAAGCAATAATGAAATTCTTTAAATCCCTGAACAATAACTCACATCCTGGTGAAATTGCTCATGCGGTCTGTCTTGGAATGGTATTGGGCCTTACTCCAAAAGATAATGCTTTCTGGTACGTTCTGTTTGTTTTCTTTTTATTCATCAGAATCAACAAAAGTGCATTATTTATTTTCACTTTTATTTTTGCTCTGATTGCACCTGCTTTTGACAATATTTTCCATCAGGTTGGCTACTCTATTCTGACCTACGAAAAGCTGACCCCTGTTTTTGCAAAATTGATTGATATCCCATTTGTGTTCTTTACAAAATTCAACAACACAATTGTAATGGGATCTTTCGTAACTGCAGTTGCAGCATATATCCCTATGTATTTCCTTGTGCGTATTTTTGTCAGATACTGGCGTGCTATTTTTTCACCTCTTGTAAGAAAAACACGGCTTGTAAATTTTCTTTCAAAGATTCCTCTTGTTCAGAAAATTCAGGAAATTGGAGATGATTTAGCATGAAAAAGAAAGACGAAATCACAACAGAAGAAAACACAAAACCAGAAAACTCAACAGAACTTGCTGTTACTGAAAATAACTCAACTGAAACAGGTGTAGCAAAAACAAAAAAGAAGACTCCAAGAAAACCAAAAACTGTAGACGTTTCTGAGCTTCCAAAAGTTTTTACAAAAACATACAAAAAAAATCAGCTTAATAAGATGCTGCGCCATGTATATGTTGCTGCAGATAAAAAATATATTAAGAGTTTGTTTGAAGAAACCGGGCAGACAAAAAGAGGAAAAACACTTTATTCAATTCCTCAGCAGTCCCTTGATAAAAAGAATGCAACCCAGCTTAAAGTTATTGCAAGAGACATGCGCCGCCAGAAAGGAAGAATCCGTTGGATTCCGTTAGCAGCAGTTGCTTCTGTAATTGCACTTATTGCAATCCTTTTTACAACTTTCAAAAACAGGATTATTAAAAATGCAATTGTTGATACCTGCGAATCTATTTTTGAAGCAAAATGTGACATTGATTATGTAAACTTCAAATTCTTTGATGCATCGCTGCGTATTGGCGGAGTTCAGATTGCGAACAAAAAAGAACCAATGAAAAATCTCTTCTCCTGCGACAAAATTGCCCTTGATTTTGATTTAAACCATATGCTCCGTTCCCGTTTTATTACAGATGAAGTTGCGGTAACAGGAATGGCAACAAATACAGACAGAAAATATTCCGGGGATATTACTGCAAAACTGGCAGCTAAAAAACGTGCAAAGGCAGCAAAACAGGATTCAGAATTCACAAAGATGATTAAAACCCGTTCAAATGCGGCTCTTGCATCAATTGAAAATTCTTTCCAGGGGCTTTTTGATGAATATAATCCTAAAAATATTATTGAACGCTGCTACAACAATCTTCAAAGCCCAGCTGTAGCAAAAAATGCACAGGAACAAATCACTGCATTAATTGAAAAATGGAAGCAGAAACCTGCTGAATTCCAGGCTCAGTATGAAAGACTTAAAGAAACAACTGATTCTGTTTTGAAAATTAATCTTGGAAACATAAAATCAGATCCAAAACAGATTAAAGTTGCCTATGACACAATTAACGCCGCTATTGCCGAAGTTGAACAGTTAAAAAAAGAAACTGAAGCAAACATAAAAGACATTCAGGGCGACTTCAAAACAATTGATTCTATTAAAAACAGCATCCAGGCTTCTGTAAAACATGACACAGGACTTATTTCAAAAGAAATTGATAAGCTTACTTCAATCAATATTTCTGACGGTCAGAAATTCATTTCAAGCACACTGGAAGGAGCCGGCTATCAGCTTTTGGGAAAATACTATCCTTACGCTGTTGAACTTGTAAATTATCTTGAAGAACAGAAAAACGTAGAGAAAAAACAGACTGAAAAAGAAAAGCTTTATTCAAAAGTTGGAAAACGTGCAAAAGGTAAAGATATTTACTGGAAGGCAAATCCACCAAAATTCTGGATTAAAAAACTTGATGTAAGCGGATTCAACTTCTCTTTCCTTGCAACAAATATTTCTTCAGATATGGATAGAGTTGGTCAACCAGCAATGGGCGAATTCAAAATCCAGATTAAAGATATTGATCACACAGGAACTGTTGTTGTTGATACACGCACAAATTCAAATGAACCACTTGTAATGATTGAATATAATTGTGACAGACTGCCTTTTGCTATGGGAACTGAAGTTTTTGGTGCAGAAAACATTCCGGGTGTTCCATCAGTAGAATCTTCTAAGAGTAATCTTGACTGTAAACTTGAGATTTTCCAGAGAGACGGCTTCAACATCACAGGTACAGGGCTTCTTTCTCAGCTTGTGCTTACAACTACCCCATTTGAACCAGAATTTGTTTCTACAATTTATCAGAATACACTGGCAAACATTAATTCCCTTTATATGCAGATTCAGGCAGGATACAGAGTTTCTTCCGGCTTAAATCTTCAGGTTCATACTGATGCAGACAAACAGTTTATGGACGCACTTATGAAAGAATTAAAAGCCCAGCTGCTTATTCTTAAAAAGGATGCTGAAAAAGAACTTTCTAAATTAGTTGAACAGCTTACTGGCGGTGCAATTACAGATATTGGAACTTTTGAAGACATTTATGCTTCTACAACAAAAATTCTTGAATCTACAAAAGAGCTTGAAAACAAACTTAATGCTAAAAAGAAAGAAGCAGAAAGTTACCTTCAGAATAAGGTTGAAGAAACAAAACAGCAGGCTCAGGATGCAATGAATAAGGCAGTTGATGATGCAAAACAAAAAGCAAAAGATTCTGCAAAAGATTATTTGAATTCACTTATTAAGAAGAACTAATTTATGAAAAAGATATCAGTATTAATTGCCTTGTGTGCTGTTTTATTTGCAGGATGCAAGGCAAGATTGCAGAACACAGATGGAAAAATAAAAATTGCCTGTTCAAATGCTCCTGAATATGACTGGCTTTTAACAGTGACCGGAATTACAAATAACAATATTGTTCCAACTATGATTGTAAAAAACGGTTCTGGCCCACATGATTTCAAACCATCAGAAACAGATCTGGCTCTTATTAAAACTTACGATCTGATTATTTTAAATGGTGGAAAATCTGACATATGGATTCTGGAAGAAATTGCAAAAGCAAACAATCCTAAGCAGAGAGTTTTGAACTTTATGGAACTGCTGGAACTGAATCCCGAAACTGATGATGAACATGTCTGGCTTTCTGTAAAAAATGCAAAAATTATGGTTCAGGCAATTTGTGATGAGGCCAGTCTTCTTTTACCTGCAGAAAAAGAAAATTTTCAGACACGAACAACAAAATACTTAAAGCGACTGGAAACTTTGCACATTGAATATAAAACCTGGCTTTCAAAATACAAAGACAGAACTGTTATTTTCTGTGACAGATTTCCATTCTACTATCTTGCAGATGATTATGAATTAAACTGCTATTCACCTTTTGATGGCTGTACGGCAGATTCTATTTTAACTGATGAAAAAGAAACTGCTGTTATTGAAAAAATAGAGGAATTAAACGCAAAAGCTTTGATTGTGGTTGATAAGGCAAAAGAACGGACTGCAAAAAGCATAATCCATAAATCAATAAATCCTATGAGTGATATTTTCATTCTTGATTCAATGGAAGATGCTTCTTTAAATCAGATTTTCAACGGCAAAACCTACATGAAGGTAATGGAAGAAAATCTTGAAAATTTAAGAAATTATTTTTCTAAATAATCTTAGTTAGACAATTTATCCTGTTTAAAACTTAACAAATAGCCGGCAGTAGTTTCAGCCCATTCATACTGATTCATATATTCGCCGGTAAAAACTTCATAAGAACCAGTTTTTCCTGAAATATAATCGTAATAATCGCAGGTAACCAGATCTGGATTTATGCGGATTGAGTTATAGGTTTTAATAAAGAAACCATCAATTCCAAGGTTTTCAAAAGTCTGTTTAATATCTGCAATAAGATTTCTTAATCGGCTTCCACCAGTTTCACTATCAATATCCCCCCAGAGAATACCAACAAGTTCCTGACTGGTTGCAGAAGTTCCCTTTTTATCAATAAGATATGCAATAACTTCTTTAGACTGGCTTCTTTTAAATTTAATATCTTCCCCTTTGAAAAGAATATTGAAATTACCAAAAGTCTTAACCTGCAGATTGTTTGAATAAGAAATACTTACAGAAACATTCAATGGATGCTGAACAAACATATTTGCAAACAAAACAGAGAAACAGCAGCATGTAGTGATTACTGGTGTATCTGAAATAAAAATCTGCAGAATCTGTCCTGCAAGAGGGAAAAGCTGGGTAAACGCAAATACCCTGAAAATTCTCTTTTCTTCCGCATCAGGGGATTTTTTTATGGAAACAAATGTAATGTAAACTGCAGAAATAATACAAGGAATGAAGAAAGTAATTATAAATGCAAATCTAGAATTTCTGACATAACCTTCTGCGTATGTGTAATAAAAGAATGTATGAATTTTTAAATTTATAAAAACAAAGGTAACGGCAATGAAAATTGGAATTGAAAACAAAATTAATTGCAGTTTAGAGAATCTGTTTATATAGCCTTTTGAATAAAAAAGATCATGAATATAAAAGAACCATAAAACTGTAACAATAATATGAATTAACTGCTGTATTGCAATTACAGCCACCATCATAACTTCAACATTTTTTCCATCTTCCGCACAAACTACAAGAATATCTCTTACAATATTTACAAAAAGAATGAAAAAAAGGCTGAATACATATCCTGTAAACATTTTCTGACTGCTGATATAGTCATATCTTTTGCCATTAATCATTACAAGTAAGAGAATTCCGATACAAAATGCGTTTAATATAAAATTACTCATGCACTATCTGAGCACAGAATCTACAAGTGATTTGAAAGCGGGATCAATTACTACGTTTTTATAATCTAAATCAGAAGCTATTGAGTAAACGCCTTTTGTTTCAATGATTGATTCTGTTGCTTCACCTTCCAGTTCCGCCACGGGATTATCATTTGCACCAAATGGTGTCAGTGAATAAAACATCTCTTCCGCAGGTAACAATTCTTCTGCATCAGCTACTTCTGTATCAACAAGTTCGCTCATAACAGAAAGAACATCCTCTGTAGATATTAAAGCATTTTGCTCATCTATTGCAATATACTTTGTCACAGCAAAACCAAAATCTGGTAATTCTGCAACAAAATGGAAATCTGGATCAAACTGGCTCTTCTTAGAAGTATATTCGGTACCAATACACAAGTCTTCTGCAAAAATGTCATCAACAGACGCAAAGTCCTTCTGGCTTAAACTGAAGAATGTATTATTGCTCTTAGAATAGTGATAAACATGCTTTGGTTCTGATTCTGAAGGTTTATTAATATCATCAACAAGAGCTACAATGTCTTCTTCAACAACTTCAAGTTCTTCTATTTCATCTTCAGCACCTGCAGTTTCAACTTCATCAATATCTTCTACAGCGTCAACTTCTTCAACTTCGTCAATTTCTTCTACTGCTTCAACTTCTTCAACTTCATCGATTTCTTCTACTGCTTCAGCTTCTTCAATCTCATCGATTTCTTCAACAGCTTCAACTTCTTCAATCTCATCAATTTCTTCAACAGCTTCAGCTTCTTCAACTTCATCGATTTCTTCAACAGCTTCAGCTTCTTCAATCTCATCAATTTCTTCTACAGCTTCAACTTCTTCAACCGCAACAGGAACAGCCTGAACAACAGGACCATTCTGAACAACGCCGGCAGTATTAACATTGATTTTTGCAGTCTGAAGAACTTCTTCAATCACTCTGCGGATTTCTTCAATAGAAGCGCCATTCAAAGAAGTTCCGGCAGAACCATTCTGAGCATTCAAAACACGGATAATTTCATCCCAGCTCTGATTCAAATATAAATCAACCTGCTTAGAATACTTTTCTGATTTTCCACCAATACTCTTCTTAATTTCTTCAGAGAATTCTGCTTTTCTAAATTCCAGCTGACGGGCAATCTGATCCCATTCAACTTTGCCTTTATTTTCAAGGTATTCATTAATAATACCAATCTGAACTTTCTTGATTCTTGATCTGATGATTGTTAAATAATCTCTCTTCAAACTAAAGAGAAGGAACCAGAACAAAAGCAATGTAAAGAATACACAAACGTAAATTAAATAAACAAGTTCTTGTGGCAGTTCAAAAATGGTGCTCTTGTAAACAGAAGAAACATTAAAGAACTGATTTCCTTCAGAAAGCATTACATAATATGAACCGTCTTTTGCTTCAAGAATACGTTCCGGCTGCAACTGATTGTCAGAAGTTTTAGTCTTGCTGCCTTTTTTCCATGAATTCAAAATTGGTGCATAGAATTCAGTTTTTGAATCAGAAGGAATACCAGAAGCAAAACCGCCCTGATTATCTGAATCATCAGTAATGAGAAGGAAATTTTCTCCTAAAGAAAGGGCCTGCTCATTAATCAACTGCTGAGTAAAATCGTAAATATTAAAATAACAAACTAAAGTTGCAAAATTTGTTTTATCTGTAATATAGAATGGGAATGAAATAACAATTCTATTCTGTGGCTTATCAAAATAAATTTTTCTCTGAGGATTATTTACATCTGTTAAAATCACTTCCGGAGCAAAACTGTTAGTTTCTGCCTGAACATCAGGATAGTTTTTATATTGTTTGGAAATTCCGTCAACTTTCAAAACATCAGAGTCAAAGGTACTGTAATGAATGTTTCGTCCGTTGTTTTCAATAAGACGCATGCCTTCAAGCCCTTCCAAATCATCAATTAAACGGGAAGTTCTGTTTCGGCGGTCTACTTCATCTTTTTCAGACGGATTTTGAGTAACGAAAGTCTTAATAGCGGTGTTATTTAAGTAAGAATCGCTACCCGTTTCTACCTTTTCGAGAATATTAGAAATGTAAGATTCTGTGCTTTTTGAAAGTTTTTCTAACTGCTGCTGTTTTTCTGCAATCTTAGACTGGGCATAAAACTTTGTTTCAATCTTTGCCATAAAACCGGTTTCTGCAAAGAAAACAAATGCCGCAAAACAAGCTAATGTAGTCAGGAAACTAAAAGCAACCTTCTGGCCAGAAGACATATATCTTTTTCTTTCCTTTAAAAGTTACAAACTTTTATAGTTAATTATCGACATACAGGGCTTTTTTCAATAGTCCTCAAAACAAAAAATATTTGCCAATTGCGTTTATTCACGTTATATTTATCTTGATGATTGAAGTAAAAGAAGAACAGGAAAAAATTCCAAGAGCCCTTCTTGTTGGGGAACCTGGAAACGATTTATTAGAATTAAAAGGTCTGGTTCAGACACTTGGAATGGATATTATTCAGCGCCTCACTTTGAACAGAATGGAAGTTCATCCTGCCTACGGAATTGGAACCGGAAAAGCCCAGGAAATCAGCGAACTTGCAAAACAGATTGAAGCAGACTGTATTATTTTTGACTTTAATCTTGAACCTAGAAAACAGAGGAACTGGGAAGAATTAACAGGCCTTTCTTGTTTTGACAGACAGGAAGTTATTATCAGAATTTTTGCCCAGCGAGCCCAGACAAAAGAAGCAGTTCTTCAGGTTGAACTGGCGCGTCTTACTTATGCCCTTCCCCGCCTTGCCCACATGAGAAACGATTTTGCAAGACAGCGTGGTGGTGCTTTTGGTGCAAAAGGTTCCGGAGAAACTCAGCTGGAACTTGATCAGCGAATTATCAGAGACAAAATTTCAAAAACAAAGAAAGAACTTGCTGAAATTGAATTAAACAGACAGACTCAGCGTAAACAGAGAGATAAAAATCCATCCTGTGCCCTTGTTGGATACACTAATGCAGGAAAATCAAGTTTGCTTAATGCATTAACTGGAGCAGATGCTTTTGTAGAAAACAAGCTGTTTGCCACACTTGATCCATTAACCAGAAAACTTCCTTTGAACGAAAGTGCCGGTGCGTTAATTACAGACACAGTAGGATTCATCAGCAATCTTCCACATCATCTTATTGACGCCTTCAAATCAACTCTTGAAGAAGCAGCCTGTGCAGATTTACTTTTGATTGTACTTGATGCCTCTGATGAAAATGCAGAGTTCCAGTATGAAACAGTATGTTCGGTTCTTGATGACATTGGAGCAAACAAAGCACCACGGCTTATTCTGTTAAACAAAATAGATAAGGGCGATGAAAAAGGAACTTATACTGCACTTCGCCATAAATTCCCAGATGCACTTTCTATTAGTGCAAAAGAACAAATTGGATTTATGGAATTAAAAGATAAAATCTTCCAGCTTCTGTACGGAGAACAAAATGATTACGTTCTTCCAGTAAGTCAGACTGTATTGATTAACGAACTTAGAAAAGCCGGCTGTATTCAAAAAGAAGAATGGCTTGATGATGGAGTTCATATTACAGCAAGAGCTTCTGGCAGATTATTAGCATTGATTTCACCATTTATAAGGAAATAAAAATGAACTTAAACTTCTGGGATACTTTTAGAAATTCAAACAGCAAACTTGACCGCATTCTTTTTTATATAATTGGCGGTCTTTTAGCAATACTTTTGATTGGTACAGTAGTGGGACTTATTAAAGGCAGACCAACTACAGGAGTAAATCTTTCTGATGATCCAAAACCTACAGAAATTGAAAGCCTGAACAAAAAAAGCGGACTTCAGATGGCAGCATACACAGGATTAGGAACAATCAGAACAACAACAATTGCTGATGAAGAAGATGCCAGCCGTTCCATTTTAGTAATTTCACCATGGTTCTCTTATCCTGAAGATGATACTGAATTTTATGAAGAGTTATCACGAAAAAGACTTTTAATCAGCGGAATTATTACAAGTTATTTTTCTACAAAGACAAAACAGGAACTTTTAAATATCTCTGAAGAAACAATAAAAGCTGACATATTGAAGGAACTCAACAGCCAGCTTTCATTAGGAAAAATTCAGGAACTTTATTTTACAGATTACATTTTTATTGAGTAACAGAATCTGATTTATCTGCTGACATTTCTGCTGTTGCTGGAGCATCTTTTACTTCAGCCGCAGCTTCAATTGTATTAGCCTTCATTTTTTTTGCCACAATAATTTCTACTGCAATCAAAACAATTCCAATTATTAAAGCGGCAACTCCAATTATTGAAACAACTGCTTTTCCTAAAGTCTGCACTGGAATTATAAAAAGGATTGCCGCAATAATAAGACAAATCAATCCTTCTTTTGTAAAATATTTTTTTGAATCCCCGCCAATAAGGTATCCGCTGTAAAAAGTTGCAATGGCAAAAAGAACAAGGGCAACTGCCAGACAATAATTGAACACAGTCCAGATAGATGCAACAGTTTTTCCAAAAGCGATTGGGAAAATCACGGCAGAAATACCAAGAGCAATGCTTATAAGACTTTTTGCAAGAATTGTCTTTCTATATGCAGAATTGTCGCTAAGTTTATATACCTTAATAAGATTGTAAGCACCTTCAACAACAGCTACCAGACCAAGTAAAATTACAATCAGTTTGATACAAGTTGCAGGTGCAATCATCATAAATAAACCAATCAATGCCAGAACAGAACCAAGGGCAATATTCTTTATCTTCATAAATACCTCACTCTACTTTATAAATTAATGCCATAATTCACTAAAGTAAAGAATTTTTTTTCCACTTTCTTATTTTTGAATTTAGTTATATAATAGAGGATATCTCAACAAAAAAGTCTTTGATTAAAAGTTCCCCAAAATTTTTTTTAGGATTACAAACTGATGAAAACAATTGCTGTGTTAATGCACAGTCTGACTGTTGAGTACGAACTTAATGTACTTCAGGGAATTACAGACTTTTTTAAAGACAAAGACGTTAAATTAATCATATCGCAGGTAAAATTTCCACATTCAAAAGTTGCAAATTATGAATATCATTACTGGACTGGTGTAGAATATTTATTTTCAAACCAGATAGACGGCGTTATTGTTCTTTCAGGTTCTTTTATTATTTCCATTACAGAAGCAACATTAACTCAGGAATTCAGAAACTTTCAGAAGCATCCTATTATTTCAGTTCCATTAGATTTACAGCTTCCAAATGCAAGTTATTTTAAAATCAACAATCAGAGTGCTTACGACAAAATAATTACTCATTTGAAAAAAGACCATAATTGTAAAAAAATTGCCTTCCTTTCTGGAGAAAACATTAAATCTTCAGAAAGCCGCAATCGTTTTCAGTGCTTCCTTTCTGCCATGAAAAAAAATGGTCTTGAATTTGATGAAAATCTCTTTTTTTCATCGGGATTTACAGCCGCCACAACATTTGAAACTTTACAAAAACGCTATTCAAAAAAGAAAGACATAGATTTTGATGCAGTTATAGCCGCAAATGATATTATGGCAAATGCCTGCAGCCACTTTTTGCAGTCCCTTGGAGTAAAAGTTCCAGAAGATGTAAAAGTTGTTGGTTACGATAATACATCTCATTCAATTCTTGCAAATCCGCCAATAACAACAATTGACCAGAAGATTTACGAACAGGGCGAAAAAGCAGCGGCTTTGATTTACAAAAAGATTCAGGGAAAAAAGATTCCTAAAGTAACAACTTTAAATACAACACCAATTTTAAGAGAATCAAGCGGTCATCAGACAAAAAAAGAAAAAAATCTGATGTATGAACAGTACGACAAAACTGCAAACGGAAAACTCCACAACTTTATTGGTAAAATTGACGGCGTTTACAGCCTTGTTGATATGACAAATTCATCCCACACATTAAAACAATTGTTCTACTCTCTGCCATATATGATTTCAGGCCTTAATTGCAGTTATATGATTGTTTGTCTTTTTGACCAGCCGGAATATCTTCACGCAGAACAGGATTTTAAACTTCCATCTTCAATAAATCTTTCTATGGTAATTGATAACGCAGAAGGAAAATCTCAGTTTGAACCAGGCATTTCTTTTAATCCAAAAGAGACTATAATTCCAGACTGTATTCTTTCTGATCACAAAGGAAACTTTATCCTTATGCCGATTTTTTCTGCCAACAAAAATTACGGCTACCTGGTCTGCCAGCTTGATACATTAGATTTTGCTACAATCACACTGGCATTGCGAATCATTACAAATTCAATTTCTCAGGCTTTTGAATATACAGAGCGTATTTCAGAAAACCAGAAACTTTCAGAAGAAAACCTCCAGCTTCATCAGGATAATTCTAATCTTGACCGCAGAGCAAAAACCGATGAACTTACAAGAGCTTTGAACAGACGCGGCTTTATGGAACAGGGACAGCAAAGTATTGATATGGCTATTGAAAGAAATCTTACTGGGCTTGTTTTCTTTGCAGATCTTGATAACTTAAAAAAGATTAACGACACATATGGTCACGAAACTGGAGACCTGGCTATTAAATCAATGACATCTATTCTTGAAAAAACATTACGCGCCAACGATATTGTAGCCCGCCTTGGTGGAGATGAGTTTGCCTGTATTGCAGTTGGAATGGGATATGATCATATAGATGTTATCCGCAATAAAATCAACAACTACTGCAAAGAAACAATGGAAAAACATCACTATGCATTTACACTTTCCTGCAGTATTGGAATTGTTGAATTTAATCAGGATCATTCAAACTTAAAAGAACTGCTCCAGATTGCAGATGAACGGCTTTATACAGAAAAACGCCAGAAACATTCCCGCTAGTTTTCTGATTTTAGTCTTTACAGAGTTTGCATTCAAAAGAATCTGAAAGTGCAATCCATGAAGCTTCAATCAAATCGGCAGATACACCAACTGTAGTCCATGAAGATTCACCGTCTGTACTTTCAATCATTACACGAACTTTAGAAGCAGTAGCAGATTTTCCATCAAGAACACGAACTTTATAGTCCACAAGTCTGATTTTAGAAACTTCAGGGTAGAATTTTTCAAGAGCCTTTCTTAAAGCAATATCAAGGGCGTTTACAGGACCATCCCCTTCCCCTGCAGTGATTTCAATTTTATTATCAACTTCAACTTTAATCTGAGCACAGCAGTTTACACCTTCTTCAGGTCTTGGGACAGAACCGTTTGTCTGATAGTAATGAAGCTTAAATGCAGGTTTGTAAGTTCCTTTTAATTTGCGTACAAGAATTTCAAAACTTCCGTCTGCACCTTCAAACTGGTAACCCTGACTTTCAAGTTCCTTAATCTTATTTACAGTATCTTTTACAATAGAGTCACTTTTAATAACATCAGGATAAATTTTCTGGATTTTTTCAATAATCATGCTGCGGCCAGAAACTTCACTCATTAAGAATACGCGGTTATTTCCAACTGATTCTGGTGCAAGATGTTCATAGGCAAACGGATTTTTCAAAACAGCATCAATATGCATTCCCGCTTTATGGGCAAAGGCACTGGCACCTACAAAAGGCAGCTGAGAATCCATACTGATATTTGTAATTTCAGCAACCTGTTTACAAATAGAAGTAAGATTCTTCATATTTTCTTCAGGAATACATTTGTATCCCATTTTCAACTGCAAGTTAGGAATTATAGTAGAAAGATTTGCATTTCCGGTACGTTCACCAAAACCTAATAAAACGCCCTGCACATGAGTACAACCTTCTCCAACAGAAATAAGAGAGTTTGCAACTGCAAGACCACAATCGTTATGAGTATGAATACCAATTTCTGCTTTTGATCCAAAAATCTTTACTACAGTTTCAACAGCTTCCTTACATTCATCTGGCATACATCCGCCCTTAGTTTCACAAAGACAAAGTAAGGCAGCACCACCATCAACAGCAGCCTGTAAAGTTTTTAATGCATAATCTTTGTTTTCTTTATAAGCAGTAAAGAAGTGTTCTGCATCATAAAAAACCTTTTTACCATGATTTTTCAAGAACTCACAGCTTTCTTTAATCATAGCAAGGTTTTCTTCAAGAGTAGTCTTTAAAATATCAGTAACCTGGAAATCCCATGATTTTCCAAAAATAACAACAATTTCAGTTTCTGCAGAAAGAAGACTATTTAAATTATCATCCTGTTCACACTTAATATCTTTTCTGCGGGTAGAACCAAAAGCACAAACTTTGGCATTCTTGAAATTCATTTTTTTAATTTTCTGGAAAAATTCCATATCTTTAGGATTGCTGCCAGGATTTCCAGCTTCAATATACTGAATCCCAAGATTATCTAAAGCCTGACAAATATGGATTTTATCCTGTACAGAAAAACTAATACCTTCGCCCTGAGCGCCATCACGTAATGTAGAATCAAGAATTTCAATTTGCTTCATGGCTAAAGAATATAATGATTATTTGATAATTTCAATGGTATATAGTAAAATAGGGACTATCAAAAAAATAGAGAGGTTATTATGAAAAAGTTTTTTTCAACCCTTACAGTGGCTCTTCTTTCGGCAATCTTTGCAAGCGGAATATTTGCCCAGGCAGTTTTAGACAACGATGTTCTTAAAAAAGTAACTGATGCAGTTTTTGAAATTGTTGTTGATAAGACTGAAGATACAAAAATCGAATATGAAGATGAACTTCCAATGGACAGACTTCCATTTTCAATCAGAAATGACAAATATGTTCCATTAGGCACAGGATTCTTATTAAAAGACGGAACATTCTATTCAGCATCACATGTTTTTAATCTTTACGGTGAAACTTTGTACAACAAGTTCTACATCCGTGATTCAAATGGAAAAACTTACGAAATTAAAGATATCACTTCCCTTTCAACAAGACGGGACTTCATCAGCTTTACAGTACCTTCATACAAAATCAGCGAAGGTCAGGGATTAGATATTGAAAAAGCATATGAATTAAACACAAATGTTTTCTCTGTAGGAAACGCACTTGGTGAAGGAATCATCATCAGAAACGGAATTCTTACAAGTACAACAGAAGAAGATAAAGAAGGTGCCTGGAAATGGATTCGCTTCTCTGCAGCAGCAAGTCCAGGAAATTCAGGCGGTCCACTTATTAATACAGAAGGAAATGTAATCGGTATTATTACAATGAAAAGCCAGAATGAAAACCTGAACTATGCTCTTCCTATTGAAGAAATTGAATCAGGTAAAAATGGCGTTGGAATTGTTTATTCAGATTATTACTACCGCCTTCCAAACTTAATCAACAAAAAACAGTATGCAGAATTCTCACAGGAAGTTCAGCTTCCAATGGATTATACAGAATTGCACAATCTTCTTACTCAGGCTCAGAAAGATAACATCAAAGCAACTGTAGAAAAAATGAGAGCTACTTATGCTCCTACAGGTTCAAAAAGCTTTGATAAAGTAAAAGGTTCTGCAGAATTCTTCTATAACTCATACTCAACAGGAATGCCATACACTATTTATCTTTCAGAATCTGGTGAATGGTCTTACGGCAGCGGAAACACAAAAACATACCAGCTGGAAGACGATGGCGTTGTTGAATACTGTTCATTGATGGGATACACAGTTTGTGAAATTGAAAAACCAGAATCAATCTCTCTTGAAGAATTAGTTACAAATCCAAAACTTTACATTGAATATATTCTTGAAGCAGCTCCACTTTACAGAACAGTTGCAAATGAAAATATTAATATTGTTTCTTTAGGAGATCCAGCAAGATCAGAAACATATGTAGACTATTTTGGCCGTACATGGTTTGTAAACTATTTTGACATTGACTTTGCAGATTCAAGACTGCTTTCATTTGCCCTTCCAATGCCAACAGGAATCTACGTATTCTACGCTCTTGATTCAAGATCTGACATTGAAAGTTCACACTACCTTGATATGCAGTTTGTTGCTGACTTTGCATACACTTGTTACAGAGGAAAACTTAAAAACTGGAAAGAATATCTTGCTCTTCCAGAAAGCGCAATTGGAAAAAGACCTGAGTTCCTTTCTCAGATTAAACTTGAAACAAGAGAAACAGAAACTTATGTTTCTATAGGAGATTTTGATTTTACTCTTCCAGTTTCAGCATTTGCCCCAGATGAAGAAACAATCTTTACTGTATTGAATTCTTTCAAGAAGAAAGGCGCAAAAGTTGAAATTGAAAACAGAGGTTTCTACCTTGTATCAAATCCTAAAAAAGAAGGATTTAAAAGCATTTACATTAAAAAGACAGTTAAACCTCTTAAAAATGCAACACAGAAAACACAGCAGAACTGGGAACAGTTGTTGAACAGAGTTACACCTTTTGATGGAAATCCATATAACCACGAACAGTATACTTATCTTGATACAATTCACATTCCAGAAGGTAAAACTAAAGATAACACAAATTATCTGTACGCACTCTGTCTTGAATTAATCAACCCTAACCGTTTTGAAGAAATGTCTGCATTTGCAGAAGAAGTAATTGCTGGTATTTCAGAAAATACAAAGAAATAAAAGCACTTTAAGTTACTGACAAAATCATTATAAAAAAATGGCGCCATTTTTCAAAAATAAATGGCGCCATTTTTTATATAATTCTAATTATTTTCAGACTTATCCGTTAGCAAGTCCTGACAATTCACTAAGCATCTTTGGCAAATCAGTTTCCATATTATCATCTGCAAACTGACAAGTTCCAACTTTTTCATGTCCACCGCCACCGTATTTCAGCATAAGGCTTCCAACATTAACTTTGCTTGTTTTATTCAAAATACTGTATCCAACTGCCGCAGAACAACCTTTTCCACCACGGCCACTTACAATCCATGCAGAAATATTCTGCTGAGGATACATACTGTAAATCATAAAGCGGTTTCCAGTATAAATTGGATCAACACCACGCAAATCTGTAATAATAAGATTACCATCTGTTTTTGTATGTGCCTTTACCATTTCTTTGAATTTTTCAGTCTGTTCATTATAAACAACAATTCGTTCCTGAACATCTTCCATAGCAAGAATCTGTTCTGTTGTTTTATCACGGCAGGCAACCATAAGGCGTTCCATTAATGCATAGTTGGATACTGTAAATTCACGCCATCTTCCAAGACCAGTTCGTGGATCCATTAAAAAACCAACTAAAATCCAGCCAGTAGGATTCTGAATTTCATCTATTGTAAGATTTCCTGAATCTACTTTATCAACAGCAGTCATAATATCATCAAAATTAGGGAAACGTTCTTTACCGCCATAATATTCGTAAATGATTCTTGCACAAGAAGGAGTGATTCTGCTTTCACCTTTATATTTACCTTCCAGTTCCTGTCTTTCAAATTCTGAAGAATGATGGTCAAACCACAATCCACAGCCTGGAACATAAGGAACATTTGCCAGACAGTCATCAGCAGTAATTTCTACAAGACCATCCTGTAAATCTTTTGGATGTGCAAATTTCCAGTTATCAATAATGCCAGCTTCAAGAAGCAAAGCGCCACAAACTAATCCATCAAAATCTGAACGAGTTACTAATCTCATCTCTTACAAATCTCCTTAATCTGGTTAATAATTTACTATTAATATTTTACAACTGAATTGAACAAAAATGTAGAAAAAAGTTATACTATAGAAACAAATTAGTATATTAATTTACAGGAGATATAAAAATGGCAAAAAAGAAGATTCCAATTACTTTACTTTGTGGTTATCTTGGTGCTGGTAAAACAACTTTACTTAATAAAGTTTTAACAAATCAGAAAGGATACAAAGTTGCTGTAATTGTAAATGATATTGGTGAAGTAAACGTTGATGAGCGTCTTATTTCTAAAGAAGCAAATATTACTGATACAAACTCTATTGTTCCTTTAACAAATGGATGTATCTGCTGTACTTTGAAATCGGATATGGTAACTGGTATTGAAAACCTTATGAAAACTGGAAAGTTTGACTATATCCTTATTGAAGCTTCTGGTGTTTGTGAACCAATGCCAATCGCTCAGGCTATTGAAACTATTGAAATTGGTAAACTTGATAACGTTGTTGGTGTTGTTGATGCAAGCCGCCTTGTTGATGAATTTGATGAAGGTAAAGCTCTTCTTAAAAAAGATATTGATGAAGAAGACATTGAATCTCTTCTTATTCAGCAGATTGAATTCTGTTCAACATTGATTATTAACAAACGTGATCTTGTAACTGATGAACAGATGAATATGGTTCGTGCAGTTGTAAATAAGATTCAGCCTTCTGTAAAAGTAATTGAAACAACAAGATGTGAAGTTGCTGTTGAAGAAATCATTGGAACAGACCGCTTTGATTTTGAAACAGTTTATGCTTCTGCAGGCTGGGTAAAAGAACTTGAAGAACATGATGCTCACGAACATGAACATGATGACGACGATGACGATCACGACGAACACGAACATCACCACCATGATCACGATGATGATGACGATCACGACCATAATCCTGCACACGGTGAAGAAGGTCACAAATGCGATGAACATTGTCACCACCATCACCACCACGAACACAAACATGAAGGCGAAAGTGAAGACGAATACGGAATTGGATCTTTTGTTTATTATAGAAGAAAGCCTTTTGACCGCCAGAAATTAGACCAGTACGCTTCAAGATGGCCAAGAAGCATTATCCGTTCTAAAGGAGTTATCTGGTTCAGTGATGAAGAAGACATGGCTTATGTTCTTGAAACAAGTGGCCGTCAGATTCAGGCTGGATATTCAGGTCAGTGGCTTGCAAGTTGTCCACCAGCAGAACAGAAAAAAATTCTTGCTGAAGAACCAGAAATGCGTAAAGACTGGGATGAAAAAGTTGGTGACAGAATGATTAAACTTGTTGTAATCGGCCGCCACCTAGACAGAGCTCAGATTGAAAAAGACCTTGATGGTTGTTTGAGTGATTAAGAATTAAATAAAGAAAATATATCTTTATATTAAAAGATGCTTCTGGATATAATTTATTTTTCCAGGTAAAAAATTAATTCGTTTTGAGAAAATACGGGAAGGAAGGCAGTGACTGTCAAAAACACTCGCAGGACGGAATGATAGTTTCCATACCGTTCTGCGCGTGTAGCGACGCTAGCTAGCGGTTTTGACAGTTACTGACTGACTGGTAGTATTTTCTCAAAACACAATTTTTTTTCTATTTATAAGAAATCCTGTTTTCCCAGATGGAGCCATCTTCGTAGGACAGGCGGGATACATGAAGAAACTCAACTGTTACTTCTTCCGGCACATATCTAAAAAATTCTGTTATTTCAACCCTTCCTTTTTCAAAACTGCATCCTTTAAAATCCTGTGAAATTTCAAGATGAAGAAAGTTTTTTCCTTTAAGCGGGATTTCTCCATTTTCATCAGAGAAATACAACAACACATCAAAAGTTTTTACAACCTTATCCTGCTTATTTGTAAATTCGTAATCAAAAAACAGATATTCTTCTTCCCTGGTAATTTCACCATTTAATTCATAGGGGAATACTGAAATGGATTTGGCTTCAAAAATGGGATTTTCACCTGCTTTTGGGATGGCATTTTTACTGCCGTAATTTTCAGAATCGGTTCTCCATTGAAGCATATCTTCTTCTGAGGTGCTAGCTGCAGAGACGGTTGCTGCAACTCCCGTAACAAAGATTGTGAACAGGAATACAAAAACGATGGCTTCTGGTAATAGCCAGAATTCAGATTTTTCTCTTTTTTTTTTAAATTGTTGCTCATAAGTTTTCCTTTTTTTTATTAGTTTTTGAAATTAATTTCTTACTGTATTTATGTAATTTTTATTTGATTTTGGACTATTTTTAGAAAAAAAATGTGTTTCAAGTTAGATTTTTTTATGCTATAGTTACAACTATACTAAGAAAAGAGGACGGTTCTATGATTACTTACTGGCAGCAGGTAGAAGGACAGTTTACAAAAACAAAGAAAGAAAATGTAAACGAAGCAGAACCTTTATGGATTGATGCAAGAAACATTACAAGAGATGAAACTACCCAGCTCCAGTCCGAATATGAAATCGATCAGGAAAGTATGCTTGATATTCTTGACCCTGATGAACTTTCCCGTATGGAAGATGGCGAAGGATATATTCTTACAATCGTCAGAGTTCCAGTTTATGATCCTTCTGCAGAAACACATTATTTTACAGTTCCAGTTGGTATCATCATTAAAGGAAAAACAATCATTACAATCTGCTGGACAGACAGTGAAGTATTAAAAGATTTTGGTGCCAACAGAATCAGAAACGTAAGACTTACAGATTTTCCTTCTTTCATTGTTCAGATTATGAACAGAGCAAATCTGAATTTCCTCCGCTATCTTAAAGAGATTAACAGACGTTCCACCAGTATTCAGAATGAAATGCGTTTTGAAATTGAAAACACAGAAATTATGCAGATGCTTGGTCTGGAAAAATCACTTGTTTCTTTTACAAGTTCCCTTAAATCAAACTCTCTGCTTCTTGAAAAAATGAGAACTACACGCCTTATTAAATTTGACGAAGAAGATATTGATTTTGTTGAAGGCGTAAAAATTGATAACCGCCAGGCTATTGAAATGGCCGACACTTATACAAACATTTTATTTGGAGTTATGGATGCTTATTCTTCTATGATTTCAAACAACCTGAACATTGTGATGAAAAAACTTGCCATCATCAACCTTGTTATGATGGTTCCAACTTTTATTACAAGTTTCTTTGGTATGAACTACGAACTTCCATTCCAGCACTACTCTGGTTATATGCCAATTATTGTTGTAACTATTATGTGTGTAGTTTCAACTTTCCTTGCCAACTGGATCTTAAACATCAACAGGGAAAACAGAAAAGCATTACAGACTGCTAGAAAAATTACAAGAAATCAGAAAAAGAAAATTAAACAGGAAGCCCGTCGCCTTAAAAAACAGGAACGGGGCTTAAACTAAGATTAGTCTTCTGATGTAACTGTATAGGCAACTCTAAAGCCCATATAGTTATAACATTCATTGGAATCAAAAGAATAGCGGGCTCCGGCATAATTAAAGAATGTATATTTGTGCCAGCTGCCACCTCTGCTTACTCGTTCATAACCCATGTCAGGACCATTAGGATTTTCTTCTGAATAATCCCCAAACCAGTCCCAGCAATATTCAAGAACGTTTCCACTCATATCAAAAAGTCCGGCTTCTGAAGAATAACCAGTTCCAGGACTAGAAACAGAATCTGGATCAAAAGGAACTCCTGCTGTTCCAACAATATGTGTTCCTACAGCATTATCGCTTGTCCATGCATATAAAAGTGGATTTTCTGAATCCTTTACGCCGCAAATTTTATCACTTCCTGCATAACCATTTTTCATTTTTCTTGCAGCACATTCCCATTCAGCCTCAGAAGGAAGTCTGAATCCGTCTGCCTTCCAGTTACAAACAGCAAGATCACAGGATGCAGTATCAGAAGAATCTCTAAGAACAACACCTTCATAAGTATAGCATGGAGTACGTCCATTTAATTCACTAAGAGCATTGCACCATACAATCGCATCATACCAGCTGATCATTGTTACCGGCTGATACAAAGTATTTTCATCAGGCACAGCAGCTCGTTTTCCGTGTGAACCAGGCTGCCCAGGATTCTGAAAAAAATACCCAAGTTTTTCTGCTTTTTTCTTTGTTTCATACCAGCTGCCATAAGTTGTTTCAAATTTATTGATGGCAAAAGGCTTTAAATTTCTTTCAACAGGATAGGCTTCTGTATCTTCACCCATTACATAAGAAAGATTCTTTTTGAAAGAAATCATATGGATTGGAGAAAATGCAAAAAGTTCAAAAGAAAATACTGCAGCAGATAAAACTAAAAGTAATTTTTTCATAAAATCGCCCTTCTTTTAGATTGATTTAGCTTCGGCACCGTCAATTTTCCAGTTACCAGAGCTGTCTTTTGAAATATTAAGCCATGCGTATTTACCGTTTTCACCAAGGCTACCAGGATTGATTACCAGAGTATCGCCAATTTTTTCAATATTAGCACCTTCGTGAATATGACCAGTAATAACAGCAAGAGGTTTATTTTCAATAATGTAATCTGTAAATTTCTGACTTCCAGCGTGATGTTCACCATCAAAAGAGTCACATTTGTCCCCTACAGGAGGATTATGGCAAATCAAAATAAGGTTCTGCCACAAAGATGAATCTCCAGACTGTTCAACAGAATTTTTAACAATATCAAAATCGCTAAGGATTTCTTCTTCTGTACGTTCAAATTCTGTTTTTCCTGTGAAAACTGTTCCACCGCCGGCACCAGAAATTGCAAGACCTTCATGGAAAACAAGAGTTTTTTCTACACAAATATCCTGATCTTCCAAAGCTTCAAGGAAATCAATATTATCACAATTTCCAAGAACAGCAAAAATTGTATCATGCATAGAACACAATCTTTCTAAAGCAGGCTTTCCTGTTTCCGGTTTAAATGGTTCTGCAAAATCTCCGGCAAACAAAACTGCATCAGCCTGTTCAAACTGATCTTTCATCTTATCAAGAACATCTGTATGTGCATGTAAATCGCTAATAACTAATAATTTCATATTATAAACCTGCCTGTTTCAAAACTTTTTCAAAAGCGGCCTTTAAACTAGCCATCTGCTCTGCTGTTCCAATTGTAATTCTAACAAATTCTTCAATTCCCGGTGTTGAGAAATGACGAATAAGCAATCCTTCTTCCTTAATCTTTTTATACAAGTCATCACCAGAAATGGCAGGATGTTTTGCAAAAAGGAAGTTTGTCTTGCTTTCTAATACATAAAACCCTTTTTCTTTCAAAAAGTTATAGAATTTATCTCTTTCATCAGCAACTTTTTTTGAACATTCCACATAGTATGCAGGATCTTCACAAGCCGCTTTTCCCGCAACCTGAGCAAGAGCATCAATTGGGAAGTGATTAACGCTGTTTTTTACTGTTGTAACAATATTTACAAGTTCAGGAGAAGCAACGATATAACCAAGACGCATACCGGCTCCACACAAACTCTTACTGAATGTACGTACAATCACAAGATTATCAAATTCTTTTAACAGAGGGATGCAAGATTCTCCGCCAAAATCAACATATGCTTCATCAACAATAAAGATTTCATCTTTGCTGGCTTTCAAAAGCATCTGACGAACTTCTTCTCTCTTTAATCCAAGTCCTGTTGGCGCATTAGGATTTGCAAAAATGATTCCACCTTTATTTGCAGAAGCCCGTTTAAGCATTTCCTGTGTATCAAGACTCCAGTCAGATTTCAAAGGAACGTTATCCATTGGAATATCATAAAAACCAGCGTATACAGGATAGAAACTGTATGTAAATTCTGGCATTACAAATTTTGTGCTTGAATCAAAAAAGGCATAGAAGACAAAAGATAAAACTTCATCGCTTCCGTTTCCGCTGTAAATCATATCTGGGGTTACGGTAAATGGGATTTTATCTTCATCAGAAGGAGTAACTTTATCTCCATCAACTTTAGCACGACAAAGTACACCACCAGTTTTATTAAGCATATCTGCAATTGCTGCATGAAGCTCATTTGAATCTGGATCAGGGTAAAGTCCCATTTTTTCAGGATGCTGTTTAATAAATTCTGTTACGGCATTCTGAACTTTCACACTTGGTGCATAAGGATTTTCGTTTGCATTTAATTTAATATAAATTCTGTCTTTAGGCTGTTCACCTGGAACGTATGGGTGAAGTCCTTTCATTCTATTTGATGTTAACATATGATGATTTTAATCTTTATGAGTACAAAAAGCAACAAAGTTACAATTGAATTTTTCATTGTGAAAATCTGATTTTTATAGTAGAATTGATGTATGGCTACATCTTCAAATCTTAGTTCAATTATCAGATATTACGCAGAAAAACAGAAATCACCTTTTATTGATTTCCGCGAATTCTGTGCCTATGTAAAAAAATATGCAGAACATCATGTTGAAGAACAGGTAGACCTTGTAAAGTATCTTGGGGATCCAACAAACACTGTAACAGCAGAACTTGCCGGACTTGAACAAAAACATCTGGCTGCTGTAATTCCAAACGGAAACAAAAAACTGATTGTTGCAATCACTTATTTTTCTATGCAGTTTGCACTTCAGTACAAAGAAATCGGTAAAAATGAAGCGGTTCCTTACCCAACAGAAAGGGAACTTCCTAAAAAATTCCCAATTTACGCAATTGAACGAAAACAGGCCGAACAGTACATCATTCAGTGTTTAGGCAGTCAGAATTTAAAATCACCTTTGCTGAATATTCTTGTTTTTGCAAGAGAGTTGCCTCCTTTATTGCTGCCTGCTTGTGTTCCTATTCAGCTTTTGCTTGAAACTTCTCAGAAAAAAATAATCCGCGTCTGCAGAAAAGATGAATATCACGATTACTTCTTGAAAAAATTAAGAGGATCTAATCCTACAAAAGAAATTACAATTAAAAATTTCTTCTCTCACTTTATTGATCAGGAACATAGTGGTTTTCTTAATGTTACTGAAGGCGATGATTACTATTTGTGGAACCAGTTGTGTTATTATATGCGCCAGGATTTTGAAAAGATTCAGGATAGAACTTCTGAAGATACAAACGTTCTTCAGGCTATTCAGATTTCAGAAATTCACAGCACTTATTTGAAGCAGCAGTTCCAGACAAACAAAAAACGTGAAGAAGCAATTAAAGAACTTAAAGTTCAGCTTGGAAAATCACCATTCTTCTTCTCAAATAATCAGATTCTTAAATTCCATGATCAGAGCGGAAGACTTTTATACGGTCAGTATAGCGAAGAAGATTTACGAAATACACTTCAGCAAATGTCTACAAACGGAAACAATAATGAACTTCCTGAACTGGTAGTTTTCAAAGTTGCTTCTGGTACAAAATATTATGTTTATAAAAGAAAGGCCATTCCTCTTGTAATCAGACTTTGTAATGAAGCCCACGATTCTATTGAAGCTGCCATGGTAAAAAAATGGTATGATGCAATGCTGAATTATGAAAAGCTTCCAGAAATGACAGATTCCCGCAAGTTTGAAAAATGCCTTGAAGAACAAATTGAAGTTAATTCTCCTGTTTTATATGCAATGCTTAATGCAAACTTTATGACTGCCCTTTCTCTGGAAAAATCTGATGATATTTCTACAGTTGGATTCCAGCCTTTTATTGATGGTCATTTGCGTCCATATAGTGAATTGCTGCTTCTTACAAGCGAACAGGTAATGTCTAAAGTAAAAATGGATTTGCCATTCATTTATACAATGCCAGTTATTTCATGGATTATTGCTCTTTTTAAATCATCTAAGAAGAAAAAGTCCTCTTCAAAAGATGTAGCTGAACCTGTACAGTTGCAGCAGGAAGAAGAAAATCCTATTAAGGCAACAAAACATCTTTCCCGTGAAGAAGCTCTTGCTTATCAGGCACAGGAACTTAAGAATGACTTTATCCCAGAAGGTTCAACTTTAGACCGTGAATTAAACTATCTGAATAAACAGTGGAACAAGATGATTACAAAAGAAGCTAATATGGCTCTTACAGAAGACGTAAATTCTCTTATCCGCGATTATACAAGAAGAGTTTGTAAAACTTTAACAGCACAGTCATTTACAAAAGAACGTGTTCAGAACCTTGCAGAAGCGCTTGTTAAAACTCCAAACATGCAGAAAATTGGAGAACAGGCAGCATTAACTGAATATGTTCAGTTGTATATTCTTCGTCTTATAAGCAACATTTAACTCATAATTTATCTTTTTTTGGTAAAATTCCCTCTTTTTTTAACAAAAAAAATATTTTTTTAAATTTTTTTTATAAAAAATGGTCTTTTTTTTTAAAATAATCCCATTATATCTTATGAGAAGTTTTTACGACTTCCACTAGTTTCTGGCCGGGAACAATTTCATTTTTTTTAGAGGTTATTTTATGAATCAGTTAAACTCGATTATTCTTGAAGGCAATGTTGTTAAACAGGGTGAAAGCTCGGAACCTGCAAAAGGATTCAAAGTTTGTAAATTCCCACTTGCTGTGAACCGTATCACTAAATCGCCAGCTGGTGAATCATGTGAGGAAGTTTCTTTTTTTGATGTAGAATCTTATGGAAAGATGGCTGAGATCTGCGAAAAATTCAGTACAAAGGGTCGTGGTGTAAGGGTAGTTGGTAGATTAAAACAGAATCGCTGGAAAGACAAGGATGGTAAAAACCAGAGCAAAGTCTTTGTTATTGCGGAACATCTGGAATTCAAACCAAATTTTCAGAAGACAGAAAATGATGAAAAAAAAGCTGACGGTGTGGCAACAGAAAAATCAAACGAAAATTCGAAAGAGAATTCTGCACCACAGGTTGCTGAAGCTGTCGTAGAAGAAACAGTTTTCTAGTTCGTTTTGTAACTTCTATTTTCTTCTTGGGCGGGCAGGTCTGGAACTATTGAATCTTGGGTTTCCTTTATTTGGTTTTCCAGATTTGTTGTTCTGTCTTGCCGCTGCCCTTTCGTTGGCTTCTTTGTAAGCTTCAATTTGTTGTGGTGAATAGAAACCATCTTTCCAGTTGAATCTTGAGATATCTGGTAATGGCTGACCTTTTATCATAGCAGTTGTAATTGCCTTAATCTGACTTCTTGAAACTTTAGTTTTTGAAAAGTCGATCAGCAATTTCTTGAAGCCCGAAGATGTAATAAAGTTTGCTTTATCTGCAATACAGAATGGTTCTTCTGGCATTACAAAAGAACCGTCCTGTGTTGAGTTTACTTTGAATACGGATTCTTCTTTATCTTCAAAATATGTAAAATCATAATCTGAAGGAAGTTTGAAACGCATTCGAAAAAGCGCAGGATAAGCAAAAATTGGGACCAGGACTCTGGAGCGTACATTTGCTTCATATGTTGCTTCAAGATTACGTCTTGAATTTTCATATGGCATAATAAATGCTCCAATGTTCTGGTTTTCCAACCATGATACAGCCCATCTATTGAAAGTATATAAATAAGGTCCTGCAATCATATTAACTTTTTTTGATTTAAGCATGTTAATATGAGCAATATTATTTACTACAAAATTGAAATATCCATCTGCTACAAGTGTTTCAAGATTCTTTGCCAGTTCATCTTCCTGAGCAGCAGAACAGAAAGGATCCAGTGAAATATATGTCTGTTTTTTTGAGAAAGGCAAAACTGTCTTGTGATTTAATAAATCGTAAGAAGTTTCTGAGTTATATTCAATAATAACACGAACTGGATTTAAGCCCTGAACAGCAAATACATCAGCAATAGAAGATACCTGAACATATACCCCATCTGGGAAATAATTCAGCTCATTATTTTCTACAGGAGTAATATCAAGAATTGGTAATCTTTCATCTTTTGGCTGCTTTCTGAAACGTCCAATATCATTTGGTAAAACTCTTGAATAGCGTTTTGATCCAGCTTTAATCTGGAGAAGGTAAACTTCATCTCCTGCAGTAAATCCGCCAGGAATATCAATCCAGCGTTTTTCACCATCTTTTGTTTCTTCAATTTCTACCGTGCGAATTTTATGACTTACACGACCAGTATCATCTTTTTTGTGAAGACGAATTGAATCACCTGGATCTGGGTCATAAGAACCGCCTTTAAGATTAGCCATCTGGATTTTAAGTTGTTCTGCAGGAGTATCTGGCGCTGCATTCTGAAGGATTGCTTCTTTTAATTCCTTTTCAGCAGGTTTTACTGAAGCAATTTTTCCAAGATAAATACCTGTACCACCAGCCTGATCAGGATTCAAAATTTTGGAAGCTGCATTATCAACACCTTCTTTTAAGTTTTCAAATCCATACCAGTAAGTAGTTTTAGTTCTGGCAAAATCAGATGCAAGCATACGTTTACCGGCTGCAATTGCACCTTTTTTATCTTCTTTGTAGTGATCAATAACATAACGATAGGCACCTACAACGCTTCCAACATATTCAGCACTTTTCATGCGACCTTCAATTTTGAAAGAATCAACACCAGCTTCAATTAAAGCTGGAATCTGATCAATAAGCTGTAAGTCACAAGGAGAGAAATAATAGCCCTGTTTAATACCGCCAGGAACTTCGGCAGTATAAAAACGGCGGCAAGCCTGTGCACACATACCTCTGTTTGCAGACTTACCACCTAAAAAGCTTGAGAATAAACACAAACCTGATTCACTGACACAAAGAGCACCATGTACAAATACTTCAAGATCTGCACCAGTTTCAAGTTTGATTTTTTTAATTTCTTCAAGACCTAATTCTCTTGCGAGAACCATTCTTTTAACGCCATTGTTCTGTAATAATTTAACGGCATTAGAACTTTCTACATTCATCTGTGTAGAAGCATGCAATTCCAAATCAGGGAAGAATTCCTGAGCCATACGCATAACAGCATAATCCTGAACAATAAGACCATCAGGTTTTACTTCATTTAAATATGACAAAAATCTGTATAAACGTTCAGTTTCTCGTTCTTCACAAACAGTGTTTACTGTTACATAAATCTTTTTATTCTGTCTATGCAATGAGTCTACAGCTGCTTCAAACTGGTTCCATGCAAAGTTTGTAGTACGCATACGCGCATTAAAACTTTTCAATCCTAAATAAACGGCATCGGCACCTTCACCAATTGCAGCATCAAGAGATTCTAAATTTCCCGCAGGAGCTAATAATTCTACCATACAGAGAAATATAACACAAAATTAACTGTTATTAAAGTGTTCCAGCGGACGACTCACCAATAGTCCATAAATCACCAGAGTTCCCAACAGGATATTTAAAATCAGGATTATTCTTTGCTTCTTTCAAAACATCTCTTACATCCGTTCTTAAAAACACCTTGCCATTACTCTTTGAAATAACATTCATTGCGTATTCCAGTTCACCACCTTCATAAATCCCACTGGCAGAAACTAAATCGGCATACCCTTCAAACTTTTTCCCCCACTCTGTTACTTTTTCTTCGCGATACATAACACAATCCAAAATAGACTCATCTGCAGAGTTTCTCAACAAAATAATATCTGTTTTATTCCCCAACGCAGTTGTTTCACTTTCAGACCATAAATCTCTTACTCCATTAGTTGAATACCCGGAATATGCCAAAGACAAATTAGATTCGTTTTCGTTTATGCACCCATTACCACGATTCCTTAAATGCAGCACCAAAACTTCACCTTGTTTAACTTCCACAGGCGGAAATTCAAACTTAGCTTCTTCACCATCATTTGCACTTACAAATTCCAATCCAGCCAGATTCCCCGCACTTAAAGCAACAAATTCAACATACTCGTTTCGATAGATACCTTCAGCTTTTTCATCCTTTCTCTGAGAAGAGACAGACTCTGTTTGAAATTCGGTAATAATCATTTTTGGAACATGAGAATTATATCCTTTAAAAGGAACCAGAAAAGTTAGAGAATTTCCAGTTTCATCAGTAACGGAACCAAAAAGTTCATAAGACTTTCCAATTTCCATTTCCTCTTCCATAATCACAGACACTCGGGTTTTGCTTTCATCATAAGAGACATTAGAACCAACATTATGGTCTTCTCCACAACTAATCACATTAACATCAAGTTTGACTTCTTCAGAAAAATAAAGAGAGACAGTATTGGCGTCTTCAACAATTACTTTTTGAATCTGGGGCGGTTTGTAGTCTCCTCCAAGAATCTGAATCCCTGACTCAGTAATCTTACAAGACACCGGCATCACCGAAAAAATAACAATGGAAACAATCACAGAAGTTTCCAGCAGGAGTTTCAAAATAATCTTAATCTTTTCTTTCATTAAGTACCTCTATAATGAATTTAGAAAAGATTTAAAAAAAAACGCAATTTATTAAAAAATAAATTGCGTTAAAAATCATAATTGGTAGTATTTAAAATCTTTTTGTAAATTAGTTATTTAATTTCAGCAGCTTCAACCATGTATCTTACAGAAATACCAGAATCATCCTGCTGAGTTTTTTCTACAACGAAAATAAAATTCTTTTCAGAAGCATCACACATAATGCGTTCAATCTTATATCCGCTGATTCCTTTTCTAACAATGTCAGGATTACCAACTTTTTTAGTTGCAATCACATTTCCATCAGCATCTCTCTTTTCTACAAGAATATAGAATGAAGATTTAACATTCTTTCCACTATTATATACAGTTGAAACTAACTGCACTGTATAAGTAGCAGCTTTGTCTGAAGAATCTCTAAAATCCTTGAAGACAATTTTATCTTTTCCTGTTTTATCTGCATCATCACAAATATAAAGCACGTGATCAGCATTAGCAGGTTCAGTTGGAAGTTTTTTGAAATAATAGTAACTTTTAGCTTCAAGTGATTCATAAACTTCAATTCCAGTTTTTTCTGAAGTTACTGGACTTGGTTTTGTTCTAAAAACACCGCCATCAACATAATCATTTTTAGCAATGTCTACCTGATATATTTCTGCCCAACCCTGATATTTCTTATCTGTGCGTCCGTACTGTCCAAAAACGTAATATTTGCCGTCTTTTGTAAATCCTTTATCAACAAAAGTTGCAACATCTCCTGCAGGAAGCAACATCAAAGCAATTGTACAAATAAGGCCACATAAAAATAATTTTTTCATCACTATTTCCTCCCGGAAAATTTCATCTTTTTTATTTTCGGAATAAAATTTAAAGTCTTTACTAATATTTCCTTAGACGTTAATATTTTATTATGACTTTAAGAACCAGAAACAGAATCACTATCAGTATTTTTTTACTCTCGTCAATTCTTTTATTTATTTTCTGTATTTTATTTACTATTACATATTCAAAGGGGATTATTGCTCCCGAAGTTACAAATTTTGCTTATAAAAATGGATTTTCTCTTCTTGAATACAATCCAATCTGCGTGATTTTATCTATTTTTATTCTGGTACTTTTTGTAGCAACAACAACAATCATCATTTACAGAAGTTTTGTAAAAACTCAGGCTCCGGAAATCAACTTTTTGCTTTTATTTTCAATTTCGTGTATTGCAGACAGTTTTAGAATTATGATTCCTTTACTGAATCTTTCTAATACATATTCTGAACTTTACATCTTCTGCGGAAATGCAACTTTGTTTTCTATGCTCCTGGCCCCAATTTCGATTTTCTTTACAGTAATCATAAATGATGCTGAATTCAAACAGAACATAGAAAAATTTCTTTTGATTTTAATAGTACTTGCCGCAATGATTGGAAATCTGATTCCTTTGAACACAGCAGTCACACTTCCAAATTACGCAGTTTCTTACAGCTATAAAAACGCCATCACAATTTATTCGGTGATTATTTATAGTGCCGCCCTGATTGCCCTTTTCTTAATAAATAAATCAAAACTGTATAGCCAGAAAACTACAATCGGATTACTTTTGATTATTTTAGGCCGAATGTCTCTTTTTTCTTCTTACAACGCCCTGCTTCTTGGAATTTCCGTGATTCTTCTTTTTACAGGCCCATTCCTTTATTTAAAAGAATTGCACAATCAATATTTGTGGAATGACTAATTCAGATTTATTAGAGATTTTCGTTATCTGTCAAAGTTTTTGGAATCACATTGTAAATTGATGGTTCAAACTCTGTGATTGGAGAAACAATGTATTTGATATTTTCCTGAGCAAGATTACTTCCATCAAGGCGCAACAACGACTTCTGATCTCTTGTTAATGAATCCCATGCTTTAAGAGACTGCTGCAACTGAATGATTGCCTGTGCATTCTTTGAACTGTCTCCTGTGCGTTTTGCAAGACGGTACATTGAAACACCATAGTTATTTGTTGCGTATAAGTAAGTTGTAATTAAATCTGCATCAACAACACTTGTCTGAGGGAAGATTGAACCGCTGTTTTCTGCAATAGTTTCTGAAAGTTCAGATACAAGCTGTTCATAATAACCTTCAGCCGCATAATCATCACTTCTAAGAGACAAAGTATTTCCCATTGCAAGAAGAAGATTCTGTTCTTTCTTAATACCTTCGCCGGCTTTCATAAATTCACCAAGAGCATGACCATAATCTTTGCTGTTGTAGTGAATGTAACCAAGACGATAGCGTATCTTCTGATTATCGTAACCTAAGGCAATTCCTTCTTCGTAATTATTAAGTGCAGTATCGTAATCAGCAGCGGCAAAGTAATTAATGTCTGCCAGATCTGCATAAAGATGTCCAATCTGTTCATTTCCTTCAAAACCGGCAATTTCTTTTTCTTTTGTGTAAATAGAAATACCTTTTGAATATTCTTCCTGGGCACGAAGCACATCCATTGTCTTAATATAATTTTCACCAAGAAGTCTGTATGAATCAATATATTTGTAAATGTCACGGCGTTTAAGATGAGGCGCATCATTGAATTTTTCTACAGCCTGCTGCAATGAAGCTTCAACGTAAGCAGGATCATTTGTGCGCACATAATAATTTCCAAGATTGTAATAAGCAACAGGATTATCGCCATCAAGTTTGATTGCACGATTCAACAGTTTAAGAACATCTTCAATTTTTTCACGCAAATATTCTTCTGATGGAGCAAGATTTCCATAAAGCTTATCAAGAAGGTAACCACTAAGTTCAGTCCAGTCTTCACCACCAAGAGATTTTTCCCGTTCAGTGAATTTTTCTTTATAGTAGAGAACCTGAGACAATTCATCTTTACGGATATAGTAGCGCATCAATCTTGATTCATACAAATCTGTAATACCATTGCGTTCAATAAGATGAGCATACTGTTCCATAGCAAGATCAAGTTTTTCAGGATCTTTTTCAGTTCCCCAGTCAAGGTAAACATCACCAAGAAGAAGAGTTGCATCATTATCATTTACATGGTAATCAAGAACTTCTCGCTTGATAATTTCTTCTGCTGCCTCATAATTTGCAAGATCATCCATTTCCATGCGGGCATATTCAAGACCAGCTTCCTTATCATGATTAAAGTGATTAAGGATATTTTTGTACATTCGTTCTGCACGCTGATACTGCTTCTTGTTTCTATAACCTCTGGCATATTTAAAGAACCAGTCTTTCTTCTTTTTATACTCAGCCGCTTTCTGGAAATAAATTTCAGACTGAGGATATTCATCTGCTTCAAGGAAGGCATAACCCTGTTTGTAATAACTGTTAGCCTGCATTGGCATATAAATACAATATTTTGAGAACTGGAAAAGACCAAACAAAACAAACAGCATTACAATACCAACCAGCATACCTGGAAGGATTCTGTTTCTAAGCTGATATGAAATTGATTTTTTATATGCTTCGTATTCTTCTGCAGTTCTGTGTTCAAAGTCGCGAGGTACAGGAATTGATGTATCAAGCATCTTTTCAAGTAAACCGGCTACTTGTCTTGCAGGAGCTTTATTTAAGATTTTTTCGATGATTTCAAATTCTGCATCATCAGTGAATTCGTCCTGAACAATAAGGTTTTCAAAAGCAAGACGAACATTCAAAGGATATTCAGCAAGATTCTTAAGGAACTGTTTGTACTGAGCATCACTTAATGTATTTGGAGGTAACTCATCCCCTTCTTTTGCGCCAGAGAAATCTGGAACATCAAGATCAGCGGCTTTTTTTGCAGGTTTCTGTTCATGACTAAGTTTGGCAGTTTCAACATCAGTAAAACCAGAGATTTCAAAGTCTGAGCCTTCCATTGCAAATTCATCTGCATCGCCCATTTCAAAATCGCCGCCAAGCTGAGAATCAGTTTCTTTTATACCAAAGTCAATGTCATCATCCATTCCAGAAGTATCAAATACTTCAACTGGAGCATTTTCATCATCAAAACCTTCACCAGAGTCTTCTTCAAGATCATATTCTGGAATTTCATCAGTCTGTGCATCAAGATCCATAGGTTCAGACTGTTCAAAACCATCTGGCATATCTGCAAGGCCACTAAAGTCAGAAAGAGCTTCGGCTTCTGCATCAGAATCAAAAGCAGGTGTATCTAAATTATCAGAATCAAAATCTGGAACAGAGAATGAATCATCCCCTGCAGCAGAGTCTGAACCGGAACTAAAGTCTGTGTCTGTATCAGTTCCAAAATCTGTGTCGGCAGCAAAATCTGTGTCTGTACCAAAATCTGTACCAGCATCAAAATCAGAACCGGCAGCAAAATCTGTGTCAGAACCAAAATCGGTACCGCCACCAAAATCTGTATCACCACCAAAGTCTGTATCTGTACCAAAGTCCGCACCAGAATCAAAATCACCAGCGGAACCAGAATCAGTATCAAAACTTGTGTCACTGCCAAAATCATCAGGAAGATCAAGATCGCCTAATGAATCAAAATCGTCTCCTGCAGAAGCGGCAAAATCGGTGCCGGCAGAAGAAGAATCTGGTGTATCAAAATCATCTGGAAGAGATAAATCGTCTAAAGGTTCAAAGTTAGTTTCACCCGCCGCAGAAGGTTCATCAAAAGAATCTGCTGGTTCAGGAATTTCGTCTAAAGATTCATCAAAAGAATCTGCAAAAGGCTCTGGCTCTGGTTCAGGAACAGGTTCTGCCGCTTTAGTAGGAGCACCCATTATTTCATCTAAACTAAGAGCCGCACCAGGAGTTGTATCAACAGGGGCAACAGGTTCTGGCTCAGGGACTTCAGCAGCATCTGGAATCTCTTCTGCCATTTCTTCTATATAGTTATCATCAGTGGAAGTTTCTTCTTCAACAGGAGGTTCTTCTTCTGCACCTTCTGAACCATCAAAACCGGCAGAATTAAGAAGAGCTTCAAAACTCATATCTGCAACAGAAACTACTTCTTCAACAGGTTCACTTTCCTGAACAACTTCTTCTTCAGGTTCATCCATGAACATAGAAAGGTCTGGCATTCCCAAACCATCATCTGCGGCAGTATCTGGAATAATTGGATTTATGATTGAAGATAAATCTGGCGCTTCAAAAGATGGGGCATCTGCACTATTATCAGCAGAATCAGATTTGCCACCACCAATACCAGTAATTTCAGAAAGGTCATCATCAACAGCACTATCTTCTGCAGGTGCTGCAATTTCAGGCATACCAAGAACAAATTCTTCAGAGTCGTCTTTATCAGGAATTCCTTTTGGAATAGGGACACGAACAGGCTTTTCCCCACGAGAGCTACGAAGGGTTAGTTCATCACCAAGAGACTGAATATCATTTTCGAATTTTTTAAGCTGACTTAAGCCTGGCATACTACTTTAATTTTACCCCACAATCCCCACAAATTACAAGTAGACAATATTAAATCTTTTATAAACTTATTAATTCTAATGCCGATAAATTAATTATGAAAAAGAATAAATTTCTTATTGCCTCTTTTATTATAGCATTATTTTCTTCTTTTGGACAACTTTTTGCAGCAGAAGAAATTAACTATCAGCCTTATGAACTGGACAAATTGATTCATGAAATTGAAAAACCATGTGGTCCGGTAGTGACAGAGGATTATATTATTTTTACAGCCGCACCAACCAGCCGTTATGTTGGAATTGCATTTGATTTTGAAAACTATCAGGTTGTACATCCGTTTAAATTATTCTCTTCTATAGATGAGGAAGGAAACAAAACACCAAGATACCTTTTTTACTGCTATGAACGCCATCACAAAATTTCTGAAATCAGTTACAGACTTGTAATTGATGGACTTTGGACAGTAGACCCGCTGAATCCAAAAAAATATTATGACGACGATATTAATCTTTACTTTTCTAAAGTTGAAGATCCGGGCAGCATTAAAGTTTATACTCAGGTAACAAGCGACGATAAAGTAAAGTTTATTTATAAAGGTAAAAGTGGAGAAAAAATCAGACTTGCAGGCACTTTCTGTAATTGGGATTCGTGGATTTATGAACTTAAGGAAACAGCACCCGGGTTCTATGAATTAACATTACCATTACCAACAGGAAAATATTATTACAACTATTATGTAGGCTTAACACCAATTGTAGATTCAACAAATCCTGAAAAGGCATTTACAAAAGACGGAAGAAGCGTTTCGGTAATAGAAGTAAAATAATCGGCAGGATCTTATGAGCAAATTGAAATTTTATCCGGAAGAGGTTTTATTTGCACCAGGCACACAATGTAATTTGCATTGTCCCCATTGTTTTGTTACAAGAAATAATGAGGTTTTAAATTCACAGGATGCAATCAACTTTCTGGAAAGCTGCAAGGGAACTACTATCAGACGAATTGGCTTTACAGGCGGCGAACCATTTCTTTACACAGATTTTCTTGTAGATGTAATTAAATATGCTGTTTCTACTTCATACACTTTTGATCACATTCAGACAAACGGAGTGTGGTGGACTTCAAAAGATGAATTGAACGAAAAATTGAATAGAGTTCGTGATGCCGGTTTTGACGGAAAATTCGGACTTAGTTTTGATTCTTTCCACGGATTGAAACTTGCTGCCATTAAAGATTTTTGTGATGCAGTTTTCAAGATTTTTGATGGCACTTCTATTGAGATTCAGTCGGTAATTTCTCAGTTCCAGATTGATATAAAAAATATTGAATTCCTTGCAAACTATTTGAAATGCAAAATTGAATATGATCTTGATGAAGAAACTGGTGTTGGAACAATTCTGATTAAGAACGATACAATTTTTATTCCAGTATACAGACAGCTTCAGTCATTCCCTTCTACAGATACAAGAACATGGAAAGCGGCAAAATGGTTCAAAGATGATTATTGCGAAGGACCAGGACAAGTTTTATATGTTCATTCAAACGGGAACATAGCTCCTTGCTGTGGTTTTTCTAATGAAAACGAAAAGCTGATTATTGGAAATATTAAACAGGATTTTGATACAGTAATGCATCAGGCTTCGAAAAATGAAATGTTGAAAATCTGCTACAACGATGGGCTTTCTTCACAGATTAAAGCCTTCAAAAAAGCAAAGATTGATTTTCCTGGCAAAACCGAAGACATTTGCGCCTTCTGTGAATTTGTCTGCAATCATATTAAAGAAAAATAAATATCAGAAAATAAAAAAAAATCCTGCCGACTATAAAGTTCTGAAGTGTACCCCAATTATTGGACACTTTAACTAACGGCTTGAAAGGACTTGGT
>JAKSTI010000006.1 GCA_024402665.1 Treponema sp.
GCGACGGTGATGACTAATATATACTCTTATATAAAAAGTGTCAACACTTTTATTTATTTTTTTTGTAAATTTTTTCGTTTTTTTTTAATATTTTTTTTAGACGGATGGCCAGAGGGTGAAGCGGCGGCGGAGCCGGCCACCGGAACGAAGTGAGGAGGCTGAGGGTTACCGAACCGCGGAAGACGTATCTTGAAATGGGATGTGGGCTGGGCGTGAATGAATCAGTATAGGGTTAAAAAATTAAGGCCACAATCTTGGAGACTGCAGCCTTTGATTTACGATTTTTTAATTAGAACTTGTCAGGTTCTGTCTGTTACCACTTTTTTCCTAAGATGAGACGGAGAAGAAGGATAAGGATACATGTACCAGCAATATCAATGACAATGTTGATAATGAGTCCGCCGCCGATTCCTAAGAAATGGAAAAGTGCTGAACCGATTGCTGAACCGATGATACCGATAAGACAGTTCATCCAGAATCCGTGTTTGCTCTTCATTAAGAGACCAGCGAGCCAGCCAACTAATGCTCCGACTAAGATTGTAATTAAAATTGTTAAAAGCATTAACAACCTCCTAAGAAATGTTAACTTTATTATATTTCATAAAATTGAATCTGTCTAATTTATTTTGAATCTTTCTTGTGTTATAATTTTATTATCTATTGTGGAGGTTTTATGAAAACTGCTGCTGTTTTTTTTGCGGATGGATTTGAAGAAATTGAGGCTTTGACTCCGGTTGATTATTTGAGACGGGCTGATGTGAAGGTTGTCACTGTTGGTGTGAAGGGGACTTTGAATGGGAACTCTATGATTGTAACTGGGGCTCATAAGGTTCCTGTTATTGTTGATATGACTCTGGATGAGTTTTTAAAGGAAATTGGTGATAAGCTGCCGGATTGTATTGTTTGTCCTGGTGGAATGCCTGGTGCTAAACATCTTAGTGAGAATAAAGAACTGCTGGCTTTTATTGAAAAATGTTTTGACGGGGGAAAATTGACTGCTGCGATTTGTGCTTCCCCTGCCCTTGTTTTTGGTAAGACTAAGGTTCTGGCGGGAAAAAAATGGACTTGCTATCCTGGAATGGAAGATGAGGCTGATGGTAAATATATTGGCGGATATTCGAATCAGGTTTTTGTTACTGATGGGAATGTTGTTACTTCAAGAGGGCCTGGGGCAAGTGAACAGTTTTCTATGGAACTTGTAAAGATTCTTGAAGGAGAAGATACTGCGGCTGCAATTAAGGCGGCTAGTCAGCAGAGGGTTTAATTGAAGTTGTTTAGGCTTTAATTAAACAAAACTGGGCCTACTTCCTGAAGATTGATTGTGAATCTGAAAGTATTATTCAGCTGGTACTGAGAGATAAGGTTTTCAGGGAGATTTTTTGGATATACGGTCCAGGTATAGATTCCGTTTTCTGAGAGAAGTTCTATTTCGTTATCTTGAGTTGTGATTTTATATGAAGGTGAAGTTGTTTCCTTTTGGATTAACACTTTGCCTTCATTGTTTTTAACGAGGAATATATATTCTTGTGGGCCGGCTGACTGATTTTCTGGAAGGTCTGTCCAGCTGAAAAGAATTTCTGGATCATCACCGGGGAAATCTGATTCTGTGAAGAATTTATTGTTTGCAGGGGACAACAATTCGATTTTTGATAAAGAGAGAATCTGCTGCTGTTGGATTTGCTGTTCTTTCTGCTGTTCTTCCAGTTCTTTTTTAAGCTGCAGTTCCTTTTCTTTTGCTTTCTGCAGTTCTGCCTGCTTTTTCTTTTTTTCCTGTTCAAGGCGTTTCTTTTCTGCGGCTTTTTTCTGCTGTTCTGCTTTTTGTTTCTGTTTTAATTCTTCCTGACGCTTTTTTTCCTCAGCTTTAGCGGCTTCTTCCAGCTGGCGTTTCTTTTCCTGTTCAATCTGTGCTTTCTTTTCTTTTATTTCTTTTGTAAGAGTCTGAATTGCTCCTGCAATCTCTTTTTCTGTCTCATCATGAATATCCTGAAGACTAACGTTCAATTTTCCACTGGCAGCGGGTTCGGTTTTTGAAGAGTCTGTGCTTTCTGGGAGAGTTATCTGCCAGTACATAGTTGCCGCCAGCTGATTTTTCATAAGTTTTATGTCTGCCCGGTTTGTATTTTTATCAAAGATCTGGGTGTAGATTTTTTTCTGGAATGACTTATCCTGGGCAATTTCTATTTTAATAGACTGATTTCCCTGCCAGTAAAAACGGACTGAGGCATTTCCATTGGAATCCTGTTCAACAAGATAGCCTGGTGGGGGTAAAAGAACTTTTATTAGGGGTCTGTCCCCTCTAAATTCTGTTGATTCAAGGGGTCTGTCCCCCCAAAATTCAAGGGGTCTGTCCCCTCCAGATTCTGTTGTTGCATTACCTTTTGAAGGTTTTACAGTTTCAGTAGTGGCGGCAGGTTCAGAAACCGGGAGCCCTGTTTGTCTGGCAATTTCTTTTACCCTTGAGGTTACAGTCTGAAGAACGCTTTGTAACGATTCAGGGACAATCTGATTATCTGATTCAGCGGTTATTGAAAGAACCGTTTTGTTCTGTGTTGTTTCATATTGAAGAACTTCGTCTTTTTTTATTTCACGAACCACTTTTTGATCTGCATTTTTGTTTAAATCAACGCTGCCTGATGTAACTGCAATTACCGGGGTTATAGTTTCGTTTCCGGCAGGAGGGATTGTTATTATGGCAGAAGAATTTGGCTTTACAGAAACAAGGGAGTTTCCCACTTTTATCATTACTGGGGAAGCGTTATTTGAAGCAATAATTGAAATTGTTCCCTGTATAAATTCCAGAGAGCCTTTACTGTCTGTAAGCTGGATTAATGTTTTTTCATTCAGCTGGATTTGTGTCTTATTTTCAAGTACAAGATAAGTTTCTGAATCTTCATCTGTTCTTATAAAATCACCTTCATAAACTGTACTTTGAACTTTCAGCCGTTCCCATAAATTGCGGGATTTGAATCGTCTTTGGGCAGAATTCTTTTTAAAATAGATTACTCCAATGGGAAGTCCATTTTCATTTGAAAGAGAATAATTGAAATCTTGTTTCAGCAAATATACAGCGGCAAAAATACCAGCCACACAAACTATAAAAGTAAGTGTATCACTGATTACTGTTCTGAAGCTGATATTTCTTTTCTTCTTCATCAGTGTCTACCTTTGATAAATCTGGATTCTGTACTCCAAGAAAATCACGTAAATCGTATATTGATGCAGGGCCTTTTACACCAACTGCATTGATTACGGCATAAACATTTACTGTCTGCTCTTTTCCTTTTACGTGAACTGGAGGCATTTTTTCTACAATAACTTTATCTTTTATTAATTCGTATGTATTTTCTGTAATTAAAATATCTGTGGCAAAAGGTTTATTAAGAGCTTCTGTTCGGCTTGCAAGATTAACCGCATCACCAATAACCGTATACTCCATTCTTTCTGAAGAGCCAATCTGTCCGGCAACAACGTGACCTGTATTAATTCCACATCCAATTCTGATTGTTTCCTTGCCTTCTTTGTATCTGACAAGATTAAAATCATAAAGGGCAACTCGCATTAACAAAGCAGTTTTTACTGCATTCCAGGCATCAACTGCAGGGGAACCAGATGTAACTGCTGTACCCCACACTGCCATAATAGAATCTCCAATGTATTTATCTACAATACCGCCTGTTTTTGTAACACACTTAACCATACGGGTCATGTAATCATTAAGGAATTCAACTACTTCTTCAGGATTCAATTTTTCTGACATTGCTGTAAAGGAACGGATATCAGAAAAGAAAATAGTTGCATTTTTATTTACACCACCAAGTTCAAGTTCATCGGCAGCAGCTTTTTCTGCAATGATTCTGTTTGTAAATTTGCTGAAGGAACTCATAAGTCGCTGTCTTTCTGCTAATCCCCCGGCCATTGTTTTAAAGCTGTTTGTTAAATATCCGATTTCATCTTTTGTTTTTGCTTTTAATTTGATGTCGTAATCGCTGGAATTAATCTGCTCTGTGGCATTTACAAGTTTTTCAATTGGTCTTGTAAGGCTGCGGCTGAAAATTCTGATAATTATGATTGCCAGGAAAAGAATTATCAGTGAGAACAAAATGATTCTGTAAGTTGTACGGTTAATTGTTTCAAAGACTGTCTGCTTTGCTACACAAGTGATGACGTACATTGTTCCACCAAGGATGCTTTCATTGGCGTAATACCATTCATAGCCTGTTTCATCAGGAAAAAGATTCTGTTTATTAGCCCCATTTTCTTTAAAAATTGCATGAATTGCCGGCAGCGAAGAAATGTTTTCCTGATTAATTACTTTTGATGAATCAGGATGAACTAAAATATCTGCCTTGTCATTAATGATGAACGAAGTATTAAAAGAACCGGTGCTTAAAATCTCTGTATATTTATTGCCTTCAAAAACTACGGCACAAATTTCATTTTGATTTTTCTGAGGATTGATATGAGGGAAAAGAACACAAATTAACGGTTCCTGAAACATCTGGGAAACATTGTAAACTTCGATTTTTCCGGCTTTAATTTTCTGTGATGCATTTTTATTGTTTTCTAGCCAGCTGCTGAATGTTATTCCACAGTCGGAATGGGCATTTTGGAAATCTGATGAAGCAAGAACACCAATTTCTGAATTATAAATAAATGCAATTTCAGGATTTCGTAAAATCAAATCATTAAAAAGCAGATTTTTTTTCTGTTCAAAATTTTCATCCTGATCTAACAAAGTAAGGGAGTTCAAATAGCCGTTTACATTCCCCTGTACATTTACTAAAAGGGATTGTACTGTCTGAGCTGTTCGGCTGTTGATAGTATGATTATTTTCTTCAGCCTTAATTCCTTCATCTGTACTAATATAATAATATACAAAAGCAGTTGAAATTCCTAAAACCAGAATTACAAGGAATGAAAAAATAGTAATCAGCTTAAAACTGATTGGGAACTTAACTTTTTTCTTTGACATATTTTCCTCTATCCTTTATTTTACAACAAATCCAAAAAATCTTGCGTTCAGGTCTTCAGTTGAATCAGGTTCCGGGATTATATAGAAACTTTCAACAGAATCTTTCTGAATACCAAGTTTACTGTATTTAATTTTGATTGTTTTTTCTTTATTTTTTGTTGTCTCAAATTTATAATCGGCAGATTTTCCGTCTTTTTCCACTACCCTGAAAATATATTTATTACCGTCTCCAATTACTATAAAAGAAAGTTTTTTTCCGTTCTGAAAGAAATTAAGCAATTGTGGCGAGATTTGTACCGGCTGCTGTTTTTCTGCTTCTTCTGATGTTAGTGTTTTTCCACTGATTTTAATTGACTGATAATCAAACTTCTTGTATCTGATTGTAGCTGCTTCAACAGAATAAGATTTTGCGGTCTGCCAGTTTTTTGCATCTGTAAAAGGGCTGCCATTTTTTAATTCCAGATTTTTTGCCTTAACAACTTTTTCTTTTTCAAGAACGTTTGTCTTTTTAACTGGGATTCTTGCGTCTATTCCTAAAGAGAATTCTAAGTGACCTAATCCAGAGGTAATAAAATTATTGAATCTGACATCAGCTCGTAAATCTGCGTAATCTGTAACTCTAAAACCGCTTTTTAAGGCTAGACAAAAATTGTTGTCTGCAAAAGATGGAGCCTGAGTGTCTATAAATGAATATGCAAATTCAAAACCAAAGAAAGGGGCAAAATATTCCCAGGTTGGAACAAGCGTTACTGAAGTTACAACTGCCAGTTCCTGATTAAATCCTTCAGAAGGATTGAATCTTGGAATGTACAATAAACCAATTCCGCCGTTAAAGAAATTCCAGGTAAAATAATCTGCCTCTGCACGGATAAAAATGGCGCCTTTAAACTGATCTTCAAAAGAATCTGGGAATATTGAAACTCCGGCGTGAACATAAGAAAAGTTTGCGGGTCTCTGGATTCTGACTTCTGTTACAGGAATCTCTTTTTCTCCAGGAGGAATCACATCATCAGAAGTGATTTCAAACTCCATATATGCTGATTGCGTTTTTTTTCCAAGAACGTTGAATGTGCTTACAGAAATTCTATATTGCCCGACTTCAAGTTCAACTGTTACTTCGCAATCTTTTGTTATTTCAGAGAAATAAAGTTTCCATTCTGAGTTGTCTGATTTGACACTCTGATTATTTTCAACAGGACTTTCATCCAGCTGTTTTTTTTCAATATCTATCTGATACTTACGGGAATTTTCTACAGGCGCCCAGGAAAAAAGCCTTATTGCGGTTGGAACTGTTTCCTGTGCAGTGAGTGATGTGAGAAAAAATAATGTTGATAAAAATAATAAAAATACTTTCTTCAACAAAAAGAAGTCCTCTGGTTAAAAAAAAATAAGGGAAGGGTTTCCCCTTCCCCCCATAATAAAAATTAATTTATTTAATCAAATCGCGAGCCAAGATTTTTGCAATGTTAGGACGTTTCTGAAGGTCACCTTTCAAGCCTTCTTCACGAGCTTTATTTACATAATTCTTGTCCTGGAAAGAATATTTGAAGTTTGTATGAACATCGTATGTGCCTTTCATCAAAGCGTAAGCATCTTCTGTCATTACCAATTCTTCATCAGTTGGAATTACGAAAATCTTTGTCTGTGAATCATCAGCGTGAATGTAAGTTTCAGCATTACCTGTGAAAGACCATTCGTTGCGCTGTGCATCAATTTTGATTCCGTAGTTTTCAAGACCTGAACAAGCCTTCATACGAGTGATTGGACCTCTTTCACCAACACCGGCTGTCCAAACAATAGCGTCTACACGACCAAGTTCTGCAGCAAAAGCACCAATGTATTTTTTAATGCGGAGAGCTTCCATTTCAATAGAAAGCTGGCAGAGTTTGTCGCCTTTTCCTGCATCAATTTCAATATCGCGGCGGTCAGAGTATTTTGTTGTAATACCAAGACAACCAGATTTCTTGTTCAAAGCTGTATCCATTTCGTCAGCGCTCATACCAGTTTTACGCATAATATAGAATGGAAGAGCTGGGTCTAAGTCACCAGAACGAGTTCCCATTACAAGACCTTCAAGTGGAGTAATACCCATTGTTGTATCGTAACAAACACCGTTTTTAACAGCACACATAGAAGAACCGTTACCAATGTGACAGATAATAATGTTACAGTCTTTTGGATCTTTTCCAAGAAGAACTGCAGCACGTTTTGCTGTATAAAGGAATGATGTTCCGTGGAAACCATAACGGCGAGCACCATATTTTTCATACCATTCACGTGGAATAGCATACATAAATGTTTCTTCTGGCATTGTCTGGTGCCAAGCTGTATCCATAACTGCTGCATGTGGAACATTTGGCATAACTTTCTGAGCAGCTTCAATACCCATGATGTTAGCTGGCATATGCAAAGGTCCAAGATCAACTACAGAGCGGAAACCGTCTAATACTTCTGGAGTAATAAGAACTGATTTTGTAAACTTTTCACCACCATGGAGTACACGGTGACCTACAGCTCCAATTTCGTCCATAGATTTAATAACACCAACTGTTGGGTCAGTAATTTCTTTAATAATTAATTCAATTGCTTCTTTGTGTGTTGGACATGGAGATTCAATTTCTGTTTTCTGTCCTTTAGCTTTGTGTGTAATACAAGAACCTTCAATACCAATTCTTTCTACAACACCGTTAGCCATAACTTCTTTGTTATCCCAATCGTAAACCTGATACTTTGCCGATGATGAACCACAGTTCAAAGTTAAAATTACCATTATATTATTCCTCTTATTGCGTTAAAAAAAAGATATTTAATAATAACGTTTTTTTATTTTTCTAACAACTGATAAAATTTATTTATTTAAAACTACGTTTGGCAAAGTTACCGGAACTTCTTTTTTGAACAGATATTTCAACGGATGAATATCAAAAGCGTTTCCGTACCAACCACCAACTTCATTCAAATCAATAAGATTAAAACTTACAGGATGATCAATTGGAATTATCATATATGAGTCTAACAACAGATTTTCTGCCTGAGCAAGATAATCATTACTTTCTTTGTCAGAAGCAGCGGCCGCTTTATCAAGAAGCTGATCAAACAATTCATTGCGATAACCTGAATCATTTAATGTAGAATCCCCACGGAACAATTCAAGGAATGCAAGAGGATCTGCAAAATCCCCAATCCATGTGTAAAGCAAAATATCTGCAGTAGATTTAGGCACATTTCCAAAATACAAATATGAAGGCAAAGTTCTAACCTGAAGTTCAACACCAATTTTCTGCCATGCAAGATAGAGACATCCCAATTCATCCATAGACATGCTGTTTTCAATAATTTCCATTGTAACAGTCAGTTTCTGATCTTTAGGAATATTGTATTTTTCTTTTGCGGCGTCCATCAATTTTACAGCTTCAATCTCATCTGTAAAAGAAAAACCCTCTACGGTAGGATAATCGCCCAAAGGATAAACTAAAGTTGTAGCAGGAAAATATGCTTTTTTACGGAGTAAATCCCATGGAACTGCTTCCAGTAAAGCCTGACGGAATTCAGGATAGTCCCAGACATCAGCTTCAAGATAATCTTTGTTATCCTCCGTCTGCACCTTAAAAAACATATAAGTTGTTGCAAATTCCGCATTTAATTGAAAAGCAGTTTTATTTATAACTTTATCTGTACTTACAGAAGTAGTAATCCAGTCTGCCATTCCGGTATTGTAATAAAAAGCGTTTTCTTCAGCATCATTAGACTGAATAAAATTAATCACCAGCGGATTAACGTTTGCTTTATCCCAATAATATGGATTTTGAGTCAAAGTAATCTGTTTTTCACCAATATCTTCTATAATAAAGGGTCCTGAATAAACAGTTGGATTTCTATGGATTACAGAAAAAGCCGGATGACACAAAATTTTTGGAAGATAGTTTGCCGGTTTTACAAGATGGATCATAAGCTGGGAATCTGAGAGAGCATAAATTCCAACATTATCTTCACTGCCAGAACCGTTTCTAAATGCTTCGGCACCTTCAATTACATCAAGCATAGAAGCATAAGGAGCGCCTTCAGAAGAAAGCAGCTGGAGCCAGGAATCACGAACATTTGATGCAGTGATTTTTTCGCCATTACTAAAACGGGCTTCAGGATTGATTGTAAAAGTCCAGCGTTTTTTATCACGGGAAATTTTATATTCAACAGCAATTGCGTACTGAGGAACAAGACTCTTTGGATTATAAGTAAAAAGCCCTTCGTAAAGTCCAGTTAAAAGTTGAATGTCATTAGCAAGACTTGTTAACTGTGGATTTAATTCATGAGGACCTTCAGATTCAATAATATTGATGATTCTAAGCGGCGAAACAGGTAATGTGTCCTTTTCTTTATCAGCACTAAAAGCCAATGCCGACACACAACTTGAACCCATAAACGAAATCAAAAAAACACAAACTGCAAGTTTTATTTTATTAAGCAACTTCATATTATATTCCAAGATTTTTCATCTGCTGAGTTTCTTCCTTATAAGAAGTATACTCCCCTCTTTTCTTATTAATTCCAATAATAAGGTTTCTATATGAAGACAAATCGATTTTTAATCCCTTAACTTTTGGTCTGAGTAAAAGTTCTACATTAGACTTAAAATAATCATCAAGAGCATTTACAAGAGTAAAAATCTGCTGGTTTTCAGAAACATGTTTATTTACAAAAGTCAAAATCATTTCTTCTTCAGCATTCTGAATCTTTTCAAATTCCGGACCACGGGCTGCAAAAGCACCATAGATTCTGCGCTTTTTACCTAAGTCTGCAAGGAATTCATTAACAATCACTTTCTGGTATGATTTAGCACCAGTTTTACTATCTACAACAGGAATTGTTACAATTCTTTCTTTTTCTTTAATTCCCAATGCCTTTCTTAAAGCTTCCTTGATTGTATTAAAGAGACTTTTTTTCTTACTGAAAAGCAAATCAAAATTATCTGATAATTTCTGAGTAAGCTGAGTAATTACAGGTGCCAGACCGCCTAAAGCAACAACCGACTGCATAATCATTTCTTTTGTATCAACTGCAGTTTTTGCAACTTCCTTTACTACTTTTTGTTTAGGCTGCAATTTAGCAAGTACGCGGCTTCTTAATTCATCCTTGTTTGGTGCCTGATCTTCCTGAATAACTTCTGAAATCAAATCATTATAGAAATTTTTTCTGCCAGTGCATTTAACATAAAGGCGCTTAATTTCTGCAAGTTCATTATCTGGAGAACTAAAAGCTTTTTCCTTATCAAATTCAGAATTTTCAATTACTTCAAGACGAACTTTTCCCTTATACAATTCCTTCTGGAAATCAGCATAGCCGGCAAGAATCTTATTAATTTCTTTGATTGAGCTGGAACATTTTTCAAGACTGTCTGTAACGTTACTGATTAAAACCGCAGTAGCATTTACACGAGACTGATTGATAACCATTGCAAGCGAACGAGTGTTAGACTGAGAGTGATTTGCAGTTACGTTTTCCCAGTCAAAAACTTTGTTCAAATCTAAAAGAGGCTTAATCTTTGCCAGAGGGATATTATCTACAGAAAAATGGAAGTATGTACAAATAAAGTCCAGCATTGTTTCAAATTCAGACAGACGTTCACCTAAAATAGTTGGAGTTTCAGATTCTGGGAAAGGAGTTACCTTTGGCACTTCAATATCAGAAATTCTTCTGTCCAATTTGTATGGGTCCGCATTAATCAATGACTTTTTAATGAGAATATCGTTGATGTTTTTTACACAAGTATACAAAAGTCTGTAATGACCCAATAAAGTCTGAAGTTCTTCGGTATTGTACCATTCTACTTTCTGGTCTAATAATTTGTGAAGTTCGTCTGTAAAATTTAAAGTTTCTTCCATATCTTCGATTATCGGCAGGAAATGTGAAAAATAGCACAAAAACTTTTTTTATGCTAATATAATTTTTATGAATTTGATTAGCACTAACAAAGATTATAAACAGAAATTGCAGGATACATTTATCCGTTATGCAAAAACATGGTCAGAAAGTAACGGAGAAGCTGCAGATAAGGGGATTTTTCCTTCTACACCACAGCAGCGTGATTTTGCAAAAATGGTTTTGCAGGAATTAAAAAATCTTGGAATTGAGTCTGCAGTTCTTACTGATGACTGCTACATTTATGCTTCAATTGCCGGAACAGGAAAGCTTTCAAATAAAGAAAGTGTTCTTCTTCTTGCCCATATGGATACAGTTGATGAAGTAAGCGGTAAAAATGTGAATCCTGTAATTTTAACAGGAGCAGCGGCAACAGAATTTACTTCTGATAATGATGTGATTATAAAAAGTGATGGCTCTACCCTTCTTGGTGGTGATGATAAAGCGGGTATGGCAGCAATCATGACCTCTCTTGAATATTTACTTGAACATAAAGACGTAGAGCACAGACCTTTTGAAATTATTTTTTCTCCTGATGAAGAAACTGGCCACGGAATGGATAAAGTTCCAATGGATTTAATAAAATCAAAATTCGGATATACAGTTGATGGCGGCGAAGAAGGAGAAATGGAAACTGAATGTTTTAACGCCTGGGCTTGTACCGTAGAATTTACAGGAAAAGCATGTCACACCGGAGACGGAAAACAGAACGGAATGATTAATGCAAATCTGATGATGGCAAAATTTATTTCACAGCTTCCTGCAGATAAACGGCCAGAAACAACAGAAGGTCACGAAGGATTTATTGCAATAATGAAAACTGCAGGTTCCATTGAAAGTGCCAGCTGCGACTTATTGTTAAGAGCCTTCACGATGGATGAAATCAACTTAGAAAAACGGCTGATTGAAAAGATTGGGGCGGCGGTGGAAGAAGAGACTGGAGGAAAAGTCAGCATTTTCTTTGACCAGCAGTATCTGAACATGAAAGAAAATCTTGATAAAAATCCACAGGTTGTGCAGATTCTTGAAAAAGCATTTGAAATGGCAAAAGTCAGGATTATTAATAAACCAATTCGTGGCGGAACAGACGGTTCAAGACTTACAGAAATGGGAATCCCTACTCCAAACATCTTTACAGGAGCACATGAATTTCATTCCAGAAATGAATGGGTTTCTCTAAACCAGATGTCTAAAGCAGCCGATATTCTATTAAATATACTAACTAACTAAAATAAAAAAAATACGGAGCAAATTATTCTATGCATGAATATATAATTGAAGGCGGACATCCAATTCAGGGAACTGTAACAGCAAGCGGAAACAAAAATGCGGCTTTGCCATGTTTAACAGCAACCTTATTAACTGCAGAACCTGTTATTCTTCATAACATTCCAGAAATCCAGGATACAGCAGTAATGATTGAAATTTTGAAATCATTGGGTGCCAAAGTTGAAAAATTAAGCAAAAATAACTGGAAAATTCAGTGTGCAGATATTAACACAAGTCAGTTACCAAGAGAGCTTACAAAAAAAGTTCGCGGATCAATTGTATTTGCCGGTCCACTTTTAGCAAGAACTGGTAAATGTGATATGATGCCTCCTGGTGGAGATGTAATTGGTCGCCGCCGTGTTGATACACACTTTCTTGCATTACAGCAGTTGGGAGCAAGCATCCATGTAAACGGACATTTTGACATGACTGCAAATAAACTTGTGGGTGCAGACATCTTCCTAGATGAAGCATCTGTAACAGCAACAGAAAATGCAGTAATGGCAGCAACACTTGCAGAAGGAACAACATTAATTCAGAATGCAGCCAGCGAACCACATATTCAGGATCTTTGTAATATGCTTAATCTTATGGGCGCAAAAATCTCTGGAATTGGAAGTAACGTAATTAAAATTGAAGGTGTAAAAAAACTTCATAGCTGCGAATACACAATTGGACCAGATTATATTGAAATTGGTTCTTTCATTGGGCTCGCTGCAGCTACAAAAGGACAGATTACAATTAAAGGAATTCGTCCACAGGAAATCAGACCTCTTAAAAATCATTTTAATAAACTTGGAATCAGCTGGAGAATTGAAGGTGATGAACTCACTGTTCCAAATACACAGGAATTAAAAGTAAATCCAGATCTTGGAAATGCAATTCCAAAAATTGATGACATGCCTTGGCCTGGATTCCCTGCAGATTTAACTTCAATTATGACTGTAGTTGCAACTCAGGTTGATGGAACAGTTCTTATTTTTGAAAAGATGTTTGAAAGCCGAATGTTCTTTGTTGATAAGCTGATTTCTATGGGTGCAAAAATTACACTTTGTGATCCACACAGAGCAGTTGTAAGCGGACCAAGTATGCTTCACGGAGACCATTTAGTTTCTCCTGATATTCGCGCCGGAATGGCAATGGTAATTGCAGCAATGTGTGCCCATGGAGAAAGCCGCATCAGTAACGTTTACCAGATTGAACGTGGCTACGAAGATTTAGTTGGCCGCCTTCAGAACCTTGGTGCAAAAATTAAATCTGTTGAAGTAGAAGATGTTAATTAAAAATATCACGATATAATGTTTTTTTATCACAAATAACTAATATTGTAAAAAAGTGTGAAAAAGTTTTTTTTCACACTTTTTTTTTACAATTTTCCACTTGGCACACTTTTTGATTGGATTTTCATTTTTTAACTGTTTAAATTAAACCGAGGATTTTTTCAAATGAAAAAAATCGTAGGAATTTTAGCTGCAGCTGCTATGGCTGGTAGCTTATTCGCTGTAGATATGTCTGCAGCTCTTAAATTCAATGGCTCAATCTTCAACAGTGCTGATAAAACAGTAATGTCTCTTGAACAGCCAAAAGCACAGAAAGGACACGGACAGACAGGTATCGACTTGACTGTTTCTGCTGATAAAGCTGGTGCTACACTTATCCTTGGTAATGGTTACGGTGGTGGAAACTCAGTTAACTATGAAGGATTCAAAATGTGGGTTCAGCCTGCTGATTTCTTAAAAATCAACCTCGGTGAACTTGACTACTGCTTGAACAAAGAATCAATTGACTATGCAGGATGTCTCAACGGTGCTGGTGGACAGGGATTCGGAATCGATATTACTCCAGTTGATGGATTAACATTGAACGTAGTTCTTAACCCAGGATATGGTGCTTGGATGACAGACGGTGCTGCAGAAGGTACAAACGTATATGCTAAATATGCTACAGACGCTGGTACATTCGGTGTTGCTTACTTAGGTTCTAACAACTTCGCTGATAACAAAGTTTCTGCTTCTTATAGCAACAACTTCAGTGGTGTAGATATGTTCGCTGACTTTGCTTACGGTATTGAAGCAAAAGCAATCAACGCTGACCTTTTCGTAAAAGGAAACGCTGATGCATTCGGATATGCTGTATATGTTGACTTCGGATATGTTGCTGATACAGCTTCTCTCGGAGCAAAAGGTAAATTCACATACAACATGGGTTCTTGCACACCTTACGTATACGTAAAATGTGCTAACTTCATGGCTGATCCATTTGCTATGACATTGAAACCAGGTGTAAACTTCAACATTGGTGCTGCTGGTGTTGAAATTGCTGCTGATGTATCTATCGGTTCAACAACATCTGTAAACATTCCATTCGGAATCTCTTTGAACTTCTAATTTAGTTAATAACTTAAATTAAAGATCAGAAAGGAGCGAATCGAAAGATTCGCTCCTTTTTTTTTAATAAAAAATAATTTGAAGCGTGTCTACAAAAAAATATTTTAAAACATAGTAATGAAGATAAAAAGTCCATTGGAGCAGATATAATGGCTGTAAAAATGTCATGGCCAATTGGTTAATAAATTGATATTGCTTCATGCGAATATAAAGAAAACCCAAAAGACACCAAAAGACGATTTGTTAAATTAGTCAAATGCACGGATGTCAATAGTAACATTAACTGCTGTTAATTCTTCATCAGAATAATTTTTTACTACATCACAGCTAACTTTAGTTCCATCATTTTAAACAATGTCACCAACTGCATACTTTGAAGTATATCCAGCAGAATTTGAACAACCAACAAAAAAGGCACCTGCAGTCATAATAGCCATTACTGTAAATGCCTTAACCATACAAGTGTCCCCCCAGGTCATATCCGAGAGTGTAGAGTACGATTAAATTATTTTTATTGATAAGGAATACAAAAAAAAAGAGCGAATCTTTCGATTCGCTCTTTTTTTTGTACTCTAAACTAAGTTAGAAACTTAAATTAGAAGTTCAAAGAGATTCCGAATGGAACATTTACAGTTGTTTTGTCAGCGATTGTTACATCAGCTGCGATTTCAACACCAGCAGAACCGATATTGAAGTTTACACCTGGTTTCAATGTCATTTTGAATGCATCAGCCATGAAGTTTTCACATTTTACGTATACGTAAGGTGTGCATGAACCCATGTTGTATGTGAATTTACCTTTAGCTCCAACAGCTGTTGTATCAACAAGACCGTCATCGATCATATTGAAATCAACGTATACAGCATATCCGAATGCATCAGCGCTTCCTTTTACGAAAAGGTCAGCTTTAACACCTGTAACTTCGTCAGCAAGGATGATAGATGCATCAGCAAATACATCTACACCATTGAAGTTGTTGCTATATCCTAAAGATACCAAGTTATCACCATATGTTACTTTAGCTCCATCTGGACCGTACTGAACAGGAGCTTTTACCCATGCAGCACCGAATGTACCAGCACCTGTAGCATATTTAGCATATACAGCTGTGTTTCCTACATTTCCGTCTGTCATCCAAGCAGCATATCCTGGGTTAAGAACAGCATTAATTGTCAAACCATCAACTGGAGTAACATCGAATGCGAATCCCTGTGATCCAGCACCGTTGATGCATCCTGCATAGTCAATTGATTCTTTGTTCAAGCAGTAGTCAAGTTCACCGAGGTTGATTTTTAAGAAATCAGCAGGCTGAACCCACATTTTGAATCCTTCATAGTTAACTGAGTTTCCACCACCGTAACCATTACCAAGGATAAGTGTAGCACCAGCTTTATCAGCAGAAACAGTCAAGTCGATACCTGTCTGTCCGTGTCCTTTCTGTGCTTTTGGCTGTTCAAGAGACATTACTGTTTTATCAGCACTGTTGAAGATTGAGCCATTGAATTTAAGAGCTGCAGACATATCTACAGCGAATAAGCTACCAGCCATTGCAGCTGCAGCCAAAATTCCTACGATTTTTTTCATTTGAAAAAATCCTCCTTTTTTTTTGGAGACTTAAATCAGTCAACGACTGTTATATCTAAGTCCCTTTAATAAAAATACTAACACGGGTATTTTCAGAAGTCAACAAAATTCAATCTTTTTTTGCTGAATTTTACATAATTTGAACTTTTTTTAGTTTGACATACCTTGACAGATGAGGTATATTAGTTTATAACATAACTCATGGAGGTGCAGAATGATTAATTTTTCTGATATCCTGCGTGGATTGACTGATACAATCATTTTGGCCCAGCTTAATGAAGGTGACAGCTATGGTTACCAGATCAACAAGAACATAAGTGATTTATGCGAGAATTCCTTTGAGCTCAAGGAAGCAACCTTGTATACATCATTTAGAAGACTTGAAGAAAGCGGGCACATTTCTTCCTACTGGGGAGACGAAAATTCCGGCGCCAGAAGAAGATATTATTCTATTACTGAAGCGGGAAAAAGTTTTCTGGAAGAAAATAAGAAAGACTGGGAAAGAATCCAGGCATTAACAACTAAATTATTAAGGTAGAGGTTTTAATATGAATTCTAAAATCAAAAATTATGTTGAAGTTTTATTTACAGACATTCCAAGTACAAGAAAATCACAGGAATTAAAAGAAGAAATTCTTTCTAATTTGAACGAACACTTTGAAGAACATCTTAGAGAAGGTAAATCTGAAAATCAGGCTTATACTGAAGCTTTAGGTGACCTTGGTGATATTGATGAACTTTTGAAAGATCTTGCTCCTGAACAGGAAATTAAAGAAAAACTTGATGTATACCGCAAACGTCGTGCAAGAAATACATCAATTGCAGTAATGCTTTATATTGCAGGTGCCATTGCACTTATTGCTCCTGCAGGAATTGCATCAGTGTTCCAGCTTGGTAATGAAGATAAATTCGGAATCATCGGATTTATTGTTCTTCTTGTATTTGTGGCAATTGCAACTGGCATTCTTATTTATACAAAAATGAGTGTTCCTCAGGATGTTGAACCATTCCTTAAACAAAAGCCAAATGAACCTGTAATTGACACATCAACTAAAAAAGGCCGTTTCCTTGCTGCATTTATGAAGCTTTACTGGACTTTGATTACTATTATTTATCTTGTTGTAAGTTTCACAACTGGAGAATGGGGTCTTACATGGCTTATCTGGCTGATTGCTTCTGCTATTAAACACGCAATCTTCCTTATTGCTGATGTTGAAGAAAGATAACTACAAAAAAGGAGTTTATTATGAATAACGGAAAATCAATAATTTTAGCATCTATATGGATTTTACTTGCTTTGATTCTGACTGTATTTTTAATTGGAAGAATCAGAAACGGTTCAAACGGCTGGAATTTATTCAGAAATGGTCTGATTTTTTCTGCTTCTTCTGATTTTGATGATAACAAGTCAACTGTGTACAAAACAGAAACTTTTGATGCTGATGGAATTTCAAATATTGAAGTGGATCTTGTATCAGAAAGAATCAGAATCATTCCATACAATGAAAGCAAAATTAAGGTTGAATTAAAAGGTGCAACCTGGGAAGATTCAAAAGTAACTATGGGAACTAAGGGAAATACTCTTGAAGTAAAAGTTCCTGCAATGAAAGGTAAAAAGGCAAAAATCGGTTCAAGAGCTGCTGTAATTTATATTCCTGAATCTTTGGCTAAAAGCGGGTCTTTAAATGCCAGTTTGACCAGCGTATCAGGGGCAGTTTATGCTGATGACATTGCTTTTGACAGACTTTCTGTAAATTCAGTTTCTGGTTCCCAACATATTAATGGCTGTACTCTGAATAAAGCTAATCTTGAATCTGTAAGTGGAAGCATTAATACATACAGTAATGCAAAAGAGATTAAAATCAATTCTGTAAGTGGTTCTGTTCACGCTGCTGCAAATTACGGCAGAGTCAATGTAGAAACAGTTTCTGGAAGTATTCATTTGAAATCACATGAACAGTTGACTGCAGACAGTGAATTTGATTCAGTTTCTGGAAGCATTCACGTTGATCTTCCTGCAGACAGTAACTTTGAATTCAAGTATGAATCTATGAGCGGATCTATCAACTGTAATTTTATTGATGGTCGTTTTAAGAAATCTGGTTCACAGACAATCGGTAACGGCGGAATCAGAATCAAGTGTGAAACTATGAGCGGTTCTATTCACGTAAATCAATTATAGTCTGTTATTAATCTATCAATCGGTTTGTGAAAGCCGATTGATAGAAAAAATTGCTATTAGATGAGACCTTTTATAAAGATTTCAATTCCAATGGCAATCAAAATTAAGCCACCAAGAATATTTGCCTTTCCTGCAAGTTTTGTTCCGAATTTGCGTCCGATTAAAAGGCCTCCCATACAAATTCCAAAAGTAACTACACCAATAATTAGTGATTCTACTAAAGCAGCAATAAAATCATAATGAGCAATTGTAAAGCCTACAGAAAGAGCGTCTATTGAAGTTGCTATTCCCTGTAAAACTAAAGCGGCCATCCCTACTGAAGGAGATTCATCATCATCTTTTTTAGTAAGTCCTTCGTAAAGCATTTTTCCACCGATGTACAAAAGAAGAATCATTGCAATCCATGGAATATAGCGCTGGAAACTTACAAAAATTGTAGCGATTGTATGAACACAGATCCAGCCAACAAGAGGCATTAAAATCTGGAAGAGTCCGAAGGTACCTGCAATCAGACACATTCGGGATTTTTTCATTGAAGGTTCGTTTAAGCCGTTAGCAAGAGAGATTGAAAAGGCATCCATTGCAAGGGCAATTCCTAAAAGAACTGCATTAATGTAAAAACTAAGCTGGGTCATCATAAGGTGACACTCCTGAATCTATGTAGAAAATGTTTTTACATTATATTGATGCTAGGAATTTCTTTCAATCCATGCTTTAAGTGCATCCTTTGGCATAAAACCAGACAGGCGGGCATTTGGTTCACCATTCTTGAACACAAAAATGCTTGGAACACTTAAAATCCCGTATTCTTCTGATAAAGCTGTATTTTCATCAACATCGGCGTGATAGAATTTTACAGTTTCTGCCATTTCTTCTGATAATTCACTGAAAACCGGTGCAAGCATTTTACAAGGTCCACACCAGGTTGCAGCAAAATCCACTACTGCCAGAGGTTGTTTCTTTACATCCGTAATGTCGTTGTTTATAATTTCATTAATCATACTTTAAATATCATCAATATAATTGCAAAAGTCAAATATAATTCTTATATGTATGATTCATATATAATTAATATTTTTGATACTATTCTGGAGATTTTAATATGCAGTCAAAAAAATATGGCAGAACTGTTCTGGCCTGTTATTTAAGCTTTGTTACTCAGGCAATCTGTGCTAATTTTGCACCACTTTTGTTTTTGACATTTCACAACAATTACAGCATTACACTTTCAAGTCTTGCCCTTATTTCTACAACTTTCTTTTTTACCCAGCTGATTGTAGATTTATTCTGTGCAAAGATTGCAGATAAAATTGGCTACAGACCATGTATTCTTGCTTCCCAAATCTGTTCTGCCATTGGATTAATCTGTCTTGCAATCCTTCCAGATTTATTTTCTGTTCCATACGCAGGTATTTTAATAAGTGTAATTATTTACGCAATTGGAAGCGGACTTACAGAAGTTCTTGCCAGCCCTATTATTGAAGCCTGCCCTTTTGATAACAAAGAAGGTGCAATGAGTCTCTTACATTCATTCTATTGCTGGGGTTCTCTTGCAGTAATTCTTGGTTCTACACTTTTCTTCAAACTTGCCGGAATTGAAAACTGGAAACTTCTTGCAGTTATATGGGCAATTGTTCCTTTGTATAACATTTTTAATTTTGCAACCTGCCCTATTGAAAAACTTGTAGAAGAAGGTCAGAGTATGAGTATTGGTCAGCTGTTCAAAGACAAACTTTTCTGGCTTTTTATTATATTGATGATTTGTGCCGGAGCCTCTGAACTTTCTATGGCTCAGTGGGCATCTGCTTTTGCGGAATCTGCATTGCATGTTTCAAAAACAGCCGGGGATCTTGCGGGGCCTTGTGGATTCGCACTTTTTATGGGTATAAGCCGTGCTCTTTATGGAAAATTCGGCGAAAAAGTTAATCTTGCCAGTTTTATGATGGCATCTGGTATTTTGTGTTTATGCTGCTATCTTCTTGCGGCGTTTGCATCAATTCCGGTTATGGGTTTAATTGGCTGTGCTGTGTGCGGATTTTCTGTTGGTATTATGTGGCCTGGTTCAATCAGTATTTCTTCAAAGATTCTTCCAAAAGGCGGAACTGCAATGTTTGCTTTTCTTGCTTTAGCCGGAGATTTAGGTGGAGCGGCTGGTCCTGCAATTGTTGGCACTATTTCTCAGAACGCAGGAAATAATCTTCAGGCTGGAGTTTTAGCGGGAATTGGATTTCCTGTTGTTCTGGCTTTGTGTGTATTGTGCGTCAGGAAAAAGCTTTAAGCAAATCTTTGTAGTAGCGGCTTTCAATCTGATTTAATGGAATCTTACAAAGAGTAAAAATCTTTTCTTCAATTTTTTTGCAGCGGTCAACTGTCTGTGCATCATTTTCATCTTTGATTATTTCAATTTCAAGAAAGTCGCCTAATGGTGGAACTGTGCAAAGTTCAATGTGGGCATATTCCCCGTCAATTTTTGCAATCCATCCTTCAACACTCTTTTCTTTTTTCAGACTTACAGTGCCGCCTAAATCTTTGAAGAAAACTTCCAGTGCATCCGGAGACTGGGAAAAAGCCATCTCATTTTCATCATTTACTTCTATTTCTGTGCCGTTGCTGTCTACAATCCGTTCCTTTTTTTTATAAGTAAACAGATACTGGGTATTATCAACATCTGCCAGAGTAAACCGCTCTTTTCTGATTCTTGCAGAGATATGATTTTTTCCATCTTTTGATTTATTTGAACTAAGAGGGAACTTGTAATATGTGTCAGATTTTTCTCTGTGGCCTTCGTATTTGCAGTCATCAAGGGAATTTAAAATGGAAATTACTTCATCCCGATTATAAACGTGGGCCTTTAATTCAATTTCAAAACTCATAAATCAATTATATAGGATTTTTACATTCTTTTTCCATAATTGTTCTATTTTTTTGACAATTTTGACTTATGCTTAATAATGAGGAAAAATTATGCCAGATTACACAAAAAATTCAGATAAGATTACACGCGATTATTTTGATTCGCTTTTGCTTGAAACAAGATATTTAGATTCAGTTTTGCCATCTACAAAGATGGAATTATTTGGAGAAACTTTTGATACTCCTATTATGACTGCCGCTCTTTCTCACCTGGGAAACACAGCCAAAAACGGAATGGTGATTTACGCAGAAGGAGCAAAAGCATCTAACGCCGTTCACTGGGTTGGTATGGGCGAAGATAAAGAACTTGAAGATATTATTGCCACTGGTGCAAAGACTATAAAAATTATTAAGCCTCATGAAGACAACAATGAAGTTTTCCGTAAGATTGAACATGCGGTAAAAGCAGGTTGTTTTGCAGTTGGAATGGATATTGACCACGCTTTTTCTGGAGACGGACATTACGATAACGTACTTGAACTTCCAATGAAAGCAAAATCTACTGAAGAACTGGCTGATTTTGTTTCTGCCGCAAAGATTCCTTTTATTGTAAAAGGAGTTACTAGCTGTAAAGATGCAGTTAAATGTCTTAAAGCAGGAGCAGCGGGAATTCAGGTTTCACATCATCACGGTATGATTGATTATTCTGTTCCACCTTTGATGGTTTTGCGTGATATTATTTATGCTACAGGAAACGAGGTTCCAGTTTTTGTAGACTGCGGTTTTGAAAGCGGTATGGATGTTTACAAAGCCCTTGCTTTAGGTGCAACTGCAGTTTCTGTAGGCCGCCATTTAATGCCATTGTTGAAAAATGGAAGCGCCGCTGTTTCAGAACGAATTAATCAGATGAATGCGGAACTTGCAGGAATTATGGCACGTACTGGTGTTGCAGATCTGGCTCATATGGATCCAACTGTTATTCACCCAAGGAATTTCTAAACTAAAAGGATGTAATTATGATTTTAGGCCTTTCATCTTCATTAAAACACTCTAGTCCTGCTGAATGGGCAAAAATAATGGCTGATCTTGATGCAAAAGCCGTTGTGTTCCCGGTAGATTGCACTGCGGGAGAAGAAACAATTATGGCTTATAAAAAGGCAGCTGATGATGCGGGGCTTATAATTGCTGAAGTTGGAGTCTGGAGAAATACACTTGCGGCTGATCCTGCAGAAAGACAAAAGTGGATTGATTATGCAGTTGAACAGCTTAAAATGGCAGATAAAATTGGGGCCAGATGCTGTGTAAATGTAGCGGGAACTCCTTGTGGTCCAAGATGGGATGGCGGTTACAGAGGTAACTTTAGTAAAGAAATCTGGGATGAGACTGTAAAAATGATTCAGGAAATCATAGACAGGGCAAATCCTAAAAATACAAAATACAGCATTGAATCTATGCCATGGATGGTTCCAACTGGTCCTGATGAATATCTTAAACTTATGGAAGATGTAAATCGGCCTCAGTTTGGTGCCCACCTTGATGTTGTAAATATGATTACAAGTCCCCAGCGCTATTTCTTTAATGATGATTTTTTACGGGAATGTTTTGCAAAGCTTAAAGGAAAAATCTGCAGCTGTCATTTAAAAGACATCAAACTAAAAGAAGAATATACGTTCCAGCTTCAGGAATGTGCGTGCGGTGAAGGAAGCCTTGATATTCCGTTGTTTGCAAAACTTGCCACAGAAGAAGACAAAAATATGCCTATGATTATTGAACATTTGAATACTGACGAAGAGTATTTGAACAGTCTTTCTTTTGTAAAAAAATTGCTGAATTCTTAAAAATTAAACGTTTAACAATAGAGAAACATACTATTAAAAACTTGAATTTTTGAAAATGGGTGGTATCATTATCTGTGTGGGTCTTTAAAAGATAAGGAGCTATATGGGCGAAGGTGCTAACAGACGAGAAGAAATTTTACAACGTGCTCTCTACTATGAATCTCAATATCGCAATGCGATGGTATCTGATGCTGTTTCCTTTTATGATTTAAACCTTACAAAAGACCTTATTGAAACCGACTTTTTCTACAAAAGTTCTGAAGGAGACATCCGCTCTACCCTTGATTTAGTTGGATTAAGTGCTCCCTGTAAATTTTCTGACTTCATAGATACATGGGCCAATAAAATGGTTGGTCCGGACAATATTGAAAAATATCCTTTTTTCCAAAATCTACGCCAGACAATGATTGATTTATACAATCAGGGAAAGCGTGATTATGTTGTTGAATACTGGATGACATCTACCCACGGAAAAAAGGTTTACGTAAATCAAAGCTTCCTTCTTACAACAAATGAATACGGCGAAATCTGTGCTCTTTCTATTGTAAAAGATCATACAAAAACACGGGCACTGGAAGATGACGCCCACAAAAAAGAACTTGAACAATATGCTTATTACGATCCTGTTACTCACGGATACAACTACATTAAGTTCAAAGACCGCCTGAATGAAGTAAGCATTGCCGGTTCAATTATTTCTCTTGATATTCATTCCTTTAAAATCATAAACTCTATTTGCGGAATTCTAAGAGGAGACCAGGTAATTGAGGCTATCTGGAATCTGATTAAAGATATTTTTGAATTTGAAAACGGGGACATTGCCGGTCACATCAACGCAGACCATTTTATTATTTTTGTTCCAAGTTTTGATCAGGAAGTTATAATCAGAAAGATTAAAAACATGACTCTGGCATTAAATATTATTTCTGCCGAACTGTCTGTTCCTCAGCTGATGCCATATTATGGTGTTGCAAAATGGACTCCTGGTAAAAAAATTGAACTTAGTTACAGCGAATCTGTTGCCGCAAAACATAACGCAAAGGAACTGCAGAATTTAAATTATGCATTCTTTGATGAAGCAGATACTGTTCGCCTTATAAAAGAAAAAACAATTGTAGACAGTTTTGAAAACGCACTCGCTAGGAAAGAATTCAAAGTCTGGTATCAGCCAAAATATAATCCTGTAAACGGACAGCTTGTTGGTGCAGAAGCCCTTGTTCGCTGGCAGACAGAAGAAGGAGCTATTATTCCTCCAGGTGATTTTATTTCCATTTTTGAAAAGAACGGAATGATTCGCCGCTTTGATGAATACATTTTTAGAAATGTATGTAAGCAGATTAAAACATGGGAGTTTTCTCACAAAAAGATTGTTCCAATTTCTATAAATCTTTCCAGAATCAGTTTGTATTATAAAAATATTGTAACTGATTACAAACGGATTTCTGAAGAAATTGGAATTGATAAGTCTTTGCTGCCAATTGAAATTACAGAAACTGCCGCAGTTACAAATAACGAAATTAAAGATATTGCAGACGCTTTTTATGCAGCAGGATTCAAACTTCATATGGATGATTTTGGTTCAGGCTACTCTTCTCTTGCAAGTCTGAACGTTATGCATTTTGACACTCTTAAAATTGATAAGAGTCTTATTGATTACATTGGCAATTTTGGAGGGGACAGACTCCTTGAACATACAATTCTTCTTGCAAAAGAACTGGGCATGCATGTTACTGCAGAAGGAGTTGAAAACGACAAGCAGGTGGCATTCTTAAAGCATGTTGGCTGTGACAGTATTCAGGGATTCTTCTATTCAAAACCTCTTCCTTGTGCTGAATTTGAAAAATTGCTTGAAAACCTTAGTTTAACTGAAAATAAAATCCCTTATGATTTCCTTGATAATCACATTACTTCTTATAAGTTATCTATTATCAAGCCACCAATTTACTCTTTTGTAATTAATCTTACTAAAAATACCTTCTTTGAACCAAGCGGATCAAGTGACTGGCGGGAAGAAACAAATATTCCTTATGAAACTTTTGATGAAGCTGTAAGAGAGATGATGAATTTTATTTTACCTGAATACAAGCAGGCTTATTATAATTTCATCAACAGAAAGCACCTTATTGAAAGCTATCTTGGACATCCTGAAACACGCATTATTGAATACAAGAGAATGTTCCACGGAAAAGAAACTGATATGCGATTAATGGCTCATATATTCAAAGACGAATCAACTGACGAATTATGGATGTATGAAACAGTGGCCCTCCAATAACAAGTACTGAAGGGCCACCAACAAGGAAGGATTTATTTCAATGATTTTTTAATTGCTCTATTATCTGATAACCACCGCAGGAACAATGCCAGGACGACTACTATTATTAATAGGATGCTGTGTAACTTTTCCATTTTCATCAATTAAAGTACCACTAGAATTTACACCATATGTTGCAGGCTTTCCATTACTAGCAATACCGTATGGAGTTCTAAGCAACCACCAAGCCTTTACCTTTCCATCAGCAGTAGTACTACTGTGAACACCAACCTTTACAATATAGTTAGTTGGATATCTCTGTCTTCCACCTTCTACAGTTGGTCCGCCAAATCCATAATCAGGATTTGAAACGTCAGCCATACTTAAAATAAACACCTTGTCAGTTCTAATGTTTGAAGCAACTTCTTCTTCCAAAACTGGGAATGATCCACCGCTGTGAATACCATTATTGAGTTCTGGCTTAATCATAAATTCTCTGGCAGAAGAAGTAAAGGCTGTTTCTATAAAATCGTGGTTCAAATACTGGCGAACCACACTTTCGCTATAAACATTTGTACCAGTTGGATCTGCAAACCTGCTGCTGGTGTATATTTCTTCTGCAAGTAAAAGCTTACCAGAAATATTGTCGCCTTCATCTGTAGTTCCAGTGCAAGTTTCAGAAAGGATTCTCCACTTCATTGGCTGAACAAGATAATAGCTTGTACCGTCACTCTTTTCCACTGGAGCATAATAGTAACCGTCAGAACCAAGATAGTAAGTGTTTACTCCAACTTCAATGCTGCGGTCTTCAAGAATTTCAACTTCTGAATCCTTCAAAGACTGTGGATAGTCGCCAAAATATACATAGCGGCCTTCTGTACCAATTGTTCCATCAGTTCCTTCAGGTAAATAGTCTGGTTCATCACTGAACTTATAAAGAACATCTACAAAAATAGAATCTGAACAAGTAGTTCCATTTTCGTTGTATTCAATTGCAACTTCCTGATTCAATCCAATCAGTCTGTTTCTAAAGCCTGCAAGTTCCCAGCCATCAACATACTTTTCTGAACCGTCATCATATGCTGCAAGAACCTTAATCTGAGACAAATCAAGTTCTTCACCACGGCTGATAACAAAATTTTCTTCCGATTCAAGTTCTACCTGAATAGAAAGAAGTTCCGCATAAACTGAAATTTCAAATTCTGTAGTATAAAGTTCACCCTCTTCTTCATACCAGACAGTAATTGTTTGTGCAGCTGTAACTGCAGAAGAATCAAAGCCTTCATAAATACATTCGGAAGTAACATCCTTTGAACTTCCATCGCTGTATTCTGCAACAACCTTAATCCCGTCAGTGATAAGTTCATTGTCTACACTAACATGATATGCAGTCTTTTCTGGTAACACTTCACATTCAATATGAAGAGTTACTTCCGCATCTGTCCCCTCAGCAGAGGCTTTGCATGATGGTGCCATAAAACATGCAAATGCTAACAAACTGATAGCCGCAATCTTATTCAAGTTATTCATATGCGCCTCCTTGCGAATAAAATAAAAAGAATCCCTGTTCATAATGAAAACAGAGTTACATCGAGACTTTTTTAATTAAATATATATTGTGAAACTTTTATTTAGATAAGACTTTTTGAAGCCGGAAGAAGATTGTTTTCCAGCCACTTATAATATATCATTCAAAGGAAATTTATGCAAATTTTTTTGCCTATTTTAACAAAAAAATTTGCATAAAAAATCGTTAGGAACGGTTTTCCTGGGCAACTAACTGATCTGCACCATACATCTTGCGGAGTTTTGGCTTTTCAATTTTACCAGTTGCATTGCGTGGAATTGTATTAAAGATAATCTCTTTTGGACGTTTGTAACGTGGAAGCATTGAACAGAATTTTTCAAGTTCTTCTACAGTACAAGTCATTCCCTCTTTGATTTCTACAATTGCAGCTGTTTTTTCACCAAGACGATGATCTGGCAAACCAATAACTGCAACATCTTTAATCTTGTCATGTTTACGCATAAAATCTTCAATCTGAACAGGGTAAATATTTTCACCGCCGCTTACAATTACATCTTTTTTGCGGTCAACAAGGAAATAGAATCCATCTTCATCCTGCATTGCCATATCACCAGTATAAAGCCAGCCGTCTTTTAAACATTCTGCAGTTGCTTCAGGATTATTATAATAACAGGTCATAACGCCAGGGCCTTTTACACAAAGTTCACCAACGTCGCCTTTTTTAACTTCAACGTCATTTTCATCAACAATCTTACATTCCCATCTGTAGCCTGGAACACCAATTGCGCCAACTTTATGAACATTTTCCATACCAAGATGAACACAACCAGGACCTGTTGATTCTGAAAGTCCGTAGTTTGTATCGTAGTCGTGTTTAGGGAAGTATTCTTTCCAGCGTTTAATAAGAGAAGGTGGAACTGGCTGAGCACCAATATGCATAAGTCGCCACTGATCTATTTTATAATCGCTGAGTTTAATATCTCCACGGTCAAGGGCATCAAGAATATCCTGTGCCCATGGAACTAAAAGCCAGGCAATTGTACACTGTTCGTCTGACATTGCCTTTAAGATTGTAGCAGGTTTTGTGCCTTTTAATAAAACAGCTTTACTGCCAGCTACAAGGGAACCCATCCAGTGGAATTTGGCTCCTGTATGATAAAGTGGTGGAATACAAAGGAAATTATCATTACGGCCAGTTGCATGGTGTTTTTGTTCCATTTCTGCGGCCTGTGTTAAAGATAAATGTTTGTGAAGGATTGCTTTTGGGAATCCTGTAGTTCCACTTGAAAAATAGATTGCACCAAAATCATCATCTGTAAGTTCAATATTAATATTGTTGCTTGGATAATTTGATACAACCTGATAGTAGTTTTCTGCAAATTCAGGGCAGCTATCTCCAACATAAATCAAGAGACGGCCTGCCCCAAGCTGATCTGCATTTGGTTCTACACGACCAATAAATTCAGGACCAAATACCAGTATGTTTATTTCCGCTAAATCTGCACAATAAAGAATTTCATCTGCATCATAGCGGAAATTAAATGGAACGGCGATTGCACCAGTTTTTAATACACCAAAATAAATTGGAAGCCATTCAATACAGTTGTACATCAGGATTCCAACCTTATCTCCTTTTTTAACACCACGGGCAAGGAGCATGTTTGCAAAGCGATTTGCTTTTTCATTAAAAACACTCCAGGTAATTTCACGACGGAAAGGTTCAAACTTTGTTGGTTCAATAAGTTCTGCTTCTTTCCAGTTGCTGCGGCGTTTATCCTGTTCATCAGGATTTAATTCAACAAGGGCAATTTCATTTGCATAAAGTTCTGCGTTGCGTTCCAAATATTTAATAACTGGCATTTGTGTAAACTCCTATTCTTCTTTAAGAACCATTTTCTTTGCTACTTCAACTTTTTCATCGTAGCAGGCAAACATATCATCTACTTTTGCTTTATCCAATTTTGGAGTAATCAAACTGATTAATGGAACGATGATTAATCCACCAACCATTGCAACTGCACCACAGTTGATTGGAGAAGCAATGAATTTTCCGAAGATATTTGCAACTGTAAGTCCAACACCCCATACGAAGTTTGCCCAAACAGCGGCTCTTGTAATTTTCTTTGAGAACAATCCGTATAAGAATGGAGCAAGGAATGAACCAGCCAAAGCACCCCAAGAGTAACCCATAAGCTGAGCAATAAATGTAGGTGGGTTCAAAGCGATGATTACAGAAATTGCAATGAAGAATACAATAAATATACGCATTACAAGAACTGATTTTTTATCATCAGCTTTTTTCATACATGTGATTTTGAGCATATCCAAAGTCAATGTAGAACTTGAAGTAAGTACAAGTGAAGAAAGTGTAGACATAGATGCTGAAAGAACAAGTACAACTACAATACCAATTAAGATATCTGGAAGTGTTGTAAGCATCTGTGGAATAATTTCATCATAAAGCATGCCTTTTGGTCCGTGGATTGCAGGACTGTCGAACAAGCGTCCAAAACCACCAAGGAAGTAACATCCACCAGAGATAATTACAGCAAAGATAGTAGAAACTACTGTACCAGTTTTAACTGCTTTTTCAGATTTGATTGAATAGAATTTACCAACCATCTGTGGAAGACCCCATGTACCAAGGGATGTAAGAATAATTACACCAAGAAGGTTTAATGGATCTGGACCAAAGAATGAAGCGAACATACCCTGTGCTTCTTTTAATGGGGCAGCTGCTACTGTTGGATCTGGAGCAATATCAGAAAGTTTTTTAAGAGCAGAAAGGAATCCACCCTGACCGCTTAATACTGCGCCAATTACTGCAATGATACCACCAAGCATGATGATACCCTGAATAAAGTCGTTGATTGCAGTAGCCATGTAACCACCAAGGATTACGTAAACTGCTGTAAGAACTGCCATTGCAATAACACATGTTACATAAGGGATATCAAAGGCAAGACCGAAAAGTGTTGAAAGACCTTTATATAAAGATGCTGTGTAAGGAATTAAGAAAATAAATGCGATTGCTGCTGCAGTAATTCTTAATGCTTTACTGTCAAAACGTTTGCCAAAATAATCTGGCATTGTTTTTGCATCTAAGTGGTGAGTCATAATACGAGTACGGCGACCCATTACAACCCATGCTAACAAAGATCCGATGAATGCATTACCAAGACCAATCCAGGTTGAAGAAATACCGTATTTCCAACCAAACTGTCCTGCATAACCAATAAATACAACGGCTGAGAAGTAAGAAGTACCAAAAGCAAAAGCTGTAAGCCATGGACCAACTGAACGGCCGCCTAATACGAAACCGTTAACATCTGTGGCGTTTTTACGAGAATAAACACCAACGCCAATCATAATGGCGAAGAAAACTATCAAAAGGATAATTTTAATGAACATATAAAGCTCCAATAGAGTTTAATTAATTATATTTAAAATTATAAACCCTATTGAAGAAAAACGAAAACAAAATATTAATTCATTCCTTTATATTCGTAACCGGCAGCAGTAATTGCATCTTTAAAAACAGATTCTGCAACATCTTTGCTCAATTCAACAACTGCAGTTCCTTTTTCATGACTTGTTACGGCACTTGTAACACCGTCAATTTTTTCCAAAGCTTCTTTTACATGGCCTTCACAGTGATGGCACATCATTCCTTCTACTAATAATGTTTTTGTCATTTTTTTACCTCCAATATTTAATCTGAGTGCATTTGTTACAACACAGAAACTGCTTAAACTCATTGCGGCAGCTCCAAACATTGGATTCAGTGTCCAGCCAAAAGCAGAAATAAAACAGCCTGCTGCCAGAGGAATACCAATTATATTGTAAATAAATGCCCAGAAAAGATTTTCCTTTATATTTTTAAGTGTTTTTTTACTTAATCTGATTGCGGAAACTGCATCAACAAGACTGCCGTTTACAAGAACAACATCTGCGGCGTCTATTGCAATATCTGTGCCTTTTCCAATAGCCATTCCCACATCTGCTACAGTTAAGGCAGGAGCATCATTAATTCCATCCCCAATCATAACAACAGGAGACTGAAGTTTCTTTACAATATTTGCCTTTTCTTCTGGAAGAACTCCCGCAATCACTTCATCAACGCCAACCTGTTTTCCAATTTCACTGGCAGTACGCTGATTGTCTCCGGTAAGCATTACAACTTTGATTCCAAGTTTCTGCATTTCTTTTACCGCAGCAGCACTGTCTTCTTTAATAACATCAGCAACGGCAATTACACCAAGAGGTTCTTTGTTTTTTGTAAAATAAAGCGGTGTTTTTCCCTGAAGTTCAAGCTGCTCTGAATTGATTTTTGATTCAGTAAAAGCGGCATTTCCGCCAGTAATAAAATTACCTTCTGAATCTGAAGCCTTTAATCCTTTACCGGTGATTGCTTCAAAATCAGAAACTGGCTGAGGTTTAAAATTTTTTTTCTCACAATAACTGATAATTGCTTTTGCAAGAGGATGTTCGCTTTTGCTTTCAAGATTAAGTGCTGTCTGCAAAAGTTCTTCTTCTGAAATTCCAGGGGCTGGGATTATATCTGTGACTGCCGGTTGGCCTTTGGTAATTGTACCAGTTTTGTCTAATGCTACAGTTTTTACTTTTCCAGTTGCTTCAAGACTTTCTGCAGTTTTAAATAGGATTCCGTTTGAAGCGGCTTTTCCGTTACCAACCATTATAGCGACTGGAGTTGCAAGACCGAGGGCGCAGGGACAGCTGATAACTAAGACGCTGATTCCTCTGGCTAGGGCAAAACCAACTTCGGCGCCAAAGAGGAGCCAGATAATAAAGGTTGCGACTGCTATGAGGAGGACTGCCGGAACAAAGATGGCACTTACTTTATCTGCAATTTTAGCAATTGGTGCTTTTGTTGCGCTTGCATCGCTGACCATCTGAATAATCTGATTAATTGTTGTATCCTGCCCAACTCTTGTAGCCTTACATTTTAAGAAGCCGCTTTGATTCATTGTTCCGCTGGCAACTTCATTACCAGACTGTTTATCTACAGGAATACTTTCTCCTGTAAGGGCAGATTCATTTACTGAAGAAGAACCTTCTATTACAATGCCATCTACCGGAATAATTTCACCTGGACGAACAACAAAAATATCATCTGTCTTTACGTCCAGAATATTTACTGTAATTTCTTTTTCGTCTTTCAGGATTACTGCTGTTTTTGGAGAAAGTTTCATTAATCCTTTTAAGGCATTTGTAGTACGTCCCTTTGATTTTGCTTCAAGAAGTTTGCCTACTGTGATTAATGTTAAAATCATTGCGGCTGCTTCAAAATAAAGGTTCATCATCAGCTGCATTACTTCACTGTGATTTCCTTTTAACTGAGCGTCTGTCATAAGGAAAAGACTGACTAAACTCCAGGCAAAAGAAACGCCGGAACCAAGAGCGACTAAAGTGTCCATATTTGGGGCTTTGTGCAGAAGGCTTTTTGTTCCGCTGATGAAAAATTTTTTATTGATTATCATTACAATGGCCGCAAGAATCATCTGAACTAGTGCAATTGCAATATGATTGCCGGTGAAAAATGATGGTAACGGCCAGTTCCACATTGTATGGCCCATTGAAAAATACATTAAAACTATAAGGAAACCAACTGACCAGATAAGTCGTTTTTTTAAGACTGGAGATTCCTTGTCTGCAAGAGGATCTTCATTTTGTGTATTTTGATTTTTTTCTTTGTTTTGCGATGATGAATCTAAGGATTTTGCTCCATAACCAGCAGCTTCTACTGCAGAGATTACAAATTCAGAGGGGACAGACCCCTCAACAAGCATTGAATTTGTTAATAAACTAACCGAACAGCTTTCTACACCACTAAGATTTTTTACGGCCTTCTCTACTCTGGCTACACAAGCTGCACAACTCATTCCTGTAACTTCATATTTTTTCATAATAGCCATCCTTATTGAAGCTTCTGCATTGTCCACAGAAGTTCATCAATTACATCTTCATTGCCCGCCTTAAGATCGCGAACAACACAACCACGAATATGATTTGAAAGGATTTCTTTTGAAAAGGAGTCCAGTGCCGATTTTACAGCACTTACCTGAATAAGCAAATCTGTACAGTAACCGTCATTATCCAGCATATTTTTTATGCCGCGAATCTGACCTTCAATCTTACTTAATCTGTTTGTAAGTTTTTTCTTTTCATCCTCAGGACGAATTGTTTTCTTTTTTCCATCCGCCGTTTTCTTTTTACAGCAGCATTCTTCATTATTACTCATAAAACAAATATACCCCCCAGTGGTATTAAATTCAAGTACCACCGGGGGGTATAAGGTTAATTAGTTTTCTTAGTTTTTTCTATAATTTGTACATTACACCAACTCTGGCTGTAACATACTGAACTAATGCATCTTTTTCTGGTGAAACTGAATATACTGGTGTAAATTCAATTTCCATTTTTCCGCCTGCCATTTTTGGATTGGCAACTCTGATTCCAAAACCTACGCTGTAAATCTGGTCAATATAAGGAGAATTCAATGATTCTTCATAACCAGGCACGGTAGACAAAAGATTAATTGCTGCACCAATTCCAATTTCTGGCTGAATGGCAACTCCGGTACTACCAAAAGGAATCTTTAAGAAAGCATTTGCAGTAGCAAAAACAGTCATAAAAGATGTGATATATTCTGAATCTGATAAGAGATAACTGAAATCACCTCTTACACTTACACCAAATCCTCGGAGCAGTCCTTCACCTAATGGGATTCCGATTTCAACGGCAACACCGCCACCAAAACCCATTTTAGCATAATCTGCAAGTTCCCCCATTGGGATAGAAGCATTAATACTTGCTCCTACAGCAACCTTTGAATCATTTTTAGCAGCAGGTGCCTCCTGAGCAAAAGCTCCCAATGAAAGCACAGCTGCAATAATCATAACACAAATCTTTTTCATTAGTTTGAACCTCCTGTTGGTTTTGTTCCATATATACTACTAAACTGTAAACGCTTAGCATTACCATTCTTTCCGCCATATGGTGTGAATTCGATGATGTATGACTGTGGAACATAGTCTGAATTGGCAGTAAGTACAGATATCGAATATCGATATTTTCTACTGCTGTAGCCAGTAGAAACAGTTCCTTTATACGCATACCCACCATTAACATTCATATCATTCCATGCACCACTAGTATGGAACTGAATACACTGTTCACCACCATTTGTAGCATCAGAACTATTTGGTTCATTAGAACCAAAGTTAGAGAATACACCTACTGGAACACCAGCTCCTGTTGAATTATACTTTGGTCCATTATAAACTACAGTACCTGCACTTGGCCCACACATCCATCTGAACTGCGTAACTCTTGTTTCATCCTTATCATAAGTTAAACCTGCTAAAGAAGGAGCATCAAGAATATCTGTATTAACCCCGTCTGACCACTTTAATCTGGCACCACCAGTCCAAGCCTTCTGGGCATTCATACGGTCATAAATATATGAGTTTTCAACGTCAGATTCAATTGTCATTAAGTAACCATTTAATCCATTGAATACTGTTGCTTTTGCATCATTATAGGCATCATTCCAGGTATTTGTTATACTTTTTATATATTCTTCATTAATATTATCTCTAACGAATGCTTCACCGGCAGTCTTAGCAGCATTTGAAGTAGTATAGTCATATCCAGAATTTATAGTTGTATCTACACAAGCCTTCTTTACATTCATATAGAAACTACCATCATAATAACTGAACTTAGCAGATCCATCTGAATGTGTTCCAGCATACTTGGCAATTTCTTCATAAGGTACTGTTTCAAGGTTTACATTAATCTTAATGTCTTCATTTTCAGCTATTTTTTCAAAAATGATTGTCTGAAGTAATTCTGTTGCTACACGTTCATCAAGGCTGTCACTTTCAGAGAATACATGCATATACTTATATTTATGACTTAAAATATCTGCTTCAGTTATTGGTTTTTTAGTATCGTCTAATTTTTTTTCATCTATATACTCATAACCTCCTCCACTAGACTTTTCATAAGTAAGAAGGAACTGCTTTTTATTGCTAGCATTCTGCTTAGATGAAGCAATGAACAATGTCTGAGGGGTATCATTGTGGGCATCTTTAATTGCAAGAGAAGACTGCTGTAATCTGAAGCTTCCGTTTTCTACAGAAATAGAGAATACAGAACCCTTAATGTTTACAGATGCAGAGTCACCTAATGTGAATGATACCTGAGAAACATTTCCGGATGCATCAACAAGCCAAAGAACATCTTCAATAGAAGGAAGACTTGCACCTTCTGTGTTATTCAAATAAATAACACGGCGTGTAGCACTACTTCCATCCTTCATCATACTGATACTCTGTGGTTCATAATTACCTGAAGTTTCTTTGTAAAGACAAGTAAACTTATCAAGCTGAGCATAAGCAGAGTTATCAATATAAGCAACCTTATGTAATGCCTGTCCCTTTACAAACTTATTTGGAGAAACCAGAATAAGGTTATAATCTCCAGACATCTGGCCATTAATATTTACACATTCATTAGTAAATGAATCAAGCATAATACCAGCGGCATTATCTTTATTGTCTTCATCAAAAATACCAATTACTGTATTTTCACCACTAATATTTACTGTAGATCTGTTAGAGTATCTGCTTCCAAGACCTTCAAGAGAAGCAAGCTGACCACCTAATACTGTGAAAGTAAAGTCAGAAGCAGGTTTTGATCCGTCTGGATTTTCTGCTCTAAGACGGAAGTTTGTAAAGTCAATATCTGCTACAAGTCTATCTGTTTCACCAGAAACTGAGTCTGTATCAAGTCTACCATTGCTGTTATAGTCATACCAAACTTCTGTTTTACCAGGTACTGTGTCACTCCATTTAATGATTAAAGAGAAACCGCTGGCAAATACGTTACCCTGAATACCTAATTCCTGTTCTTCTTCTTCAAGTTCTTCTGGATCAGTTTCAATAGTAGCGCCTAACTTCCACACAGGATATACAACAAGATTTTCGTGAGTTCCATCTGGAATACGTGAGAATGCTTCTACTCCATCAGCAGTTACTCTTTCCCAACCATCAAAGATGTATCCATCACGCTTAACTTTTTCTGCGCCAGGAAGGACAATTGTTGAGTAATTTTCTACTGTATAATTTGAAGGGGCTGTATAACCTGATACAAATGCACCCTTACCTTTTAATTCAGTTCCCTTATCTGCAAAATCGTAAGTAATTGTATAACGGATAGGTGTTACACCACCAGTTGAAACAACTCCAGAATTAGAAGGGAGATAGAATGTTGCATTATTTGCATGCTTAGCATTCTGAACTTCTACATAACCTGCATCTACGTAATTGTAACCTGGTTTAATTGAAGCCTGAACAAAAAGACCTTTTGAACCAGCTGCTACATAATATTCGTTTTCTGCTTCTTTTTCTGTCTGAATGAATCCTGCAAACTCATTTGTCACTGGATCTTTTACAGAAACTACAGAAACACCGCCTGTTAATGGCAAAGTAACTTTCTGGAAGTTCAAATCTATCTGGCCCTGTTCAGAATTGAATGTAGTACCAGTATTAGAAAGCTTATCCTTTCCGTATTCTTTTATGTATACATCAAATGTTCCTTCTGCAATTGAACCACTGTATAAACCGTTTCCACCATCAGACAAAGAATAAGTTTCACCGCTGGCAGGATCTTTAAGAACAATTGTCATGTAAGAATCTGCCCATGCAGAACCGTTCTTCTTTAACTGAATTGAGGCTGTATATTTGAATAAATCGTTTACAGTAAATTCTTTTACACTTTCAGAAGTCTGACCACCTACAACAACAAGACTTTCTGCAAAACTTGCTACCTTAAGCTTGTCTGAATACAAATCAAAGAATGCAAACTGTGTTACACCACTTGGTAAATTATTAAGTGAGTAAGTAACCTTTGATTTGTTAGCAGAAGCTGTAGACTGAAAGTTTTCAGTAACAAAAGACTGCTTTGAAGTACCATTCTGGAAAGTTGTTTCAAATCCTGTTCCATAATAAACATCAATTTTTGTAATGTTTGCATCTGATGTAGATGGGAAAATTACAGTAACTGATGCATTACCTTGAAGTCCCTTAAGAGGAACCATTCTGAAACTTACAGCTTTATTTCCTGTTGCAAGGTTTACATCATTTACAACACCACTAAGTAAAGGAGTTGCACCTGAATAAGCTGTAACTTTGAAAGAATAATTAGCAGCATCTAAAACATATTCATCTTGAGTAAGTCCTGAATAAGATACTTTAGATTCTGTAATTCTGGAATAATCGCTTTCGCCATCCTTCTTTCCTTCAAGTACGTAGTTATAATCTGTCCACTTTACTGTAGGTAAGGCAGTTTTTCCAATTGAATCTGAAATAGAAAATGTAACTACTGATTTTCCTTCTTCTGCAGTTTTATTTGCCTTAATCTGTCCCACACGGCATCCACTTAAAGCTATTAAGACAAGAAATGCACAAAGGATTACGTTTAATCTACTTTTCATTTTCTACCTCCTTATTGTCCAACAGTAACAACACCCTGTGTTGTATATGTAATTCCGTTTAATTCAGCAACTACTGTTACAGCATATTTCTTGCCAGATTGCATTCCAAGCTGAGTGAATGTAACTGGGTTAGATGCAAACTTGTAAACCCGGTTTGGTCCAACGTACCATTTTACAGTCCAGCCCGAACCACCTTCAGGAAGTTGTGCTACAAGACCAATAGTCTTCTGACTTGAATCTTTATATTCAGAGATTCTAATATCTCCATCAAAAATCAATTCGCTCTGGCTTGGTGTTACAGTTACTTTAACTCTCCACTTAGCATTGAAAGTCTTATCTTCCAAACCAAACTTATCTGGAACAGATTCATCCCAACCGTCAAACTCAAATCCATCTCTTGTTGGATTAGCAGGACGAGTTACCAATGTATCATACTGACCAGTTGCATCGTATGTTCCATTGCCATTTGAGAACTTACCGCCGTTTGCATTAAATGTGTATGTAATACTAAGTTTTTCCCAAATTGGTTCGTAAGTTTTATTTGCAGTACCAAATGTTGCATCAACTACATCATCCCAACCTGTACATACCCAACCAGCTAATTCTGGCAATTCTGGAGGTGTAAATTCATCTCCGTATTTACCTGTTCTAATACCGTCTTCACCTGGAACTGTCCAATGTGCACCAGATTTTCCTAACAAGAAGGTATATGTAATATCTTTCTTGCTCCACTGTGCAGTGAATGTTGTATTTGATCCTTCGTGATAGCCATATTTTGCAGGTGGTACTGGAGACCAGCTTTCAAAGTTATAACCATCTCTTGTAGGATTTACAGGAACACTTAATGTCTGATCATATACACCATTAAGAGTCTTTATTTTTTCTGTGCCGTTCCAGCTGCCTTCTCCTGCATCGAATGTGTAAGATACAGCATTTGGAGTCCACAATGCATTTAATGTAATATCTTTGCTTCCAAAGTTATTGTCTGAAGGAAGTTCAGATGCTTTATCCCAACCGGCAAAAGTATATCCTGTACGAGTAGGATTACTTGATGGAATGTCATATCTTGTTCCAAAAGGACCATGAACAATTTTTGTTGTTTCTGTGCCATTCCAGCTACCGTCGTTTGCATTGAATGTATAAACAATATCTTTTGCTTCCCACTTAGCATTGAAACTTCTGTTGTTTGGTCCAAATGTTGTTTCTGGACAGTCAACTCCGTATTCAGCCCCAGTGTCTACATCTGTCCAACCAGTGAAGTTATATCCTTCTCTTGATGGTTTCAGATAGTTTTCATGTGGAATTGGTTCATCAAATTTTCCAGATATTTCATTCTTTGCATCAGTTCCGTCATTTTTGAAGAAAGTATAAATAATATCTTTCTTTACAAAGACAACTTTTACTTTTGAATCATCGTTCTTAGAAAGTTTTTCTACAGGTGTTATAACAGCTCTGTATCCTTCTGGAGTTGTAAAGTCTGTTCCTTCTACAACAGTTACTCTTGAATCAACATCAGCTTTTCCAGAAGTTGTAAAGCCTGCAATTTCAGAGCCAGTCATTATTACAGAGTCTTTTGTATATTCAACTGTATATTTTGCTCTTAACTTGTTCCATGTTGCATACATTGTTGCAGGGTCTGTAAATGAACCAGGAACAGCAGGATCCCAGCCGGCAAATTCATAGTCACCAGGTTCTTCACCCTTAGATGGATTTTCTGGTTTTGTGTCATTTGAACTTGCTGTACCAAAAGGCATTGTTACAGTACGAACTGTTTCTCCATCATCCCAGGCAGCACCAGATTCACCTTCTTTATTTGCATAATATGTGAATGTTACGCTGATTCTGTCATAGTATACATAAAGTACAATTGGCTTATCTGATTCATGGATTGTAACTGGATCTGCATGTTTTGGAACAAATCCCTTAATAGTTGTTACACCTCTTGGAGTTACAACCTGATTTTCTACAGCTACCAAATCATCATCTGCCTTAAGAGCAGGATTTGGTTCATATTCTTCAGGATTAGACAAACTCTGGAACATATGAACAACCTTGTAATCAATACCAACATCAGTCCATGCTGCTACATAAGAAAGATTGTTTAATCCAAAGTATTCTGGGATTCCATATTCGCCAGAATCAATATTTTTCCATCCGTAAAGATTATAGTTTGTTAATTCTACTTCTGCTGGTAATGGAACAACGCCTTCGTATTTACCAGTCAAAGTTGTCTTTGCAGTAGAACCATTAGCTTTCCATCTACCCTGAGTAGCCTGATTTGTTGCAAAGTCAAAACCAGTAGGATCATAACTTACTGTTACACGCTTTCTGTTATATTTAACATCAACAACTGTAGAGTTATCATTTAAGATTGTCTGCTGAACAAGAACACCATCATCAAAACCAACTGGTGCAGCCTTAGCAACAGCTTCTGTAAGTTCGCCTACTCTACCCCAGATAATTTCTGAAGGTACGTTTTCATCTTTTGCATATTCAGGAGCATCTACAGGAGATTCAGCTGTTTCATAGAGATGATTTACTGTATAGATGAATTCAACCTGATTCCACTTAGCAGTCAAAATAACGTTTGTCTTACCAAATTCAACAGGAAGTCCATCTTCATCTGTATCCATATTAACCCATTTATCAAATTCATAATGGGTTCTTTCTAATTCAAGACTATCTGGATATACGATTTCTGTACCGTAGTAACCTGTAATTACATAATCTTCTGAAGAACCGGCAAAGAGACCGTCTTTCCACTTACCGAATCCTGTTGATAATGTAACTCTAACTCTTGCACGAGTATAATAGATATTAACTTCAGTAACGATTGTAGAATTTCCATCTTCATCTACAACTTCAGGAACTACAAGCTGCTGTTCAAAATCTAATGGAGCAAAACCTGTAATATTCTTTGGAGAAACTTTTGTGTATTCTCCGATTGTACCGTTGTAAATTGCAGAACTACCTGCTGAGAATGTTTCAAGATCATCATTCTGGAGCCAGTACTGAACTCTATATTTTGCAGTATTTTCTGCCCAGATTGCTTCGTAATGAACATCATGTAATGGGAAATAATCTGGAGCAAACTGACCTTCAGCATTCCATCCTACAAACTTAATGTCTTCATTTTCATCACGAGGAGCGATGTTTCCTGGAGCAACTCTGATAGCACCTGGAATTACAGCACCATATTTACCAGAGATAATTAATTCCTGATCTTCCTGATCACCAAACTTACCTTTTTCTGTAACATCAAAAGTCAAAGTTGTGCGATACAAGTTATACTTAACCTGAACTACAGTTGAACCGTTTGCAGCAATTGTAACGCTTGTATCATAAACAGGATCATTGTAACCAACTGGAATATCAATTGGAAGGTAACCTGTAATATCAACAGGATCTCCAATCTTACCCTGATTTTCTACTTCGCTATAAAGTGTGTACTGATCATCTGTCTTGTTTTCAAGATAGAACTGAATCTTATATGGAGCATAAATGTCTTTTACTTCTTCTGTCTTTTCCCAAATTGCCTTTAATGTAGATGAGTTGATTGTGTAAGCAAAAGGTACAGCATCATTCCAGCCTACAAAAGTATAACCTGGTTTTACAAGAGTATCTGTATCTGGCAAAACAAGCTTCTGTCCATAGCGGCCTGTGTAAGATACTTCATAAACTCCACCCCAGCTACCACCATCAAGATCAAAATAAACTGTTGATAAAACTCTGTTGTAATACTTCTTTGTGAGTTTAGTTGAGCCGATTGTTACTTCGCTTTTTTCATAGAAATAGAAGCCTTCAGGGATTTTAAGACCTGTGTAGAGATCGTACTCGTCTGAATCTGTATTTTGAAGATAGATTTTGAGAGATGCATTGTTTTCAAGATTTTTTAAATCCTGAACCATAAAAGAACAAGCACCAAAAATGAACAGGGACAATGAGATTACTAAAAATAGAATGCGTTTGTTGAATCTTTCCATGTCGTTCTCCTATAAAAAAATTTCAACTTTCTTACATTTCTATTTTAAATAAATTTTACTTTTTTCTAATCCCCTCGAACGAACATTTTAACAGTTAATAGTTAAATAGCAAGTGAATTTATTCAAAATTCCAATAAAAAAGCTGTAATATAACGTTTATTTATACAATTTTTTAATAAATTCAGAATTTCTTGCACTTGGCGTTCAATTCTGAGAATAGACTTTCGCCTTTAAATTATCGGACGGAATTTGCTTAAACTTTAGATATTTGTGATTAACCACTTCTACATTTAGGGAAAAACCACTAATATATAAACACAGCGCAGTTTATGATGCCTCAAAAACTCCTGCGCTTAATAAATTAAAATCCTTAAGGAGGTCAATCTAATGAAAAAGATTGGTCAAATCATCAGCGAAGAATGGAAAGATCTTAAATTACTTCTTCGCAGCATTCCTTCCCTTACAATCACATTTTTTGTGCTTTCTGTTGTTTGTGCTAACCTTATGGCAAACAAAGAACTGGTAAACTACAAGTACGTTGCTTTGGACTGTGGTTTTGTTTTCAGCTGGATTATGTTTCTTTGCATGGATGTAATCTGTAAACGCTGGGGTGCAAAAGCTTCTATTAAAGTGTCACTTATGGCTCTTTTTGTGAATCTTCTTGTTTGCGGAAGTTTTGCTGTTCTTGCTAAGGCTCCTGGTATGTGGGGTGAATTCTATACAGAAGAAAATCCTGCTGTTAATACGGCCTTGAATAATACTTTTGGTGGAGCCTGGTATGTTGTTCTTGGTTCCGGACTTGCATTTACAATTTCAAGTATTGTGAATGCCTTGTTGAATCACTCTATTGGAAAAGCAATGAAATCAGACGGATTTTTTGCTTTTGCAGTGCGCTCTTACGTTTCAACAATTATTGCTCAGTTTGTAGATAATTTTGTATTTGCTACTACTGTCTCAAAAATCTTCTTTGGATGGACATGGACTCAGGTTTTAGTTTGTTCGGCAATTGGTGCTATCTGCGAATTATTATGCGAAGTTTTGTTCAGCGGTTTTGGATACAGGGTTGTAAAAAACTGGGAAGAAGAAAATGTAGGCAGTGAATATATTAAGAGTAAATAACGGGAATTAATATATGAAAGTTTTAGTTACAGGTTCAAGTTCTGGTATTGGCAGAGCGATTTGTATTTTATTTTTGAAAAATGGTCATGAAGTTACTGGAATTGATATTCAAAAAGATACAATTTCATCAGATTCTTCTATATTAAATGCAAATCTTTACAAACATTTTATTGCTGATATTTCAAAACCAGAATCTTTGCCGGAAATCAGCGACGTTGAAATTTTAATCAACAATGCAGGGATTCAGACAGCAACTGATAAAGACATTGATGTGAACTTAAAGGGAACTATGGCAGTTACCGAAAAATATGCATTTCATAAAGGGATAAAATCAGTTTTGTTCAACAGTTCAGTTTCAAGTTTAAATGGTAACGAATTTCCAACTTATGTGGCATCTAAGGCGGGCGTTACCGGATACATGAAAAACTGTGCTATAAGACTTGCAAATGAATTCAAAGCAACCTGCAATGCTGTTTGTTTTGGTGGAGTTTTAACAGAATTGAACAAACCTGTAACTGAAAATCCTGTTTTATGGAAGAAAATAATGGAAGTAACGCCATTGAAAAGATGGGCAACCGCAGATGAAGCAGCTCAGTGGTGTTATTTCCTTACCGCAGTCAATACCTTCTGTACAGGACAGGCTATTGATATAAGTGGCGGTGAAAGAAATTGTGCAGATTTATTTGTCTGGGAAGATTAAGGAGGATTTATGAAAATCACAGAGAAAAAAGCATTTAGAATTATCCGTAATATTTTGATTGGTATTATTGGATTTATTGCTGTAGTTGTAGTTGCAGCCCGCATTTATTTTAGAGCGCCGGTACGAAGTTATTACAAAATCAGTGATAAGGCATTTGCTTTTCCAGGATTAGGTGAAGGTTATATTGCTCAAGGTCTTTCTTATGACAAGGCAACAGACAATTTCTTTTTAACAGGATATATGGCTGACCATTCTGCTTCTCCAATTTATATTGTAAACAGAGCTTCTAAAAAAGTTGTAAACAGCATTAGAATGGCAAACCCTGATGGTTCTGATTTTACAGGCCATGCCGGGGGACTTTCTGTGTGTGGAGAAAAGATTTATGTTGCCGGTTCTGAAGACTGTTGTCTTTATGTTTTTGATAAGGCCAGCATTGAAAAAGCACAGAAAAATTCTTATGTAAAATATATTGATGTTGTTCCTTTAAATAACAGCAGTGATGGAATTGGTGTTGCTTTTACAACAGTCCACGATGGTTTAATCTATGCCGGCGAATTTTATAAAGATGTAGTTTATCCTACAAGTGAAGATCATTATGTTTCTTGTGCCGACGGTACTAATAAAGCTCTTGCAGTAGGTTTTTCTGTTGAAGGAAACACAGCAATTCCAGAAGTAGCCTACTCTATTCCAAATGAAATTCAGGGAATGTGTTTTGGTCCAGATGGAATCTATTTAACACGCTCATGGGGAGCTTCAACTTCTAATATTTATAAATTTGATTATGATGCTTTGGTTCAGAAAGGAACTAAAAAAGTTTTGGATAAAGAAGTGCCTTTGTATATTCTTGATTCATCAAACATGGCACAGAATTATAAAGCACCTCCAATGGCTGAAGAAATTGAATTTGTAGATGGCAGATATTATATTTCAAATGAATCTGCCTCTAAAAAATACATCTTCGGAAAATTCACTGGAGGCCGCTGGTGTTATTCAACAGAATACTAATTCTTACTAGCGTAAATCTGCAAGTTCAAGAATAAGCTGTTCTGTTTTTTCCCAACCTAAACATGGGTCTGTGATTGATTTTCCGTAAACACCGCCATCAGGTTTCTGGCATCCGTCTTCAAGATAAGATTCAATCATAAGACCTTTTACCAGTTTATTAATATCATCTGAATGTCTTGTACTGTGAAGGATTTCCTTTGCAATACGAGGCTGTTCGTTCCATTTTTTACCAGAGTTAGCGTGGTTACAGTCAACAATTACACCAGGATTCTTCAAGTTAGATTTTGCATATAAATCATAAAGATGCTGCAAATCTTCATAGTGGTAATTTGGAATAGAAACACCGTTCTGATCAACAAGTCCACGTAAAATTGCATGGGCAAGTGGATTTCCCTTACTGCAAGCTTCCCATCCGGCATAAACAAATGTATGTGCATGCTGCGAAGCTGTAATTGAGTTCATCATAACAGAAAGATCACCGCCTGTAGGATTTTTTAAACCAACTGGAATATCAAGACCACTGGCTGTAAGACGATGGAACTGGTTTTCTACAGAACGGGCTCCAACTGCAACATAAGAAAGCAAATCTGAAAGATAGTGATAGTTTTCTGGATACAACATTTCATCTGCACAAGAAAAACCAGTTTCGCTAAGGGCACGCATATGAAGTTTTCTGATTGCAATGAGACCTTTGAACATATCAGGCGAACTGTTTGGATCTGGCTGATGCAACATACCTTTGTAGCCGTCCCCAGTGGTTCTAGGTTTATTTGTATAAATGCGTGGAATAATTACAATCTTGTCTTTTACCTGTTCCTTGATTTTTGCAAGACGAGAAATATATTCAATAACAGCATCTTCACGGTCTGCAGAACAAGGACCAATAATAAGAATAAGTTTGTCTGATTCCCCAGTAAAAACTTTGCTGATTTCAATATCATTTTCTTTTTTCTGAGCAGCCATTTCATCTGTAACAGGGTACATTTCTTTAACTACTCGTGGTGTTGGCAATTCCCGTTTAAATTCTAAATTCATTTCTATTACCTTCTTTTTATCTAGCGTTTGTCAAATTTAATTCGTCGTGAAGTTGATTCCTTCATGATTTTTCTGATTTCTTCTTTATTTCTGCGCTTAATGAGTTTATAAAGTTTTTTGAACTGTTTTCCAAAATGATCCATCTGAGTAAGAAGTTCTTTCTGGTTCAAAAGAAAAAGTTCACTCCACATTTCATCATTAATTTTTGCAATTCTGGTTAAATCACGGAAAGAGTCACCTGTATACTTTGTAAAACTTTCTGAATCGCGGCAAGTCATTAAAGAAACTGCAATACAATGAGTAAGCTGAGAAAGGAAACCAATCATTTCATCATGAGCTTCTGGTGTAAGTTCTGAAATTGTCTTTGAACCGATTACGCTTCCTAACTGACGGCAAGTTTCAATTGCCTGCTGACTGTTTTTTTCTGTAGGTGTGATGATGTAGTTTGCATTTTTGAAAATGTCTTTTGTTGCATTCTGAACACCACTTGATTCACGACCAGCCATTGGATGAGCACCAATAAATTCCAGATCATCAGAAAGGATTTTCTGCAAATCATAAATAAAACAGCTTTTTACACCAGTTACATCTGTAAGCAATGTGCCTTTTTTAATATATTTCTGATTCTCTTCAATCCAGTTTAAAATTACATGAGGATAAACTGCAAAAATAATCAAATCAAAGCCGGAAATATATTCGCCGTCGTTTTCTGATTTTCCGCTGGCAATTATTTTATGTTCCAGTGCATATTTAATAGATTCTGCATTTGTATCAATTGCACCAACTGTATAACCCTGACTTGAAAGAGCATCTGCATAACTTCCGCCCATTAATCCAAGTCCAACAATCAGGATTTTTGTATTTTCATTAAACTGCATCATTTATCTCCAATCCAAGGCTTCTAAGTTTGTCAAAAAAGTCAGGGAAGCTTTTATTAATTGATTCAGCCTGTTCAATTACGCCACCTGTAAAACTAGAAAGATAGCATAAAGACATAACCATTCTGTGATCATTATGGCTGCTTAAAATTTCTGATGGAGTTTTAAGTTCTCCTTTATGAACAATTACTGAATTATCAAGTACATCAACCTGAATTCCGTATTTAGCAAGTTCATCTTTCATTGCATTTGCGCGGTCGCTTTCTTTAATGCGGAGTCTGGCTGTTCCTGTAAAAGTTCCACCATTTTCTGAAGCGGCAACTGCGAACAAAATTGGACCAAGATCAGGACAGTCTGAAATATCAATAACTTTTTCTGGAGTTTCCCGCAAAGATTTAATCAGTTCTACGCAAACTTTATCTCCCTGTGCACTGTTATAATCAAGCCCCGTAACATCAACACCAAGGGCAAAGAAAGGTGCGGCATTAGACCAGTCCCCTTCAATATCCATTTTTCTTGCCTGATATTTCTGATTTCCTTTAATTAAAAATTCTCTGTCTCCAGATTTTTCAATTGTGATTCCAAATGTTTTAAGAACGTCAATTGTCATCTGAATGTAAGAGCCGCTTTCAATTGGAGTTGTAATGCGAATCAGACTGTCTCCTTCCAAAAGTGGGAGTGCAAACATAAGTCCGCTTATAAACTGACTGCTTACATTTCCAGAAAGTTCATAAGTTTCAGGACGCATTTTTCCATCAATTTTAATGCTGCTGGTGCCTTTTTCTATTTTTACACCTTTATTGGCAAAAAGTTCTTCGTAAACAGGAATCCCTCTTTCAATCAGACGTTCTGTTCCAAAAAATTCCCCACATTCTTTTACTGCAAGAGCAATTGGAATCATAAAACGCAAAGTACTTCCACTTTCGCGGCATTTAAAAGCAGGCAAAGAAGCAGGTTTTCCTTTATTTGCACTATTGCTGAACAAACCTTTGATTGTAATTACATCGCCTTCTACTTTATATTCTGCACCAAGTTCCTGAACACAATCTAATGTAGCAAGCATATCCTGACTTTCTGAAAATCCTTTAAGAACACTTGTTCCATCACTAAGGGCAGCACAAATCATCATTCGGTGAGAATAACTTTTTGAAGGTGGTGCCGAAACAGTACCTTTTGCTTTTCCTTTAGAAACACTAACATTCATTCTTCTGTCCTCCTGTGATTTTCATAATTTTTTCTACTGCCGCTTCTGCAGTTGTATCATTTAAGATTTCATAATTACATGTAGACTTGTAAATTTCAAAACGTTCGTTATAAAGTTTTGTAAGATGCTCTTTTGATGAAGACAAAGGTCTGTCGCTAGTTGGCATCAAATCTTCCAGCGGTCTGTTAATAAAAATGATTTCTCCGTTCTGTTTAAGATTGATTATATTTTTTGGATTAAGAACCGCACCACCGCCTGTAGAAATAATTTTTCCTGTAAGAAGTGAAAGCTCTTTTATAGTTTCTGCTTCAATTTTTCTGAATGCTGCTTCTCCGTTTGCGGCAAAGAAATCGGCAATAGGCATTTTAATTTTGTCTACAATTTCTTTATCAACATCAATCAGTTCTTTTCCTGTAAGTTTTGACAGCATTTTACCAATTGTAGTTTTTCCGCAGGATGGCATTCCTGTTAATACAAGATTACGTTTTTCTGCAATTAAGGAATCAAAAATTGAATCTAAAACAGTAAGGTCTGGATCTTTACTGCAGAAATGACCTGATGCATAAATTGCCTGAGCAACAAGCATGTAAAGTCCGCCAGTTGAAGGAATGTTTGCGTTTAAGCCGTCTACAACAAGCTGAGATTTTAATGGATTATAAATTGCATCAACAATTCCGCTTAAATTATTAAAGCAGGAAATATCAATTGGTTTATTGTCAGTTTCAGGGTACATTCCGCATGGAGTTGTATTAATGATAATCTGTGCGTCTTTGTGATTTGTAACTGCATCTTCATAAGTAATAGTGTCTTCTGACGCTTTTCTTGAAACATGAAGGATTTCTTTTGCTCCAAGTTTTTTTGCTACATAAGTTGCAGTTTTAGAAGTACCGCCTGTACCAAGAATAAGAACTTTTTTTCCTGCTACAGTAATGCCTGCTTTGTTAATAAGAGCAGTAAGTCCGCTGCAGTCTGTATTATATCCGTACAATTTTCCATTACGATTTACAATTGTATTTACTGCACCAATTTCTTTTGCTTCTTCAGAAATTTCATCAAGATAAGGAATGACTGTCTGCTTATAAGGGATTGTAACATTGATTCCCATAAAATCTTTCTTTTCAAAAAAAGCAGGGATTTCTTCTGGCTGTAATTCACACAGCTGATATTTATACAAACCAAGTGAGTCATGAATGATTTGTGAGTAGCTGTGTACTAAAACTTTTCCAATTAATCCGCATTCCATATATTTACCTCTTTGAAAAATCCTTTGTTATGCAAGAAAATCTGTTCCAAAACGCTGTGTAAGTAAATCACTGATTACAAAAGCAGTAAGACAGTCAATTACAGGACAGATTCTTCTGATGATTGCAGGATCATGACGTCCCTGGATTTTAATTTCTGCATTTTCATTTTTACAGAAGTTGATTGTATCCTGTGGCTGAGCAATAGAAGGTGTTGGTTTTACTGCACACTGGAATAAAACAGGCATTCCGTTTGAAATACCACCGTTAATTCCGCCGTTATTATTTGTCTTTGTTACAACTTTTCCATCAGCAAGTCTAAAGGCATCATTGCAGGAACTGGCATTTTCATTTGCAAAACCAAATCCTTTTCCAAATTCAATTCCTTTTACGCCGCCTAAACTGAACATTGCGTGACTTAAAAGACTTTCAATGCTGTCAAACCAAGGTTCCCCTACTCCAGCCATAAGACCAGAAATTGCAGTCTGAGTAATACCGCCAACACTGTCGCAATTTTCACGGGCTGCAAGAATCACTTTTGAAATATCTTCGCCTTTTGCATTATTCAAAACAGGGAAATTTGAAGTTTTAAGACTATCAATCTGTTTTTCAATATTTGCAGCATCAAAACTGTCATCATTTACATCTTTACACTGAAGAATATGTGTTCCAATTTTAATGCCGTGTTTTTCCAAAGCAGGAATAAAAATACCGCCGGCAGCAACTAAAGCAGCAGTGATTCTTCCAGAAAAGTGACCGCCGCCACGATAATCTTCAAAACCGTGATATTTACAGTTTGCAGTGTAATCTGCATGAGAAGGACGGGCTAATCCATAATTGTAGTCGCCGCTTTTTGTGTTTTCATTTGGAATAGAAATGCAAATTGGAGTTCCTGTAGTTTTTCCATTAAATACACCACTTAAAATCTGATATGCGTCTTTTTCCTGACGAGGAGTGTCCATTAAAGAAGAAGGTCTGCGGCGTGCAAGTAAAGCTGAAATCACATCATCTTTTACTTCAAGACCTGGTGCAATTCCGTCAATCACAACACCAACTGCGGGGCCGTGGCTTTCTCCAAATAATGTAAGTGTAATGCTGTTTCCAATTGTATTTTTCATATTCTCTTCCTAAATGGTAATCTATTACTGTTTTGTATTTAATTCGTAGTAACTTCCAACAAGTTTAAGTTTGGCACAGAACACAGCAAGTTCCTTAAGCATATCCTGGCCGTTTTCTGTATTAACATCGCCATCAGCTTCAATGTAGAAATAATAAGACCAGTTTAAGTCTTTCATAGGACGGCTTCTTAAGTTTCTCATATTGAATCCGTGAGCACCAATAATATTCAATGTCTGGGCAAGAGCACCGGCTTCATTTTTAACAGTGAAAACAAGAATAAAATGTTCATCTTCCTGATTTGGTTTTGGAGCAGGTTTATTCTGCACACGTGAAAGAACAGCAAAGCGGGTTGTATTGTTTTTGTTATCATTGATTGCCTTTTCAAGAATTTCCAGATCAAATAATTCGGCTGTATCTTCTGAAGCAATAGCGGCAATAGACTTATCGCCCTTTTCTTTTACAAATTTTGCGGCAACTGCTGTATTAGAATAAGGTTCTTCTTCCAGTTGTTTTTCTTTAATATATTTTGCACACTGAGCAAGAGCCTGTGGATGGCTGATTACTTTCTTAATATCCTTAATGTTTGCACCTTTTACAGCCATCAGATTATGAGAAATTGGCAGATCCAAAACCTGATTCACATAAAGGCTTCCGTTGAAAATTAAATCCATAACAGGGCCAACTTCACCGGCATAACTGTTTTCCATTGGGAGTACACAGCAGTCGTATTTACCGGCTTCTACTTCACGATAAACTGTTTCAAAATCTGGCAATGCAACTAACTGGGCTGTAGGGAACATTTTTTTAGCGGCAATATGAGCATAAGCACCTTCTACGCCACAAAATGCAACTTTCATACCAGAAAGGATTTTTGCCTGCATATCACAGGAAAGATCAATACATTTTTGAATGAACTGAACATAGTAAGATTCAATTTCTGGATCTGTAATATTCTTCTTTGTTGAATTAATGAGGGCTTCTTCTCTAAACTTATCTCTGATTGCTACACCGTTTTCTTTTTTATAAGCGGCAACAATTTTACAGGCTTCCATTCTCTGCTGAAATAATTCAGCCATCTGTTTATCTACGTTGTTAATGATTTCTCTAGCCCGATTAAGATCAGACATAAGTTTACCTCCAAAAATAAACTGTATTTGAAACAGTAATTGAATGTATATTATAGTAAAAAAACACAATTTTCAATTAGATTTAAGAAATGAACTGCCACTAACATAAGGAAAATCCCTTGCATTGACTTTTTTTTATATACGTAGATAATGGATAGAACATACAAAAAGTATTATTGACTTAAGGAAGGTAATTATGAAAAAGGTTATTCCTATTTTCTTTGCAACAGATGACAATTATGCCCCATTTCTTGTAGTTTGTTTAAAATCTTTACTGGCTAATTGTTCAAAGGAATATGATTATAAATTCTATGTATTGACTACAAACCTGGCTCAGAAATATCAGGATGATTTAAAAGCTGTTGTTGGAGATTCTGCTACAATTGAATTTGTTTCATTGAAAAATGAATTAGATAAACTTCAGGGTATGTTCCACTTAAGAGATTACTATTCAAAAGAAACATACTACAGATTCTTTATTCCAGATTTGTTCCCACAGTATGAAAAAGTATTGTACCTTGACTGTGACACAATCATTCTTGGTGATATTGCTGAACTTTATAACACAGACATTTCTGACTACTATGTTGCTGCTGCTCCAGAAGAAGTAATGGCTACAATCAAAGTATTCGGTGACTATGTAGAAAAAGCTTTGGGAGTTCCTGTAGAAGAATATTTCAATGCAGGTATCCTTCTTATCAATACTAAAAAATTCCGCAAAAATCAGATTGCAGAAAAATTCGTTGATTTGCTTAAACACTTTACATTCAGAGTAACTCAGGATGAAGATTATTTGAACGTTTTGTGTAAAGGCCACTCAAAGATTCTTGATTTGGGATGGAACAAAACTGCTTATAAAAATCCTGATTTTGATGACAAAAATCTTAAAATCATTCACTACAAAATCAACTGGAAGCCTTGGCACTATGAAAACACTCTTTACGAAGAATACTTCTGGGATTTTGCTAAACAGACACAGTACTACGATATGCTTATGAAAATGCGTGATGAATATTCTGATGAAAGAAAACAGGCAGATTATGACGCATATATTAGTCTTGAACAGAAAGCTATTGAAGATACTAACAATCCAAACTTCTATGACAAAAATTATCTTAATGATGATTCTAAAGAATTCTTCCTTGTTCGCTACATCAAAAAAATGAACAAGATTAAAGAAATCAGAAAATTGATTGGTATTAGAAAATAGAAGATGTATTCAAAAGACAATCCTAGAACTTCAAGAGATAATCCTGAATCTAGTTTACCAGTTGAAAATACACACGCTGCTTTTTCAACTGGTAAGCCATTCCCTGAAAAAAAGACAAACCTTTTACCTGCCATGGGCTGGAACAGCTGGAACGCTTTTGGAACCGGAAACACAGAAGCCCTTACAAAACAGATGGCAGACAAAATCCTTGAACTTGGCCTTGATAAACTTGGCTATAAATATCTTGTACTTGATGATGGCTGTTATTTTCCAGAACGAATAGACGGCCGCCTTTCTAATGAAACTTTAAAATTCCCATCTGGATTCAGAGCACTTACTGATTATATTCATTCTAAAAATCTGAAATTTGGTATGTATAATGACATTGGTACAAATCTATGTGCCGGTAGTGCTGTTGGAACCTGTGGTTATGAAGATCTTGATGCCCAAAGTTATGCAGAATGGGATATTGATTTTCTTAAAGTTGATAACTGCTACTATCTTTGGGATAATGCAACTTTTTCTAACAAAGAAAATGCCCGCTATTCATATGCTCAAAATATTAAAAGTGTGAAAATTCAGGGAACAAATGTTCAGTTTGATTTTGATGCTGTAAAAGACGGGAAACTTCTTGGATTGCGTGCAGAAAAAACAGATGACTTTGTTACAAAAATCGGGACTTTTGACGGAACAAATACTGGAACAACACCTGTAGGAGACAGATTTGGAGAACTGGCTTTTGAAGTTGAAGTTCAGGACGATGGTGAATACAGTCTTTTTGTTGAATATGCCAGCGGAAAAGAAGAAGGTTGTGGTCAGTGGCTTCAGGTGGCTGTTGGTGAAGAAAAAAATGAAATCAGATATTTTGATCAGCTTTTGCCAGAAACCGCTTCTTCAACAGAATTCAGATTTAGTGACGGAATAAAAATCAATCTTAAAAAAGGGAAAAATCTTGTTCGCTTAATGAATCACCGCAGACAGGAAAATGTTCTTGCTTCTTACGGGGCAATGTTCTACGGACTTCAGAAAGCAAAACCTGGTAACAATATTATTCTTTCTATCTGTGAATGGGGAAAAACTCATCCTCAAAACTGGGGATACAAAGTTGGAAATTCCTGGCGTATTTTGAACGACATTACTTTTAATGTTGGTGCAGACGGAAATCCTGGAAAAGGCGAATGGGGAAATCCTGGAACACAGAGCATTGCTTCTCAGTATAATAAAGCTGTTGTTATGGATGAATTTGCTGGTCTTGAAAAAGGCTGGAATGATCCTGATATGATGGTTATTGGTATGGACGGAATCACAACTACTATGTCCAAAACTCATATGACAATGTGGTGCATGATGAACTCTCCTCTTATGCTTGGACTTGATTTGCGACGTGTTTCAAAAGGCGATGAACTTTACAATATTATTGCAAACGCTGATGCAATTAAGTTGAATCAGGATGGACTTGGCATTCAGGCAAAACGAATCTGGAGTTCTCTGGAAGCTGACAAACCGGATACAACTTATATTACTAATAACAACCGTTCCGATATTCTTGTAAAACCTCTTGAAAATGGGGATTTTGCACTTTCATTTATAAATCTTAGTGATAATAAATCTGGTGAATTAAAAATTGATGCAGAAACAATACTGAAATTTGCCGGTTCAAAAATGAAAAACTGCAATGAAATTAGAAAGGCTGACAGTTTCAGAATTTTTGATATCTGGACAAAGGAATCTTCTGTTGTAAAAAGTAAAACTTTCTGCTGCAAATCTCTTGAACCATACGACAGCTGGACAATCAGAGTTTCTTTATGATTTTGATTCAGGATTTTCAAAAAATGATTAAAGATAAGTGCCGGGAAGCTGGCCTTATGTTTAGTGAAATTCTTGATTCCCAGGATTTAGTTAATATTACATCTCCACTTACAAAAATTACTGCTGCCAGAATATGCCACAACGCACTGCAAACCATCTTAAAAGAAAAAGATGAAGAAAACTGGAGTGCCGCATGGCTGTTACACGACATTTACGACTGCCACACCTGCGTTCCCCATATTGCACAGACTTACGCAAAAGGCATTATTGAACCAGTTTCCACCCAGCCCTTAATTTTTGGCCACACAGAACAAGTCTCTGAAGAACAAGGCCGCCTTTACGCAGAAAGACTTTTTAATCCCAATTTGCGGTTAAAAATTGAACATTACGAAAACAACCAGATTAAATATATTTCTGAAAAATCGGCAAAATCCCTTTTTGATGTAAAAATCATAGATTTAGCCGCCGGCCCACTTTCCCTAAAAGAAATCAACCAGAATCCCTATAGCGCAGATCCAGATTTAGGCCGCAATATAGCATTAAAGTGCAAAAAAGGCTATCAAAGCACACTGGCAGCTAATATTCTCCTGAAAGCGGGATTTATTAATATTTTTGTTATAAAAAATGACTCGTAAGGCGGAATGATAGTTTCCATGCCGACTTACGCGTCAAGCGACGCTAGTCAGCGGTTTTGTGATACATAAAAAGCTGGTAGGTGCACGGTTCTGTATTAAAAAAAACAAAGCAGTTTTATATAAGTGAGATTGGAATAAAAGCACCGGGAGGCGTTTATGGAGCTCAAAATGACTCGTAAGGCGGAATGATAGTTTCCATACCGACTTACGCGTCAAGCGACGCTAGCTAGCGGTTTTGAGCTCCATAAAAAGCCGGTAGGTGCTTTTATTCCATATTCTAAATTAATTTTAAACTGTTTTGATTTTTTTAATCCATTTGCCGCTGCGGAGACGGAGGACGCACCAGAAAGCTTTAGCTATTTGATCAAATTTCAACGCCATATATATCCAGAACGCCGACATATGAAACACAAATCCCGCCACAATCCCCAGCGGAATAGATAATACCCAAAGATAAATATTATCTGCCACCATCAGCATTATTGTATCCCCGCCACCACGCAAAACGCCTTTTGTCATAATGCTATTTGTAGCCTGGAACAACAGAATAATACTGATTGCATTCATAAGCTGGCGTGCAGTTTGTGCAGTTTCTGCTGTTACGTTATAAGATTTAATTACAATAGAACTGATAATCAGAACACAAGCAGAAGCAATAATTCCAAGAACAATTCCCAGACCAAGGAATCCGTAGCCCTGTTTCATTGTTTTTTCTTTATCGCCTTCACCTAAGGTCTGGCCAGTTACAATTGCACCAGACTGGGAAACTCCCTGAATTACAACTGTACTCATCTGCTGGGTAACACTTGTAATTGCATTTGCGGCAACAAAAGTCTGACCAAGGCGGCCAATTACCATAGCAACAGCATTGTTTCCCAAAGCAAGAATTCCATCACTAACAAGAACAGGAATACTGATTTTAATATATTCTCCAAGAAGATCTTTTGTTTTCATGAGAATATGTTTAATTCTAAAACCGATTTTTTTGTCTACAAAAATTAGGTAACCGCAGATTATTGCTGTTTCAAAAATGCGTGAAATCAAAGTTCCTAATGCAGCTCCGGCAACACCCATGGCAGGGAATCCAAATTTACCAAAAATCAGAACATAGTTTGCAGCAAGATTAATAGAAAAAGCACCAATTGATACAATCAAAGGGAGATTCACCTGGCCAACACTTCGCAAAGCAATTGTACATACCAGAGAAAGACCTAAGAAAAAATAAGTTGGAATTGAATAACGAAGATAAACAATTCCAAGTTCCACAATCTGTTCTCCAGGATCATACATCTGCATGATTCCATTTGGAAAAAAGAATGTTCCAAGGGCAAATAAAGCGGCAAGGAACGTAACAAGACGCAGCATAATACAGATTGTCTTTTTAAGAGAAATATCGGCTTTTTCAGGTTCGGAACTTTTCATTCCCCAGTAGCGGGAAATCAGAACAGAAGCACCCATCCCAATTCCCATACAGAAAATATGGAATATGCTTATAAAAGAATTAGCCAGTGATGTGGCAGAAAGTTCTGCTTCACCAAGAGAGCCTACCATAATTGTATCAAGCATATTAACGCCAATGGCAATCATACTTTGAAGGGCAATTGGTAAAGAGAGCGTTAATACTTTTCTATAAAAACTTCTGTCATCAATAAATAACTTTTTTAAAAGATTCATAAATACTTTTTATTCCTGTTTTAATCGTTTTGCTTTGAACCAGATGTATCTTAACCAGGCAGTGAATCCGCTAAGGAACCATACAATTCCAACTGACCGCCAGAACCAATACCGTTACAAAGGGCAAAAAACAAGAAGGTGATTGAACTGGTGGCACCAATAGATGCTAATGCACCTGCACCAACAATCTGACCTACAACAACGGAATCAACAAAGAAGTTGAACAGCATCCTGGAAGTCTAAAGGTTTGCTTAATACAAATCCCTGAATATAATCGAACTTTTCTTCTTTTAAGATTCCAAGCTGAGTTTCATTTTCAACACCTTCTGCAAGTACCTTACAATTCATAAGGTGACCAATGGAAAGGACTGTTGTTACAAAGTTTCTGTTCTTTTCATCAGTTGTAATTCCATCAATAAGACTCTTGTCTATCTTTAATAAATTGAGCGGCATCTTGTGGAAGTGGGAAATTGAAGTATAACCTGTTCCAAAATCATCAAGGGAAACAAAAATTCCAAGTTCCTTAAGTTTTGAAACATTTTCAATTGTAATATCAACAGAGTGAACAAAACAATGTTCAGTAATTTCAATTTCAAGGTTAGCAGCAGGGAATCCAGTTTCTTCTAAGAGGGACTGAACTTTTTCAACAAAACCGTATCTTCCAATATTTTTTGAAGAAATATTAACTGAAATTCGCAAATCAGGATGAGAAAGCACCTGGTCCTTGAACTGAAGCATTGTGTGTTTCAAAACATAATCATCAATCTGAAGAATAAGCTCAGATTTTTCTGCAATTGAAATAAGATTCTCTGTATTTTCAACTCTACCCTTATCATTTTTCATGCGGAGTAAAGCTTCGAATCCACGAATCTTCTTTGAAGCAGAATCATACTGAGGCTGGTACATCATATAAATACTTTCATTTTCAAGATTTTCTTTAATCTGACGTTCCAGATCTGACTGTTTTGCAATATCTGCGGCCATAACAACATCAAAAGTATTTACTTTGAAAGCTTTATCTTTAGAAGCAGAATACATTGCAATATCAGCAAATTTAATCAAATCATCTGCGTTATCGCCATCATAAGGATATTTAGAAATTCCGGCATAAGCAGTAAGGAAATAATCTACATTAACATTATTCAAAGTAAAAGAAATCTTCTTGTTAACTTCTGCAATAATTTCTTCTGTAATTTCTTTTACTTCAGCATCGCCATCAACAATGATTACAAATTCATCGCCACCAATACGAGTTGCAGTACCTCTTCCGTTAAGTACAGTTGTCATTCGCTGGGTAACAATTTTAAGCATTTCATCACCGTAAGTATGACCGTAAGTATCATTTACGATTTTAAAATTTCCTAAATCGATGTAAACAACATAGAAAGTTTTTTCTGCGGCAATAGTTTCATTAATAAGCTGATACAAACCGCGTCTGTTATAAAGCCCCGTAAGATAATCTGTAACTGCTTCCATGTGGCGGATATGAAACTGTTTCTTCAAAGCCTGCAAAGTAAGCAGATAAATCAGAAGATTACAAATGCCTGGGAAACTGGTACGTGTTTTAAAAATAAAAATAAGCAGCAGATATACAAGATTGATGTACATTAAAATAAGGGCAACTTTTCCACCCTTTTTGTAATCCATCTTAAGCATAATAAAGCACAACACAAACTGAAGTGCCATAAGTCCGCCGTTTATTACCTTTAATACAGGGAATCTGTTATCCATAACAGACATTAAAAACTGCAATAAAACAAAGCCAATAGATAATAAAACTATCTTTAATGTAAATTTTAAGTGGTTCTTTTTTTCTGCCATAACATCCTTGTCCTTTGACATTTTGATTATAACATGGAAAGTTATTTTTTAATACAGAATAACAATAAATTAGTAATTTTCAATTGTAATTGCCGGTACAATTCCCATTGAAGTGTCGTGTACATGAGCTATAGAATAACTGAAACCAGAATCATCTACGCAACGAACTTCATCGCCATTATAATAGTTTGGACTACGCAGCCACCAATACCCACCCTGTCCTTCTACATCTGAAGATTTTGCACCTTTTGCAATAGCATAATCTGTTGGAAAACGAATACGAGTGTCATCCTCTTTTTCTTTATTCGGGTTGTTCTTGTACCAGTCATAAGCCGGGAAACCATAGTCAGGATTTACACTCTCTTTTACGCTGAGTAAAAAAACTTCCTCGCCTGAATATTGTTCATAAGCTGCTATTCCTTTTATATCATCAATACTTGCCTCTGGATATTTATTCACAGAAACTAAAAATTTTTGACCTGCTGGAGTAAATGCAGTTTGAAATAGTCCTTTTCCATTCCACAATACTCTTGACATTCCAGAAGTTTCACCATATTTGATATCATCTATTGTACCTGAAAGATAATCTCTCATTCTTGAAATAAAGTATTTATTTCTTGGACGCATAAGATCTGTATCAATAAATTCATCATGGAAAGGAACACCAGAATCAATAATAGATTCTGACAGCAATAACATTTTTCCAGATTCATTATAATCTTTTGTAAGAACACGCCATTTAAGTGGTTCAACAAGAAAAAACTCATTATCAAGTTTTGCGTAATAATTTCCATCACTTCCTGCATAATAGGTAATATGCCCCATAGATAAAGCAGGTATTTTATTAACTTTTACACTGTTGTCTTTTTTAGACTGAGGGTAATCTCCAAAAACCAGAATATCGTATTCTTTATCTTTGATAATCTGCGTTCCAATTTTTTCCGGCTGCTCATGAAAACTATATGTTATTTGATAATCTATATTCTCTTCTTCTATTTCATTGATTTGCCCATGATTACAACTTAAAATAGAATAACTAAATAATAAGCAAAATAAAACTGATGTAATATTTTTTATTTTTTTCATATACAACCTATAATTCATTAAAATATTCAACTATTGACTGAGAAAGTTCCTGGGACATGATTTCCCTGTTCGTTATACTTCTTAAAAAAAGGGATTCATCATAATTATCCTGATAGCCTAATTCAACATGACATGCTGGAATATCAAGAACCCATGGCAGAGATTTATTTAAAAACCAAATATTTCTAAGCACCCTAAGTACTCCTAAATCAGTTCCTGTTAAAAGTTTCGGATTAGAATTCATTTTTTCAATATAATTTCTTGAATTAATCATTCCTTCATTTATCTTTTTTGCAAAAGAATATGTATTTCTGGAAATCATATTTCCAGCATAATCAGAACGCCAAGAGTTCTCACTAACCCATTGCTGGTTTCCAGCATAAGTTTCCGGATACCAGACATATACTTCTGAACCTTTGCTAGTACGACCATTGCTTCCTCTATTAATACTAATACTCAATTGAATATCAACCTCACAAAGCACTGAATAAAGTGGTATATATTCTGGCACAGAAATACTACTACCGCACATACTTACCAACCCCAGTCGAGCTTCAGGAGTACTTATACGGTTTGTCCTTATATTTAAAATATCTGATTGACTATCTATTCTCAAAAAGTTTTCTCTTGAATCTTCGTACCATAATGGGTATCCGAAATCTCCAATTTCATCAGATGTGCTTCTTGAATAAATTACTTCCGCACCTAAAGCTTTTAGTTTTGGTCCAAGATAATCCATAACAAAAACCTGGGTATACAAATCTTCAAGAATATTGTTATTTATGGAGGTTTTCGGAAATAATGGATCTACGTGAAAATAATCATCATTGCCAAATCCATGATTTCCTGCAAGCATAATAATTCTGCCTTTTAATGGCTTATATTCGCTGGTAGGTTTTAATGGAATAAATTTGATTTCAGTTTTTAATGGTTTATGACCAATCCCAGTACGGCACAGTCTAAAACCAATATCATTGAAATCTAAAGTAGAATTGATATTTGTTATTATGGAAGATCCAGAACGTGTATAAAAACTTCCGCCTCTAACCCCGTCTTCAAATATATATTCTTTAACATTACCTGCCATATCATATATACCTAAAGAATTTGGGGATTTTAAACCAACCTGATGCGTACTTACATAAAAGTCTCCGCCAAGTGCTACATATTCATCCTGTGTAAAATCTGAAGTATAATCTTTATTACCTGTAACACCAGTATTTGTGTTATAACAATACCAGCCAACATTATCTAAAAGGGAATCATTTGTAATATTTACTATTTCTGAATTTTGTCCTGGATATGGATAATTCCATTCTTTGCTTCCCGGTTTGCCACCTCTGGCTGCATATTCCCATTCTTCTGCTGTAGGAAGACGGAATCCAGTTGAATCATTAATTATCCTTACAATAGCGAAATCAATATGATTATATTTTATTTCTATATCTGAAAGTATATAGGCAGGAGATAATCCACAATAAATACTTAATAAATTACAAAAATACATTGCATCATATTTTGTAATACTTTCTACAGGTCTAAGAGAGTCTATTTCCCCTTCTTTCAAGAATCTTTCCCGTGGATGTTTGGTTGTTGCACTAGGTTCAGAATCTAATCCAAGTAAATTCAGATTAGCATTTTGCATTACAGTTTTATATAATTCTTTTGTTACTTCGTACTTAGAAATCTGAAAATCATTTATTTCATAATTTTTGTTTTCACTAAAAGCCCCTGGAAAATTACTGATTGTGTTAGCTTCTCCACCAACAAAACTGGTTCCAATAACATCAATCATTTCAATTGGAACCAGTATTCTTTCGTTCTCAGGAAGAATCATGGAAGGGTCAATTTCTGGAATATCTTGATGGCATGAAAAGAATGTGAAAACTGCGGATAAACTTAAAATTAATAATCTACTTTTTTTCATTGCTATGTACCTTATTTGTCTTGTTTTAATATGTTATTTATTAATTCCATTTTTTCTTTATAAAGAACAGAATCTTTATATGAACATATTTTACATTCTAATAAAACCCATTCTGGAACGAAGTCAGGAGAGACTTCCATAATATCTGGATCATATATTTGAGTGCCTTCATATTCATAATTTAGAAAATTTAATATACGATACGTATGCTCACCTAATTCTTTAATTTCTTCTGGTTGCCCATATTCATTAATCTTGTAGTGATAATTTTGACTATAAAAATATTTATCAGGGTTCTCATAAAATAGTTCAGATTCATTATAAGGTATATATTTTTTTAAATCACATACAGTACATCTTGTTCCAACCTCATCTGGAATAGAAAGGTATATTGCATCTGTAGTATCCGAATCCATCACAGTATAGTTTTTATGGTTAGCTATATAATAGTCTCCCCATTTATGAGGACTTTTTTCATCAACTTCTTCTGAATGTTCACACCTTGCAGCCTTAAAGTGATAGTCTTCGTCTTTCGAGAAGTATTCTTCATACCAATGAACATGCTCAACTTCTTCATAAGAAAATTCTTTAGAATATGAACACACTGTGCATGAAAACAAAACCTTATCTGGCATTTCCTTCTCTTTGCCAGTTTCTGGATCTTCAACATATTTAAATTTAGTAATTGTTCCTTTCCCCCACTCATGTTTACTTTTTTCACTCACTTCCTCTGAATGGGTACAAATGGCTCGCTTAAAATGATATTCGTCATCGTTTGACCAATCGCTGCTGAATCTATGAGTATGTGGGATTTTTTCTGTAGTAGACAGAAAGACTACTTTTCCGCAAACTTTACAGGTTTTTTGACTTAAACTATATGAAGCTTCTAATGGGGAAATCACGATTACTTCAGGTCCCCATTCATGTTCACCAAAATCTTTGACATTATCTTTATGAAAACAGAGAGCTTTGTGCCAGTGTTTTTCATCGTTCCAGCTCCATTCTTCATCAAAAGGATGTCCCTTCTCACAACGATTAGAATCAAACATATTAGAACATGACACAAATACAAGAGAAATAAATGCAATCAGATATAAAACTTTTTTCATAATGAACCTTTTATAAATATTTTAAAATTATAACATCAATATTTTATTTTGAATACCTTATTGCATTTAGATAAATATAAATTCTTGTTTTTAATTGAAAATAAGTTCCGCATTCTGATATTATTAGGGTATGAATTCGACTCAGCAAAACGATAAATATTTTCTTCAATTTTCAAAAATTAAACTTTGGGATGAAATGGCAACTGATATTGCATATTTTCTTTTAAGCCAGGGTTATGAAACTATAATGGATAAAATCGATTTGACCTGCGGGGCTATTCCTCAGGGAGAATACGAACAGGTTATTGATCAGGGTGCGCCTCAGCAGTTTCTGACTTTCTATACCCACATTGCAGAATTCCGATTTGCGGTTGCTGTTACAGAAGCACTTAAAATGAATAAGGATTACTGGGTTGCTATAAAAAAATACTGCTATGATAAGGGCAAAGTTTTTAGACCAGAAAAGTTTGCTAATATTCAGGCCGCTTATGATTTACTGGATTGCTGCATTCTTGATGGAACTGGCGATGAAGATACAAAAAAAATAACTGTTGCTGAACAAGATAAAATTGTCTGGGAAAAACTTGTTGATACTCATGAAAACTACTGGCAAAAAGCAGGCAGCCCTGTAGATATTTATTATGATTTGCAAAGTTGCTTTATTCTTGGGATTCTAAATGAAAGCAGCATTAAATTTGCAAATGAAGAAAATAAGATTTTTACCCTTTCTTGTGAAAATTAAATCAGCAGATAATTTTTCTGGCATTCTGATTTACCATTTTTTTTAAATCGTCCAGATTCATTTTTAAAAGAGAAGCTAAATCTTTGTAAATGCGCTGGATCAGGAAAATTGAATTGTCTGTTCCACCAAGCCAGGGTTCTGAAGAAGGATTGTCTGTTTCACAAAGAATCAGATTTTTTGGAGTGATTTGAAGAAGCTGCTGGATGCTTTTTGAGCGGATTGTCTGGCAGCCGAATGTCTGATAATAATTGCGACGGCACATTTCCTTAAAAACATCTTCGGGGCCATCATACCAGTGAATAATTGGTTTTGCATCTGGATATTCTTCAAGAATACGGCAGATTTTTTCTTCGGCATCTTTTGTGTGGATTACGCAATATTTTTTAGATTCATGGCAGTGCTGTAAAAAATAACGGAAAACTTCTTCCTGGCGTGCTTCAGGGGCATCTTTGTACCAGCAAAAATCCATCCCGATTTCACCAATCATAAAAGACTGACGGCAATAACTGTCATAGACGCTGAGGTTTGAAGAGGCTTTTGCGGCGTTCATAGGATGGATTCCAAAAGTCGGCAGGATTTTGACAGTACCAGGTGTCAGTTCTCCTGATTCTTCAAGATGAATCACACTTTGTTCCAGCTGAAGATTTTTTCCAAAAGATTTGTCATCACAGGAAGCCGCAACAATAATCCCGTTGAACGTCTTAAGCTGACTGATTAACTCGTCTTCAGGATTGTACCAGTCCAAATGAGTATGAAAATCTATATAACCTGTTTCATTATTGAAGCATAAGTTTTTCATCAAAATCCTCAGCATTTCCCTGCCATATGATTTCACCTTTTTTCATAAGGATGATTCTGTCACTTACAGCTTTTGCTTCGTTAATATCGTGGGTAACCATAATTCCGGTAAAACCAAATGTTTTCTGCAGATTTCTTATTAAGGCGGCCAGTTTTTTTCTTAAGGGGGCATCCAGAGCAGAAAGTGGTTCATCAAAAAGGACTAACTTTGGTTTCATAATAAGTGTTCTGGCTAAAGAAACTCGCTGAGCTTCACCGCCACTTAATGTATCTGGATAACGATTTCCAAAACCTTCAAGTTCAAACTGTTTTAAAAACTCATTTGCAAGACAACGGGCTTCTTTCTTTTTCATGCCGGCAGAAACTAATCCGTATGCAACATTATCTTCCACTTTAAGATGATCAAAGAGAGTGTGTTTCTGAAAAACCATTCCAATCTGACGTTTTGATGGAGCTTTTTTTGAAACTTCTTCACCGTCAAGAAAGACTTTCATTTCTGGGGCGTCTTTTTCTGAAGGTTCGTTTAATCCGCTGATTAGTCTTAATACGGTAGATTTTCCGCTGCCACTGGGACCAACGATGCTGGTCATTGTGCTTTTTTCGCATTGGAATGATACGTTGATTTGTGTTGTATCGAATGTTTGTCGTAAGTTTTGAGCTTCAAAATATTTCATATTCTACCTCTCGGCTTTTTCTTTGTCTGTCCTAAAATGTACATCAGGGCGCAGATTAGGGCTAGGATTAGGCCGGCGGAACAGGCTTCGTTGAAACGGTAGCTGCCGGAGAGCCTGTATGTAAATAGCGAAAGTGCGTCGTATTTAGGAATTGCAAGAACAAGCGGCAATGTTGTGTCGCCGGCACTTACTGCAAAACAAAAACCGAATGCACTGAATAATGCCCCTTTTGAAACCGGCAGCAATATTCTTGTAATAACCTGAAGTTTGTTTTTAGACAAAATTGATGCACTGTCCATTGTGTCAGATGTAATTTTTACCATTTGCGGATAAATCTGACGGAATGCCAGAGGCCAGGTTAAAGCGGTCTGTGCAATTACAAGAGTTGCTACACTTCCTCTTTTAACAAGAAGAGTAATAATCACACCAACAACAACACTGGAAATTGACATTGGAATCATGGGGAAAATTTTCAAAAACAGATTTAATCCTTTTCCACCTTTCTGTTCCTTAAATTTTACAAGTACTGAATAAAGGAATCCTAAAACAGAACAGCAGGTTGCAGTATACAAAGCTGTTGTTACTGTAGATTTTACAGATGGCCAGAAGGAACGCATTTTAAGAACAAGTGCAAAATTTGCAAGACTAAGTCCAACTCCCTTTTTTGAAGAAGTAAACGCATTTACAACAATTCCAAGTAAAGGAGAAACAAAAAATGCAAAAATCAGAATCATAACAATTGTAAATACAATGATTTCTTTACTTCCACGAATCTTTCTTAATGGAGAACTGTATGGGGAAGAAAGTCCCTTTGCTCTGGAAGATTTCTGTTCAAGAATACAATATAAAGTTGTAACGATACACAAAATGACTGTTTCAATAATTCCAAGACTGGCTGCCTGTTTAAAATCAAGAGTTGCACGGGCTGCTTTATAAATTTCTACTTCAAGTGTTGTGTTACCAATCCCTCCAAACAAAAGGACCATAATAAAACTCAGGAAACAGTAAATAAAAACAAGCATGCTGGAAGAAGCAATTGATGGCAGCAACTGATAGATTGTTACTGTTCTAAAAATCCGCCCTTCTCCAGCCCCTAGTAATCTGGCACTTTCGGCTTGTTCACATGGCAGCTTATTCCAGGAATCGGCAACTGTTTTCATAATCAATGGAAAATTGTAAAAACCGTGGGCAATAATCAATCCTGCAAAAGAATAAAGGATTTTTACAGGAGGTTCTTCAAGTCCAAACAGGAACATAAAGAATTTATTTAAGCCGCCGTTTAAGCCAAGAAAAGTAACGTATCCAAGAGCAATAATAATAGAAGGAACACAAAAAGGAACTACTGAAAGAGACAAAAGCCCCTTACGACCAGGAAAAGTTCTGCGACCACAAAAGAATGCTGAAGGAAGGCCAATAAGGAGGGCTAATATTGTAGAACAGGCTGCCTGAAAAAAAGTGAACCAGGCAACCCTAAAAAGATGAAGGACTGTCAAAAGAAAATCCTGTGTTTTAGTTTCCTAAAACTTTCATAATATCTTCAACAGCTTTAGCAGTTACATCTGGATCTGCAGTAAGAGTTTTTGCAGGAATTGGAGCAGCAACTTTATAGCTTTCTGGAAGATTTACATTTTTATTAGCAGGATTCATCCACTGTGTTAATGGAATTGCTTCCTGTGCTTTATCAGAAATAAGGAAATCCATGAATTTTTTAGCACCATCTGCATTTGGAGCACCTTTCAAAATTCCAGCACCTTCTACCTGAATTGAATGTCCCTGTTCAAAAATAGCAGCAACATAGCGGTCTGTATTATCATATTCAACGTGACTTGCAGGACTTGTTGTGTAACTGATTACTAATGGAGCTTCACCTTTCTTAAAAAGACCATAACCAGCAGACCATCCTGGAGCCATTGTTAAGATATTTGGTTTAAGTGCTTTCCAGTAATCAACAACTTTGTCGCCATAAACTGCAACTGTCCATGCTACAAATCCTAAACCTGGAGTTGATGTACGTGGATCCATTAAAATAATTTTCTTTTCATAAACTGGGTTTAACAAATCATCAAGAGAAGCAGGACATGGAACATTTGATTCTGTATCGTAAATCATAGCAAAGTGGCTGTAATCAAATGGAGTTAATGACCAGTCAGAATCAAGCTGAGCGGCAACTTCTGAAGGAATTACTTTATCTGCATTGGCAGGTTTATATGGAGAAAGGATTTTTGAATCAATTGCCTGTTTTGAAATATTATTATCAAGACCAAGAATAACATCAGCCTGAACGTTATCTTTTTCAAGCATAGCACGACTCAAAACCTGAACACCGTCGCCACAATCAACAAAAGTCAATTCAAGACCAGTTTCTTCTTCGAACATTTTTTCAAGTTCAGGACCAGGACCCCATTCGCTGATAAAGCTGTCATAAGTATAAACAACAACTTCTTTTGCACGAGCTGAATCTACAGCAGAAGATTTTTTTGAACAGCCAGTAAGAACTGTCAAACCAAGAATAGAAATAAAAAGGAATTTAAAAAGAGAAGATTTAGACATATCTTCCTCCGCCGGCATTATCCGGATCAGGTTGGAACTCCATACGGAGCTCTGCGGGTATAATCTCAGCCGTATTACCAAAAATACAGCACCCCGGAATTCATTGCGAATTACGCTGACTAAAATATCATATTCTGCGAGCTTTTACAATATCAGAAATCTGGGTAATCAAAATTGCGGTGAACATAATCACACATCCTAAGATTTCACGACCAGTAAGTTTTTCATTAATAAGAACTGCGGCGGCTAAAGTTGCAAAAACAGATTCAAGACACATTAACAAAGATGCAATTGTAGCTTCACAATATTTCTGCCCAATAATCTGCAAAGTATAGGCAACACCACAACTCATAATTCCAGAATACAAAATTGGAAGAGCGGCGGCTTTAATTGCAGAAAGCTCTGGAGTTTCAAAAATGAACATCAAAATAGAAGAAATTAATCCTGAAACAAAAAACTGGATGCAGGAAAGTTTAACGCCATCACACTGAGGGGCAAATTTATCTACAAGCATAATCTGGCCTGTAAAGAAAAATGCACAAATCAAAGTCTGAATGTCACCCTTATTAATTGAACTGAAACCTTCTGAAGAAATGCTTAAGAAATATAAACCTATGAATCCCAGGACAATGCAGAGCCATGTAATAAGAGGGATTCGTTTTCTAAAAAATAATCCTACAATTGGAACAAAAAACATGTACATTGCTGTAATAAAGGCAATTTTTCCTGCTGTAGAATGATAGAATGCAAACTGCTGGAAATTAGTTGCTCCACAAAGAAATAATCCTAAAATAGTTCCGTAAATCCATGTTTTTTTATTAAGTTTACGTTTTTCCTGCTTTTCGTCATCAGAAAGATTTTTAGAAACACCTCTGTTTTTAATAAGAATAACAGGAACAAGAACAAGGGACCCAAGTAAAGTTCGTACTCCCTGAAAAGTAAATGCATCTACAGATTCCATGCCTTCACTTTGGGCAACAAAAGAAATACCCCAGACAAAAGCAGTAAGTAACAAAAGCAAAACGCCTTTTAATGATGTTTTTGTTTCCATAATAGAAAAATTATATTGAAAGCCTGACTAAATAACAATATAAACTGAATCAGGTGGAATGAAAAAGACAAATACAGTATAATAAGATTTATGTCTACACAAATGATTATGGGAAACCAGGCAATTGCGCTTGGTGCATTAAAAGCCGGTGTAAATCTTGTTGCCGGATATCCTGGAACACCATCCAGCGAAATTATTGAATTCATCTCTAAATATAACAAAAAAACAGGAACTTACGTAGAATGGTCTATTAATGAAAAAGCAGCCGTAGAAGTTGCAGCAGGGGCCAGTTATGCAGGAAGCCGTACCCTTGTTACAATGAAACAGGTTGGTTTAAATGTTGCATCTGACCCTGTAATGTGTCTTTCTTACGTAGGAATTAAAGGCGGAATGGTAATTGTTTCTGCCGATGACCCAGGTCCAATTTCAAGCCAGACCGAACAGGATACAAGAACTTTTGGTCAGTATTCAAAATTGCCTGTTTTTGATCCTTCAACTCCACAGGAAGCCTTTGAAATGATTCAGGAAGCCTTTGAACTTTCTGAAAAATACAGCACTCCAGTCATTTTGCGCCCAACTACCCGTGTTGATCACGCTTACGAAAGTATGGAAATGCCAGAACTGGAACCTTGCCGCACAAAAGGCACATTTGAAAAAGATTCACAGCGCTGGGTAATTTTTCCCCGCACATCTTATAATAATCACAAACGTATTTTTGAACGCAATGAAAGTATTCTTCCAAAAGAATTTTCTGATTCAAAATGGAATAAAGTAGAAGGGGAAAGCCTTCCCCTGTCTTCAGCCGCAAATGCGTCTTCCGCCACCCCTTCTAACGGGACACATTCCCGTAACGCCTTTGCCGCAGGTGGTATCAGCTACTGCTATTTAAAAGAAGCCTTATCAATTCTTAAAGCAGAAAATCCAGCAAACGTAGAATTAAAAGAGGCAGCTGTTCTTAAAATTGGAACACCATATCCGTTCCCAGAACCACTTGCCATTGAGTTTATGAAACAGGCAGCAGAAATTACAGTTTTTGAAGAACTTGATCCTGTAATTGAAAACGGCCTTATTTTTGCTTGCGGTAAAAACAACGTAACTTGCAAAATCCACGGAAAATTAGACAGAACAGTTCCAGAAGCAGGCGAACTTTCTGTAGAAATTATTCTTGGAATTTTAAGAAAACAGTTTAATCTATGTGAAAACAAAAATTCAGAGGGGACAGACCCCTCAGAAATTCCATCCCTTCCAGTACGCCCACCAGTTTTATGTGCAGGATGTCCTCACAGAGGCTCTTTCTATGCAGTAAAACAGGCTATGAAAGGTGAAAAAACAGTTTATTGTGGTGATATCGGTTGTTACACTTTAGGAAACGCAAAACCTCTTGATATGTGCGACACTTGTCTTTGTATGGGCGCAGATATCACAATGGCACAAGGCTTCTATCACAATGAACCAGAGCGCAAATGTTTTAGTTTTATTGGAGATTCAACTTTCTTTGCCAGCGGAATTACTGGTGTTGTAAATGCTGTTTATAATCAGGCAAAAATTACAGTTTGTATTTTAGATAATTCAACAACTGCCATGACAGGACATCAGCCACATCCTGGAACTGGTGTAACAATGATGGGCGAAGTTGTAGATAAAGTCAGCATTGAAAAAACACTTCTTGCTGTTGGTGTAAAATCTGTTGTTACAGTAGACCCTTTTGATCAGGAAGCGGCAGTAAAAGCTGTGAAAGAAGCAGCTGCAGTTGATGGAGTAAGTGCAATCATCTTTAAGGCCCCATGTATTGCAATTGCAGGTAAACTTGGATACGCAAAGCCAGTTGCCAAAAAAGTTGATTCAGAAAAATGTATTGGCTGCCAGAAATGTATTCGAGAATTAGGCTGTCCTGCTTTAAGCGTAGTAAGTGGAAGCAAAAAAGTAGAAATTGATTCCTCTCTTTGTACAGGCTGCGGATTATGTGCAGGTGTCTGCCCGGTAAAATCAATTTCTTAAGTTTACCAATTAATTTTATGGAGTATTAGTTATGTCAAAAAATATATTAATCTGTGGTGTTGGTGGACAAGGTACAGTTCTTGCCGCTAAAGTTCTTTCTCAGGCTGCAATTTCAAGTGGTCAGAAAGTTATGTCGGCAGAAACAATTGGTATGGCTCAGCGAGGTGGTTCTGTTGTAAGTCACGTTCGTATTGGAGAAGATGTTTACTCTCCCCTTATTCCAGAAGCACAGGCAGATATCATAATTGCATTTGAAGCGGCTGAAGCTGTTCGCAATATGAAATTCTTAAAAGCAGGCGGACTTGTTATTGTGAATAAAAAAATTGTTCAGCCGGTTACAGCAAGTTTAACTGGAACAAGCTTCAGCGAATCAACAATGATTGAATATCTTGAAAAAACTGCAGGAAAAGTTATTGCAGTTGATACAGATCAGGCTTGTAAAGATTTAGGCAGTTCTAAAGTTGTAAATATTGTTCTTCTTGGTGCTGCCTGCAATACAGGTCTTGTGAACAAAGATGAAATTAAAGGCGCACTTAAACTTCTTGTAAAACCAGATTTTTATGAATTGAACTGTAAAGCTGTTGATTATGTAAAATAGGCGGATTATAGAAAATGAAAGATTTAGAAGAAGCAAAAAAATTTTTTAGTAATGATAAATATGCAGTAGATCAGACTGGAATTGAAATTGTTGCAGTTGATGATAACTATTCTAAATGCAGCATGAAAATCCGTGAATGCCATCTGAATGCAGTAAAAGCACTTATGGGAGCAGTTCCATATACTCTTGCAGACTATTCTTTTGCAATAGCAACAAACAGTCCTGGCCATCATGTTGTAACAACAAACAGTACAATTACATATCTTTCAGTTCCTAAAGGAGACACTCTGCTTTCGGAATGCAAACTTATAAAAGACGGGCGTACACTGTGTACTTATGAAATCAATATTACAGACAACCTTGGAACTAAAGTTGCCATCGTAATATCAAACGGATTTAAAGTATAATTCCACCGGCAAGAATTGCTGCACCAAAAAGAATCAGAACAAAATCTGAAAAATGCATTTTATAAACTTTGCTGCAGCATTCACGTGTTCTGAAATAAAAACCACGAAGTTCAGCGGCAGTAGAAGTTGATTCAATTTTTCTGACAGATGAAATTAAAAGTGGAACACAAAGTGGAATAATCATTCCAATTTTCTTAAACGGATTCTTTACATCAAAATCAACACCACGAGCTTTCTGTGATTCAATAATTCCAGTCATTTCAGAAGAAAAAACCGGGATAAAGCGAATTGCAGAAGTAAAAGTAAATGCATATTTATATGGAATATGCAGAGTTTTTACCATTGTATTAGAAAGATCATTAAGATTTGTTACAGAAATCATAATTGAAAGTGGCAAAGTTGCAGCGGTAAGTCTAAGAACAAGCAAAAGACCGTTTCTAATACCAACGTCTGTAATTCCAAAATTTGCAGTAATTGGAAGAACAACTTCACCAGTTCTGATTGCTAAAATCTGAAGAATAAAAAGGAACAATGACATTTTGAAAAGTCCCTTAAAGATTCCCAAAGTTCTTTTTAAAAGACCGCAGCTTGGTTTACCGTTTCCAATTGCCGCAAGAATAAGATTAACAGCAATCAGACTAAGTAAAAAGAACACATTTGATGAACAGAATGCAGCTGCACAAATTAAAATAGAAACAAATATTTTTGAAAGAGGATGCATGCGGTGAAGAACTGATTCACCTGACAAATAATCTAAAAATCCTTTCATTATGCACGCTCCTTCAATTCTTTAAGTCTGGAAATCATTTCTTCAACAGTGAAAACACCTTTATAATCTTCCCCAAGCAAACTGCAAGTCTGAGCAATCTGAGGCTGAAGCAGTCTGGCTTTTGAAAGAATGTCGTTATTTCCAAGAATCTCTCTTGTTTTACCCTGAGCAACAATCTGCCCTCTGTTCATTACGATTACTGTTTTTGCAAAATCAAGAACAACTTCCATATCATGACAAACCATAATTACAGTAGTTCCATTTTCGTTCAGCTGACTAATACGATTCATCATTTCAATACATTCTTTGTAATCAAGCCCTGTTGTTGGTTCATCAAGAATTAAAATTTCAGGATTCAGAGCAATCAGACATGCAAGGCACAATCTCTGGCGCTGACCACGGCTCATATTAAAAGGTTCAACATCAGCTTCAAAACCAAATTCTTCTATAGTTTTTTCAACCCGCTGTTTTACTTCTTCTTCTGAAATTCCATTGTTTTTCAAACTGAATGCAATTTCTTCTGCAACAGTCTGGCAGCAAATCTGTCTGTCTGGATTCTGAAAAAGGAACCCGATATGTTTTGCCAGATTACTGATTTTTTCTTCTTTAGTATTTTTCCCGGCAACCAGAACATCTCCGGTGCTAGGTTTTAAAAGTCCGTTACATAACTTTGAAAAAGTTGACTTTCCGGCACCATTAGCACCTGTGATAGCAATAAAATCACCTTTTTCAATCTTTACGTTCAAATCCTGAACATTTGCAGTTTCATTGTAAGAAAAAGAAACATTATTAAACTCAAGAACAACTTCACTCATTTTATTATTCTCCCTGCCTTCTTACATTATCTTTTTTACAAACGCCGCTGCTTCTTCTGCGTTCAGACAAATACGGTCTTCTTTTGAATAAGAGGAAGGAATCAATCCTTCTTCTGCCATTTTACTTGTTAATGTCAAAACTCTAGGACAGTTAATTCCCGCTTCTTCCATTTCCTTCTGATGAGTCAATGTGCTGCGGATTTCTCCATAATGAACAAGAGTTCCTTTTTCAAGAACAACAAGCTTTTTTACATATTCGCACAAAAGCATGATTTTCTGTTCTGCAATTACAACTGTAATCCCTTTTTCCTCATTCAATTTCTTTAATAATTCAAAAATCTGAACACTGGAAGCAGGATCAAGTTCACCAGTTGGTTCATCAAGAACTAAAATATCTGGTTCAAGAGCTAAGATTGCTGCTATTACAACTTTCTGTTTCTGACCACCACTTAAAGAAGCAACTTCTCTGTGGCGGAGCTCTCCAATACCAAGTGAATCTAAAGCTTCTGTTACACGTTTTTCAATCTGATCTGCTGGAACACCAAAATTTTCCAGACCAAAAAGAATTTCATCTTCAACAAAATAACTTACAAGCTGACTTTCAATATCCTGAAATACAGAACCAACTTTAAGTGCAAGTTTCCCTGGAGTTACGTCAAAGGTATCTTCGCCGGCTATTTTTACGCTTCCATAAAAATCACCATTGTAGTGATGTGGAATTAATCCGTTTATGCAGGAACAAAGAGTTGTTTTTCCAGCTCCCGATTCCCCAATTACTCCAACAAAGTCACCTTTTTCAATCTTCAGAGTTACATTTTCCAGAGCATTTTTTGCTGCTCCGTTGTACTTAAAAGTCAGTTCCTGTATATCAATCATTAAAGTTACCTCAAATTGATTAGTTGAATATCTGATTAATTATTCAGTTTAAGCTTCTGTTACTGGAATTTCTTTTTTCAATACTTTCATCAATGGAATGTAAAGTGCACCAACGATGATTGCATTTAATGTTGCTGTTCCCAATACGATTGGTACATAAGCTACCATTGCTGATGGATCTGACTTGATGAATACAAAAAGAAGAACTGTGAACAAACCACCAGAAACAACTGTACTTATAAAAGTGCTTAATGCAGAACCAATTGTGCGTGATGTTTTTGTTTTAGCAGGAATGTAAATCATAAGTCCCATACAAAGAGCACCGGCAAATTCTGACGCAAAGTTCAAATAAGGTGTTCCTGGGAAGAACTGACAGATGGCACCAGCCAAAATACCAATAATGATACTATAGTACAATTTTGGTCTGATTAATACAATTGCCATACAATACATAGCAATGATGAAGTTTGGCTTCATTCCAAAGAAGTTGATAAATGTACCAACAAAAAATTTCAATACTGCACCAGCAGCAAGCAATACAGCTGTGAGCAATAAATCCTGAAGTGCTAAACCTTTCTTTTCTTCAGTAGCAAGAACTCTTTTTTCCATATCTTTACTCCTCTGTTTCTCTAAATAGAAACATCCTATACCAATAATCTACCACGACTTTTCGTTACTGTCAATAGAAACATGTTTAAAATCGAAGAACCGTTAAGAAAAAAGCGCGACAGCGGTTTTTTTAGGTTCATCGTGAAATCAACTCCGAACGAGTCTAGCGAGTGAGGTCGAAAATCTCAACCGAAACGCCTCAGATTTTGATTTATCAAAATCCAAAAAAGAAAAATATTTTAGGATTTACCAAAAATTGGTTTGCGAGATTCATCGAGCCGGTAAAATCTCCATCGGAACGCCTCAGATTTTAATTTATCAAAATCTAAATCATTACACCGCGATTCTTGTCAAAAAATTTGACACTTTACTTTCTTTCCATTACTATTAATAGTAACGAAAATTATACGGGGGACAGACCCCACAGGAATAAAAAAATGCAATTAACAGAAAAACAATTAGAACAAATCAGAGCTCAGATTAAGCGAGTAAAAGCTTGTGGAAATCCTTTTTATACAGAACGTTTTAAGGATGTAAATCCAGATGATATTAAAGATCAGGCTTCTTTTGAAAAGCTTGTTCCATTCTGCACAAAACAGGATTTACGTGACGCTTACCCACTTGGACTTGCTTCAGTTCCAGAAGAAGACATTGTACGAATTCATTCATCTTCAGGAACAACTGGTGCTCCTGTAATTATTCCATATACACAGAAAGACGTTGATGACTGGGCAATTATGTTTGCACGCTGTTATGAACTTGCAGGAATTGGTAAAAAAGACCGCATTCAGATTACTCCAGGATACGGCTTATGGACAGCAGGAATTGGTTTCCAGGCAGGATGTGAAAAACTTGGTGCAATGGCTGTTCCAATGGGACCAGGAAATACAGAAAAACAACTTCAGATGATGCAGGATCTTGGTTCAACAGTAATCTGTGCTACATCTTCTTATGCTTTGCTTCTGGCAGAACAGGTAGAAGCTCGTGGAATTGGAAAAAATATTAAACTTAAAAAAGGTGTAATTGGTTCAGAACGCTGGGGCGAAAAAATGCGCGACCGTATTCAGAAAATCCTTGGGATTGAACTTTACGATATTTACGGTTTAACAGAATGTTACGGACCTGGAATTGGTATTAACTGTGACAAGTCTGATGCCGGAATGCATATTTTTGACGACTACATTTATGTTGAAATTCTTGATCCACAGACAGGACTTCCAGTAAAAGACGGTGAAATTGGTGAAATCGTTCTTACTACACTTGTAAAAGAAGGTGCTCCACTCTTCCGCTTCCGTACACATGACCTTGCTTCATTTGTTACAGAAAAATGTCCATGTGGAAGAACATATCCAAGAATCAGTCAGATTTTAGGCCGCTCAGATGATATGGTAAAAGTAAAAGGAAACATTATCTTCCCAAGTACAATTGAAGATGTAATTAAATCTGTTCCAGGAACTTCTTCTGAATACCGTGCAATTATTGAACACGTAGACGGCAAAGACCAGATGACAGTTTTGGTTGAAGTTGAAATGGGCGTAGACCGTGCAGAAGTTGCATTAGGAATCCAGTACTACTTCAAGCAGAAATACAACATGACTCCAAAAGTTGAAGTTGTAGGAATTGGTGAATTACCAAGAAGTGAAAAGAAAACAAAACGAATCGAAGATAAACGCTTTGATTAATTCATAAAGGGAGGAAGTTTTCCTCCCTTTTTTTTCCCCTAATCTACGAACCAGTTTTCAAGCTTTAATGGGAAATTTTCTGATATAGTTTGAAAATGGTTTATATTTCTTGTTACTAAAATCATATCTTCTGCAATTGCAATAGCGGCAATCTGACTGTCGCCATACGGAATACATGTGCCTTTTCTTTCACATGCGGCCCTGATTTTTGCATGGATTTCTGCAGCTTTTTTTGAATAATTTACCAGAGGAAAATTTTCTCCAATGTCATCATTTATGAATTTTGTAAGTTCTGATTTTCTGAATCCATCTGCAAGTCTTTCTACACCATATAAAAGTTCATGCCAGGTCATGACAGTCATTGCGCAATCAGAAGAATGTTCCACAAGTTTTTTTAGAACATTATAATCTGCATTAACTTTAATAATCTCAGAAATAATATTTGAATCAAGAAGATAGTTCTGGGCTTTTAAATCATTCATCATTATTCTCCAAAATACCATCCCAGATATTTTTTTCATTATGAAAGCCATTTTCATCAGCAGGTCTTAAATTAGAAAACACTTCCTGAATTTCAGAATCAAAATTATCATTTTTATAAAATTGTTCGTTGCGCTTTCTAAAAGCGGCGGCCCGTTCTACAATACTTTTCCCTTTCATACAGTTTTTCAGCTGCAATAACAAATCATCATATTCACTTGCAGAAATTATTACAGCAACTTCCTTATTGTGGCGGGAAAGTCTAACCGGACCTTCAGTTTCGGCCTTGTGAATATAAAAAGGAAGTTTATTCTTTGCTTCAAAAATTGGAATCACATCAGACATAAATTTCTACCACCTCACTTACAGCTATAATATACTAACAGATAGCTATATTGTCAAATTTAGATGGCTATATTTCGCTTTCTTGCGATTTTATTAAAATCATTATAAAATTAATCTGACATATCAGGCAGGAGAAGTTTATATGAAAAAGTTTTTTATTTTTGTTTTATCTTTATTAATTAGTGTACATTTATTTGCGGATGATTTTTTCCCTTCATTTAAAAATAAAACTGACGCAGGAAACAATTTTTCTATCAGTTACTCTTCTGCAGGAAAATCTCCTTACCTGAAGGTTCTTTACAAAGGCCTTAGTGATAACACAGAGATTCTGGCAGCAAAGGCAGGCAACGGCAAAATGGAACTGATTGTCCGCTACAGGCAGCTTCATGAAACCATGGAACATCCGGCAAATTTTGCAGATTATTATTTAATTTCAATAGAAAAGAATGGTTCTGCTTCATCCAAAAAAATTGAAGGAAGTCCTGTTTTTAAGGATTTTTACTTTTTCCCAGCAACTGTAAACGACAACAAAGTAAACTTCCGGGATGGACCTAACACTAAAGCAAAAGTTGCCGGTCAGTATCAAAAGGATACAAATGTTGACTTTATGGGTAAAGTCGATAATTTTATGAAGATTGGTAAGGATCCAGATTTCTGGTATTGTTTCAATTTTAATGGAACAGAAAAATGGATTTTTGGACGCTGGATTACATTCTCAAACTCATTTATTCTGAATAAAGAACTTTTTACAACGCCACAGATTTTTAAAACTGAAGAAGTAGTAAAAGTAACCAGCTCAGGAAAGATTAAAAATCTTCCTTTTGAAAATACAACAGAAAGTGTAAATCGTATTTCTTCGTATAAATCTGGTAATTCAGAATTACAGATTATTTTTGACAGCGATGAATATGATTATTCTGCTAAAATCATCAAAAATAACAAGATAATTTCTTCAATCGAAAAAATTCAAAAACCTGTTTATTCTCCAAATACAAAATGTCTTTACTACATTAAAGGTGGATATTCACCAACTTTGCATGCAGTAAACATTGAAACTGGAGAAGCTGTTTCATTAGTTGATAAAACAGAAAAGTATCCTCAGTCCGAAGTTTATTTAGAATATGAATGTGACTATGTTCTTTTGCTGAAGGAAAATAAACTATGCTACTTCAGAACAGTTTACGGTTATGACGATGAAGCTGGCCATCCTGCTTTAGATATTATTGATTTAACCACCTTAAAGCATACCCTGATTGACTTTAGATGTTTAAGAGACCAGTATAGTTATGATTATCCTTTAACAACTTTCTGTATGGCAGATGAAAATACTGTGTTTACAGGACTGTATAACTATTATGAAGACAAAACAATGATTATTGTAGCATACGACATTTCCAATGTAGAACCTGTTTGGATCGGCAGCCTTGAATATAAAGGAGGCTATAAAGATTATTATATGTTATACAATTTAGGAAACAAAGTAATATTAGATAACAATTATTTTGGAACTTTTGATAACAGTTTTATCCTTACTTTAGAGAACAATAAATTTACGGCAGTTCCATTCAAAGGTGGTCAAGTTTCAAATACTTTCTCTTATGACAACGTAGAGTATCTGGCTACTGTATATGCCGAAAAAGAGTATGCCTCTTCTTACACAATTACAATTTACGAACTTGCAACAGGAGTGGAAGTTGTAAAGAAGACATTTAAACCAAAAAATTATTTATGGGGAATCCGCTCTATTGGAGTTCAGAACGGAAAACTCCTTGTTGAAGATATTATCAGTAAATAAACAATTTTTCTGAAAAATCTTACGTCATAACTATTTACTCATCAAATTTAAAATCATAGGGGACATAGTTTGAAACTTAGCAATCAGTTGTGTTTTCCTTTATACGCTTGTTCTAAAGAAATTGTAAGACGTTATAAACCTTTTCTAGATAAAATTGACCTTACTTACACTCAATACATAACAAAGAAGATGAACGGGTTCTTATTGTAACGTTAACTGAAGAAGGTCTGGAACTTAGAGAAAAGGCTCTTGAAGTACCTGCACAAATGAGCAGCTGCCTCCAGATTACTCCAGAGGAAGCAAAACAACTTTATACTACTTTGTACAAAATTCTTGGCTCACAAAATTAGATATTTTCTTTTACACTGTGAATGTACCAATCTGACCGCTGATGCGTTTAATTGAGTCATCCACATTGTTGGAAATATCTTTGAGCATTTCTCCACCATTTTTAATATTGTTAAGGTCTCTTTCCATTTCAAGAACAGATTCTTTTGATTTATCTGTGGCAGATGAAAGATTTTCAACAATAGTTGTGATGTTTCTTGTATGCTCTGACATTGATTCAGAAGCCCGGCGAACTTCGGCAGATGAACTTTCCATTTTTGAAAGGTAATCGCTGACAGTTCCGGAAGAAGACTGCTGAACATTCATTGCTTCATTAATATTACGAACTACAACATCTGTAGTATTAATTCGTTCAAGAACATTTCCAAAGGCAAGCATAGATTCTTCACTGGATTCTACAACCGACTGGATAGATTCACGAATGCGGGAAAGCTGCAAACCAATCTTTTTAGATTCTTCTGTTGATGTTTCTGAAAGCTTACGAATTTCATCAGCAACAACAGAGAAACCTTTACCTGCTTCACCGGCGTGTGCGGCTTCAATTGCGGCATTCATAGCAAGAAGATTTGTCTGTTCGGCAATAGCAGCGATTGAGGCATTGGCTTCTGAAAGCATAACAGAATCATTTTCAATAATCTTAATTTTTTCGTTTACTTCAGTCTGAGTATCACTACCCTTCTTTGTAATATTAATAAGTTCATCAAAAGATGAAGCCATCTCTTCAACAGAATTATTAACAGAAAGAATGTTCTGAAGCATCTGATCAATTGTGATTGAAGATTCTTTTACAGCATCATTCTGAACCTGAATAAGTGATGAAAGGGAATTCATATTAGTATTAATTGATGTGATTGATGTAACTGTATCATTAACGCTTTCAACCTGAGAAGAAATCTGGTTCTGGAAAAGAGCAATATCATCAGAAATACGATTTACGTTCTCCAATGTATTTGTTGTAATTTCGTTGAGAGTAACACCTGCTTCATTTAATACAGATTCAGAAGTTTTCATGTCTCCTACAATTTCACGGAGTTTTTCAATAAAGCCGTTGAATCCTTCTGCCATCTGCCCAATTTCATCATTAGACTTAACAGGGATTGTTTTATTTAAATCAGCATTACCTTCTGCAATTGCTTTTCCGTATTCTTCAATATTTTTAAGAACATGTTTAATTCGTTTAATGATGCTCCAGATAAACATCTGGAAAATTACAAGAATAATTGCAACAATAAGAACAAGTCCGATTGCTACAAAGTTTGAAGCAGAATTGTCAAAACCACTTTTAGGGAATCCAAGAAGAATATTCCATCCGATTTCAGGAATTGGAGCAACTACATATTCACCGTCTTTTGTTGAATAATAAGTATTTTCAACTGGATTTTTTCCGGCAAAATTAATCTGTGGGAACAAAGTTGAAACGTCAATTTTTTCTTCTATGTGTTTTTGATTTTTTGAACCAGTTACTTCAAGGGCATCATTAAAGAAGAAAAGTTCCTGAACATCACCGGCATTTTTGTAAATTGTATTAACAAAATCAGAAAGAGGAATACCTGTTCCTGCAATTCCAATTACTTTTCCGCTTTTATTATGAACAACTGCGTTTACCCACATAAAAGTTTTTCCTAAATCCGGGTTGTAGTTGATATTAAAATTGTAAACTGGAGTTTCTTTAATTGTCATGTTGTACCAGTACTGAGCAGGATCATCTGGATCCAGTGTATAGGCATAGGCACAATCAGAATAAAATTCCTTGTCGATTGTATTAATCCAGAAAATTGATTTACCAAGAAAAGAATTCTGATAGCTGGCAAATTCTTTCATGGCAGAAGATTTTAATTCTTCGTTGCCTGGATTTTCCATATAGTCAATAATAGTTGGGGAAGATACAAGCTGCATGGCAAGTTTAATTTCACCATTCAAGCTGCCCTGAAAATCAAGTTTCTGTTTGATGGAATTTGTATCAAGAAAAGTTCTAGATGCTTCCTTGAAATTTCTTCCTGCAAGAATATTAATAGTAACATTTGTGAACAAAAGTGTTACCACAACACTGATAACTGAAAATAATATTGTTTTTCCTCGTAATTTCATAACATATAATAATATATGGAAAAAAAGAAAAACGCAAATTTAATAAAATTCAGTATCATCAGAATTTTGAATACAATCAGTGAGACTGCTGCGGGAATTTACTCTATGGTATTTACAGTAGAAGTTATTGCGGTTGTAATCATTGGTGCAATTGGAAGCGGAATCAGATTCGGAAGAATCAAATTCTAAGACTAATCTATAATTTATATGAGTTTGAGTTTTTTAAAAGCGTTGTAGATGCCGTCTTCTGTTATGGAAGTTGTGATTAAATCTGCATATTTATGAAGTTGTGGATCTGCACCGCCCATCAGGATTCCTGTGTGTGCATATTCAAGCATTGGAATATCATTTGTGCTGTCACCAACTGCAATTGTATCTTCATGAGCGATTTGCAGATACTGTTCCAGGAACTGCATTCCGGTTGCTTTTGAAAAGTTTTTTGGCACCAGTTCGTAAAAGCCGCCACGGTCAATAAAAGTCAGAGTATCTTTGAAATTTGTGTAAAAGCGGTCAAAATCTGATTTCTGATTTTTTGCCATAATAAATTTATCAAACACTATATTGTCATAGTCTTTTTCTGAAATGCAGTGAACTTTTCCAGGAATTTTTGAATCAAGATCCAGGGCTTCGTTTATGATAAATGTTGTGTATGGTTTTTCTGAATAATAAAGATCTGTTTCCCCTTCCAGCATCCATTCAAGATTGCATTGGTCAAGTTCCTGTACAATTTTGAGACACAGTTGTTTTTCCAGATGATTTGCAAGAAGAACTTTTTTTCCAAGACTAACATAAGTTCCGCAACCGCAGACATAACCGTCTACTTTTATACTTTTGATTACATCATCCAAAGCTGCTAAAGGCCGCCCCGTATTGATTATGCAGACATGGCCATTTTTCTGAAGCAATTCAAGAGCCCGTGTTGTAGATTCTGGCACAAGATGATCTTTAGTTTCTGTTAAGAGAGTTCCGTCAATATCAAAAAAGATAAGTTTTTTATTCATCTTTCAGCACTTTTCCCCATTTTTAAAACGCATCATCATTTCATTTGTAAGGCTCACTTTTGTTGGCTGAAGGACAATATCTTCTCGTTTTACAAAAGCAGCTTCTTTCAGCTCATTTTCATCCATACGGATTGTAGTGTCTCCATCGACATCGCAATAAAAACCAGTAAGAATGTCATTTGCAAGGCCCCATGGCTGTGATTTATAGTAGCGGATATTCTTAACTTTAAGACCAGCTTCTTCCATTACTTCACGAGCAACAGTTTCTTCCAGAGTTTCACCAATTTCTGTAAAACCTGCAACAAGTGCATTATTGGCATAACCTTTACGATATTTAGTAAGAAGCAGTTTATCTCCATTTATAACCCCAACAATTACTGCCGGCATGATTCTAGGATACATTGTATAACCACAGTTTTCATCGGTACAAACCATGGCACGTTCAGTTTTTGAATGAACAGTTTTACATCCACAGCGGCCGCAGAATTTTGTATCGCGGTACCAGTCTGCAAGATGTTTTGCTGTCATCATAGCCATAACTTTGTACATAAAGTCCATTTCTGTGTCGCGGATCTGGCGGATATCTGTAAATTCAAACCCTGCAATTTGAACATCTGTTTTTTCATATAAATAATACGATTCTTTATTTCCAGTTTCATCACTTATAGAAAAAAGATAAATCAGATTTTCAGTTCCTACACCATTTTCAGATGAGCTTTTTACAGTTGGAAAAGATACACTTCCCGCTTCAAGATGGGCCATAATCTGTCCATTAGAAAAAATCATTACTTTATCATTTTCAGAAGGCAAAACATCCTTTGCAAATTGATTATTTAATTTATAAGGTAAAATATCCTGAATCATTTTTACTCCGATTTCAAAAATATTTTTTCACACATTTTATCTGCTGTGACAGTGAGTGTAATTTCTCCAGTCTGATATCTTGAACGCAAAATTGCAAGTGCATGACCGCGGAATGTTTTTGTTGTGTCGTCGGTGTAGTTTTCATCGGTGATTGGGTTTCCGCTTCCAAAACCAGAAAGTGTTGCAGGTCCTTCCACAGTTGCTTTCAGATGGATTTCTGCGTCTGGAACAAGAGCGCCGTTTTCATCACAAATTTCAATATTCACAAAAATAAGGTCGTGCCCGTCGGCAGACATTTGTGTTTTTTCCGGAGTAAGTTTTAGTTTGCAAGGCTTTCCAACAGTTGCAATTTCATCACGGCTAACTTCTTTTCCGTCTATATAGCTGATGGCAGTAACTTTGCCAGGTTCATAAACTGTTTCAAAAGTTGCAGTATTTGGCCAAGGGCGTTCTGTGGAAATCTTCTTTTTACCAAGTGATTTTCCATTTACAAGAACTTCTACTTCATGGGCATTGGAATAGACTACAAGTTCAACAGGTTTTCCTTCAAAGCCGGTATAGCTCCAGTTTTTGTAAACATAAGGAAAGCTCCACATGCTGCCCATTTCGGCCTTTCCGTAGGTAGAAGGATGTTTTGAGAATAAGTGGCATTTTGTACTTCCCCACACTACGCTGCGGTAAGCACCCTGAGGAAGCATGCGGCCTGTAATGTCAAAGTCGGCATCCCATGCTGTACGCCAAGGGAAAGTTGTAGTTTGAGGCGGCATGATTTCCCAAGGCATTTTTTTAGCTAGCGGGTCATCTTTTTCTACGTATATAGTTTTTCCAATTCCTGCTTCACCAAGATAGTCCCATGCGGTCCAGGTAAAATCGCCGATTACGTAAGGGAGGCGCTCAATCATAGGCCAGCGGAAGCCGATTTCTTTAGGGAAGTTTTCGGAACCAAGAATAACTCTGTTTGGGAACATTTCGTGATCACCTTCGTACAAATCTTCCATATAATTGTAGCCAACAATATCAAGGCCGTTTGTAAAAGGCTCGGTAACCATTTCCCATTTTGTAGAGTTTGGATCTTCCAAAGCATTCTGAGCCTGGTACTGATTTTTGGCCAATAAATCATCAAGACCAGCCCACATTGAACAGATTCCGTTGCTTACAGGACGGCTGGCATCGAGACTTCTCACCTTTTCTGCAAGTTTTTTTGCTGTTGTATAGCCGTTGTTCAATCCGCCCCGCTCAGGAATTTCATTTCCAATAGACCATAAAATTACGCAAGGATGTGAACGGTCTCGTTTTACAAAGGCAGTTAAATCTTCTTCCCAATCAGTTTCAAAATAAAGGCTGTAATCGCTGGCACGTTTTGCAGTTCCCCAGGCATCAAAAGCTTCATCAAAAACATACATACCAAGTCGGTCGCAGGCTTCAATAAGTGCAGCAGACGGAGGATTGTGGGATGTACGGATGGCATTGAATCCTTCTTCCTTAAGTTTACGGATTTTTCTGGCTTCTGCTTCGTACAAAGTAACTGCACCCAAAAGTCCGTTATCGTGATGGAGACAACCACCCTTCAGCTTTACAGTTTTCCCATTGATGCGAAGACCTCGGACAGCATCGGCAGTAATTGTGCGGATGCCAAAAAGAACAGTTGCTTCATCAACAGATGTTTTTTTATCTTTTACCAAATGAGTGCGGTAAACTCCAAGATTTTTTGCACTTGCTTTTACTGTATACAAGGAAGGATTATCCACATCCCACAAAACAGGATTTTCAAGGGCAAAGTCAATTCTGGCAGTTTCAGATTTTCTGCTGTTTACCTGAATAACCTGCTTTACAGTCTTTTTCACTTCCCCGCTCTTTTCTTCCAACATTTCAACAGTAACTTCTACAAGGCGATTTTCAGAAGTGGCATTCTCAACTTCCACCTGGGCTGTGATAAATGCGTAGCCGTCAGAAACTTCTTTTGTGTGAACGTAAATCCCGTTATTGGCAATGTGAACTTTTGGTCCGTGAACAAGTTTTACTCCGCGATAAAGTCCTGAACCTGTGTACCATCTGGAAGTCTGATTTGCACTTGTGTTCAAATTTATGGTGATTCGGTTTTCTTCACCAAAAGTAACATAATCAGTTAAATCAACGTAAAAAGGAGCATAACCATAATGCTGTAAACAAACACGGCTTCCGTTTATATCAACAGACGCATTCAACATGGCACCGTCAATATAAAGGCCTACACAGTCATCTTTCCAGTCAATGGGGATTTCCACAAACTTTGTGTAGTTAGTAAGGTCTCCTGCAAAATACCCCATATCAAAGGCAGCAGGAGCATCAGGTCGCACTTCAGTACAAATCATTCCGTCATGAGGAAGATTTACAACAGTCCCGGGGTTTTCAAGACCGCCAATTGAGTCCAAAAGCCCGCGTCTAAAAGTCCATTCTTTATCAAGATTTACGTAATTCATGCTTTTAATTATAGCATTTAATGAAGAAGAAATGAAAATTTGTTTTCTAAAGTTCTGGATTTACGTAGCGGTTTCGTTCGATTGTTAGTTTTCCATACTGAATTGCGTTTTTTGGACAGCGGTTTACCCCGCTTCACTTCAATAGTCATATCTATCAAAGGTTTAAACTGAACGGCGTAAATAGCGCCGTCCAGTTTAACATGTGTTTTCTTGGAAAACACTAATTTGACGTGTTCGCTTGCGCGAACCAATTGAATATCCTCGGAAGTTGAAACTTCCTGCGGTATTCAATTATAAGGAACTCTTTTCTGATATAAATCCAGTACATAAGTGGAATTAATATGGATTTTTCCGAATTTACGAACTGCAGTCTTTATTCCTTCATAAAGTTCCGGATCAGGTGACTTTAAATCATCCCACATTCGAAACATTGCAAGATATCCATTTTCATTCAAAAGCTCAAAGCATTTTTTATAGGCAATTTCCTGATTAATCCATTGAATGGTTGCAGCAGAATAAATCAAGTCAAAATGTTCATTTCCAAAGTCGTGCTTTTCAAAATCGTCATTAATAATCCGGAAATTTTCTTTATCGCCAAATTTGGCTTTCATAAGCTCGGTCAGATTCTTTCCCAGTTCAATAGCAGTGTATTTACACCCAGAATTAATTGCAAACTCTGAAGCCTGCCCGCTTCCCGGCCCTATCTCCAGACATTTTTTTGAGGAATTCAACTGGCACTCTTTTAAAATAAAATCGAATAATTCAGGGGTATATTTTTCCCGCCATTTATCAAACTGCTGACTGATCGTGTCAAACACCAGACGTTTATCTTCTATCATCTAATTCCCCTTTTTCATGAACTGAATCCATAATCCAGTTCACAATATCCTCTTTTTCCATATCTGCTGTAATGCTGATTTCATTCAACACTGAAGAAAAATCCTTTTCAAGCCACCAGCTGCGCATGTCTTCTTCAGAAAAATCTTTGCAATTCGGCCTTGTTTGATGCCGTTTCACAGTTTCTTCAAAAGGAATATCAAAATAATAGGCATGCACATCCGCTCCGTACAATTCCAACGCCAGTTCAAACAAAGGCTTGTACCACTGTGCATGCAAAATCCCTTCAAGAATAAAGACCTCGCAATGCTTACTCCCATATATTAAGAGTTCCTGTATAAGTGGCAAGGCTGGATTATTTTCTCCATCACGCACCTTTAGAATTTCCCTTCTGATTACATCCTGAGAAATGAGCATTGTATTATTGCCGAGTTTTTCTCGCAATTCTTTAGCAATGGTTGTTTTTCCACTACCAGAATTTCCACGCAGAATAATAAGTTTATGCATTTTCACACCTGCCCAAGCACATCTTCAGGCTTTTCCAACTGTTCAAACTCTGGCTTACGTCCCACCAGCTGACCAAAACCCTCGCAAAGATACCACGTCGCCTGAGCAGCCTTCATGCCAACAGCCTGTGCCGTTTCTAGTTCCCGACTTCCTCCATCGCCAACATACAGACATTCTTCAGCTTTAAGCCCAAGATCTTTTGCAATGTTTGTTCCTTTGTATGGAACGCTTCGAGTCATTGTTACTAATGTCTCATACATATCAAAAATCACTGCACGAATCATTTTTTAATCTCACTTTATTTTCCGTTTTTTACTATATAGATATATCTGGCCATTTCAGCTGAAAAGTGTTCATAGTTCTCTGCAGCACAATCTGTCTGTCCAATGAGCATATCAAACCATTCTTTGTTGCCTTCCTTTATGAACTCTTCCTTATACTTTTGAGCAACAAGACGTTTTTTCTTTAACATTTCGTAAGTTTGTTTTGTGATATCTGTAACTGCGTATTCCAAGTTGTTAGCCTTAAAAGCTTTTGCCAAAACTGTTGAATCTTTATTTTGAGTTTTAGGCATCACATCGCCTTCCTGATATGCAACAAATATAGTTCCGTCACGTTTCAACCATCGCTTGATTTGACCTACAAAAGCCTGCATATCCTTAGCAAAATACATGGTGTCCATAGAAATGATTGTGTCAAAAAAGTCTTCAGGATATTCAATTTCACCTATGATGCCTTCTTGAAATTCTGCGTTTTCAGTAGAGTCCAACTTTGCAGCTTCAATTGCATTGGCAGAATAATCGAAACCAAAGATACTGCAGTTTGTCTTTTTTTGAAGATATTTCAGCATTTTCCCATTTCCACAGCCTATATCAAGAACCTTAGTGGCATCCCCATGTGGAATATAAGACAGAATCATGTTCACCTGATTTACATCACTAAAGCCGTCCTGAGAAAAATCTTCACCAAATGCATCCCTGCAAAAAGCCCTAAACGCATTTGAGTTTTCAGACATTTTATAAAAACTTTCATAGGCTTCGTAAAATAGCAGATCTTTTTTCATAAGTTACCACACAAAGGGATAAAACCAGCAAGAAACATAAGGCCACTGAGCATAATCACAAGTCCCTGATCATTCTGTTTTTCTTTAGCATTTAAACGTCTTTCCAACAATTCAGGATTTTTGAACATCAAAATCACACCGGCAATAAGCATAGGAACAAAAAGAAGTCCCGTGAACAACCAGCCATTAAAATAATTTAATGCCCCAGCAGGAACAAATATCAACGCTCCTGCAACAACCAATCCTGCTATATATTTACATAATGCTTCTAATATCAATTTTACTGTCATATATTTCTCTTATGATAATATACATTACTATTCCTACACATTCCAGCCGTCATACCGGTGCTTCTGGAAGTTCCTGCTGAATTTGGCAATTTGTATCATTCTATCTTTGCCCCATTCATTTTTTTTGAATATTGTAGAAAAGAAAATATTTTACAATCATACTGTATATTTATATTTACTTTTTCAATATATTTATCTTGACATCAGTAACAAACATTGATAATCTAGAAGTATGAAAGAGACACTAAAAAAACTCAGAACAGAAAACCGTTATTCTCAAGATTTACTGGCTAAGATTCTTGGTATTTCCCGACTTTCATATATGAAATACGAATCTGGTGAAGTTGAACCTCCCGTAGAAATTATACGCAAGCTGGCAAAAATCTATAAAGTCTCTTACAAAACTTTAATAGATAACGAACTTAATTCTGAACATAAAAATGTATTCTATGGCAACCCTGCAACCCATTCGCATATCTATGAAGTTGCCAGTCCAGTTCCTTCTTATGGAAGTTCCATATTTTCAGAAGATACTATGATGTCTCCAAATATGATTACGCAATTTGCTCAAATTCTTGCAACGCTTCAGAATACAATTACAAGCTTACAGGAACAGCTCAATGCTTTAAAGTCATCAGAAACAGCACCCTCCACTACAGGTTTTAATAAATCTGCCAGTTTCAACAAAACGGATTTCTTCTCTCAAATTGGCAGCGTTCAAATGGATTCCTCATACATCGAAGAACTGCGAGGTGCCAGTTTAATATGATTCTTCTGGATACAAACATTGTAATAGACATGATAAACAATGAAGATGATTCTCATTGGTCTCTTTTACAGCAGAATACCGTTGTTTTGTGTGGGATTGTGATTACTGAACTTTATCGTGGAATTAAAAATGCAAAGGAAGAAAAAGCCATAGAACTTTTTGTAAATTCTGTAGATTCTCTTCCTTTTCAAAATGAAGATTGGAAACAACTTGGTCTGTTCATAGCAAAACTGCGGGATTCAGGCCTGATTGTGCCGGTCCAGGATGCAATCATTTCTTACCTTGCCATTAAATATAATTGTTCAGTGTGCACTAATGACAAACATTTTAAGATGATTAAAACTGTGGAAGAAAAATTGCAGATATTATAACAGTTATTACCACACAAACAGAATTAGCCAGGCATCAATTCTGTATATTTTAAGTTCAAAGTCTGTCATAAATTATTCCCCGGTTGGAATCTGGTCGTTCAAAGATTTATTTCTGTAGTTCAGATTTGTCCTTAAACTGTAGCCCCGTTTTTCCCAGAAGGCATTTCCCTTTTCATTATCTTCAAAAACAAGAATAAAGATTTTTTGAATTCCCTCTTTCTTCAAAGCTTCTTCCGCTGTTTTTACAAGCAGACTTCCAATTCCACCGCGCTGAAAATCAGGGTTTACGCAAAGGTGATGAACAATTCCACGGCGGCCGTCATGTCCGCTTAAAATCACCCCAACCAGCTGGCCGTCTTCTGTCACCGCCTTAAAACAGGTATTGGGATTACGTTTCAAATATCGTTCAATTCCTTCTCGACTGTCATCCACTGGATTCAATGCACGCTTAGACATTCCCACACTGTTCCAAAGTGCAGAAATCGCATCATAATCTAAAATCGTAAGTGGTAAAACTGATACACTCATATTATACATATCTCCTATTTTAATCTGTTATCCATTCCATTCTGCCAACAGTAAACGGCAGGTGGTCAAACTTTTCTGTTCCTGTATGAACAAAACCGTGATATTCGTAAAAATTTTTGATAATCCAGCTTTCTTCTATTATTCCAATACGGATTTTATCTGCACCAAGTTCTTTTACCTTCTGTTTACAAAAATCTACAAGGCGGCCACCATAAGCACAGTGACGGTTTTCCGGCAGAACTGCAAGATTGTTCAAATCATAATGTCCTTCAGGCTGCTTAGCCAGTGAAACATAGCCCACCATTTTGTCATCTTCAAAAAGACCATACATCAAAAAACCCCAGTCATAATAATTCTGAAGTTTTTCCATTGGCATAAAACTTGTGTGACCCGGACAGTTTTCTTTTGTAAAGCCCATATTTACCGCCACAGTTGCAAAACTTTTATGAATCAAATCCAGCACCAAAGGTAATTCGTCTTTTGTAATCTGACGGATTGTAATTTCAGAATCAACTGTTCCAATCTGAAAATCATCTTCATAAATAATGCGGCCAACGTAGTCAGAGTAAACAATATCATAACGTACGTTATATTTATCCAGAAGTCCGGTAATCACGGCAGTGTGCTTTTTCATTACTTCAGGGCAGTCAATTTTGAACCAGGTAATTGGTGTAACTTCGCCCTTAAAATCATCTTCGTAAAAAGGAGGAATTGGCAGATTTGCACGGAACCATTCGTCTTCAGCACGAAAAGCTGCTTCATCCTCCGCAGAAAAAATTCCGTCGCGGATACGTCGCCAGCAAAGTGCAAAAAGTCCAGCAGGCTTACCTGTTTTAAAGGCAATCTCTCTGCCTTGAATTCTCATATACTTTGGCATTTTCTTCTCCTTGATTAAATATTCTACAAAAGAGCTGGAAAAAATACATTAAAGTTGTGATTTAATCATCGAAAAAAATTTTCTTACAGTTTTCGATTTCTGAACATTCTTTGTTCATTTTTTATTCCTTAACAGGCTTTTTTATTGTTGCAGCATAAGCACTGTTGCAAAGTCCAAGAACTGCAGACACAATGAACAGAGTTTCTATTCCAAGTTTCTGCCAGATAACGCCGCCAAAAAGAGCGATGAAAATTGTAATCATGTGATTTACAGAAATTCCTGTAGAAATTGTGGCTCGCATTTCTTCTTTGCTGTCTGAAATATCCTGAACGTAAACATTGGAAGCCATGGATGCAAGAGAGATGATTGAGTCCAGAACGTAGTTTACGCAGCAGACAATAAAGGCAACATTCTTTGGGAAAAGATGATGTGCAAATCCGTAGAAGAAACAAACGATTACAAGAATCAATGTATCTCCAATCATAACCGGTTTATAACCTATTTTATCTACAATCTTTCCAACTACTGGCGAAAGGAAAAAGCAGGAAATTGCTGAAACTGCAAAAAGCAAACTTATGACAGATGCATTTGCACCATAAAATAAAATCAGAACATAAGGGCCAAACGTAAAAAATACCTGTTTGCGGGCTCCATAGAAAATTTCCAGCATATAATACTTTGTAAACTTCTTTTTAAAATAGAATCTGCTTTTTGTTTTGTCAGTTTCACTTTTTCCCGAAAGTCTCATTGCAAACATAAAAGCAATTGCCATAAAAACTGTAGAAACCATAAAGAAAGGCTTGAACATTTTTCCGGCAGTAAACAAAGCAAAAATAACAATTACAACCAGATATCCTAAAAGGTTTCCCGCCTGATAAATTGCATTCTGATATCCAAGAGCCTGTCCCCCAAGCCCGTCTTTTGAATATTCCAAAGAAAGAGTATTCTTCATTCCAAGCTGAATATGTTCACCTGCTGAGTACAAAAAGATTGAAAAAATCACCAGGGCTTTATAAGGAGGCACAAAAGCAAGCAGACCCATGCCCACAATCATTATAAGTCCGCCCATTTTATACATCTTTTCTGCGGAAAACTTATAAAACAGTGCAAGAATAAAAATCAGCATAAAGCCAGGCAGTTCACGGAAAAATTCTGTAGCTCCCCGGTCAAATTCTTTCATACCAACAACTTCTGCAAGATAGTTGTCTATAATTCCTTTATGAAGTCCGTATCCAATGGCCATCATAAGAATAGAAAGAAAAAGAGGTTTCCATTTTGTATTCCCTTTAAAAACAGCTGCAATTTTACTCATTTTTTTTTCCTCGCTTCGGATTAGAGTAGGGGTCTGTCCCCTATAGAATTTCTTCTTAAACTCCAGTTCCTCTCGCTGGGGCTCATTGCCGCCCCAGCACCCCTGCTATAGTGGTTGAAGCTGCACTGCAGCTTCGGATTAGAGTAGGGGTCTGTCCCCTATAGAATTTCTTCTTAAACTCCAGTTCCTCTCGCTGGGGCTCATTGCCGCCCCTTCCCCCCTGCTATAGTGGTTGAAGCTGCACTGCAGCTTCGGATTAGAGTATTATACAAAAAATTTTATCAATAATCTCCAGATTTTGGAAAAATATATTATAATGTGGGAAGACAATGTTTATAAGGGATAGGATATGAAGGTTTTATTGATAAATGGTAGTCCACGAAAAAATAGTAATACGTTACTTGCATTAAACGAAATGGCAAAAGTTTTTTCTGAAGAAGGAATCGAAACTGAAATCATCAACATTGGAACTAAAGCTATGCAGGGATGTATTGCCTGTGAAAAATGCCGTCAGCTTAACAAGTGTGTTTTTAATGATCTTGTAAATGAAGTTGCCGCAAAATTTGAAAACGCTGACGGTCTTATTGTTGGATCACCAGTTTATTATGCAGCTCCAAATGCTTCTGTTCAGGCACTTTTACAGCGTCTTTTCTATAGTACACATTTTGATAAGACTATGAAAATCGGAGCTTCTTTTGTTTGTGCCCGCCGTAGTGGTGCAACTTCAAGTTTTGATGTTCTTAATAAATTCTTTACAAACTGCGGAATGCCAGTTGTTTCTAGTCAGTACTGGAATAACAGTCATGGTTGGGAAGCTGGTGAAGCAATCAAAGATGATGAAGGTATGCAGACAGCCAGAACTCTTGCCAGAAATGCCAGCTTCCTCATCAAATCAATTAATCTTGGAAAAGAAAAATTCGGCCTCCCAAAAATGCCAGAAGACCGGGTATGGACAAATTTCTTTAGAGATTAGGAATTGCGAACTTCCCCTTTCATTTTATCAATTTCGGCCCAGGTGTTTCCGCGGGAGAAATTGGTACTTGGGAAATCTGCATCTTTATTCCAGGGGCGGTCAAAAACTGCGACGCGGCAATTTTCAAAATGAAGCAGATGTTCAAAAGCGGATGGGGAATCTTCTACTGCAAAATCAAATGTCATTGAATAAAAATCCTGCAGTGTCATACTGTAGGTACATGTCTGATAAAAAATCTCTCTTCCATATTTATCAACACAAAAAAGCGGCACACGACTAAGATTATGATCATCAAGCCATTTTCTGGAAGGTTCATAAGAATCAAAAGGACGGCCGGTAATAATAGAAACTTCATGCCCTTCATCAACCCATTTATTTATAGTTTGCGAAGCTCCAGGGGTTTCTTCATAGGCAAGAAGATTTTCTTTCAAATGCCCCGCTTTCATCAGTTCATCATACTGGGAATCTGTAAGGTTAAAAGATTTTTGAAGATTAAAATACTTTATCTTTTCATAAGGCACTTTAATTCCAAACAACTGGTCTGCAATAATCGTAAAATATTTTGCTGTCTCGCAGATTACATCATCAAAGTCTATATAGATTTTCAATCCCAACTCCTTTCTACCCAAAGTTTAATACAAAAAAAGTTTAATCGCTACAAGGAAAAATAAATTTTCTATTGACAAATATATCGGCTACTGATATATTTCAATCATAATATATCGGCTTACGTTATATCACTAAACAATATATCAAGAGGAGAAATGATAATATATGGACAAATCTCAGCCACTAACTGAATCTGTATTTTACATTCTTCTTGCAACCAGAAATCCTAATCACGGTTACGGGATTATTCAGGAAGTAAAGGAACTTACAGATGGGCGCATTAATATGGGGGCTGGAACTCTGTATGGCGCTATTCAGACTTTGGAAACAAAAGGATGGATTCAGGTTTACAGCGAAGAAACTGAATCTCGTAAAAAAAAGGAATATGTTCTTACAGAAGAAGGTCGTGGTGCCTTCAAAGAAGAATGCAAAAGACTTGCAGAACTTTTAGAACATTCAAAATTATTGGAAAAATAGACGATTCCGTTGTTGCGAGGCATATTAAAGGAGAAATAAATGAAAAAATTCAGATTATATTGGGATACAGAAAAAGAAACAGAATGGCTAAACCAGATGGCTAAAGAAGGATGGAATATTACAGGCTTTACACTCGGCTTTTATACTTTTGAAAAATGCGAACCTGGCGAATATCAGTACCAGATTGATACATCAGACAAATTATTCAAAGTTTCAGACAAATACAAAGAATTCATGGAAAGCATTGGTGTAGAAATTGTATGCTGCTGGGGACCATGGGTTGTTTTGCGCAGAAAAACTAGCGAAGGCGAATTCCAGCTTTATTCAGATGACGAAAGCAAGCTTGAACATTTAAAGAAGATTTTGAACATTTATAAAGTAGTTGCTTTAATTGAACTTGGATGTATGATGGTAAATTTTGTTCCAGGAATTATCATTAAATCAACTGTAAATCTTGTTTGTGCTATGATTCTTTCAATCTTTGTATTCCTGTTCTGCTATTTGATTTACATCACAAAAAAAAGAATTAATAATATTCTTCACAATCAGGGGAAGCAGACAGCAAATTTGAACAAAAAGCCTCTTAATTATTCAGCAATCGGCTGGCTTTTTTTAATGTGCGGTAACCTGATAAATCGTTCAGAAAGTACTGAAATGAATGTAGTTGCAATAATTTGTGCTCTTGCTGCATGTGTTTTCTTTGGTTTTTCACTCAGAGGAACCGCATTAAACAAAAAAAAGAAGCAATAATTAGAATGGAAGAAATCTTTTTCAACTCTTACAGTTGCAATGACATTATCTCCGTTTTCCAAGTAACGTTGTTATTTAGTCGAATTTTTATTATAGTTTATCAAACGATAAAAAGGAGAATATAATGACAAAACTCATTAAGATTAGTTTATTATTGCTGCTGGTTGCAGTTTCAGTTGGATTCACAAGTTGTTCACATAAAGTGCCAGAAGAACCTGTTAATTATATTGGGTCAAAAAAACCTTCTGATTCTAAAGCCGTAGGAGATATTATATTCAATGACGGTAGTGCAACACCTTATTCTGAAATTACTAATGAACAGAAAGAAAATGCAATTGCAGTTATTTACTACGCTGGAACAAGCACTGATTTGCTTGGCAAAAAAACTTTAGGTATGACTGTTAATTTCTCTTCTATTCCTGTTACCTCTGGAGGTGACTGTAACTATTTCAATAAAATGGTTGAAAGTATTTTCTGCAGCCGCAACACTAGTAATACCGAAGCATTAGAATGGAAATCGGAAAATCCTGATATGTATGGTGCTGATAATTTTCAGCAGATTGCAGACTGGTTAGACAAAGAAGATTTAAATGATACTGGAATTCCAGCATCAAATGGAAACCCTTCTATTAAAACTCCAGAAGAAGCAGCGAAGTTGTATCCTGCATATTATAAAACAAAAGACATGAAATCGTTTATTAAAGCAGATATTGAAGGAACAAAATTTGAAAATGGATGGTATCTTCCTACTTATGCTGAATTATATCCACTTGAAAAAAATCTCCCAAACTGTCAGGAAATACTGCGTTATTTTAGCTCAAACAGTTCAACTCCTTCATACTTATTTACTTCAACTCAATCTGAAGGAGCAAATAAGAACTGTGTTGTTTATGTTATAGCTCCAGGTGCGGGAAAAACTACTTTTGGCAGTGGAGAAACAAGCAACATCGGAGTATATAATACGGTATTTATCAGAGAATTCTAATTTTTTCTCATAATAAAAAAAAACAGCACTTCATCAGATGTGAAGTGTACCCCAAAAGTTGGAGACAATTTTTGGAGGTACACTTTTTTTATGTC
>JAKSTI010000007.1 GCA_024402665.1 Treponema sp.
TCTTAATACTCAGGTTTGGGCTGTTATGTCTTCTGCTGCAACTGCAGAACAGGCTCGACTTTGTATGCAGTCTGTAAAGGAAAAACTTGCAACTCCTTATGGTTTAATGCTTTGTGCTCCTCCATTTGTTAAGACTCGTTCAGATATTATGTCTTCTGTAGTATTCCTTCCTGGTATTAAAGAAAATGCAGGTATTTTCAACCATACACAGGGTTGGGGTGTAATTGCAGAAACAATGCTTGGTAACGGTGACCTGGCTTATGATTATTGTAAAGCTGCAATTCCTGCTGCTTACAACGATAAAGCAGAAATTCGCCAGAGTGAACCATATGTAGTAGGTCAGACAACTTATTCTACATTCTCTAAACGCCCAGGTAATACTCGTGTTGCATGGCTTTCTGGTGCTGGAACATGGTCTTACTATGCAATTACTCAGTACATGCTTGGTGTAAAACCTCAGTACAATGGTATGCTTTTTGATCCTTGTATTAAACATGACTGGGACGGATACTCTGTAGAACGCCGCTGGAGAAAAATGAATCTTAAGATTGAAGTAAAGAATCCACAGCATGTTTCTAAAGGTGTTGAATATGTTGAAGTAGACGGAAAACGTGTTGACTCACCATATGTTCCAGTAGAAATGATTAAGGATGGAACAAGCATCGTAGTTATGATGGGAAAAGATGCTAAAACATATGACGCAGAACGCGTGTAAGCAGTTTAGCTTAAATAGAGCATATTTTTAGAATTATAAGGACTGTCTGTTAAGGCAGTCCTTTTTTTTTGACAATAGAATTTTTACAAGTTATAATTTAATTATTGAAAAATTAATAAAGGAGATGTTTCAATGAAAAAGTTATGGAAAATTGTAGCTGGTCTTATTGTATTAGGCGCAGCAATGGTTATTACTGGATGTTCACATGAACCTAGTTATTATTATGATATTAATTATGTTCGAGTAAGTGCAGATGAGTATAATAATGAATATAGAGGTACTGATTTCGATACCTTTGATGCAAAATCCCAGTCTTGGCCAGCAGATTCTTCATATGACGAAGGATATAATTTATCTAAAGCAGAAGCAATACAATTTTTTGTTGATAAAAATTGCAATCGTGAATCAGTAACAAAATGGATTAATTCAATTAAAGTGAACTATGATGTTTTCACTACTTTTAGTTCAGGCTGGGACGAAAGTGTAAAACCAGTTATAGCAACAGATGATGTATTTATTTTTAGGGTTTATGTTCACCAGTAATGTTCAGAAACTAATAGTAAAAAAAATCTAGAAATATCTAGGGAACAGACCCCTCAGTTTTTGATAAAGCCTCTTCCGAAAGGGAGAGGCTTTTTTATTATCTGGCTCCTATTGCACAGCACTAATAATGTTTGGATGGGGCCCGGTATGGAAGGGCAGCGAAGCTGGTCCGACAGGACCGTCCGTAGGTAAGCCCTGGAACACCGGTTCTTGAATTGTAACGGCCCTGAAATTTGTTTATTATAATCATAATATGGAATTTATAGAATTAATTAATAAAAGACACAGTGTGCGTTCTTATAAGAATGAAGAAATCGCGGATGAGATTCTGGAAAAAATGATTGATTGTGCAAAAATGGCACCAACAAGCAGAAACAAGAAGCCTTGCGATTATATTATTGTAAAAGACAAAAATCTGTTGGAGGCTCTGGCAAAATCTAAGGCGGGTGGGTCTCAAATGCTGAAGGATGCGGGTGCTGCCATTGTTGTGACTGGTGATGAAGAAAAATCTGATGTATGGGTTGAAGATTGTTCTATTGCAATGACATATCTTCATCTTGCTGCAGTAGATTTGGGACTTGGAAGCTGCTGGGTTCAGATTAGAAAAAGACAGACTTTAGAAGGAACAGATTCTGGTGAATATATTAAAAATCTGTTGGGGATAAAAAAGCCTTATGAAGTTCTTGCTGTCCTTTCTGTAGGAGTTATTTGATAAAACCAGTATTCTTGACTTGCTTGAATATATGTATATATAATTGGAGAAATTTCATTTTCTAGGAGAAAGCGATGAAAAAGCTTATGAAAAACTATTTCCTTTTAGCCGGTTTGCTAATAGCTTCAGTTCTTAATTTTGTTTCTTGTGCTGGTAATGTTCCAACTGATAAAACTATTAGACTTGAATTGAACAGTTCTAATTACGAGGACTTTAATAATGAAGAAATCATGAGTCAGTATATTGGTAAAGAGATTTATATCCATGCTGATGAAACTGTGGATATTGAAGTACTTGATAATGTGTTCTGGAAGGGGGCGTATGATTCAATTGGTGTTAGTGTTGATGAAGAATGGATACCTATCTATGCTATTGTTGATTTATCAGATACTTCACTTGATATGTGCAGTTTTGTAGGAAATGTAAAAAAAGTAATTCTTTCTAAAAAATGCTGGTTTATTGATTCATTTAATGCCGGCCTTTTGGAAGAAATAATAGCTCCAGATGACAATAATGAAGTGACTTCAATTGATGGAATTTTATACAATAAAAATTTAACAACAGTTAATGGCTTTCCAAGAGCAACTAAAATTGAAAAACTTGTTTTCCCATCTACACTACAAAGATTTAACTGTGAATTTGAACAACAAACTTCTTCTGCAACAAAAGAGGTTGTTTTTCCAAGTTCTTTTAAAGAATTTAGATTATCATCTTTTTTCCGTTTCCCAGCTCTTGAAAAAGTAGTTTTTGAAGGACCTGTGCCTCCTGCAATGTATAGTACATATACTTGTTTTACAGAATGTTCCCCAGATATTAAATTCTATGTTCCAAAAGGATGTAAACAGGCTTATGTTGATGCATGGGCAGACTGGTATTCACATGCCGGATATGCTGGTGATTTAGCAGACAGAATTGTTGAATCAGACTAATTAAACTGATAGATATTTTTATATGAAGAGCCCCGTGAGGAAATATAACTTTTCTTGCGGGGTTTTTTTATGTTCAAAAATCATTATTCTGATGTTATAATGGAATTCCAGATAAAAAATTGGAGAAATTTTATGAAAAGAATTTTATTTACAATCTTTATGGCGGCTTGTTTTTTGGGGCTGACTGGATGTGGTGATGATCAGCTTGAATCTAAAACTGAAGTTTGGGATGCAAAATATGAAGATTTGTGTCAGCGTTCAGATTCATATTTAAGTTCGGTAAAGTTTACAGGTGCAGTTCTTGTTGCAAAAGGGGATAAGGTTGTTTTTGCAAAAGGATACGGTCTTACAGATTCCAAAGATCCTTCATCGGCACCAGTTTCAATCAATTCAAATCTGGAAATCGGGTCAATCACTAAACAGTTTACTGCCAGCGCAATTATGCAGCTTCAGGAGAAAAAATTGCTTTCGGTTGACGACAAGATTTCTAAATATTTCCCTGATTATGTTTATGGAGATAAGATTACTATAAAAAATCTTCTTTCAATGCGTTCTGGAATTAATCCAAACATTTATTTTAGCGATGAATTAATTGCAGAAGGATTAAAAGTTCTTGAAAGCGGAAATCATCTTGATGACAATTTCTGGCTCAAATTTATGAACAATCAGCCTTTAACAAAAGATCCTGGCAAATTATTTTTCTATGACAATTTGAATTATGTACTTTTGGGAAAAATCGTGGAAAAAGTTTCTGGAAAATCATATTCAGAATATGTTCAGGAGCATTTCTTTGATCCTTGTAAAATGACACACAGTAATCTGGTAAGCGGAAATGTTGATGTAAAAGCCTATGATTACAATGGTAACGTACTTTCTTTCCCAGATGAATATTCTTTGGGTGCGGGCGGCATGAATTCTTCTGTTGTTGATTTATTCAGATGGATGCAGAAGTTTTCTAAAGGTAAAATCGTAAGCCGTAAATCGCTGATGGATATGACTATTAACAGAGCCAAAGAAAATTATGAATATGGCTATGGTCTTAGATATAAAGACAATATGATTTATCATGATGGTTCAACATTTACTTACAATTCAACATTGATGTATGATGTAGCCACTAAAACTACAATTGTTGTTTTGTGTAATAAAAGCACTCATGAAAAAAACGCTAATTCTTTTGGTACTGCGCTTGCAGCATTCTGGAAATAGAAAATTAAGGGGTTTATAATGAATAAAAAATTAATCAAATTAGCATCTTTTGCAGCTGTTCTTTCTTGTTTGTTGATTTCGTGTGGGCATGAGCCTTCAGCAAAACCGTTGTATCCATTTGAGGTTTCTGAACTTGAACCTTCGAATAAACCTGTTTATAAACCAGCAGATTCAACTGATACAATTTTATGGGATGATTTTGAAGGGGAAACATTAACTTCTAAAATAAATTATGCTTCTCAAGGAGCGGAACAAGTTTCACTTGACGTAGTGAGAACACAATTTGTGAATGAACATAAAGATATTGACTATATGAGAAATTTATTTGATGGAAGAAATTCTAAAGCTGTTAAGATTGATGCTGGCCATAGCGGAAAAACTTATCTCAAGATTAATAATCTGAGTCAATTTACTAATTATAATATTGCAGAAGAAAATTATCTTACTTTCCGCTATTCTCTTATTGCCGTTCCTAATTCTTATGGATCAAATAACTCAGAAGAACCTGTATTCAAAGTTTATGCAGATGACAAAGTTGTATATTCTGAGGTGCCTGTAAATAGTAGCACTTGTTTTTCAATGACATTGAAAAGTGTAAAAATTCCAGCTGGAACTAATTCAATTACGTTTGAAGTAAATAATCAGACAGGTTATGCTTGGGTAAATTGGCCAAACGGTTTATTTTTAGATGACATTTCACTTGTAAAGAACAAAGTATCTTCTGTATTTGTTTCACCAAGGTCAGTACAGAAAACTTATATTGATTGTCCTGCTGGTGAACGCATTAAAGTAAATGCTTATGCAACACGTGCTGATGGTACAATTATAGAAGGACAGGCATTTAGTTTTTCATGTTCAAATGGAAATGTAGATTCTAGTGGTTACTTTAAAGCAACTTCTACTGGAACTACAAAAATTAGAGCTACTTGTAATGGCAAAAGCGGAGAATCTGGTGAAATAACAATTTTTGCCAATAAGTTTGCAGAAGGTTCTTGTACAATTGGTGGCGTAACTTATTATGGTACACAGAGTGATAATGGAAAAAATTTGACAAATTTTGATAAACACTATTCTGATTATGATGGAAAAATAGTTTTTGAATATCCTTCTACAGCTTCTGTTTCAGCTGATGGATATTTCCGTTTGAAAGGAAAAGTAATTCCTAGTACAAAAAGTTTCTCTGATTATTCTAAGCTTTGCGTTATTGTAAAGAATAATAAAAATAATGAATATACTGTGTACTATGCAGACGGGGAATTTGACATTAGAATCTGGCTTCCTTTTGGGGGAGAACATACAGTAGATGTTTGTGCTGCAAAATTTACTAGCGACAGTTATGTTGATTCAAAAGGAAATCAGTGTGAAGGTGATATAATATCTTCTAATTATATTAGATTATATTCAATTACAGCAATAAACACACATCCACATTCAGTAAGTGAAGCTGGCTCAAATGACGGTCGTTATATTTATCCTTCTTATGTAAGCCAGAGTGATAATTATCTTATTCAGAATATTACTAATGAAGCTCTTTATGGTCTTCCAGAAAATGCACCACAGGAACTTAAATTTCAGGCAATTCATGATTATATAGTTCTCAATTATTATTATGATAATTCATCTATTTCTACTGCTGGTAATAAACGAAAAAAACAGGATGCTGTATCTGTTGTAGAAAATGGAATGGCAGTTTGTGCAGGTTATACAGCCCTTACTTCTGCTATGGCTCGTTGTGCGGGAATCCCTTCTAAATATATTAGTTCTGTAGATTCAAAAAATGATTGGAATCATGCATGGAATCATGTCAGAATTAATGGTACATGGTATTTCTGTGACACAACATGGGATGATCCTATTGCTGATGTACCGTCTGATGTTCTTCTTCATGATTATTTCTTAATCACAGACTATAATGGTATTAGAAATGATCACAAATATAATCAGACTGTTTTACCAGGAAGAGTTATCCTCCCACAACAAATCATCGAACCTGAACTTCCTCTGTTGATTAGAGAAGGATATATATTCTAATTTACAATCGGGATTTCGGTGGTATAATTAGGAATAACAGTTTAATTTTTATGGAGGCATAATTAGTATGGCTAAAAAAGCAAAACTTCCACTTATCTATTTAGTTGGAATGGCATTGATTGTTATTGGATTCTGTTGTCCAGTTTTTAAAGGTGTTTTATCATCTTCAAATGGTTTCAGTTTCTTGAACTTTGATCATTTTGGATTTGTTACTATTGGCGGATTATTGATTCTTGCTGGTGGTGTACTTGGTTTGTTAAGCTGCTTTGTACCTGCTCTTGCAAAGTATCGATTAATCTGGGCAATTCTTAGTGTTGCTGGTGGTGTTATTCTTGTTATTGGATTCAATGACAGCTGGCTTTCAAAATTGATTGGAAAAGGATTCCTTAAAGCTGCAACTTACGGATTCTATATGATCATTGCCGGATGGATTGCTTCTGTTGCAGGTGCAGTTCTTAAAAAATAAGTCACACTAAACAAAACTTATGAAGGGCAGTCCATAAACGGGCTGCTCTTTTTTTATTGCCATTCCTCTTCAAAAGTTATACAATATTTGAACTACAATTTTTATAATTGAATGCTAGTTGAAAGCTGACTCCTGCTTGATTTTCTTGCTGGTTGCTCGCCCGGGTGAACGGGGAAATTGCAGTTTTTCAATAAGAAGGTATTTATGATTACTCTCAAATTTGGCGGCACTTCAATGGCCAATGCCCGCCGTATCTTGGCTTCTTCCGAAATCATTATTAATCGTGCAAAAGAAGATCGTATTAGTGTTGTTGTTAGCGCTTGTGCTGGTGTTTCTAACAATCTTCAGTCTGCTATTGATGCAACTATCAACGGCATTTCTGGGGCTAATTATGTTACAGATTTACGCAACACTCACAATGAAATCTGTCTTGAACTTCAGTCTAAACTTCCTGGTTTTGATGCTGAAAAGACAATGGCAAAACTTGAACCAAACTTTGTTGAATTGGAAAAACTCCTTGCAGGCTGTGTAAGCTTTGGTGAATGTCCAGACACAGTTCACTGCCGTATTATGGGTATGGGAGAATTGCTTTCTGCTCCAATTATGGAAGCTGTTCTTCTTGCTAAAAAACAGAGTGTAATTTTCCTTGATTCACGCAAATTCGTATATACAAATACAAATCAAAAAGAAGGAGAAGCTGATTACGCTCTTTGTAACGAAGCTTGTGCTCCTTTCCGCGATGGTGCTAGTCCTACTCAGACTCGCATTCTTTTGTTCCCAGGATTTATCTGTAGTTATAAAGCAAGTGCAGATGCAAAACCTGTTATGGGACTTTTGGGCCGCAATGGTTCAGATTTTTCTGCTGCAATTATCGGTTCTTCTTTGCGTGCTAAACGTGTAGAATTCTGGACTGATGTTGACGGTGTTTATACTGCAGACCCTCGTGTTGTAAAGGATGCTATTCTTGTTGATGATATGACTTATGAAGAATCAATGGAACTTTCATTCTTTGGTTCAAAAGTTCTTCATCCAAAAACAATTGCTCCACTTCAGGCAAAAGGAATTGAAGCTTGGAGTTTGAACAGCCATAATCCTTCTGCTCGTGGTACTCGTATTGGTAAAGGTCCTTTTGAAAGCCGTGCTAAATCTAGCATTTGTGGTATTTCATCTTTGAAACGCGTTGCTTTAATTTCTGTAGGCGGTTCTTTAATGCGCGGCCGTTCTGGTATGGCTAGTAAAATCTTCTCTGCTGTTTCAAGTGCAGGAGTTTCTATCCTCTTGATTACTCAGTCATCTTCTGAATATACAATTTCTTTCTGTGTAAAAGATGATGAAGCTGCAAAAGTAAAAGAAGCTGTAGAAAAGAAATTTGAATTGGAAATCCGCGAAAAACTTATTGATGAAGTTGAAGTTCGTCATGATTGTGCAATTGTTTCTGTAGTAGGAGACGGAATGATTGCTAACCGCGGTGTTGCTTCAAAATTCTTTAATGCTCTTTCTAGCCAGGATATTAATATTCTTGCTATTGCTCAGGGATCAAACGAAAGATGTATTTCTGCTGTAATTGAAAATGAATATGCAGACACAGCTGTAAAAGCAGTTCATCAGTTCTTCTTCCACACAGCCCAAACAATTGAAGTATTTGCATTTGGTGCTGGTACAATTGGTGGAACAATGATTGACCAGATTCGTGACCAGAGAGAAAAACTTCTTAAAGAAAATGTTGATATTAAGGTTCTTGCAATCACAACTATTGACGGTATGATTTTGAATGAAGAAGGAATTGACCTTTCTAACTGGCGTGACCAGATGAAAAAGCCAGACTTCCCATTTGGACCACAGAACGTTGATGACATCATTAAATTTGTAAAAGAAAAGAAACCTTTGAATCCTGTATTTGTTGACTGTACAGCTTCTTATGATTTACCAGAACGCTATTTGGATATTATCAACGCTGGTATGAGCATTGCTACTCCAAATAAACGTGCTAACTCTATGGATATTAATTTCTATCATGAATTGCGTCGCACTGCAAATAAGATGAACCGTCGTTTCTTGTATGAAACAAACGTAGGTGCAGGACTTCCAATTATTGATACTTTACAGAACCTTTATAAATCTGGTGATAAACTTGAAAGCTTTAACGGAATTATGTCTGGTTCTCTTTCTTACATCTTTGGTAAACTTGATGAAGGTGTTAAATTCAGTCAGGCTGTAAAAGAAGCTAAAGAACTTCGCTATACAGAACCAGATCCTCGTGATGATTTGGAAGGTAAAGATGTTGCACGCAAGGCTTTGATTATTGCCCGCGAATCTGGATACGATATTGAACTTACTGACATTGAAATGTTTAAAGTATTCCCAGACAGCTTTGATGCAAGTGGAACTGTAGATGAATTTATGGCAAAACTTCCTGAAGTTGATGAATACTTTGAAAAGAAAATGGCTGAACTTAAGAAAAAGAACATGGTTCTTCGTATGGGTGCCACAATTAAAGATGGAAAAGCAAGTGTTGGTATGATGGAAGTTCCAGTAACTGATCCATTGTACAGTGTACGTGGCGGTGAAAACGCATTCGTATTCTACACTGAACGCTACAAGCCAATTCCATTAACAGTTCGCGGATACGGTGCAGGTGCTGGAGTAACAGCTGCCGGTGTATTTGGTGATATTTTAAGAACAGTTTCGTTCAACCCAGAACGTTAACATAAGGAGCAATTTATGGATAAATTTGTTTTAAGTGTATTAGTAGAAGATAAAGCTGGTGTTCTTAGCCGCGTTTCAGGCTTGTTCAGTCGCCGTGGTTATAACATTGCTTCATTAACTGTTTGTGAAACTGGTGTTCCAGGACAGTCTCGTATGACAATTGTTGTTAAGGGTGATGAATACATTCTTGAACAGATTCAGAAACAGCTTGCAAAAATTGTTGAAGTTATTTCTATCCATAAGTGCGAAAAAGGTTCCAGCTGTCAGCGTGAAATGGCTTTGATTAAAGTTAAAGCTGAAGGAACAAACAGAGGCACTATCATTGAAACATGTGATATTTTCAGAGCTCACATTGTTGATGTTGGTATTGAATCTGTTGTTGTTGAAGCAACTGGTAGTGAAGATAAGATTGAAAGTCTTATTCGCCTGCTTGAACCTTATGGAATTCTTGAATACGTAAAGACAGGTTTAACTGCACTGGACCGTGGTTCATCTATTATGAAGTGATATCCACTGTGCATTATTTAGTGCAGTGGCATTTTCAGATAATTTAATCTGTTCTGCTATCCTGAAGATTTTTACTGTTGAAGGAAAATCTTTTTGGGCAGTTAGAGAAGGGCATAGAAGTTTAATAGACGCTTCTGTGCCTTTTTTTATTGTCTCCAAGTCTTTCCCTTTAATTTCTGCCAGCGGAAGTTTTAAAGAAAAAATGTTTGTCCCTCTATCCATTGAAATTTTAATTGTGCTTACAATTGCAATGCTTTTTTTGCCGGAAAGATTTTCTTTTGTAGAAGAAATCTCTACTGCCAGTTCCGGAAGAAATTCTACTGAAGTGATATTTTTTGCCTGTTCTGGTTTTTCAAGGAAAGTCAGTTCTGGAAGAAGAGGAATCTGTCTGTAAATAAAAATATTCCCTTTTGAAAAATCGTCTTTTAACTGGGGAATCTCCATCAGCTGCTGAACAAGTTTTTTTTGAAATTTCACAATCTGCAGCTGGTCGTTTTCATTAAATGCCAGAACAATCATATAAATAGTATAAACTTTTAGAAAAAAATGTTAAAGTATAAAGTATGAAGATTAATAAGAAAGCATTGATTATTATTTTGATTTGTCTTGGACTTTTTATTCTGGCTGATGTTGTTCTGGCCCTTGTTTTTATGAATAAAAAGGGTAATACACAGAAACTTGGAATTGCAACTGAAAATCCTGCAGTTGTTGAAGAATTTATTTATTGTAATTCTGAGGCGAAGAATTCCTTTATTAAAGAATCTTCTCGTGCGCAATACGAATTTTCAAATAATCAGCGTATTATTCTTGGCAGTTCTTTTGAAAAGAATTCCAATGCGGCTCTGGTTATCAGAGTAGGACTTTCTCTTTCTGAAAAACAGGCTGAAAATTTCCAGAATAAGAATATCGCTTTTGAATATGGATTTTTTACTAAACAGGACGGGCAGTCTAATATTGTAATTAAGGCCGACGAAACTTCACTCCTTGCTTTTAATCAGACTGAAGGCATGGCTGTAATTGATTTTTCTCTTGCCTTTGCAAAAAAGCCAAACGGTTCTATTCAGATTCCAGACGGTTTTTATGTTTCATCAGATTGTGAATGTAGAATTATTTCGGCATATATTGGTGAAGCTGTAATTGGTTTTGACTTGTCTTCTGAAGTTCCATTCTTTGGTTATTCAAGCAACGGCGGTTATTTTGACAATTCATTTAAAGATTTTGATTTTACTGGCGGTTCTTTAATTTTTGCTCCTCAGAATACAAAGATTGGATTTATGCCAGACTTTATAATCAAACTTTCAGATAAAACAGAACATCTTTCTACTTTGGAAAAATCTATCTTTGTTAAGTTGAACGTTGGCGGAGAAAAAATCAAAGTAAAAAATGTAGCGGCTGCTAAAGAATTAACAGTTCCTACTGCCACATTTAAAGATCCTTTTACAAGAGTTGAAATTTCTGAAAACCGTGTTTGTGTTGAAGGTATTTTGATGAAGAATCCTTCTAATTATGCTGATGCAAAAAATTATGTTAACGAAGTTATTATTCCTGTTCGCACTGAACCTGGATTAATTCTTGACTGGAATGTTAATAACTGGAGAAATAAGGATTACGAACTTTATGAATGGGACCGTTTCCCTGGAATCCTTTATTTTGATACAAGAAACTATACTGTTCAGGATAATTTCTTCAGACGTCTTGCTTTCTTTGCAGAAAAAGAAGGTTATAAAGGCAAACTTCTTACAAACGAAGAACTTGGCTCAATGCACGGATTTAATGCCCTTGATTACAGACCAGAAACTTTTGCAGATTTCTTTAATCTTGCTGCAAAAACAAAATTTCAGCTTAATCCAGAAGAATTGCTTCTTAAAAAGATTCTTCTTAAAAATGGCCTTCTTATTGCTGATGGCGAATTTGTAAAGCCTGGTGCTGGTGCAGTTGTTTCTATTTCTCAGGAATCTTATTCTTCATTAAGATGGCAGTTAGTTGCGCACGAAGCATGGCATACTTTGTTCTTTATTGATGAAGAATTCCGAAATTTTGTTGCTGCTGTTTATTACACAATGGATCCTTTATCTCTTGAATTCCTTATTGATTACTTTAAGTCTCAGCCTCAGTTGGGTTATGACACTAAAGATGATTATCTTATGAAAAATGAATTCATGGCTTATCTTTTGCAGCAGGGAGTTGGAAACATCGGCCAGTATTTTGTAAATCATGCAAACTGGGGAACTGTAAAAGCATTTACTCCTTATCTTTGCGATTACGTTATAAGAACAAATGGCGCTGGTTTTGAAGAGGCTGGTGTTATTTTGAATGATTTTATTTTTGATAAATACGGATTAATTGCTGGAAACATTGCTTTGATTTCCAGAAATTAATCTTTATTAATTATCGTGATTAAAGGCTTTTACTGCTGCCAGTGTTGATGGAGGTCCATGGCCTGGCATCAGTATAATTCCATCCTGCTGAGAGAAAATTTTATTTTCAATATTGGAATGAAGTATAAATTTTGAGTAACTTGAGTTTGTACTTCCCATTGAACCTGCAAAAAGCACATCCCCTGTAAATAATACGTTTCCAATTCCATATACAACTGAATCAGAAGTGTGACCAGGAACTGACATATATTGTACTGTTGTCTGGGCAATTTTAATTTTTCCGTCACCTGTAATAACGTTTGTATCATTACCGGCAATTTCCCAGTCCGCAGCATAAATTTTTGGAGTATAGATTTTTCTTAATGTTTTAATGCCGTCAACATGGCTTCCGTGATTGTGAGTAATCAAAACTGCTGTAAGGTTGTAGTGATTGTCTTCAATCTGAGAAATGATTTCTTCTGTAATCTCACCCGGATCAATAATGATAGCTTCTCCTGCTTCTTCATTAATAACAAGGTAACAGTTTGAAAAGCCGCTGAAATTTAAATGGAAATATATTTTCATAAAGCTTCCTCTGTGTTTTCTTCTCCATTTTCATTTGGTGAAAAAACCGCTTCTCTTGTATTTGATAATTTGAATGATACGTTTGTTCTTGTTGTGTTTATAAACAGTGCCTTTTTAAGGTTGCAGTTTCTGAATGATGTGTTTACAAGTTCAGAATTAATGAATCTTGAATTAAAAAGGTCTGAATCATCAAAGGAACTCTGGTATGCTTTCATTCCGTTGAAATTACACTGAATCATATCGCTGGAAGTAAAAAGGGTATTAGAGAAAGTGCAGCCGGAAAATGATGTGAAAAGTGTATTATTCTGAGTAAGGTTGCAGTCATTAAATACGGAAAAATCAAAAATGCACATTCGCATTAAAACGTTCTGGGAATGAATATTTACAAATGTACAATGGAAGAAATTGCAGCCAAAAAACTGCTTGTTTGAAAAATCAATGTCTTTGAAGATTAATCCGTTTGCATTAAGACCAATGATTTTGTCATGAGTCTGAATGTAGTTGTAAATATCTTCTTTTACTTTTCCAGGATCTGGCGCATGGTCAATACAATAATTTTTACTGTTTGTAAGATTTCCCTCTGAATCAAAAGTTGAAAGGGCTGAGTTTCTGCAATGATGTACCAGACATTTATTCTGTGAGAACATAATAAAATTATAGGGCAAATTTATTATTTTTTCAAAGGGTGTTACTTATATTTTACTTGAATATTATTATTTATGTACCGATAATTAGATGATGAGGAATTTTCTTTTTCCAAAAAAATCAGTTTTCTCTAAAAAAAGCGCTGCACTGGCTGCCACTATGATTATGTCATTGTTTTTTGCTCAGAGTGCATTTGCCGCTTTATTCAGATTTATTGATTATGGTGAAGCTGATAAGGGACCTTTTAACCGTCATAACTGGGAATATAGTCTTGATGATGGTTCTACATGGGGCAATGCGGAAGATGATAATTTCAGATTTCCTGGTCAGGCAGCGGGTACAACTGACGATTTAATTATTGCAAGCAATTTACTATTAAATGATTTAACATATTCTATGACAGCAGGAACTGTTACAATTAATCCTGGCATATCTTTTTCAATTACTGTTGATGGTAGTGGCACTTCTGGTGAAATAGTAAGTTTTGATAAAATCATAAATAACGGAATCTTATCAACTTCTGCTTCTGGCGGTCTTTCGGTAACTGGTGATGTAGAAAATAACGGCACTATTACTCAAAATGGTGTTTTTAACATTGGTGGCGATTTTTCAAATCAGACAACTGCAACTTTGTCAGGAAGTGGTTCAATTAATCTGGATGGTGACTTTACTGATAATGGAACTGTGTCTGGAACTGTAAAACTTAGTCTTAATGGCGCTGGTAGTACTTTTACACCTCAAGCAGGAACAACATATTCTAATATAGAAGTAAATGGTTCTGTAAATATTGCAGATGAACTTTCTGTTGCAGCTATTACAAATAACGGCGCAATTTCTGGAACAGGTGCGGTTACCGTAACAGGCAGTTTTACTAATAATGCAGGCGGAACTTTTGCAAATAATCAGGACCTTACAATAAAAGGTTCATTTACAGATAACGGAAACTGGACAAGCACAGGAAAGATTTTAATTTCAGGAACAGGAACAAAATCAATTACAGTAAATCCTTCAACAACTTATCCAGAAATAGAAGTTGCGGCAGGAGCTGGAAAACCAACATTCTCTAATGATTTGAATGTAACAACTTTGAACGTTCTTGCTGCCTCAGCATTTGCAGATAATGTAAACGGTTCTGCATTGAATATTCAGGGTGCATCAACTTTTGCAAAAAACGTAACAGCTGCAACTCTGGACGTTCAGGCTTCTTCAACTTTCTCTGGTAATGTAAATGCTGGAACTTTGGATGTTCAGGCTGCATCAACATTTACAGGAACTGTGGATGCTGGTGATATTACTACAAGCGGAACTGGAACAACAACATTTGGCGATACAGTAACAGCTACAGGAGATATTACAACTGCAGGTCCTGGAACTGTCAAATTCAATGGTGATGTAGAAGTAACAGGAATTATATCAACAGCCGGAACAACAACTTTTGCAGGAAGCGTAGAAGTAACTGGAAATGTAACAACATCAGGAATAACAACATTCAGTGGCCAGGTAGATGCTTCTGGAGATATAACAACATCAGGAACAACAACTTTCTCTGGTGCTGTAACTGTAGCAGGAGACCTTACAACTTCTGACGCAACAACATTCACTGCATCATCAACCCTTGAAGTAACTGGAACTATAACAACAAACGATACAACAACTTTCTCTGGAACTGTAAATGCATTAAGTGATGTAATTGCAGACGGAACAACAAAATTTAATGGAACCACAAATGTTACTGGCATTTTCACAAATAACGGAACAACAACATTTGGCGGTGAAACAACTTTAGGTTCTCTTGATAATAATGATACTGTAACTGGTGCGGGAAACATAACAGTTCAGGGTGACTTTACAAATAATTCAGGGGTAACTTTAGCAGGAAGCGGAAACTTTACTGTAGAAGGTGATTTTGTAGACAATGGAACTTGGATTAGAACTGGCAGACTTATTATGGCTGGTTCTGGCGCAAAATCTTTCACAGGAAATCCTTCTACTACTTATCCTGCAATTGCAGTTGCTGCTGGTGCTGGTATAAAAACTTTTGTTACAGATTTAAAGGTAACTTCTCTTACTGTAAATGAACCTTCAGTATTTAAAGAAACTGTAACAGGTGCAACTATTGAAAGTCATGGTGCAACTTTTGAAAAGGATGTTACATCTTCTGTTTTACTTACAATTATTGATACTACTTTACAGGGCTCAGTTTCTGCAAAAGATGTTACTACTGGCGGAATAACAAATCTGACTTCTTCAACTACAATTTCAGGAAAACTCACTGTAAACGATACAACAAATATTAATGATGACATGACTGTTGCTGTAATTATTAATAATGGAACTCTTGGTGGAACAGGAGCCATTACAGTAACAAGCAGTTTCACTAATAATGCAAGTGGCACTTATGCAAATAATCAGGATCTTACAATAAATGGAGCCTTTACAGATAATGGAAGCTGGTCAAGTTCAGGAAAGATTTTAATTTCAGGAGCAGGATCAAAATCAATTACAGTAAATCCTTCAACAACTTATCCAGAAATAGAAGTTGCAGCAGGGGCCGGAAAACCAACCTTTACAAATAATCTCAGCGTAACAACATTAAATGTTCAATCAGCTTCAACTTTTAATGGAACAGTAGATGCAGTTGATATAAGTACAAGTGGAACAGGAACAACAGCTTTCGGCGCAAAAGTAACTGCAACAGGAAGTGTTTCTACATCAGGAACAACAACCTTCTCTGGAACTGTAAATGCATTAAGTGATGTAATTGCAGACGGAACAACAAAATTTAATGGAACCACAAATGTTACTGGCATTTTCACAAATAACGGAACAACAACATTTGGCGGTGAAACAACTTTAGGTTCTCTTGATAATAATAATACTGTAACTGGTGCGGGAAACATAACAGTTCAGGGTGACTTTACAAACAGAACTGGTGTTACATTAAGTGGCAGCGGAAACTTTACAGTTGAAGGTAATTTTACAGACGACGGAAACTGGCTCAGAACAGGAACTCTTATTATGGCAGGTTCCGGTGCAAAATCATTCACTGGAAATCCTTTAACAACTTATCTTTCTATTGCAGTTGCGGCTGGTTCTGGTGTAAAAACTTTTGAAAATGATCTTTCTGTAAGAGATTTGACTCTGGCTGCTACAACAAAATTTAATGGAACAGTAACTGCCACAAATAAGATTACAGGAACCGCAGATGCAGTCCTTCTTACTTTTGAAAAACTTGTTACTGCTAAAGAAATTGATATTGCTGGCGAATCAATTTTCAAAGAAGGAATTTCTGCTTCAACTATAAAAATTGGAAAAACAACAATAACTGGTACAGTAACCGGAAAAAATATTACATTAGGCGAAACTCTTCTTGATGGTCATATTGATGCAACTGAAACTGGCGGACAAATCACTTTCACAGGACCAGTTACAATCAGTAATGCGGCAGAAATTAAATCAGACAAGAAACTTGAATTTACACAAGGAATTCAGGCTAATGGTTCAAATTTAACTTTATCAAGTAACGATGAAATTGTAATTCCAAACGGTTTGTTTACTGCAAATAAATTAACTATTGAAAAAGCAAAATTAGTCAGATACGGCGGCACAATCCAGATTTCCTCAAGCGATGATTTTATCATCAGTTATCCTGCAATCCTTGTTCAGAATACAGACTTTGATGTAGGTGGAAATTTTATAATAAAAGATCATCCTACTAATGGAAATAAGGGAAGCATTAACTGTCAGACAGATCCTTGCGATATGAGTGTTATTTGTGGCAGTGGAAAAACAATCCAGATTCTGAACACACAGGGAATTGGAAATACAAAACCTCTTAATAATGTAATTTTTAATAATGATGCAGTAATTGAATCAAATTATACAATCAAGGCAGCATCATTAAAACTTGGTAATGACGGTTCAATCACACCTGTAACACCCGGAAGTGATGTAAAACTTACTTTATCCGGAGATTTAATTAACGAAAACAATGTAACTTACTCAGTTATTCTTGATATAAAAAATCTTTCTCATGTAAGCGGAACTTCTGCTTATGAACAGGAAGTGAAGTGTAGTGCAGATGTTACTGTGAATGCTGGAACTGCAACTTTTGAAAGCAATGTTTCTGGTGCTAATCTTACAAATGATTCTTCTGGCACAATTAATCAGAATGAAGACCTTACCCTTACTGGAAATCTTTCAAATGAAGGAACATATTTCCAGACTGGGGATTCAACTGTAAACGGCACATTCACAAACAGCGGAACATATACTCAAACTGGAACTTTGGAAGTAAAGAAAACTTTTGAAAATACAGATTCCTATACTCAAAATGGTGTATTAACTTGTACCCAGACTTTTACAAACTCAGGCGATTATTCTCAGAATGAATCAATTACTGCTGGCGGTAATTTTACAAACTCTGGAGATTATGTTCAGAATGCAAATATCACAACAAGCGGTAATTTTACAGATTCAGATGCTGCAGGAAGCTGGTCATATACATTAACACCAGAAATTAAATTAGCAGGAACTGGAAATAATACATTTAATGGTATTCATACATATTACGATATTACTGTAACAAAAACTGCCGGATCAATGGACTTTACCGCTGATGTTGAAGCAGACAATAAAATTGAATTAACTGGTTCTGCTACAGATTTCAAATTCCAGGGAATTACTGCTTATTCTGTAAAAGTGAATTCTTCAAAATCATTTACGGCTCAAGATACTGTTTCTATTGGAACATTTACAGATGCTGCTGGTTGCGGAAATATCAGTTTTACAGACGGTGTAATTTCAAACGATGTTGTGTTTAATACAACTGGAAAAGTAACAGTTATTCCTGGAGATGGAAATAATTTTACAATTGGGGCTGCCGGTAATTATAAAGATTTTACTCATACAGCAGGTGAAACTGTTATTAATGGAAAAATCCTTGCTAAGAATATTCTGACAGCTGCTTTATCATCAACTGGAATTGATATTTCTTCTTCTGGTAACGTAAAAACAGGAACTTTCACTTCAACTGGAACTGTAAAAATCAATGCCACTGGAAATCTTGAAACTTCAGCTTTCTCTAGTGATGATGATGTTGATATTACTGCGGTTCTTTATACACTCAATGGAAATTATACAGGAAAAAAATCCTCATTAATAAAAGCAGATTTATCTGTACCGGCTTCTGCTGTAATAAATACAACCGGGCTTTTCAAAACTGCGGATGGTAAATCAATTACATTTGGCGGTTCTTTAAGTCAGACTGGCAGTGGGAAGATTATGCTTGGTGGCGGTTTGTCTGGAACAACATCTGTTTCTGAAGCTTCTTTTGCCTCTGATGTTTACATTTATGGAACAAAAACAAAGGCCGCTGCTGTTACAATTTCTGCTGCTTCTGGAAAATCAATCTCAATTGCAGGAAACCTTGTTGTTGCTTCTGATATTGGTGTAACTGCTGATGCAAATAAACGGGAAATTACAATTGGCGGTTCAGGAAGCACAGTGTCTGCAAAAAATGTTGCAGTTTACAGTGGTAAGATAAGACTTTCTGGTACACTTTCTTCTAAAAATGATGATGGTGATATTGTATTGCTTGGACCTGCATATGATATTAAAGATACAGACACAGGCATTCTTGATGAATATAGATATGATCAGCCAAGACAAAGCAGTGTAAAATATAGTTTTGAATCAGCATTCCCAGATGGAACTTCGCTTCCAGACGGGTCTATTGTAAAATACTCAGCTTCTCTTTCTGCAGACAGTGGTGCTGTTCTTCATTGTGGTCAGAACTTTTATGCAAATGGCGTTACATTTTCTGCTGCTTCAGAATGGTTTATAAATATCAAACAGAATAGTATTGGAAATATTTGTTTTGCAGAAGCATATAATTGTACTATAAATAACAGTACCGTAAGAAATCACAATGGTGCCGCAGCTGCAGAAGATTCTTCAAAATCTCAGATTGTTGCAGAAAACTGTACTCTTACTTCATGTAAAAACTGGGATGATGATCTCTTTGAAATTGTAAGTGCAAAAACTGTTCGTGATAATGTAGTTTTGGTAGAAGTCAGCAGTCCTGTACGAAATTACAATGGTGAATTTAACGGCAAAAAAGCCACTTCTTCTTCAACAGCATTTACAGGAAACTTAAACAGCATTAAATACTCCTCAAATGGCAGCGAAACTTCATATTCTGCTGTATATCTTGATGAAGAACTTACAAATGAAATTCAAGGTGATATTACAACTGAAAACAGTTCTGGTAATTATTACTTCTATATAAAAGCCGCAACTGATGATTCATGGAACACAGATGCAACTGGTACTTCTTCTGGTGCCGCTTCAAGTACAGACAGAAATGGAAATCATAAAAACTCAATTCCATTTATTCAGATTCCTCGTGCAATAGACAGCAATAACACTTATATCGTAACAGATATTTTTGGAAAACGAATTAAACATTACGGAACTGTTGCAAAAAGATTTACTGCTGTAAATGATGCTACTGCTCCTGCTTTAATTTCTGTAAAAACAGGCCAGGAAGCTCATGCAGATTATGCCGGCAGTGCTAATTCCCAGCAGACTTATGATGCTCATAACTTTATTGAATTCCGCTATTCTGAACAGGTTGATTTTGCCGACTCTACAACTGGAACAGTAATTGCTGCTCTTAAAGCTTCAAATGTTACAACTCCAACAGCCCTTCAGAATGTTAAGGTTTTATCAAACTTTGGTGTAATTCGTGAAGATTTCAATTCTTCTTCAACAGCTGGAACTGTTACTTTTGCAGGTTTAGGTCAGGTTGAAAATGGTTTGATTTACACAGAAACTGCAGGTGCTTCAGACAAATATGTAAACTCAATATACCGTGCAGATAAATTCAGTGTAAAAATCAGTATTGCCGGTTATGTTGATACTGCTCATCCTGTTTCAAGTGGCGGTTCAACTTATAATAACTGGATTGGATATATTGAAAAAGCAGAAATGTTGTCTGGAACTGTAACAATTCAGACTGTTTCTGAAGGTTCATATAATCTTAATAAAGGAGTAGTGGATCTTAAAGGAAATTATCAGAGAATTTATTCTGGTTCTGGAAACAATACTAACAAACAGATTTCAATTGACTCAACAGCCGCTGGCATTTACGGAAAGTGGGACTTAAGTGCTCCAGAATTTGCGTTTGTTCATAAAGCAACTCAGCCAGAAGTAGAAAGTTATTACGAAATCCTTGGTGGCGGTTCAGGTTCCGTTCTTGATTGTGTTGAAGTTCACATTACAGATAATACTTCAAGTAAAACAAGCGACCCTGGTGATATTGGATACTGGATTACTGCAAAAGGCTGGTGTAAAGATATTAACGGTACTTTATGGAATGAATCAACTTCTTACAGTGCGGATATTCTTGGTGGTGCCAGACCATATGCTGCATCAGATTATACAACAGGTGGATTGCGCTATTGTACATTCTATAATCAGCAGACAAAATTTAAATATGCAGTTGGGGATGGTGTTCCAGGTTCTTTGTTCAACAGAATTGCTCCTGGTGGTTCAGCCCCAATCTTTGAAGGTTCATCAACTCCTCGCCGAAACGTTCCAACTACAAAGGACAATACATATTTAAAATTATATATCAACGAAACTAACCTTGATTACGAAACAACATTTACTGTTTCTTATGATGATACATCTTCATATATCACAGACTTAGCAGGAAACCGTTTACGCTCTTCTTCAAATATGAAGTCTATCAATCGTACTCCACCAACTTTTGACCTTATTATTGCACCAGTTGGCAGCGACGAAATTTTCATTGAGTTTGTAAAATCTCTTACAACAGAAATTAAGTTTGGAGATAACTCTTCTTCTCAGACAAATACAATTCCTGAATCATTTGAAGAGATTATCCCTTATTGTTTTGAAATCGGAACAATCTCTTCTACATTTACAGCAAACTCTGGTTCTGCATTACAGATTGATTATAGCGCTCCAGCTGTTTTGTTAAGAGATAAATCTAACAATAACTTTACTGGAATCAAATTAAAATTAAATAGAACAGTCACTCTTGCAGATGTAAACAGCCTTTATATCAGAGTAAAAGCAGCCGGAACTGTAAACGGTCATAATTATGGATCAACATCTCTTGACCCATTTACAAATATCAGAAACAGCCACGTTACCTTTATTCAGGATTATGAAGGAAACTATATGCAGATGTATTCTGCCCATGCCATTTCTGATTTTGCAGTAAATGTAATTATGCCAGAATATGCCTATAACCCAGACTACCAGAATGAAGGTGGTGATGTTATTCACGATGGTGTATTCGAAGATGACAGTTGGGCTGTTCATGATTGGGGCGAAAATCAGGGTAACTTTGGTACTTTGAAAACAAGAGAAAGTGTTCTTATGTTTACCAAAATTCCGGACACAGTTCTTGCTGGTACTGTACCTGATTACAGAATGTATTTTACTGATGCTCCAACTGAACTTTCGGCATCGTCTCAGTATAATATTGACCTTAATGAAAATGCCCGTGTATGGATTCCTGAACTTTCTGGATTCACTACACCTTTATATGCTTTGTCTCCTGTATTGAATACTAATTTCCGTAACGTAGACGGAACTTTAGCTGATGATGTAACAAACGATATTGCAGATGGCTTGAAATTTGAAATTGATGAATCTACTGCAGAAACATGGCAGCCTGGAAAACAGGTTTCATTCCTCTTTGGTCTGATGAATGGAACTTCTCCATATACAATCTGTCATTCTCCAGTATTGAACGTTGGTTCAACAACTTATGATGTAAGTACAAAGTCTCCGTTATTCGCCCTTCGTCTTAAAGATGACAATGATGTTACTTCTTTTGACTTGTGGTCTTTCCGTATTAAAGATATTGGAAATCAGCGCGGTGGAGCAACAATTCTTAATAATGTAATTGATCCAACAATTGGTGAAAAAACAATTTTACGTGTAAATACAAGTTCTGCCGGACGAATCAATATTATGGTAATGACTCTTGATGGAAGTATTGTAACTTATCTTAACAGAGAAGAAGTTTCTTCAGGTGAACACTTCTTTACCTGGGACGGAAAAAATGACAGAGGAAATATTGTAGCAAGAGGTTTGTACTTTATCCGAATTGTCGGAAACGGAATTGATGAGACAAGAAAAGTTATGGTTGTTAAAGAGTAACCGTTTGCTGTATAATCAAAAAAGAAAGTTATGGAAGAAAACAGACAGAACATCAGATATTCAGAAATAGGAAGAGTTGACGCCCCAGAGATTTGTGCCCTTAATGGAGTTTTGGACGATATTAGTGCAACTGGCTGTAAAATTCATTTTCCTTGTCCTGTTGTTCTTGATATTGAAAATGAGTATAAATTAAAAATCACTCTTTCCAGAGCTTCTGATGAACCACCGTTACAGCTTTTGTGCAAACCTATGTGGGTAAACGAAATTGGCGGATCAACTCAAATTGGTTTCCAGAATCTTTATTCTCCTGATGAAAACCGCCTTCACGAATTTATTTCATATCTTCATCAACTTTCACAAGACGATAATCCGGAACTTTTATAATGAGCGTACATCTTCAAAAATTATCAGGAATTGCATTTTTACCTTTTCCTGAACAGAAAGAATTACTTTTATCTGAATTAAGAAACAGATTTAATTTTACTCAAAAACCTTCTGAACAATATGGCGATCTGCTTTATTTTGAAAACAAAGACGCCTTTTTTGAAGCTTCAAATTTCAACTATCCTTACTGGGCCAGAACAGTAATGATCAACCCTTTTAAATTATCTTTTGATTCCATTGGTGAAGCAGCTGGAGAATTAAAAAGTCTTCAGAGAAACTGGGCAGGCTATCAGTACACCTGTTTTAGAAGAGCCAATTTAATTCAGGAAAAACTTCCATATATTAATTTGAAGGAACGAAAATTTCCTGTAAAAATCCCTACATCACCAATCGGATTATACACACTTCTTGATGAACATACTTTAATCGCTTCTGGAGAAACAACATCGTATTTGCCTGCTGGAACCCTTCATTTTATAGAAGACCACGAAAATCCTCCAAGCAGAGCCTATTTAAAAATCCAGGAAAGTCTTACTCTTGCAAATCTTTTTTATGGCGTAGAATTGCCTTCAGAAGGGCAGAAGTGTTTTGAAGCAGGTGCTTGTCCTGGTGGATGGACATGGGTTCTTACACAGTTGGGCGCTCAGGTTCATGCAGTAGATAGAGCAGAACTTGTTCCAGAATTAATGAACAATCCTCTTGTAAAATTTCAGGCTCATGATGCCTTTACTTTAAAACCAGAAGAAATTGGAAAAGTAGACTGGGTTTTTAGTGATGTAATCTGCTATCCGGAGCGACTTCTTGAATGGATTCACACCTGGCTTGATTCTGGTATGACAAAAAATATGATCTGTACAATTAAAATGCAGGGCGAAATCAACTGGTCTTTAATTGAACAGTTTGCCCAGATTCCAAATTCTAAGATTGTCCACTTAAATTACAATAAACATGAGCTAACTTGGATTAATATCAGTTAATTTTTTAACCATTTTTGCCGATAAACAAATATGGCAGCAAATAGTTACGAAAAACCGGATTTTTGGTCCCAGAAAGCTTTTTCCGAAGGATATCCAGCTCGTTCTGTTTATAAACTAAAAGAAATTGATGAAAAGTTTGGTATGATTAAAAAAAATTATACTGTTCTTGATTTAGGTTCCGCTCCTGGCAGCTGGACTACATTTCTTTTGCGTCAATTAAATGGTACAGGAAAAGTTGTTTCCTGCGATTTGAATCCTCTTGCTAAAAGTGTAAAAGGCGATAATTTAGTTTTTATTCAGGGCGACTTAAATGCACCTGAAATCAGAAAACAGATTAAAGAAAACGGCCCTTATGATTTAGTTGTTTGTGATGCTGCTCCAAAGACTACTGGCAACAGAACAGTAGATACTGCAAGAAGTGAACAGCTTGTTGAAATGGCAGTATGGTACGCAAGTACAATGTTGAAACAGGGTTCTAATTTTGCAGTAAAGATTTTCCAGAATGGTGATCAGCAGAAAATCTTAAAATCTATGCGAGAGATTTTTGAAAGCGCAAAAGGTTTTAAGCCGGAAGCATGTCGTGCAGAAAGCTTTGAAACATATTTAATCGGATTGAAAAAAAAATAGAAATAGGGTTATAATTAGAGTATGAAGAAAAGTTTTTCTGATTCAAAATTTATTAAAGTAACATCCAAATTTTTTCATAAAGCAGGTTATTTGATTTCTAATCCTGGTAAAAGCGGCAGATTAATTCGTATTGCTTTTACATCAGTTGCTTTTTTTGCCTGCGGTGCAATTATTACTTCTGGAATTTTAGTCTCAATTAATACAAGTAAAGAACGTACTGCTCAGGGTGGTTTGGAAACAGATTATATCCCTGAAATTAAAGACGATGTTTTCAGCATTATTGAAGATCAGAGTTTAGCTGATGATGTTGATTTTATTGTTGATAACGGGGATGTAGCAGAAGTTCTTACTCAGGAACAGATTGAAGAAGCAATGAATGAAAGCATTGCTCCTCTTACATATCAGACTTATCGTGTTAAGAAAGGCGATATGATTGGTTTTATTGCTGATTCTTTTGGTATCACTCAGGATACAATCATCAGTATTAATAATATCAAACAGTCACGCTTAATTCAGATTGGTCAGTATCTTAAAATCCCTTCAATGCCTGGTATTCTTTATACAACAAAAGGCAAGGGCGAAACTCCAGCTACAATTGCAGAAAAATATGAAGTTGATGCAGAAAAATGTGCTTTAGTAAACTCAGTTTCTGTAGACACTGAACTTGCTGCAGGAATTTCTTTCTTTGTTCCAGATGCACAGTTAGACTGGGCAACAAGACAGGAAATCAACGGTGACTTATTCAGAAAACCTTTAAGAGCAAAATACTGGCTTTCTTCTCCATACGGATGGCGTAACTCTCCATTTGGAACAGGTAAACGTTCTTTCCACGGTGGTATTGATATGGCTTGTTCTTCTGGCACACCAATCTATCCTGCAATGGATGGTAAAGTAACTGCTGCCGGATACAATGCAACTTACGGAAACTATGTAATTGTTACACATCACTCTGGATATAAAACATTGTATGGTCATATGAGTAAAATTACTTGTAAAGCCGGAAACTTTGTATATACAAACACACAGATTGGTAAAGTTGGTTCAACAGGTTTAAGTACTGGTCCACACTTACATTTCACAGTTTATAAAAATGGTAAAACAGTAAATCCTTTAAGCTTGATTAACTAATCTTCTTATTTGATTTACGATGATATATAAAAACAAAAGGGCTTGTAACATCATAATGCTGTTACAAGCCCTTTTGTTTTAACAGAACTATTAAAAGTTCCAAAACATCTTTTTTAACTATTTTACTAATACAGTTGCATCTTTTTTAAGAATAACTGTAATGAGGTCAACTAACCAAAGGATACCGAAGAAGTTTGCTGTGAAAATCTGCAATACACCAATAATCATTGGAACTAATTTTCCAGAAGTAAGTCTTCTTAAGATTCCGTAAATATCATAGATAATTACGAGGATGATTTTCAAAATCCAATCCATTGATTTAATACCTGATTTAGCCATTGATAGCCTCCAAAAAATAGTTTGTATTTTAATTATAAACCTCATAAATCAAAAAGGCAAAAAAAAAGGATTAAAATCAATCAAAAAAATTGATTCTAATCCTTTTGTAAAATCAGACTAAACCTTTATGAAGATTTATTTGTTTCTGAAAATAATGTCAGATCTTGCTGGACCGTTTGAAATCATTGTAATTGGGTAACCAATTTTTTCTTCAACGAATTCAATGTATTTTCTACAGTTTTCTGGAAGATCTTCGTATTTTTTAATTCCACGAATATCCTGTTTCCATCCTGGGAGAACTTCTAATACAGGTTTTGCTTTTTCAAGTTTAGTTGTTGTTGGGAAGTCTGTTGTAACTTTTCCGTCAATTTCGTATCCAACACAAACTGGAATCTTATCAAGGTAACCAAGAACGTCAAGAACAGTAAATGCAACATCTGTTGTTCCCTGCATTCTACAACCGTATTTTGTAGCAACAATATCAAGCCAACCCATACGACGTGGACGACCAGTTGTAGCACCAAATTCACCACCGTCACCACCGCGTTTTCTTAATTCATCAGCTTCTTCACCAAAGATTTCACTAACGAATGCACCAGCACCTACAGCACTTGAGTAAGCTTTTACTACAGTAACAATCTGTTTGATTTCATATGGAGGAATACCAGCACCAATTGCACCGTATCCTGCCAATGTTGAAGATGAAGTTACCATTGGATAAATACCGTGATCTGGGTCTTTCAATGAACCTAACTGACCTTCAAGAAGGATGTTTTTACCAGCTTTAATTGCTTCATGAAGATAAGCTGATGTATCGCAAACGAATGGTTCTACCATTTTCTTCCATTCCATAAGAGTGTTGAAGATTTCGTCTGCCTTTAATAATGGTTTGTGATAAAGGTGTTCAAGAAGAACGTTTTTCTGAACAATAACGCGTTCAATTTTTTCTTTCAATGCAACTTCATCAAAAAGTTCGCTTACCTGGAAACCGATTTTTGCATATTTATCTGAATAGAATGGTGCAATACCAGATTTTGTTGAACCAAAAGATTTTCCTGCAAGACGTGCTTCTTCGTATGTATCAAAAAGTACGTGATATGGCATAACCATCTGAGCTCTGTCAGAAACTAAAAGTTTTGGCATTGGAACGTTTTTGTCTGTAATAGATTTAACTTCCTTGAACAAAGTAGGAATATCAAGAGCTACACCGTTTCCAATAATACTTGTTGTGTGATCATAGAAAACTCCAGATGGCAATGTGTGCAATGCAAATTTTCCATAATTGTTTACAATAGTGTGGCCTGCATTTGCTCCACCCTGAAATCTAATGATGATGTCTGCTTTTTCAGCAAGCATGTCAGTAATTTTACCTTTACCTTCATCACCCCAGTTAGCTCCAACTACAGCTCTAACCATATCAATATACCTCCAAAAAAGATTACTATTTCAAAAAAGGGCAGTTTTTTGCCCAAACCGTTAGAATTATATAATAAAATTTAATATAAGTAAAATCAATAATAATTATATATTTTATAAGATTTGCTTATATCAAAAGTTCAATGAAGGCACTGGCTGCTTTTGACAGAGGGATTTTACTGTCAGAAATAACGCATATATCTCTTTTAGGAATCTGTTTTTCAAATTCAAGTTTGAACAGTCTGCCGGCTGCAATTTCTTCTTTTGCAAAATCTTCTACAACGCAGCCAATCCCAAGGTTTCTTACGGCAAACTGAGTTACAATGGAACTAGTTGCAAGTTCAAATTCTGGATTAAGAGTAACGTTGTTTCTTAATAAAAAGTCATCTATATACTTGCGGGAACTTGTTTTAGTTTCAAGACAAATGAAAGGGTAATCTTTTAATGTTTTAAAACTGATTTTTTTTCCTTTTAATTCTTTGAATTTTTCGCCTGCAACAAATATGTCCTGGATATTGCGGCCTTTGTAAACCTGGAGTCTGTCTTGTGTTTCAAAAGGGGAGCTTACAACACCAAAGTCAATTCGTCCTGCCAGAAGATGGTCTATTGTGCTTGGGGTAGGGGCGTTTGTTACAGAAACTTTTACTTTTGGATACAGGCTGTGATATTTTTCAAGATAAGGCAGAAGATAAAACTGAAGAGTCATATCTGATGCCCCGATTCTCAGTTCACCTCTGTCCAGATTTAATGTTTCCTGAAGTTTCTTTTCTCCCTGTAAAATATTTTCATAGCCGATTTTTACATATTCATATAATTCCTGACCTTCCTGAGTTAAAGTTACTCCTTTTGTAGTTCTTACAAAAACAGGAATCCCCAGACTGTCTTCCAGCTGTTTTATGCTCTGGCTGACTGCCGGTTGTGAAATGCAAAGTTCTTTTGCCGCATTTGTGATGTTGCCAGATTTTACTACGTAATAGAAGATTTTATAATATTCAAGATTTATATTCATTTTGCCCTAATCTCCACAAAAAACACGTGGGTACACCAACAGTATACACACCGCATATAAAAAAAGCCACTTCAAAATGAAGTGGCTTTTGATGAATTCTACAAAGTAAAATCAAAGTTTTTCCTGCGAGTTTTGCAAAGCAAAACTCGTTGGTATTATAATTTTACAAAGTAAAATTATAATACCGGTTTCATTGCTGTCATGGCACAGGCTGCCAGTTAATTTTTTAACGTCAATGGCTTTTGCCTGTGCCTCCAGTTTTGTAATAAATTACAAAACTGGTTTCATTGCTGTCATGTAAGCGCGGAGTTTACGTCCAACAACTTCAATTGGATGATTTCTGATTTCTGCGTTTACAGAAACTAATTCACCATTGCTTACGCCGTTGTCTTTGAGTGTAAGGCCTTTACCAATAACGTCTGTGTGGAGTTTTGGCATTAAGTCTTTTGCCATCATTGGAGCTGCAACACGTGCAAAGAGGTAACATCCGTATTCAGCTGTATCAGAAATTACTTTGTTCATTTCGTACAAGCGTTTGCGGTCAATAAGGTTAGCAATAAGAGGAACTTCGTGGAGTGATTCATAGTAAGCAGATTCTTCTTTAATACCAGCATCAACCATTGTTTCGAATGCCAATTCACAACCAGCTTTAATCATAGCAACCATCAAGATACCTTTATCAAAGTATTCCTGTTCGCTGATTTCTTCTGTTGATTCTTTATTGTTTTCGAAAGCAAGTTTACCTGTTTCTTCACGCCATGTAAGGAGGTTTTTATCTCCATTTGCCCAGTCTTTCATCATTGTGCTAGAGAATTCTCCAGAAATGATGTCATCCATGTGTTTCTGATAGAGTGGAGCAAGCAAAGTTTTGATTTCTTTGGAAAGAGCATTAGCTTTGATTTTTGCAGGGTTAGAAAGGCGATCCATCATACCTGTTACGCCACCCCATTTAAGAGCTTCAGAAATTACATTCCAACCGTGCATAAGGAATTTTGTAGCATATTCAGGAGAGATTCCTTCTTCAATCATTTTGTCGTAACAAACGATTGTACCAGCCTGGAGCATACCACAAAGAATTGTCTGTTCACCCATAAGGTCAGATTTAACTTCAGCAACAAAGTCAGATTCAAGAACACCAGCTTTTGAACCGCCCATACCAACGGCCAAAGCTTTAGCAATTGCCCAACCTTTTCCTTCTGGGTCGTTTGCTGGATGTACAGCGATAAGATCAGGTACACCAAATCCACGTTCAAATTCGTGATAAACTTCTGTACCAGGTCCTTTAGGAGCACACATTACAACAGTAATATCATCACGGATAATCATACCTTCTTCAATCATGTTGAATCCGTGTGAGTACCACAATGCAGCACCTTTCTTCATTCTTTTCATAACTTCTGAAATAACAGGAGTATGCTGCTTATCTGGAGTCAAGTTACCAACTAAGTCAGCTGTTGGAATCATTTCATCATATGTACCAACTTTAAAACCGTTTTCTGTAGCGTTTTTCCAAGACTGACGTTTTTCTGCAATAGCAGATTCGCGGAGTGCATAAGAAACATCCAAACCTGAATCACGGAGACACATACCCTGGTTAAGACCCTGAGCACCACAACCTACGATTACGATTTTCTTTCCTTTAAGAGCGTTTACTCCATCAGCGAATTCTTCTTTAGCCATTGAACGACAATGTCCTAACTGAAGACGAGCTACACGCCAAGGAATTTTGTTGAAATAATTTTCACCCATATTAATACCTCATAATATACTGGGCACTTCCTGTTATACAGAAAATGCGTTTTGTACAATAATATGATTATTATTTTACATAATAAGTAATATTGCGTAAAGTGTATAAATACTTTATTTTAAAAGTATAATTAAATTTTTTAAGGAGTGTTAAGTTTATGAGTGAAAATCAGAACGATATGCTTGAAGTTGTTGATAATCAGTCTGGTAATAAGGATCCAGGAAGAATGGCAAAAGCTGCTGCCCGTGCAAGTCTTAAAGGTCGCTGGGGAAAATCTGCAGTTATTTCATTACAGTTTGTTCTTACAATGATTCCTTTTATTATATTCTATGGTCTCTTTATTGCCGTTTCATTTGCTTCTGCTAGTGATGATAGTACTGGTGATTTTGTTAATAGATGCATGTTTGGCGGTGGAGCAGGTCTTTTGACTTTTTTGGGACTTTTTCTTCTGTTTTATGTATTAATGCTGGCATATATTTATGTTATTGTTCCTGTATTGACTTATTCTTTCTACAGATGTGCTCCAATGTTTGCAGATAAGAATATGACTTTGTCTGCAAAAGAATTCTGGAAAGGTTTTAAATTCTTTGGTCGTGGTCTTGGTCTTTTCTGGTGGAATGCTTTATGGCTTTTCCTCTGGGAACTTGCAGGTATTGGAATAGGAGCAGTTATTGGATTTGTCTTCGGATTAGCTACTAATGCTTCTGTTGCAGGTTTGTTCATTCCAGTTATTGTTTTTGGTTTTGTAATCTGGAAATCTTATTCATATTCAATGGCTTTCTTTGTTGCTGTTGATTATCCAAATATTCCTGTAACTCAGACTTTGAATGCAAGTAAAGTTGTTACTGAAGACAGTAAATTCTATCTTTTCTGTTTTGATTTGTCATTTATTGGATGGTATTTGCTTTGTATCCTTTCTTTAGGAATTGGAATGTTGTGGTTAGCTCCATATTATGTTACTTCAAAGTACAACCTTTTCAGAACAATGGTTCCTTCCAGTATTACAAACTTTGAAAGAAAATTTCCTGAAGTTGCACAGTTAAATGCCCCTTCAGAAAATTTATCAAAAGAACAGGAATAGAATATATAAAATAATAGTCTATTTTGCGGCTTCTACAATTGCATTTAAGATTTCAGGGAAATACCATTTCTGAGCACTGCGATTGTAGTAGCCAAAACGTTCCCCTTCATTTTTACTTGGTGCACTCTGACCATTATCCCAGAGAACACAAGTAATTCCATATTTTTTAGCCTGTGAAATATAGAAACTGAACCAGTTTACACGAGCTTCAAGGTTATCTTTATTTGTTGCCCCGTATTCACCAATTACAACAGGAATCCCTTTAGAAATAAACTCTGTATCAAGTCTCTTGAAAAGTGAATTAAGTTCAATCTTGTGGATGTTGGCAAAAATATTAACTCCAGGTGCTTCCATTGCAAATTTATAAGGTGAATATGCGTGGATAGAAATAATAAGTCTGTCTGCAATAACATCTTTTGGCAATCTGAATGCCTTGTCTGTAACAGAATCAAGTGATGCTGCAAGGCCTGGAATCATGATAAATCGTTTTTTGTTGTTTCCGCCGCTTGCTCTGATTGTATCAACAGCAACCTGATTCAATTTATTAAGACATTCAGCTTCTTCTGCATATTCTTTTGAAGATTTGTCATTTGACCATTCGTGTCTTGTATTTCTCATACGAGGTTCGTTCAAAACTTCAAAAATTAGGTGTTCATCGTATCCGTTATTAAAAGCAAGTGAAATCTGAGCCCAGATGTTTGAAATAAATCTTTCTGATTCAGCATAATTTGCTTCTGTAGGATAGTAGCCTTTTCCTTTTGGAATTGGTGCGTTTCTTTCGTAGTTATCGTGATGGATATTCAAAATAACATACATCTTTGCATCAATTGCCCAGTCAACAACAGTTTTTACACGAGTCATCCATTCAGGATCAACAGTGTAGTTGTTATCAATAAGGTGATTAGACCAGGATACAGGAATACGGATTGTTTTAATTCCAGAAGCAGCCAGTTTGTCAATCATTGGTTTAGTTGTTTTTGGCATACCCCAGCATGTTTCAGAAGCCATTCCCTTTGTACTGTTTGCATCGAATGTGTTACCAAGGTTCCATCCAGTTTTCATATCCTTTACAAACTGAAGTCCTTTTACATCATGAAATGTAACAGCAGCTTTTTTATCTGCCACTGCCTTTGCTTTATTAAATTCTGTTGCAGGTGCCGCATTTAATAAAACTAAAGTTACGAGCCCTCCAACTAAAGTAGAAATAAGTTTTTTCATGGAATCCTCCAAATTCTTCTATGAAAATTAAATAATAAAACTTTATCAACTATATAACATTCTAAATCAGGATTGGTAATACTTCAACTTGAGAAAATAATAATTTCTTATTATATTTATTAGTATGAAAACACGAACAAGTATTTTTTTATTTATAATTGCAGTCTTAATTTTAGTAGGAATTTTCTTTGTCTCAAAGCAGGTAATCAGTTCTGCTGACGGCGGCATTGTTCGTGCAAAGGTAGTTAATCCAAAATCTACTGTAGAAACTGAAACAGAAGTAACTTCAGGAAATGTTGCAACTCAGTTCCAGAATTTTGATACTTTTATTGAGCTGTATCCTTCTGAAACTTTGATTTCTTCAATCGCCATCGACTTTAATGCAGATGCTTACGATGATGAAGTTAATATTGTTCGTAGAGCCGGAGAAAAATTCTTCTCAATCGTTCCTGGTATTTATAATCCTGAAACTTCAAAATATGACAGACTTGAATCAATTCCAACAAAGGTTTCAAATACAAAAACTTCTTCAATCACTGGTATGGATATGATTGGAGACCATAAAAACGCACTTGTGTATCAGGGTGTTGATGAAGATGAAAACAGTGTAATGCAGATTTTCATGTATATTCCTGGAGAAGATGGAAATCGCTTTATTAATATTGGAGACTTTGTTTCAGACGGTACAATTTTCGTTCAGCAGATTGAACGTGATGATTCCTACCAGCTTTCTATGGCAAGAGGAGACAGTTATTCTGTATGGGTTTATAAATCGGAAGTAGATGAACAGAATCCTTCTTCAAACAAAGCTTTGAATCAGATTCAGCAGGAATATAAATGGAATCTTATGACAATGCGCTACGAACTTGTTCAGGAAATTAAAGTTGCTGCCAGTAGACTTGCCGCTGCCGAACTTTCTAAAATCCAGGACGGAACAGTAGAATCTTTTGCAGCCTTCCTTGATGGTTTGTGGTATAAAACAGAAAATACAGATTCTGATATGCGCTATTTCTACTTTGATTATAAAAATGGCGAAATCATTCAGTTCTATGGAAAAATTCAGGAAATCTATTTGTGGGAAGTAAGCCGTCTTCGTCACAATGGTATTTATATTTCTACAGTAAATGCTGATATTGCAAACCTTCACCGTCGTCTTGATATCAGTCTTCTTGGTGTTGATCAGATTAGAATTACACCTAGAGATGATGTAAACCTTATTATTAAGGAAGATGATATCTGGGTTGGTGTTTATAAAAAATTAAGTCTTCAGAGTACTTTTGAAGAACAGAATCAGGATGAATCAAAAGATGTTTTCAGACAGGAATTAGAAAAGGGCAGTTACTGGACTTCTTCTGATGAATCAATGAAAATCAGTTTTGTTGATGATGTTTATACTATTACAAAAGAAGATTACGAAGAAATTGGTGTATATTCTTTCCTTACAACAGGAAGTTACAATGTAATCCAGCTTCGTTCAAATATTAACGATTCTGCATTAAAAACAACTTACAGCATGGAATTTGGTACAAAAACAGTTCCAGTGCGGGGCTCAAAAAAAGAAAAAACTGTAATTGATTACGATACTATTACTTTGACTCCAGTGCGCATTACTCCAACAGACAGTTATTCCGTTGAAGGTGAAATTCTTACATTTACTCGTACAATTCTTGATTCCTAGTTCTTCTATATTCAGATTTTTCTAATTTACAATAAATAAGAAATCTAATATAATTTAAGATTATGAACGCTAACGAACTTCGCTCAAAATATATTGAGTTTTTTAAATCAAAAAATCATGTTGAAATTTCTGGACAGTCTTTAATTCCAGAAAATGATCCTTCAGTTTTATTTACAACTGCCGGAATGCACCCTTTAGTTCCATATTTGCTTGGTGAAAAACATCCTGCTGGAACTCGCCTTACAGACTATCAGAAATGTGTCCGCACTGGTGATATTGATGAAGTAGGTGACCCATCTCACTTAACTTGTTTTGAAATGCTTGGAAACTGGTCTTTAGGAGACTATTTCAAGAAGGAATCAATTTCTTTCTCTTACGAATTCCTTACATCAAAAGACTGGCTTGCATTGGATCCACGTAAAATCTCTGTAACTGTATTTGCTGGTGACGAAAATGCTCCTCGTGATGAAGAAGCTGCAGAAGTTTGGAAATCAGTTGGTATGCCAGAAGATAAAATTGCATATCTTCCTGCAAGCGATAACTGGTGGGCTGCTGGTCCAACTGGTCCTTGTGGTCCTGATACAGAAATTTTCTACTGGGTTGGAGAAGGTCTTCCACCTGTAGGTTCAAATAAAGGTACAGATTCTGCAAACTGGATGGAAATCTGGAACAACGTATTTATGCAGTTCAACCGCGTAGATGAAAAAACTTTGGTTCCACTTCCAAAACAGAATGTAGATACAGGTATGGGTCTTGAAAGAACTAACTGTATTCTTCAGGGAAAAACATCTGTTTATCTTACAGAAGTTTTCCAGCCAATCATTAAGACTATTGAAGGTCTTTCTAACTATACATATGGTACAGACGAAGAAAAAGATAAGTCAGTTCGTATTATTGCTGACCACTCTCGTTCTTCTGTATTCATTCTTGGTGACCAGAAAGGTGTTACTCCAGACCGTGTTGGTGCTGGTTATGTTCTCCGTCGTTTAATTCGTCGTGCAGTTCGTCACGGAATGAAACTTGGAATCGAAAAAGACTTTATGGCAGAAGTTGCACAGGTTGTAATTGCTAACTTCAAAAATGCATATCCAGAATTGGAACAGAATGCAGAAAAAGTTTGCAAAGAACTTACTGCAGAAGAAGCAAAATTCCGCCAGACTCTTAAGAAGGGTGAAGCTGAATTCCAGAAAATGCTTCCAAACTTAATGAAAAATCCTAAAAAGATTATTTCAGGAAAAGTTGCATATAATCTTTATGAAACATACGGATATCCTTTGGAACTTACACAGGAACTTGGAGCTGAAAACGGCTTTACAGTTGATGTAGAAGGCTTCAAGGAAGCTGAAAGAAAACACCAGGAAGCTTCAAAAACTGCAGAAGCAGGAAAAGCAAAAGGTGGTCTTACAGAACAGTCTGATGTAACTACAAAATACCACACTGCTACACACTTGTTGCAGCAGGCTCTTGTTAACGTTCTTGGTAATCAGGTTGCACAGAAAGGTTCTAACATTACAAATGAACGTATGCGCTTTGACTTTACTTTTGAACGTCCAATGACTCCAGAAGAAATCAAACAGGTTGAAGCAATTGTAAACGAAAAAATTAAGGAAGACTTGCCAGTTACTATGGAAGTTATGCCATTGGCAGATGCTCAGGCTGCAGGTGCCCGTGCTTTGTTTACAAATAAATATGGCGAAGATGTTAAGGTTTACACAATTGGTCGCGATGTAAAGAACGACTGGTTCTCTAAAGAAGTTTGTGGTGGACCACACGTTCAGCATACACTTCAGATTGGTGACTTCAAAATTGAAAAGGAACAGTCATCTTCTGCAGGTGTTCGCCGTATTCGTGCTACAATTAGTGGTGGACTTCCGTTGGATAAGAACTAACGAATCATCCTCGATGATTCGTTTTAACGTTCTTTTCGATTGGAAATCACTTGATAAGAAGTAACGAAAATAGACCTGAATAGTAAACGTTTTCTTAGAATGTAGGTGTTCTAAGTAACGTTTATTAAATTGATGTTGTTATATATGTAAATAACATGGTTATTTATATTAATTCATAAGGAAATATAGAGTATGAAAAAAATTGCTTTATCTTTATTAGTTTTACTTGCTACAGCAACATGTATGTTTGCTCAGTCAGATTTACAGATTCTTACATCTGTTAAATATAACAAACCTGAAAACATCACTGTAAAAATGTTGAAAGTTAGATGTGGTGTTTATGAAAAGCAGATGGGCAAGAAGCTTACTGTTGATGAAAGAAAAATGGTTTTGAACGCCCTTGTTGAAGAAAAACTTGTTCTTCAGGCAGCTGCTAAAGCAGGACTTTCAATTCCAGACAGTACAGTAGATCAGTATTTTGCACAGAATATGAGCCAGTCAGTAGGTGCTGTTGTTAGTGAAGCAGAACTTAATGATATGCTTAAAAAACAGCAGGGTATTACATTAGACCAGGCTTTACAACAGCAGGTTGGAATGAACGTTGCTGAATATAAACTTTATCTTAAAAACCAGTTGATTGTTCAGCAGTATATTCTTACTCAGAAACAGGCTGACATTCAGAAACAGGTTGCAACTGATGAAGAAATCAAAGCATTCTATGCAAGCAACAAAGCTCAGTTTGTATGGACTGATATGATGAAGGTTTTCCTTGTAATTGTACCAAAAGGTTCTGATACAAACGCTGCTAAAATGAAAGCTGCAGATATTAAAAATAAATATACTACAAAAGCTATGACAGAAGAACAGATTCTTGCTGCATCTACACAGCCTAATTCAGGTTATCAGTCAGGAAGTATGCTTGTTCCAGTTACAGCTGCAGCTGCAGAAAGTTTAGGTATACAGTTCAAGAAACTTCAGTCAATGTTTGATCAGAAAGCAGGTTATATTTCTGATATTGAAGAAACAGCAACTGACTTCAGATTTATGGTATCACTTGAAAAATACAATGCAAAAATGCTTGCAATCAGTGATATTTATCAGCCAGGTACAAATGTAACAGTTTATGATGCAATTCGTTCAAACCTTACAGCACAGAAACAGATGCAGTATTTCCAGATTGCAGCTCAGGAAGTTGCTGACAGTTTGAATAAACCTGAATATGTTGAACAGAAAAAAACTGGTGATGCATTAGATAAACTTCTTTCATGGGGAGACTAAGGTGTCACGAAGAAACGCTAGAATCCTTGCATTTCAGGCACTTTATTCATGGGATGTAAGTGGATCTTCTCTTGAAGATTTGCTTACATTCGAATGGACTAAAAAAGATGCCGCAGTTCAGACAGAAGAAGATGGAGCTTTAATTCCAGAAACTAAGTCTGATGAAAAAACTTTTGCAAGTCTTATTATTTCCGGAACATTTGAGCATATGGATGAAATCAACAAAATGATTGAATCTCATCTTTCTGCAACATGGACAATGGAAAGAATTAATAAGGTAACTCTTGCAATTTTAAGAACCAGCATCTATGAAATGCTTTTCCTTGCAGGAACACAAAAAGGTATTGTAATTGATGAAGCTGTAAATATTTCAAAAGATTACGGTACTGATGATTCCTATAAATTTATTAATGCAGTGCTTGATAAAATAGGAAATAATGAAAAAAATCCTGAAGCTTAAAAGCCAAATTTTTTCAATTTTCATTCTCTTTATGATAATTGCTCTGTCTTCCTGTAAAATGAAGGCGGAGCAAAAGTCGTTAACCAGCACTTTTGATGTTGTAGATTCTATGATTGTAGAAGGCGATTATAAAGGGGCTTTAAAGGAACTTAAAAAAGCCGAAAAAATGGCCTATGACAGTTGGTCTTATATTGGAATCTATAAACGCTATTCAAAAATGGGCGAAGATAAAAAAAGTGAAAAACTTATAAAAAAAGCCCTTAAAAAAAATCCGAAAAATCAGGAATTGCTTGCTGTTTATGTAAATTTTTTGCTTCGTCATGGAAGGGTAGATGAAGGTGCTAAAAAAGCAGAAGATTTGCGTGGCGGAAGATATGGCTCTTTGTATTCAGAAGCGGTTTTAAAAATTGAACGAAGAACTCACTCTCCTGTAGAGGAACCTGAATATTATAAAGATCCAAAATTTTATGAAATTTATCTGGATGCTTATAAAAGCAGCTATAATCCAATCTGGATCAGAAACTGTGCAATTTATAATCTTTGGAATGGCTATTATGAAAACGCTGCTTCATTAAATCCGGTTCATTATGCAGATGCAAACGATGCTTATTTCTGGGCTCAGGTTTTATTTGACGGCTCCCGTTTTTATGAAGCTGCAGAAGCAATTGATGTTTCAAGAATTTATCTTTCAACAAAACCCTTGTTGAATTCCGCAAAGGCAAAACAGCCTACTGAAATCCAGCTTTCTTCTCTGGAATCTGATGCTTACATTGCAGTTGCTGAATTAGATAAGGCAGATGAAGCAAGACAGAATGTAATCAATCAGCTTCAGGATATTCAGTATATTTCCAATGATGAAGAAGCTTTGTTAAAAACTTTAACTACAAACAGTGCAATTTATGCTTTTGATAAAAACAAGGATGCTTCTGCAGTAACAATCCTTTCTTATATTGTTGACCGCTGGCCTTCTTATGTAGAAGGGCTTTCTTTATATGCAGATTATGCTTATGAATCAAACCAGATGAGGGAAGAGGATTCAGAAATTAAAGCATTAAGGGAACTTGGTCTTGCTACTCTTGAAATGGAACGTTATGACAGCAGACAGAAAATCCCATTACAAAAGGCAGTTGAAAAAATTGATGCCGCTTTGGAGAAAGAAAGAAATCCATTCCTTTCAATCATTAAGCTGAACTTAAAATACAAGATGGATCCTGTTTATGATGTAAAGCAGCGCAACGGGGATCTTTGGAAAATGCTTGAAGATAATTATTCCGAAGAAGAAAAATTTAATGCGCTGCTGGCCGAATTTGCTTTCAGTTACTTGTTACGAACCGGTCAGTTTGATGATGCATTTGAACTTTTTTATAAACACATTATGACCACATATCATTTTAGTCTTGATGAAGATTTCTGGGTTCAGATTGTACAGCATCTGCCCGAGTTCGATTCAAAGATGTGTGAATTTGCTGCAATTTTTGCGGCTAAAAAAGATGTTTATGATGAAACAATCCGTATTAATGAATATTGTGTTTATGAAAGCGGCGGCCTTTTATTTGGTGGCATGATTTCGCCTTATGTTTCAAATCAGACTTGTATGAATCTTGCAGATATTTATTATTCAATTGGTAAAAAAGATAAGTCAATTGATTTGTATGTAAAGACTGCTGAGCGGGAAACAAATGATTATATCCGTTCAGAGATTTATTATAGAGTTGCTGCAGTTTATGAAGCAACCGGGGACATAAAAAATGCATTGCGCAGCGCAGATTATGCTTTATCAATCTACCCGGGCAATGCACGTGCTCAATTATTGAAATCTAGACATTCATCTATTCGATTACAGCAATAATATCACTCATTTTCAAAATAAGATGATCTTCACCATCAATTTTAATCTGAGTTCCAGCGTATTTATCATACATAATTCTTTCGCCAGGTTTTACAGTAATCTTTTCTTTATCAGTACCAGGTCCTACTGCAATTACAGTTGCAGTCTGTGTTTTTTCCTGTGCTGCTTCTGGAATGATGATTCCACTTGTTGTTTTAGTTTCAGCTTTGTCATTTTTAACAAGAACTCTGTCTGCTAAAGGTTTGATTTTCATAATATATCCTCGTTTAAAAATTAAATTTTATCTTTAAAAGATTTCTCTACTAATATAAGAAAAAAATCTTTTATCGTCTAGTAAAAAAATAAAGGTGTGTTGCCATTAATTTTAGCAGTTATCATTTCTGGGAAAGCGGCAATGGTATCATTATAAATCTGAACCCTTTTATTAAAATCTTCCCGTTTGTCTTTAATATTTTCTGCAAGTGTACGGAATTCTTTTTCCAGCTTTGAATATTCAGGGCTGTTTTTGATAACTGAATAATTATTTGCAGCAGAAAAAACTTTATTTAATTGTTCTTCAAATGCATCCTGTGCAGCTTTATGACCGGTAAAAGTATCTTCGTTTAAATAATGTTTTTTATATGATTCGCAGTCAGCCTTTGCAACCTTCCAGAGGTTATTTAATTCATCGCATTCTTTTTTAATCTGGCTGTCTCTTACAGAATGAAGCAGATTCATCAGCTGTGGAGTAATATCAGAGCGTCTTCTGTAATATTCAGAAAGAGTAGTCCATTCTTTATAAATGTTATCCTGTTTTTCATTAATTTTTGTAAGCTGGGAAGAATATAATCCCAGTGCACCAAGGCAGATTAATCCTACAATGAAAAGAAAAATTGTAAACTTAGTTCGCTTTTTCATGATTGTTTCCTCTATATATAAAAATATAATATGAAAAATGTTCAATGTAAACTTCTTATTAAAATTTTGCCCTCCCTCTTATGAAGCAGAAAATATTTATTATCTTATGAAAATACTACCAGTCAGCCAGTAACTGTCAAAACCGCTAGCTAGCGTCGCTACATTGTAGAGCGGCAAGGAAACTATCTTTCCGCTCTACAAAAGTTTTTGACAGTCACTGTCTTCCTTCTCGTATTTTCATAACATGAATTTTTATAGGCTTCATAAGAGGGGGGCAAAAATAAATTTGAGTTGCTACTTTACCTTTTTTCTTATAAATATTATTGTATATCGAACTAATTTTAAATTTACAGTCTTTTCAAGAGGTATAAAAATATGAAGAGTGAAGAAAAATTCGATTTTACAATTGAATCTTTGGGACCTTGTACAATCCAGTCTCCTATCAAACTTGCAACAGCACACGGATTATACACAGCAAATTATGTACGTGATGATTCATACATTATTCACAACATCAACGTATATGATAAATCAGAACCAGTAGTTCTTGATTCATCAAACTTAATTGAAAAAGCTGGACCTCGTGAAAAGATTTATTTTGATCCATCTCACGCTAAAGCAGGTATTTGTACTTGTGGTGGTCTTTGTCCTGGTTTGAACGACGTAATTCGTGCAATCGTTCGTTGTTTGAACACACGTTATGGTGTAAAAACTATTAAAGGTTATCAGTTTGGTTTCCGTGGATTCTTTGCTGATTCTGGCTATGAACCAATTGAACTTGACCGTTACTTAATTGATGAAATCCACAAGATTGGTGGTACATACCTTGGAACAAGCCGTGGTGGCGGACAGCGTGTAGAAGAAATCGTTGACTGTCTTGAAAGAGATGGAATCAACATGTTGTTCATCATTGGTGGAGACGGAACTCAGCGTGGTTCTTATGACATCGCTTGTGAAGTTGAAAAACGCGGTTTTAAATGTGCAGTAGTTGGTGTTCCAAAAACTGTTGATAATGACCTTATGTTTATTGACCGTTCATTCGGTTTTGAAACAGCTGTTCAGCGTGCTAAAGAAACAGTCGCTGCTGTTCACATGGAAGCTGCTTCTCAGATCAATGGTATTGGTCTTGTAAAATTAATGGGACGTGAAGCTGGATTTATTGCCGCTGCTGCTGCTCTTTCAAGCCATGAAACAAACTTCTGTTTAATTCCTGAAGTTCCTTTTGAAATGGAAGGAGATACTGGTTTCTTAGCTTGTCTTGAACGCCGTCTTGCAAAACGTGGTCATGCAGTAATCGTTGTATCTGAAGGTGCTGGTCAGGATTTACTTGAAACTACAGGTGCTACAGATGCTTCTGGAAACAAAAAACTTTCTGATATCGGTGTATTCTTGAAATCTGAAATTGAAAAATACTTCAAAGAAAAGAACATTGAAATCAACTTGAAATATATCGATCCTTCTTATCAGGTTCGCGCAAGTGTAACAACTGCTTCTGACTCTGTTTATTGTGAACGTCTTGGAAATAACGCTGTACACGCTGCAATGGCTGGTAAAACTAAACTTGTAATTGGTCTTGTTCACGATAGATTCGTACACTTGCCAATTAAAGCTGTTACTGCTCATCGTAATGCTGTTGATCCAGAAGGTTCATTCTGGAGAGATGCACTTGATGCAACTGGTCAGCCAATTCTTATGGTAAAAGATGTAAAATCAGCTCAGGCTAAAATGGCTGCTGCAGTAGCTGGTGCTAAATCTAAACCAAGTGAACAGGGAAAGAACAAAAAATAAAATAGAATTGTTACATTATGAAAGAGAAATCTAGTATACTAGTATAACAATTTGATTTATAATAAGCGCAGTAATTCAAAATGGATTACTGCGTTTTTTTTTACCAGAAAGGAGGCCAGATTATGCAAAGCTTATTGGAACAGTACGGATATTCAAAATTTGATATTGAAAACAAAGTTATAGAATGCTGGAACACAATTTTTGATCAGACAAATAAGGAACATTTTTATTTTGATTCTGAAGATAATACAGGCTATATGGAAGATACAGGAAATGATGATGCCAGAACAGAAGGTATGTCTTACGGAATGATGATGGCTCTTCAGATGGATAGAAAAGATATTTTTGACCGACTCTGGAAATGGACAAAAAAATATATGTATCTTACAGAAGGTCCTTTTGCAGGTTATTTCTGCTGGCATAATTATACTGATGGAAAGAAAAAAGAAGATTCAGGTCCTGCTCCTGATGGTGAAGAATATTTTGCAATGGCTTTATTCCTGGCTGCAAAACGATGGGGTAATGGAGAAGGGATTTTTAATTATACAGAAGAAGCCCGTGCAATTTTAAGAACTGCAATCCATAGTGATCAGAAAATGTGGTTTGAAGAAAATCATCACATTAGATTTGTACCAAATTGTCCTTTCTCTGATCCTTCATATCATCTTCCTCATTTTTACGAAGTTTTTGCTGAATGTGCAGATGAAGGCGACAGAGATTTCTGGAAAAAAGCTGCTGAAGCAAGTAGAAAATATATTGTAAAATCTTGTCATCCAGAAACTGGTCTTGCTGCTGAATATGCAGATGATGATGGAAAACCTTTACCAAAAGAACAGCATGGAACTTTCTTTAGTGATGCATATCGTGTTGCCGCAAATATTGCAGTAGATTCTTTGTGGTACGGAATTAAACCAGAACTTTCAAAGATTGCGGAAAATATGATTATGTTCTTTGATGGAAAAAAGGTTGAAGAATTAAAAGATTATTCAATTGATGGAAAGGCATATAAAAAGAATGCCCGTCATCCGGTTGGACTTATTGCTACTGTTGCTGAAGTTGCAGTTGCTTTACGAGACTGTAAGGATGAAAAAGTTGTGGCTGCTGCAAAAAGAGCTGTTGACCGCTTGTGGAATACTCCAATGCGTGTGGGTCGCCGCCGTTATTATGATAATTGTCTCTACTTTTTTGCAATTCTTGCATTAAGTGGAAAATATAAAAATTACTAATTAATAAAGTTTGACTTTCTGGGGGAAAATATGAAAATTTCTAAGGAACTTGTTTTTGTTTGTGATGCAAATGAATTTTCTGGTGTAAAAAAAATCAGCAAAATGGTTGCTGGTGATGTAAAACTGGTTTTTGGTTTTGAAAGTAAGATTGTTGAAGATAAAGAATGCAAAATTGGAGGGGACAGACCCCTATGTATTTCTGAAAAAACTCCCGCTGTTGTCTTTGGTACAGTTGGAAAATCAGCTTTTATAGACGAACTTGAAAAATCCGGTACTATTGATTTATCAGAAGTTAAAGGCAAAAGAGAAGTTTATGGATTTTATGTTTTAGAAAATACTCTTGTTATTGCAGGAAGTGATAAGCGGGGTACAATCTATGGTCTTTTCCATTTGTCTGAATTAATGGGAGTTTCTCCTTTGGTATCATGGTGTGATGTATTACCTGCTCGTAAAGATTCAATGGAACTTACACCTGAACAAAATCTTGTTTCTAAAGAACCTTCTGTCCGCTACCGTGGATTCTTCATCAATGATGAATGGCCTGCAACAGGAAACTGGTCTAAACATAATTTTGGCGGCTTTAATGCAAAAATGTACGAAGGAGTTTTTGAACTTTTGCTTCGTATGAAAGGAAACTATTTGTGGCCTGCAATGTGGTCTGCCCGCTTTAGTGATGATGGTCCTGGTCTTGCAAATGCAGAACTTGCTGATGAACTTGGTGTTGTTATGGGCGCTTCTCATCATGAACCTTGCTGCCGTGCTGGTGAAGAATACCGCTACCTTCGTGGTAAAGATTCCATTTATGGCGATGCATGGAATTTCCGTTCAAATGAAAAAGGAATCACAAAATTCTGGGAAGATGGTCTTAAACGCAACGGTAAATTTGAAAACGTAATTACAGTAGGTATGCGTGGAGAAGCCGATACAGCCATCATGCAGAACGCAACTCTTAAAGATAATATTGATTTACTTCGAGATGTTATCCGTACTCAGAATAGTCTTATTAAAAAATATGTAAATGAAGATATTCAGAGCGTTCCTCGTATGCTTGCTCTTTATAAAGAAGTTGAACCTTATTTCTATGGGGACAAAAAAACTAAAGGCTTAATGGATGATCCTGAATTAGATGGCGTTACATTAATGCTTTGTGATGATAATCATGGAAATCTCAGAACTGTTCCTACAGAAAAAATGCGTAATCATAAAGGTGGCTACGGTATGTATTATCATTTTGATTACCATGGTTCTCCTTTCAGCTACGAATGGATTAATACAACTGCTTTGCCAAAAGTAAAAGAACAGATGACTGCCGCTTACGATTTTGGAATCCGTGATTTGTGGATTGTAAACGTTGGTGATGTTATGACTAACGAATTCCCATTAAATTACTTCCTTGATCTGGCTTATGATTACGAAAAATATTCAGATTTGAACTACACAACACAAAAATGGACTCGTGAATGGGTAGATTTTAATTTTGCTTCATTAAAAGACAGTCAGAAAGATGATATTGAATACATTTTGAATACATACACAAAACTTACTCATCAGCGCAGAACAGAATGTCTTCAGCCAGAAACTTATCATCCTGTAAACTTTAATGAAAATGACAGAATGCTTCAGCTGGCAGAAAATGTAATTGCTAAGGCAGAATCTTTGGACAGAAAAAATCCAGGCCTTTTCTTACAGGTAATTTATCCTGCCATTGGAAATATGAATATCCTTCGAATGCAGCTTTTGAGCGGAAAGAACAGATGGTTTGTAAAAAATAACCTTGTTGCTGCTAACTGTTATGCCGATCTTGTTCGTGAAGCTTATGCTGTAGATGAAAAACTTGTAGAAGAACTTGATAAAATTGCTGATGGAAAATTCTATGCAATGGGCTGGTCAGAACATTTTGGATTCAGAAACTGGTGTGAAGCTGCCAACGCTTATCCAACTTATACTTATGTAGAACCAACTCGTAAAAAGCGTTTTGTCTGCTGGATTGAAGGCAATGAATTTACAACAACCGGCCAGGACTGGACAATCAGAACTCTTAAAACAGATGCATTTAGAAATCCTGATGTAAACCAGATTCGTGTTTTTGTTGCTGAATGTGGTCGTGAAGAAGTGCAGTGGTCTATCTCTTCTGCAAGTGAAGGAAGTGATAATTTCTTTAAAGAACCAAAAATTGAAAAATCGGCTGTTGCTAGAGGGGCAAAATCTAAAGGAGCTCAGGTTTCTGTAATCACTCTTGAAATTGACCGTACAAAACTTGCTGCGGCTTCTAAAAAGTGTCAGACTTTCCAGATTAAAGGAAACGATGGTCACGGTGCAAATCTTCTTGTTAATATTGAAATTGATGCAGATGTTCCTGAAATGAATTATCCAAAAGGAACTTTTGTTCAGACAACATCTTATATCAGTATGGAAGCAAATCATTTTGTGAATAAGGCAGCTGGTACAGATGGTTCTGAATTCGAAGTAATTTCTGATTATGGAAAATCTGCTGGTGCTGTAAAAGCATTCCCTGTAATCAATTCGTATCCAAAAGGAAAAAATGCGCCTTACGTAGAATATGCATTTGCAATGGATGAAGATGGTGTATGTGCATTTGATTTCTTCCTTAATCCTAGCAATCCTGCTTACAAAGATAACAAGATGCAGTTTGTTGCAGAAATCAACGGTCAAAAACTGTTAAAAGACGTAGTTGATTCTAACTTTGCTGTTGGAGATAATCAGGAACCTTGGGGAAGAGATGTTACAAATAATATCCGAATTTCTTCTGTATATGCTGACTGCAAAAAAGGATTGAATACTTTAAGAGTTTATCCGGTAACACCAAATATTGTATTAGAGAAGATTGTTATTTATAATGCTGATATAAATCTTCTTCCATCATATCTTGGTCCGGAAGAAACTTATAGAGTATAAAAATGAATAAATACAGTTTGTCTACAATCTTTGCCGGGATTTTATGGGGCATCATATCTTTATTTTTGAAAAATCTTTCTGCAATTGGTTTTTCATCTATGCAGGTATTGATGTTCCGTGGAATTATTTCTTCAGTAATTTTGTTTGTTTTTATTTTTATAAAAGATAAAAATCTGCTAAAAATAAAATTTGCTGACATCTGGATGTTTGTAGGCACTGGAGTTATTAGTCTTACATTCTTTTCAATCTGCTACTTTAGGACGATTCTGGAAATCGGTTCTTCTGTAGCGGTAATTCTTCTTTATACATCACCAATTTTTGTTCTTATTTTTTCATGCATTCTTTTCAAAGAGCGGATTAATCTTTCTAAAATTGTAGCCCTAGTTTTGACTTTTGCCGGATGCATTTTTGTTACGGGGCTTCCTGGTTCCGGTTCTTACATCAGCGCCAAAGGAATTTTTATTGGAATTTGCGCCGGTTTTGGATATGCCCTTTATTCTATCTTCAGCCGATACGCTCTTGCAAAATATGATTCTTTGACTGTTACTTTTTACACTTTTGTTTTTTCAGGATTAAGCATTATTCCTTTCTGTGGTATGAATCATGCTGCTGAATTGATTTCTGTAAAATCCGTTTTTTTAATCTGCGGAATTGCCTTATTCTGCACAGTCCTTCCTTATATTTTCTACACTTTTGGATTAAGCGGCCTTGAAACAGGTAAAGCTGCAATCCTTGTTACTGTGGAACCTTTAGTTGGTACTTTAATCGGGATTTTTGTCTGGAACGAAGATGTTAGTGTTCTTAAAGTCTGCGGAATCCTGATGATTTTTAGTGCCGTCATTTTACTTGGCCGAAAATCTGAACAAAATTAATCTGACAAAAAAGCAAAAATTTGTAATTTTGAAATACCGATAATATTGAATTTTACCACTTTTTCCAGTATATTTAGATTGGTAAAATCGGGATAAAATTTTGATTTTTTAAAATTTTGTTAATCCTTTGTGGAGGCTATATGACTATAAATGAAATGCTTGGTCAGAGTGGACTTTTGACTTTGCTTGGTATGTGTGTTGTATTCAGTTTCATTATCATTTTGATTATTAGTATGAAGTTACTTCAGGTAATTGTTCATGCTACAAAATTAGATAAAAAAGATGCTGCTGAAACAACTTCTTCGGCGCCTGCAACTCCAGCTGCAACAGCTGATAACGGTGCTATTGTTGCTGCAATCGCTGCTGCAATTAAAATGAAAGATAATAAATAAAGGTGGATAAAAATGGCAAAAGTTGGAATTTCTGAACTTGCAATTCGTGATGCTCATCAGAGTCTTCACGCAACTCGTATGACTACAGCAGATATGTTACCTGCTTGTGGTATGTTAGACAAAATTGGTTATAAATATGTAGAAGGTTGGGGTGGAGCTACTTATGACTCTTGTATCCGCTTCTTGAATGAAGATCCATGGGATCGTCTTCGCAAATTACACGCAGCAATGCCAAATACAAAAATCATGATGTTGCTTCGTGCACAGAACCTTCTTGGATATAAACACTATGCAGACGATGTTGTAGACAAATTCGTTGAAGTTGCTGCTAAAAACGGTATTGGTTGTTTCCGTATCTTTGATGCTTGTAACGACCCACGTAACATGGAACGCGCTACAAAAGCTGCTAAAAAATCTGGTGTTGATGTACAGATGGCTATTTCTTATGCCGTAACACCATTCCACACAAACGAAAAATATGCAGAACTTGCTAAAACATATGCTGACTTTGGTGCAGATTCTATCTGTATTAAAGATATGTCTGGTTTGCTTAAACCATATGAAGCTTATGATCTCGTACAGAAAATCAAGAAAGTTTGTGATCTTCCTATTGAAATCCACTCACACGCTACAACAGGTCTTTCAGTTGCAACATTGATGAAAGCTGCTGAAGCTGGTGCTGATATTCTTGATACAGCAATTTCTTCATTGTCTATGGGTACTTCACACTCACCAACAGAAACAATCGTAGAAATGTTGAAAGGAACTGAATGGGATACAGGTCTTGATACAGCTGCTCTCCTTGAATTAGCTGCTTACTTCCGTGAAGTTCGTACACACTATTCTTCACTTGAATCTAAATTCCTTGGTGCTGATACACGTATTCTTCTTTCTCAGGTACCAGGTGGTATGCTTTCTAACCTTGAATCACAGCTTAAACAGCAGAATGCTGGTGACAAGATGGATGATGTACTTGCAGAACTTCCAAGAGTACACAAAGCTGCTGGTTATGTTCCACTTGTAACTCCAACTTCACAGATTGTTGGTACACAGGCTGTTATGAACGTTCTTATGGGACCTTACAAAGTAATGACACAGGACTTCCGTAACTTGATTACTGGTAAGTTCGGTAAACTCCCAACAGATGCTGATCCAGAATTGGTAGCTACAGCTCTCAAACAGAACAACATGGAAAAAGTAATGACATGTCGTCCTGCTGATGAAATTGCTCCAGAATGGGACAAAATGGTTGATGAAGCTAAGAAAGCTGGTGGTGACGGTTCTGATGAAGATACTCTCACATACGCAATGTTCCCTAATGTTGCTCCTAAATTCTTTGCTGAAAGATCTAAAGGACCTGTTGATGCTGCTTCTACATTCGCTAAGAAAGAAGTTGCTGCAGCTCCTGCAAATGCAAATACAAACGGTTCTTATACAATCAATGTAAACGGTACAGCTTACAATGTTACAGCTAACGGTTCTGGTGATAACATGAGCGTTAATGTAAATGGTACAGCTTACAATGTTACATTCGGTGCTGCTGGTGCCGCTCCTGCAGCTGCTCCTGCTGCTGCTCCAGTTGTAAGTGGTGGTGTTGAAGTTAAAGCTCCTGTAGCTGGTACATTACTCCGTTATGCTGTTGCAGAAGGTGCTCAGGTTAAGAAGGGTGATACAGTAATCATCGTTGAATCTATGAAAATGGAACTTGAAGTAAAAGCTCCAGAAGATGGAAAAATTTCATTCTCTGTACCAACAGGAACTCAGATTCAGGCTGGTCAGACATTGGCTAATCTTGGTGGAACAGCTGCTCCAGCTCCTGCTGCACCAGTTGCTCCTGCACCTGCAGCTCCAGCTCCTGCTGCCGCTCCTGCACCTGCCGCTTCTGGATCAGGAACTCCTGTAAAAGCTCCAGTTGCTGGTACATTGCTTAGATATGCAGTTGCAGAAGGTGCTTCTGTAAAAGCTGATACAACAGTAATTATTGTTGAATCTATGAAAATGGAATTGGAAATTAAAGCTGGTGCAGCTGGTAAAGTTCACTTTGTTGCTGCAACAGGTAGCCAGATTGCACAGGGTTCAACATTGGCTGAAATCCAGTAATGGTTTTTGAGAGAAAAATATGGAAACAGTATTAAACGAAAATAACAAAAAAAATAAATTTAAGATCTTCAGAACAAGCGCAATTGTTTGTATGCTTGCTGCAGTTCTTTCTCTTGCTGGATGTGGAGCATCAGGAAACAAAAACTCTGGTTCTTCTTCATCTGCTGGTGATAAAGTAATTGCTAAATCTGAAAATGTACCAAGAATTTCTGTTTCACAGTTCTTTGCAAATATTGGTAAAAATACTGGTATTTACAAGATCATTCATAATGAAACTCCTGAAGAAGCTGCTCTTGCTGCTGAACAGGCAGAAATTGTTGAACATCAGAAAGAACTTCAGGCTTTACAGGCTGCTGAAGATATGAAAGCTCATCCAGTTGAAGGATGGAAAAAACTTTTCATGCTCGCCATCGGTTTCTTAATTGTATACCTTGGTGCAGTAAAAGGTTTTGAACCACTTCTCCTTATTCCAATTGGATTTGGTACAATTCTTGTAAACATTCCTGGTGCTGGTATGGGTGATGCTCCAGATGGTATGCTTCACATCATTTACAGTGCTGGTGTAGGAAATGAATTCTTCCCAATGCTTATCTTTATGGGAATTGGTGCTATGACAGACTTCGGTCCACTTATCGCTAATCCTAAAATGGCATTGCTTGGTGGTGCAGCACAGCTTGGTGTATTTGCTACATTGTTCGGTGTTGCTGTAATGAACTTCATTCCTGGTATTGATTATACAATGCTTCAGGCTTCTGCTATTGCTATTATTGGTGGTGCTGATGGTCCAACATCAATCTATGTATCTGGTAAACTTTGTCCTGATATGATGGCTGTAATTGCTGTTGCTGCTTACTCATACATGGCTCTTGTTCCAATGATTCAGCCTCCAATTATGAAGCTCTTAACAACAAAGAAAGAACGTCAGATTAAGATGAAACAGCTTAGACCAGTTTCTAAAGCTGAAAGAGTATTATTCCCATTAATGCTTTTAGTTGTAACAATTCTTCTTCTTCCACCTGCAGCTCCTCTTATTGGTATGCTTGCATTCGGTAACTTTATTAAAGAAGCAGGATGTGTACAGCGTCTTTCTAAGACAGTTGAAAATGAATTGATGAACATCGTTTCTATTCTTCTTTCTCTTGGTGTAGGTTCTCAGATGACACCAGAAAAGATTATGAACATGAACGCATTAGGTATTATTGTTCTTGGTCTTCTTGCATTCTGTATTGCTACAATGGGTGGTTTGATCATGGCTAAGGTTATGAATCTCTTCTTGAAAGATAAGATTAACCCACTTATTGGTTCTGCAGGTGTATCTGCTGTTCCAATGGCTGCTCGTGTTGCTAACAAAGTTGGTATGTCAGAAGATCCAACAAACTTCTTGTTGATGCATGCTATGGGACCAAACGTATCTGGTGTAATCGGTACTGCAATTGCAGCCGGTGTATTCATTGCTACATACGGTCTTTAATCAGTAGTTTTAAATAAACTATAAGCAAAGCAGTTCTAAAGATTTTCTTTAGAACTGCTTTTTTTTTATACACAAATCCCATTTTTTATAAATATTTTTGTACAATTATTTTATATTTTTAGTAATTTCAAAGAAATCTTTAAAATGATAATCTGAATACAATTGAGGCAAAATGTATGCAGAATGAAATTAAGAAAGTAAATCGCGGCGCTATGACAATGCTGCAGCTTTCATTACCGTTAATTGCTGAAAACTTTTTTAGAACTTTAGTATCTTCTGTAGATACCTTCATGTTAAGTTCATATTCTGGAACTGCAGTTGCTGGTGTTGGGCTTGTTTCTCAGTGGGTATTTTTTATTCAGGTTCTTTTTAATGTAATTTGTATTGGTTCGGGAATTGTTCTTGCTCAGTATCTTGGTGCAAATAAAAAAGATGAAGAATTAAATCATATTGCTAAGGGTGGTTTCTTTATGACAATCATCTGTTCTCTGGTATTTATGATTGTGATTTTCTTCATTACAAAACCGTTGCTTGGAGCTTATACTCTGGAAGAAGAGGTTAGAAAAGCCGCATTTAATTACTTTATGATTTATGGTGGCATTGGGGTTCCAATTGTTGCAATCAGTATGTTCCAGACAAATATTCTTAGAACTTATGGATATACAAAAGAAACACTTATTATCACAATTATTGTAAATATTTTGAATGTTTTAGGTAATGCAGTTGCTATTTTTGGTATTCCTTTCCTGAATATTCCTGTAACAGGCGCTGGTGGTGTAGCAGGTGCTTCTGTATTTGCAATCCTTGTTGGTAATATTGTAATGTTCTTTATGATTAGAAAACGTAAAGACATTCAGTTTAAATTATTTAATTCTCCAAAGGTTCCAAAATCAATTTATAAACTGATTCTTTCTATTGGTGTTCCAACTGCAGGTGAAAATCTTTCTTATAACGTTGCACAGATTGTAATTATGGCAATGATTACTTCAATGGGAACTTTTGCTATGCAGTCTCAGGTTTATACTCAGACAATTGTTCGCTTTGTTTTTGCAATTGCTTCTGCCACAGGAAGTGCCGTTCAAATCAAAGTTGGATATTTAGTTGGAGCCGGCCAAAAAGATGTTGCTCATAAAAAGGTATTTAAATATTCTCTTATAGCAACTTCCTGCTCAATGTTTTTGATTCTCCTTGTTAATATTATTAAAGGCCCAATTATTGGCTGGTTTACTGATGAACAGGGCGTTATTGAACTTACATCCCGATTGCTGATTTTCTCTATTTATCTTGAATTCGGACGATCTTTGAATCTTGTTTATGTTGGTGCTTTAAAAGGTGCCGGTGATGTTAAATTCCCTGTTTTCTATGGAATTTTCTCTATGTGGGGAATTATGGTTTTCCTTAGCTGGCTGATTGGTGTTCATTTTGGTATTGGAATTGTTGGATGCTGGCTTGGTATTGGAACTGATGAAACAACACGTGGTATAGTAATGGCATTAAGATGGAAAGGAAAGAGATGGCAGAAGAAATCTCTTGTGTAATTTTGTTTTAGGTTGAAAATTCGTTTTTTTTAATATATAATAATACTATACATAATTAAATTTAAATTTTTGATGCCTGGGTGGGAAAAATGGCAACCAAAACTTCTGAAAAAAACGAATCTACAGCTAAGACTGTATCTAAATCAAAAACAACTGCGGCTAAAACTGCACCAACTGCAACTGTAGCTAAAGCAACTGCAAAAACTGCTGCTTCTAAAACTGCTGTGGCAAAGGCTGCAGTGGCTAAAACTTCTGCTGCAAAAACAACTGCAACTTCAAAGACAAGTGTTTCTAAAGTAACAGCAGCCGCTTCTTCTGCAGTTAAGTCTGCTGCTACTAAGACTGTTGCTGCAAAGACTGCCACTACGGTAAAGGCTGCCGCTGCTGCAAAAACGGTTGCCCCTGGAACAAAGACTGCTGCTTCTTCAAAAACAGTTGCCACTAAAACTGCTGCGGCTGCAAAATCAACAACCCCATCCTCTGCTGTTTATGATGAAAATTCCATTCAGCATCTTGAAGGCCTTGAACATATCAGACTTAGACCTGGTATGTATATTGGTTCTCTTGGTGATGGTGCAAATGAAAACGATGGTATCTATATCCTTTTAAAAGAAGGTGTTGATAACTCTGTAGATGAATTCTCTCAGGGATTTGGTAAACGCATTGATATTGAAATTAAAGATGGCCGTGTAAAAATCAGAGACTATGGTCGTGGTATTCCTCTTGGAAAACTTGAAGACTGTGTTAGTAATGTAAACACTGGTGCAAAATATAATAACTCTGTATTCAAACAGGCTATTGGTATGAACGGTGTAGGTATTAAAGCTACAAATGCCTTGTCTTCATATTTTCGTGCCGCTTCTATTCGTGATGGCAAAATGGCCGTTGTTGAATTTAAAAAGGGTGAAAAAATCAGTTCTAAAACAGGCAATGCAAAAGCTGGAGTTCCAAATGGCACATATCTTGAATTTGAACCAGATAAGGAACTTTTTGGTAAATACGTATACAACATGGAATATGTTGAAAAACGTTTGTGGAACTACGCATATCTTAATCCTGGATTACTGATTAAATGTAATGATAAAGAATATTTTAGTGAAAACGGTATTCAGGACCTTTTAATGAACGAAATGGGTGGGGTAGATAAGAGCCTTTATCCATTGTTGAACTATTCTGGTGAAAATCTTCAGTTTGTATTAACTCACGGTGCAAGCCTTGATAAATTTGTTTATTCCTTTGTAAATGGTCAGAGTACTGATGATGGTGGTACTCACGTTACTGCCTTCCTTGATGGTTTTACTAAAGGCGTAAATGAATTCTTCAAAAAAGATTATGATATTAAAGATGTTACAAGCGGTATTTATGTTGCATTAAAAATTGGTCTTGATAATCCAATGTTTACATCCCAGACAAAAAATAAACTTGGTAACGTAGAAATCAGAACTCCTATTATGAAAGAAGTTCAAATTGCCGTTGATGACTGGCTTCGTCATAATCCACCAATTGCAGGAATTCTTGAAGAAAAGATTATCCGTAACCAGAAGGCTCGTGATGAAATCAATAATGTAACTGATAAGCAGATTAAACAGGCTAGTAAAAACATTATGATGAAGATCCCTAAATTAAGGGACTGCCGATACCATTTGCAGGATGGTGCTAAAGGCGCTGATTCTATGATTTTTATTACAGAAGGTGATTCTGCAACTGGACCTTTGACTCATGCCAGAGATGTTGCTTATCAGGCAATTTTCAGTTTGCGTGGTAAACCTGAAAATATGTACGGCCGCAAAAAGAGTGCACTTTTTGAAAATGAAGAATTGAAAAATCTTACATTCAGTCTTGGAATTGAAAAGGATGTTGAGAATCTTCGTTATGACAAAATCATTATTGCAACCGATGCCGATAACGATGGATTCCATATCAGAAACCTTGTTATGACATACTTCCTTTTGTATTTTGAAGAACTTGTTCTTTCTGGTCATGTTTATATTCTTGAAACTCCATTGTTTAGAGTTCGTACAAAGGCAAAAACCGTTTACTGTTATTCTGAAGAAAGCCGTGATAAAGCTCTGGCAACAATGAAAAATGCTGAAGTTACCCGATTCAAAGGATTAGGAGAAATCAACCCTAATGAATTCGGACAGTTTATTTTCCCAAGAAAAGAAGGGGAAAGTGAAGATAAGGGAATGCATCTTACACCAGTTTCAATTCAGACTCTGAAAAATGTTCCTGATGTATTGAAGTTCTATATGGGTAAAAATACTCCTGAACGTAAAGACTTTATTGTTCATCATCTTGCTTCAGAAATTGATGCTTAATAAAAGATTGATTTAGAGGCAATTAAATGTGCTTGATTTTTCCATTGGAAAGGTCAAGCATTTTTTTTTCAAGAGAGTCAAATTCAGAAGCGGCAATTTCGCCTTTTAAGGTAATCTCACTGCCAAAATCTTCTGTCATATTAAAAATCTGATAGTTTTCCAGATTCAATTTTATCAATTTAAAAATATTGTAATCTACAGAAAAACAAAAGTACTTCTTTTCTATATATTCTTCAAAGGCATTTTCTGAAATTGCTTTTTCAATAACAGACTTAGCACCGCCAGAATATGCTTTTACAAGACCGCCAGTTCCAAGTAATGTTCCGCCAAACCATCTTGTTACAGTTACAATTAGATTTGTTACACCGCTGCCTTTTACAACATCAAGCACAGGTCTGCCTGCAGTTCCAGATGGTTCTCCGTCATCGCTCATGCCCATTACTTCCGCATTTGTTCCTACAATAAATGCATGAACAACATGAGTCGAATCTGCGTATTTTGTTTTTTGCGCTTTAATAATATCTCTTGCCTGATTTTGAGATTCACAAGGAATTAATTCAGAAAGAAAGCGAGAATTTTTTATTTTTTCTTCAAACTGAACTTCTTTAGTAAGAACCTTCATTAAAACAATTCACCGTTTTCTGGTTTTTTAGGCTGAACTAAGATTCCTGCAACTTCTTTTGAAGCAATTCTTACGCCTTTTGCTTTCAATGATTTTTCTTCATAATCACTGGCCTTGAATTTTTCAGTAAGAACTTTAAGTCTTGGTTTCTTAACATAATTTAAGGCAAATGCAAATTCTTTTCTTGTATCAACGTGGAGAACTTCCATTCCATCTGGAGCAAAGAAGTAGTCTCTGTTCATAATAAAGGCTGCAATTTTACATCGTTTTATGTATGCAAACTGTGTTTCTGGGTCTCTGTAAATAATTGTGAATAATACTTTAGAAAGACTTTCTTTGTCTGCAAGACCACAATGCTTTAATTCTGGACCTACGAACAGTTTTTTAGGGCTTTCTGATACAGACCAGATACCGCTTTTTCTGACATAAAGAATCTTATCATAAGGAGTTACTTTAAGAAGTTCTACGCCACCAGATACGTCTGTTCCAAGATAGCCAGATTTTTCATCATATTTAAGAGGCATATCTCTTTTTGTAACAGCTTTAACATCAACAGTTTTAATATTTGTAAGTTGAGTTTTGCGTTTTGTATCTTCTCCATCAAGTTTCTTCTCAATTGCATCAAGCCAGCTGATTGCATATTCAACAAGATGTTTCAGAGTTTTATTAATTTCTTTAATTCTGTCATTAATAGCCTGAACTTCCTGTTTATTCTTGCTCATATCATAAAGAGAAATACGTCTGATTGGGATTTTCAAAAGATGATCAACATCTTCATCAGTAATATCACGAATTAATTCAGATTTGAAAGGAATGAACCCTTTATATACAGCATTAATAACTGCTTCTTCAGTTTTCATCTCTTCAATTTTCTTATAAATTCTTTCTTCAACAAAGATGCGTTCCAAAGTTCGTAAGTGGAGTTTATCAAGCAAATCCTGTTTTTCAATTTCAAGTTCCTGCTTTAAAATTCCAACTAACTGTTTAGAATGATGCTGGATTACCTGTGTACAAGTCATCTGAACTGGCATGTTATCTTTAATTACAAGAAGATTACAATAAACTGTCTGTTCACATTCAGTAAAGGCATAAAGCGCATCAATAACATCTTTTGTATAAACACCGCGCTGAAGATTAATTTCAATATTTACTTTATCAGAAGTGTAATCCTGAATAGAAGAAATCTTAACTTTTCCGTTTTTAGCGGCTTTTTCCACAGATTCACACAAACTTTCAGAAGTTGAACCATATGGTAATTCCGTAATAACAATCTTTTTCTGGTCACTTGTGTCCATTTTTGCACGAGTAACAATTTTTCCCAATCCATCCTGATAGTCGCTGACATCAATTAATCCGCCAGTAGGGAAATCTGGATAAAGATGGAATTTTTCACCACGAAGGCATTTTCTTTCTGCTTCAATTACTTCATGGATATTATGACTGAGGATGTTTGTGCTCATACCAACAGCAATACCTTCTGCACCAAGTATAAGTACCAGTGGAAGTTTTGCTCCAAAAGCAACAGGTTCAACATCGCGGCTGTCATAAGTGTCAACATATTGTGTTATTTTTGGATTTGTATTTAAAATTTCTTTTGTAATTGCTCTAAGACGACATTCAATATAACGAGGGGCAGAAGCAGAGTCACCTGTAAAAAGATTACCAAAGTTTCCCTGTTTATCAATAAAAAGTTCCTTGTTGGCAAGATTTACAAGGGCAGTATAAATTGAAGAATCACCATGAGGATGATATGCCATTACTTTACCACAAACGTTTGCAACTTTTGTAAAGTGACCGTCATCAGTTTTAATTAATGTATGAATGATACGGCGCTGTACTGGTTTTAATCCGTCTGTAATTTCTGGAATAGCACGATCGCGAATAACGTAACTTGCATATTGAATAAAATTTTGATCAAAAAGATTTTTAACGTAAGCCATTTTTTTCCACCCTATTTAATTATATAGTAAAATTTTCAAAAAAACAATATAATGGAAAATAATCACAAAATTATATAGGCGGAAGGTTTTTATGAATATCGGGTATCATGAATCATTAGCAGATGGCTTGGAAGGTTTAGGGATTGAAGCTCTTAATGTTGGGGCTAATACTTTTGCTTTTTTTACAAGAAATCCTCGGGGTGGTGTTGCTAAACCTATTGATCTTGAAGACGCTGCCAGACTGAATAAAATCAGAACTGAAAATAATTTTGTTGCTCCGGTTGCTCATGCTCCTTATACAATGAATCCATGTTCTGCAAATGAAGGTTTAAGACAATATGCCCTTGATATGATGATTGATGATTTTCGCCGCTTACAGAATATTCCTGGTTCTTTATATAATTTTCATCCTGGCAGTCATACAGGGCAGGGGGAAGATGCAGGAATTGATTTGACTTCCACAATGATTGCATCTGCATTGAAAACAGTTGATGAAGAACTTGCCGCTAAAAATGAAAAATGTTCAACAATCCTTTTGATAGAAACTATGGCCGGAAAAGGGTCTGAAATTGGTAAGACTTTTGATGAAGTAAAACGAATTTATGATTCTGCCTGCGAAAAATATGGTGCTTCTCTGGAAGGCCGTCTTGGTGTTTGTATGGATACCTGTCACATTTGGGATGGCGGCTATGATATTGTAAATAATCTGGATCAGGTTATTTCTGATTTTGATAAAATTGTTGGCCTTAAAAATTTGTATGCAATCCACTTGAATGACAGTATGAATCCGTTAGGTGCCCACAAAGATAGACATGAAAAAATTGGTCAGGGGCACATAGGATTTGAAGCTTTAAAAAGAGTAACTGTTCATCCAGCATTAAAAGATTTGCCATTTATTCTTGAAACTCCAAATGAAAGTTCAGGATACAAAAAGGAAATTGAAATGCTGCGCTCAAATTAGCAGACATTTTTGTTTTTTCCCAGATGAAGTTTTTCTCATAAAATTCCGTTGTAACTCCAAGAGAAAAATCCTGTTTACTGTTGAAAGAAATCCCCGCTGTTATTTTTTGCGATGTTACAAAATTATTTTTTTCATCAGTACTAAAATTTGCCGTACCATTAAGATTTGTTCTGATTTTGCCAGTGGTGAAATAATTTTTGATGCCGACTGAGACCGATGTAAAATCAAAATTATTAAAGACAAGGTCGCTGATTGTATTTCCACTCAGATCTCCAGAAAAATTTATATTGAGAGACAAGGTGCCAGAATAATTGTCAGAGATAATTTTCATTCCGGAGGAAGTTTTTATATTAAAATCGCCAGTGGAAAGTTTCAGGTCGGAATAAATTGTAAGCCCAAAATTAAGAAGCAAAGGTGCGTTTATAAAATGAAAGGAACTTTTCTGAATATTTGCCTTAATTTGATATAAAGGACTTATGTTTTTTTGAGAAGAAGTAATTAAATCTGAGGGAGCATAAAACTGGCTTAAACTGAACGAGAAATTTTTTTTGTTCAAAAGGATTTCATTTCGGAAAGAAAAATTAATCTGCCCCCATGGCGAATTATACAGATTTGTATGAAAAATAGTAGAAAAACCGCCGAAACTGATTCCTCCCTGAGCATTTAGGGCAAGAACATTCATTTCAGGATAGAAAAGATTTTGTGAAAACCAGGAATCGGGAATTTTTGAATCAAAATGGTAAATCCCTCCTGTAACAGAAAAATTAAATTTTGTTTTAGTCTCATTTTGAAACTGACTCTTTATACTAAAAGCCGCGTAATTTTGATTTTCGTCAGTGATTGCATTTATTGATGTGGACGAAAAATCAATCTGCTGAAAAAAGGCAATCGGTTTAGAAAAAACAGTTCTTCCGGAAAACCCAGTTTCTATTATGGAAACTTTTGTTGAAGCTTTTGAAAAGGGACTTATAGAGGAAGAAAGGGCTGGGGAAGAAATTTTTGAAAAACTACCGCTTGTTGTCAGGTTTCCAGTTTTAGTTGTAAGTTTAATCTTTTTTTGAGAAGGGAAAATCACATTAAAGAAAAGATTAACTCCAAAATTCCAGTCATCAATTGTCTGATAGCTTTGGGCCGTTAAAAAGGGGAGAGTGATTTTTTCACCACAGGTAAATGACAGCTTTTCACTCAGCTGCTGAGAATGAACCGGGTGAACCATAAAAAGAGAAAAAAAAGCAATTAACCATATTTGTTTCATATATAGTTAATTGCTTTGATTTAAAAAAATAGGAGGTTTTTTATGAACTTTTTTTCTTTTTTTTTATTTGTCAGTAGTACTTGTTACGTAACTGCCGGCTGAAGCAAAATCTTTAATCTGTGTGATTTTTGCCATCCAGTATTCTGCTTCACTTTTTGTTGTGTAAGGTCCAACGCGAACTCTGTAGAACAATTTTCCAGATGCATCTTCATAAGTGAAAATGTCTGATGCGATTTTGCTGTCACTTAAGATTGTTCTTGCATTTTCTGCTGTTTTCTTATTTGAATAAGAAGCAACCTGTACCCAGTATCTTGTAACTGCTTTCTGTGTTGTGGTAGTTGGTTTTGTTGCAGTAGCAGTTGTTGTTGTCTTTGTAGTAGTAGTTGTTGTTTTTGCTGTAGTTTTTGATGTAGTTGTACTTGTTGTAGCTGCTGGTTTACTAGTAGTTGTAGTAGTAGTTGTTGTTGCAGGTTTTACAGTAGCAACTGTTGTTGTTTGTGGCTGTTTTACAGAATTAGCTTTTTCTTGAGCTTCTGCCTGAACAGCTGAAACTGGTTTTGTTTCTGCTACTTCAACTTTAGGTTCATCAACTTTTGTTACATCTACAGTAACTGTTGATTCTGTTTCCTGAACCTGAGTTTCTGGAAGCATTTCGTTTTTTAATGTATTCAAATCGATTGTAGTTGAACCCTGTGCATTAAAATCATACACAGTTGTGTTTTCAGAAAGAACAACTAAATCTTTAACTTCTGTAGGTAAATCGCTTTTGTTTTCTGTGATTCCTGTTGGACTTGACCATCCGTTATTAATATTTTTTTCAACAGGAGTGATATTTGTTACAGTTGCAGTTGTTTTTGAAGAAGAAGGAAACATTAACATTCCAACTCCAATAACAACTAATAAGAAAATACCAACTGCGGCAATAATCCATAATGTTTTTTTCTGTTCCATAAAAATCCTCTTTGCACCGGATATAACCGGCCACCTTATTAAAAATATCGGATTTTAAGAAAAAGTCTTTAGGAATTTTTTATAACAATTATAGATTCTATATTTTTTTTGTAGCACTTAAGAAGATTACGCTGAGCCCAGAATCGGCGTAAAATTTGTTTATAAGGAAGATTGTCTCTTTTTCTGGCTCGTTTGAGTCTTGTTAAAAGCGGTGCTGTGATATATACAACGTATTCGCATTTATTAAGAAGCTCTGGAGTTTTATAAAGAACTGTTGCATTAATAATAATTTTTTTGTAGCTGTTTTCCCTGATAAAATCATTAATCATGCGGGTGATTTCCGGGTAAACAATGTCTTCCTGTTTTTTTAATAAAGAGGGATCAGAGAAAACTATTTGACCTAAAGCCCGTCTGTTAATCTGACCATCTTCTGTTTTAAGCTGAAGAGATTTTTTATCTGCATAAGGCTTAAAAGTTGAGTAAATTTCTTCTGTTTTATTTTTGATTGCGTCATGAACAAGAAGGTCGGCATCAATACTTGTCCAGCCTTCTAGTTCCATTTGAGAACAGATATAATTTTTTCCTGCAGCCATTGGCCCTGTTACGCAGATTACTTTATTCATTAGTGGAATTCTCCCCAATTTTTACCATATTCAACAGAAACTTTTAATGGAACAGAAAGTTTTACTGCATTTTCCATTTTGTCACGGATAAGTGCGATTGTTTCTTCAATTGCGGCAGAATTGTCTGGGCATTCAAAGATTAATTCATCGTGAACCTGAAGTAAAAGTTTTGCAGGTGAATTTGTTTCTTTAAGTGCTTTTGAAACATTAAGCATGGCCTTTTTAACAATATCAGCGGCAGTTCCCTGAATTGGTGTATTTTTTGCCATTCGTTCTGCCCCGGATTTTTCCAGTTTGTTTCGGCTGTTAATATTCATAATCTGTCTGCGGCGTCCAAACATTGTTTCAACATAACCTGTTTCTTCTGCTTTTGTAATAACTCCTGTCATAAAGTTGCTTACTGAACTGTATGTTGAAAAATACATATCTATGAAAGTCTGAGCCTGTGTTCTGCTGATTCCAAGATCTTTTGCAAGACTGAATGCACTCATTCCATAAATAACACCAAAGTTGATTGTTTTTGCAGTACGTCGCATTTCTGGAGTTACAGCATCGGGACTTACTCCAAAAATCATTGCTGCAGTTGCTTTATGTACGTCAGTTCCACTTGTAAATGCGTTGCACATATTTTTATCGCCACTAAGATGAGCAAGAACAACAAGTTCAATCTGAGAATAGTCAGCAGAAATAAGAACTTTTCCTTCTGGCGCTGTAAATGCACTTCTGATTCTTCGTCCTGCATCATTACGTACCGGAATATTCTGAAGGTTAGGATCACGACAAGAAAGACGGCCAGTTGCAGTTCCTGTCTGAACAAAAGTTGTATGAATTCGTCCCTGATTATCAACAAGGGTTGGTAAAGTTTCTACATAAGTTGACTGGAGTTTTGCCATTTCTCTGTATTCAAGAATCATTTTTGGAACAACATCAAATTCTGCCAGTTCTTCAAGAACACTTGTGTCAGTTGAATAACCTGTTTTTGTTTTCTTTCCAGGTTTTAATCCACGTTCTTCAAATAAAACTGTCTGAAGCTGTTTTGGGGATGCAATATTAAATTCGTGACCAACTTCTTTATGAATTGCCTTTTCTGCTTCTTCAATTCCAATTGAAAGTTCTTTGTTGTAAGCGTGGAGTGTTGCTGTATCAAGATGAATACCATTTAATTCCATTTGTGTAAGGACCGGAATTAAAGGAAGTTCAAGATTAAACAAAAGTTCTTTTAACTGAGTGAATACAGCAGATTTATCTTCAATCTGTTTTTCAAAATATTTCCACAACTGGAATGTAAAATCTGCGTCTTCGGCTGCATAGGAAGCGGCTGTTTCTAAAGGAACATCTGCAAAAGTCTGACCTTTAGGAACAATATCGCTAAATTCAATTCCTTTGATTCCAAGTTTTGTTTCGCAAAGATATTCAAGACCGTAAGAAGCTTTTCCCATTGCATCTGGAGAAATAAGCCAGGCAATAAGCATTGTGTCTATAAGACGGCATTTTATAATCTGTGAAAAATCTTTTGTGTATCCGTTTGAAACAAGAACTTTAAGATCAAATTTTGCATTGTGCATTATTACTGTGACGGCGTCATTATTGAAAATTCGTGCAAGCTGAGTAAATGCATCTGTTTTTTCTATATAGTTTGTTTCGCTGAATAAATCTGCTGCTTCCTGCTGTAAAGGAACGTAAATCCCTTTTCCCTTTTCATAACTTAAGCTGAAGCCAAGAATTTTTGATGTAGTTGTATCAAGTCCGTCTGTTTCACTGTCATAGGCGATTGTAAGTTCTTTTGATTTCAAGAATTCAGAAATATAGGCTTCCAGTTCTTTTACTGAGGTAACAGCTTTGTATTCACCTTTATTCTGTTTGATTTCTAAGACCGGCTGTTCTTCTTCAATTACAGCAGTTGGGGCAGTTGATTTTTCAGCTGATTCAACAGTTGATTCTGGTGCTTCGGCAAAAGTACTTACCCCTGCAAGTTCAGCATACTGACGGGCAACTGCCATAGCACCGTATTTTTTTAATGCTTCAGCAGCAGCGGCATAATTAAATTTATATTCATCTGTAAAAATAGCCGCATCAATATCCGGACAAGGAACTTCATCACAAAGTTTTACAAGTTTCTGGCTGAAGTATGCATTTTCCTTTCCATCAAGAAGTTTTTGCTTCATGGCACCTTTAATTTCATCAATGTGAGCATAGATTCCATCAAGGTTACCATAATCTGCAATAAGTTTTCCTGCAGTTTTAACACCAACTCCGTGAACGCCAGGAATGTTATCTGCTGTATCACCATAAAGAGCAAGAAGATCCAGAAGTTCAGCAGGTTTTACTCCCCATTCAGCAACAACACCATCAACACCAGTAACTTTCCAGCCACCACCATTTTCAGGTTTAAGAATCTGAGTAGAATCATTTACAAGCTGCATTAAATCCTTATCACCACTAAGAATACGACAGCTTCTGCCACTTTCTGCACATTTTTTAGCAACAGTAGCAATAACATCATCAGCTTCATAGCCATCACACTGCAAAATAGGAATGCCCAATGCTTCAAGAATTTCACAGATCCATGGAATCTGAGCGTGCAAATCTTCAGGAGTTTTATTTCTTGTTGCCTTATACTGATCATACATTTCGTGACGGAAAGTTTTTGTTTTACTATCCATTGCGGCAATAATGTAGCCAGGTTTATAGTGCTGAAGAATATAATGAAAATTACGGAAGAATCCAAAAAGAGCACTGATATTTTCGCCTTTAGAGTTTGTAAGAGGGCGATTTATAAAAGCAAAGTAGCAGCGGAAAATTAATCCGTAGCTGTCCAGAACATAAACTGTTTTATTATCAAATTCCATGTTTTAATTTTATCAGAAAAACAACAAACTGAGTATAAATTCGCAAATATAATTTTATTTTTTTTGATTTTCATTGTAATATTAATAAGATACGGATTGATAATATGAGCTCAGAATCTACCAGCGAATTGTTTAAGAAAAATGAAATAAGAATCAATAAATTGTTTTCAAAGGGGTATATTCTTGCCTGTCTTGTTCCTTTGTTTGTTTTTACAATGACAGTTACAGGATTATTCAATTTTTCTTTGGGGCTTGCAACATTTGGTCTTTGCTATTCGATTGTTCTTGGTCTTGTTTTTATTTTCTTGTTGAACAAAAAATATTATAAAAGCAGTTTTAAATATATAGCTATTATTGCAATACAAGGGATTACATTTATTTATTCTACAGATGTTGATCTTGCTGTCACTATTATGTATATGACTGGCCCTTTATTTGCTTTGTTGTATTTTGATCCAAAACTTGAATTTGTTTCCTGTATTATTTCCATCATCTCAATGATAATTGGAATTGTGATTATGGCTCCTGAGGCTGCTCCTCATTTATACATTCCTGTTACACCATTATTCTTTATTCTTACAACTGGTGGGGCTCATCTTCTGGAAATGATTTTTGGAAGTGGTCTGCTTATGGCTGCAACTATAATAGCCAGAAAAATGATGATTCTTGTTTACAGTAATGGTAACAGAATTGCCAGCATGCAAAATGATTTGATATTCAGCTTTGCAGATATGATTGAAAGCCGTGATGGTACAACTGGGGAACATGTAAAACGAACAAGTAAAACTGTAGCCTATATGATTGAATATATCTCTAAACATAAGGATGAATATAAAATCAATCTTTCTGATAAAGAAATGGAAATGATTGCGGTTGCGGCACCTTTGCACGATATTGGTAAAATGAAAGTTCCTGATGCAATTCTTTCTAAGCCAGGGAAACTGGAGCCTTGGGAATTTGAGATTATTAAAACTCATTCTGAAGAGGGTGCAAAAATTATTGATAAAACAATGACAAATATTGAAGATCCGATGTTTGTAAGAATTGCAAGAGAGATGGCTTTGAATCATCATGAAAAATGGAATGGAGCAGGTTACCCATATGGTTTGAAGGGAGAAGAGATTCCTGTTTCTGCCAGAATTATGGCTGTAGCGGATGTTTTTGATGCTCTTTGTTCTAAACGTTCTTATAAGGATGCTTTTTCAATAGATGACGCATATAAAATTATGGAAGATTCTAAAGACACCCACTTTGAAGCAAGCCTTGTTGATATTCTGAAAAATTTACGAAATGAAATGGAATTGATTTATTGCGGGGAATAAGGACCTGCTTTTAAAATATGATGAAATAAAAAAAACATAGGGGACAGACCCCTACTATAAAACATAGGGGACAGACCCCTACCAGAATGGTTGCTGGGGCGGCAATGAGCCCCAGCAAATTAATTCGTATATTAAAAAAATATTATTAAAAACTTACTTTGAAACGATTTCACGGGCGCGATCAAGGGCTCCGTTGATGTTATCATGAATGTTTTCACGGCCAAGAGTATCTGCAAGACCTGTTTTTTCAAGCAGTAAATAAGGCTGTGTATGGATTCCTGAAATTACAATTGTAATTCCTTTTCTGTCGCAAGCTGCTTTTGCCTGTTCAAGAGCACGGACACCACCTGCATCAAGATAAATTGTATTGCGCATACGGAGAATAAGGACTTTACAATCAGTCTGAGCTCTTTCTGTAGCAAGTTCAAATTTTCTTACTGTACCAAAGAACAGAGGTCCTTCAATTTCATAAACAAAACATTTTTCTGGAATATCAAGTTTTTCTTCAGGCTGATCTTTCTTAATACCGCCAGTAAGAATTTCTCTTTCATTCTGAACTTCACTTAAATCAATCATTTTTTTGATAAAGAAGAATGCTGCGAATCCAAGACCAACTTCAATAGCTACTGTAAGATCTACAAAAACAGTAATAAGGAATGTGATTGCAAAAACTGCAATGTCAGATTTCTGACCTTTCAACAATGCTTTGATTGCTGGGAAACCTGCCATATTCCATGCTACGTTAATCAAAACTGCTGCCAATGCTGCCATAGGAATATAAGCTGCATATTTTCCTGCAAAAAGAAGGATTAAAAGCAAAGTGATTGCATGAATAATACCTGCTAATGGAGTTTTACCACCGTTTTTAATATTTGTTGCTGTGCGGGCAATAGCACCTGTTGCTGGAATTCCACCAAAAAGTGGGCTGGCAATGTTTGCAATACCCTGGGCAATTAATTCAGTATTTGAATCATGTTTAGAACCAATCATACCGTCAGCAACTACTGCAGAAAGCAAAGATTCAATTGCGGCAAGAACGGCAATAGAAACTGCAGTTGGGAAAAGTGTTGTGATTGTAGAAAGTTTAAAATCTGGAAGCTGAGGAAGAGGAAGTGTATTTGGAATTACATAATGCTCTGTTCCGTTTGCAAACTGACCGATTGTATCTGTTTTCAATCCGCATGTTTTTTCAAGAATAATTGAAATTACAGTTGCAAGAATAATTACAACAAAACTTCCTGGAATCTTCTTAATGAATTTTGACCAGATGAAAATAAATGCAAGACTGATAGCTGCCATTGCAAATGAATACCAGTTTACAGTTGCTGCAGATTTAATGTACACAATAATTTTTGGAAGGAAATCACCAGGCATTTTTGCATATTCTTCACCAAGAATCATCATTGGAGAAGAGAAGTCCGGGCGGAGACCAAAGAAATCGCCTAACTGACCTGCTGCAATAGTAACTGCAATACCGGCAGTAAAACCTGTTACAATTGTGTATGGGATGAATTTTACAAGACCACCCATCTTAAATGCGCCTAAAAGAATCAGAATGATTCCGGCCATTAATGTAGCAGTAGCAAGACCGCTTAAACCGTACTGAGCAACAACGCCATATACGATAACCGCAAATGCACCTGTAGGACCACCAATCTGAACTCGGCTTCCACCAAATGCGCTGATACAGAATCCTGCAATAATAGCTGTAAAAAGACCAGCTGCAGGATTTACACCACTTGCAATTGCAAAGGCAATCGCTAAAGGTAACGCTACAATTCCAACAATCATACCTGCAATCAGATCACTGAAGAAGGTTTTTGAATCATAGCCTTTTAAAGTATTAATTAATTCTGGCTTGAACATAATGTAATATATTGATGTTTTTTAGAAAAATTTGCAATAGAATTGACTCCCTGACATTATATACCCTTGTTTTTATAAGTCCTTTTCCATTAAATTATAAATATGAAAAATAGAAAATTCCTTTTTGCTGGTCTGGTTCTGATTTGTGCCGCAGCTGCTTATTATTTTTATGATTCTTATATGTCAAAAGGTGACTACCTTAGTTACAAAAGTTTTTATGAAGCCGTAGAAAAAAATCAGGTAGTCAGTGCTGTTATTCAGGATAGAACCATTTCTTTTGAAACTTCAGATGGGCACAAATTCCACACAGATAATCCTAATTCTCCTGTTCTTCAGGAAGATTTGATGCGTCGTGGTATTGAAGTTGAAGCAGAAACTTCTGCCGCTGATTTTATTTCTCTTATATTTGATGTGCTGTTTTATCTTATTTTCTTTGCAGTGATTTTTAAGGTTGTAACAACTTTTATCAGTCCAAATACTTTTAAGGTTGTCCACAAAACTGGTGTTAAATTTGATCAGGTTATTGGGATGGATGGTCTGAAAAAAGATATGGAACAGGTGATGGAAATTATGAAAAATCCTGGTGCATATGCTAAAAAAGGAATCCGTATGCCAAAAGGTATTTTGCTTGAAGGAGAACCTGGTAATGGAAAAACTCTTTTTGCAAAAGCTCTTGCCGGTGAATCTAAAATAAACTTCATTCCTGCTAAAGCAACTGATTTTGAAAGTATGTTTATGGCCATTGGTCCTATGAAAGTAAAACTCCTTTTTAGAAAAGCCAGAAAATATGCCCCATGTATTGTATTTATTGATGAATTTGACGGAATTGGTACTGCCAGAAATTATAGTGGAAGTGCAATTGAAACTGAGAATACACGAATTGTAACTGCGCTCCTTAATGAGTTAGATGGTTTTGAACCAACTAAGGGCGTTTTTGTAATTGCCGCTACAAACAGTATTCAGGCTCTTGATCCGGCATTGATTCGTCCTGGCCGTTTTGATGTAAAAGTAAAGGTACCTTATCCTGATTCGGATGCCAGAAAAAAACTTGTTGCACATTATATAAAGGAAAAAAAATGTGCAGCTGAATGTTCTGAAGCTGTTCTTGCAGATTTGTTTGACGGATATTCTTTTGCAAAAATCGAAACAGTCTTAAATCGTTCTGCAATAATTGCAAGTCAGGAAGGAAGAGAAGAATTTACTCTTAATGATGTAAAACAGGCTTGTAAAGAGGTTTAAATTTCTGTCAGGATTACAGGTGGAACTTTTTCATAAAATGGATGTAAGTTTTTAGTTCTTCCTGTAATTTTGTGTAAACTGCCAGTTCCTTTGGCTCCGTCTTATGAGTTTCCAGATATTTTTCAGAAGGACGGGCAAGTTTTATAATTTCAAGAAGCGGGTTTTCCCAAATCTCTCTTTCAACATCCGCCAGTCTTTCTTCAACATCCAAAGAATTTATTAAGCATAATTCTACAGCTTTATTTATCAAGGCAGAAAGATTATTTAAGTCCTTTTCAAAATCTGAATAGTCAGCGTCAAAATTAATGTATTTTTCCTGTGCTGATTCAAAGAGTCTGTCTGATTCAGAAAGTTCCGGGGCAGATGATAAAAGCCATTCATTTTCTTCTTCAGAATATTCAATTCCAGGAATTTTCATGCTTTCTGAACAAAGAGTAAATGTTTTAGTTTCAGTACACTCTGATAATCTGCTTTCAAACCACCATGCAAACATTTTCATTCGGGAATCTGTCTGAACGCAGTTGTTTTTGTAATCAAAAGCGTATTCTGCATTAGCTCCAAAAATAGAAGACGAACTTTGTTTTTCAACAGAGGTAAGTCTTGAGGAAACAGAATGCATAGTTTGTTCCCCGGAACTTCCTTTTATATGAGTTTCTTTTGCAGGAAAACTTAAATCCATTCCGGCAGTAAAGATTTTTTTAGCACCCATTTCGTAGCAGAAATTCCAGGCTGCAGTTGCAACAGAACCACCGGCTCCTAAAGAACCAAAAGAGCCCGCTTTGTTTTCAAAAAATTCTCCGATTGGAAAAAGTGAGGATGAAAGAACAATTTCTTCACATTCGAATCTGAAAGCGGGTGGGAAAACAGAAATCTCTGTGATTAATATGCTTGAGGGACTTTTTAATCCTGCAATGTGTCTGTACGCCCAGTATTGAGGATCAGAAAGAATAATAAAATCAGGTTCAATTTTTTCTTTTAATAAGGCACGCAAGGCAGTTTCCACACAAACGATGTAAGCGTGTTTTTTAAGTTCATTTAGTCGTGGAAGAATTTTTTGTAAAGAAGGCCCTGCTGCAACAAGAACAAAAGGAAAATCTTTGTTAGCAAAACTTTTTTTAAGATCCTGAACTTTTCTTAGTGATTTTATGTGATGTAAATTGGAAAAAGAATTCTTTATCCATAGTCTGGCAAATTTATTGTAAGTGGCCGCGTTTATTTCATTTTTTCTTTTATTTCTGGCAATCAAATCCTGAACCTGAGCAAAGTATTCCATGCTGTGATTCATGAAAGCCTGATTTGCTGCAATAAAAGCGGCAGAAACTCCATCATGCCCCGTATTAATGGAACTGGAATTTTCAATAAGAGACATCAGTGAATTTACAGGACATCCGATTGCCATAATCAGCTGGTCAATCTTAAATACGTTGCTCCAGTCTAAATAATATAGGGCTGCAAAAAAATGTATTGGATCAGGTTCAATTAGAATCAGTTTTTTTGTTTTGATTCCATCTTTTTTTTCTAAGATGATTTTTGATAATTCATTTACAGAATAACCTAAGCCGAATCCAAGGAAGATTACTGATTTTTTTTGTGAAATGTCATTCTGATTTGCAAATTGAGTTGCTTCCCTTACAGGATTGTATGAAGAATGAAGGCGGATATTGTTTTCAATTGCAATTAGATTGCCGTCTTTGGCAGGTGTGATTTGCCAGAAATTAAAAATCGATTCTGCAGAAAAGTCGCTTTTAGAACTGGCAGTAGAAATATAGTCAATTTCAGCCTTATACATTTCTGCGAGTCCTGGAAATCTGTTGGAAAATGCGGCTATATTTTTATTCCAGATAGAGTTCAATTACTGTACCTTGAGAAACTGGGGTTCCTGCAGGAGGATTCTGACTTGTAACCCAGCCGCTGCCATTAAGATTTAATTTAATTCCAGGTAAATCCATTAAAGGTAAAAGTTCCTTCTTAGAACAGCCTGTGAAATCTGGCATAAGGGAACCTAATTTAATAGTTGGAGTCTTTTTAATTGTAATAATACCGTTATGTTCAACAGAAGAAGCTTTTCCTCGGCTCATACCCATGTGGTCAATAATTACATCTGCAGCCTTACCAATAACAGGGGCAACAATTCGACCAGCATAAGTTTCACCTTTTGCCTTTTCAACAACGATATAAAGAATAATTTCAGGATTATCAACAGGGAAAATAGCAATACAGTTTGAAAGGAAGTCTGTATCACTGTAACCACCATTCTTTGGATCTGCCATCTGTGCAGTACCAGTTTTTACACCAAGAGACACATCTCCAAGATTTGCTCTGGAACCAGTACCAGTAGTGGCAGTAGTTTCCATACAGCTTAAGATGTAATCAGCAGTTGTTTTATTTAATGCCCGTTCTTTTAATTCAGGTTTATGTTCATATACGGCATTTCCTTCTCTGTCTGTAATTTTATTGATTACAGTAAGTTTTACAGGAACACCACCGTTTGCAATTGCAGTTGCTGCCTGAACCATCTGAAGTGCAGATACACTGATTTCCTGACCAATTGCAATAGTTGGTTTTGAACGTGCAGACCATGTCTTGTTATCAGGATCTTTTACAAATCCCGGAGTTTCTCCAGAAAGTTCAATTCCTGTTTTTTCACCAAAACCAAGCTTCTTAATGCGATAAATAAACTGGTCTTCACTGATTTTGTCACTGATTTGACCAAGAACATCATTACAAGAATATTTTAATCCTTCCCGTGGAGTAAGCCATCCATGATGATCAAGACAGCCGATTTTTACTCTTTCACCACTAGATAGTCGTTTTTCATATCCACCATCGCAAAGGAAAGAATCATTTGGAGAGATTCCGTGTTCATCCATTACAATGCCGACAGTAAAAATTTTGAAAACAGAACCTGGCTCGTATGCATTGTTTGAAGGTCTGTTGATTTTGCTTTCTGAAGGCGATGTACCGTATTCATTTAAGTCAGCAGCAGGGAAACTGATATATGACAATAATTCACCAGTTCTGGAATCAGCAACAATCATCATCATGCTTTCTGCCTGAGTTTCTTCCATAGTTTCTGCAGCAATCTGTTCAAGTTTATACTGCAATGTGGCATCAATTGTAAGATAAATATCTTTTCCTTTTGTATTGCCTTCTTCCAGATCTTTTATAGTAGGTGAAAGAACATCCTGTTGAGAGAATTCAATGCCAGCAAGACCAATCCCTTCATTTCCCATGTAACCAATAAGTTGAGAAGCAAGAGCATAGTTTGGATAAACACGGCCCGGAAGTTTTTCAAAATTTACATATGTAAAGTCGTTTTCAATTGTTACAGAACTGATTAAATCATATTCTGCAGAAGTTGCCTTTTTTTTAAGGATTACGTATTCTCGTTTTTTATCAATTTTTTCAAAAAGTTCGTCTTCTGACATATCAAGTACGGGAGCCATTGCCTTGCAGAAGTTTTCTTTGTTTTTAATATCTTTTGTGTTTAATCCAATTCTGTAGAAAGTTGTTTGAACTGCCAGAGGGAATCCTGAACGGTCAACAATAGAACCTCGTTCGGCAGTCTGTTTGTTTTTTGCTTTTCCGGCAACAGGGAGGAGTGCCAATTTAAAATATGAATAGATAGTTATGATAATACAAAGGGCCCCAAGCAGAGAAAGACCAATAATTCTTCTTTTTTTGAAAAAAGCATTCATATATAAACCTATCTTCCAATAATCTTGCCAGTTATATTCTTTACTGATACAAATCCGTAATCCCTTGAATCAACGGAATTGTAATCATTATCTCCAAGAACAAAGACGTATCCTTCGGGCACAAATCTGTTTTTTTCAAGTGCCAGTTTTTGTGCCTCAGTGAGAGGAACCTCTCTGTTTTCCAGCTGCAGATAATAAAATTTATCCCTATCATTATACAGTATTTTTATTTCTTCGTCTTGTGTAAGTACGCATCGTTTTATAACAATTTTGTTATCATGCAAAAAAAGGACAATATCCTGTTTTTTCGGTTGTGACCATTGAATAAAAAATTCGCCTTTTAAAGGTTTTTGCAGACCGTATGCTATTTTGTTGATTGTAACAATCTGATTGTTTTTCAGAGTATCTGCCATAGATTCACCTCTAATCTGGGTAAAATCGATTACGAAAAATTTCAGCAGGAAGGCAAGGAGGAACGAGATTGATATTAATAGATAAATGCTTGTAATTCTTGATTTTAGCTTAGTTGTCACAGATAAATCCTGTAAAAATATTCTAAACCCGGTTTTATTTTATGTCGATAGAGTTAGTATGGAAATTATAAGTTTTGTTAATCAACAGCCAGAAAGAAATACAGTAAATTTTTTTAAGAATACTCTTGGATCATTAAATCTTGCATTAAAAGAGAAAAAAAGCCGTGCAAAGGATGTATCTTTTGCAGTTGCTATGCCTGGTGAGTACAGAACCTTCAGAGCAGGAAAAGTACGTCAGCCTTTATCTTTTAAGACTTTCCTTATTGCCTTAGGTGCAGGACTTACATCAACAGGAAGTTTTGTAAAGCGTAATTTTTTAAAACTTTTAATCTCTTTTGCTGTTGCAGCTCTTTTAGGAACTGGAATCTATTTCTTCATCTCTTATACAACTTATAAACAAAACCATATTGGTCCGGTTACATTTGAAACTACAGACTCAATTGATATTGATGCTTTAAATTCCATTATGGCAGCTTTTGCCCTTGATACTCCTGCCGTAGATGAATTTGGAAATCTTATTGGAGAAGAAATCTTTAATTCTGCAGAACTTTTCACACAGCCTGTTTCATATCAGACATATAAAGTAGTTGCAGGAGATACAATCAGCGGTATTGCAAAGAAATTTGGACTTTCTAATATTTCAACTTTGATTTCTGTAAATAATATTGAAAATGTTCGCTTCCTTGCTGCCGGACAGAAATTAACAATTCCTTCGATGGACGGTATTTATTACACAGTTCAGAAAGGGGATTCTTTGAATTCAATTGTTGAAAAAAATAAAATTAAGATGGAAACATTGCTTGATGTGAACGAACTTACATCTGAAGTTCTTTCTGCCGGTCAGAAATTGTTCCTTCCTGGAGTTGGACTTGATTCTTCAACTTTAAGAAATGCAATGGGTGAATTATTCAGACTTCCAATCAAAGCAAAATTCCGCTGGACATCACCTTATGGAAACAGAATTGATCCAATTAAAAATATAAAATCATTCCATACAGGAACAGATATGGCTTGTCCAACAGGAACTCCAATTTATGCAGCAATGAGCGGAAGAGTTACTTTCACAGGAGTTTCAAGCGTATTTGGAAATTATGTAATTATTGATCATGGAAATGGTTATCAGACTTTGTATGCACATATGTCAAAAATTATAGCAACAAAAGGACAGATGGTAACACAGAATACAAAGATTGGTCTTGTTGGTTCAACAGGTTATTCAACAGGACCTCATCTTCATTTTACAGTTTATAAAAATGGAAAAACAGTTAATCCGATGACTGTTTTGAAATAGCATTATTATATAGAAAAAAAGTAAGGGGAAACAAAATGAAATCAGCAATTTGTAGTGGATGTGGTAGAACAATTGAAAATAATTTTTTATATTGTCCATGGTGTGGTCATTCAAGAATCGTAAAAAATGATGATTCTCTTGACCTTATGTTTAACAAACTTGCTGAAAGTAAAAAAGCTTCCAGACGAAATCAACTTTACCAGATGGAACAGGAACTTGATAATATGGAACAGGAATTGTCAGTTCTTGTATTAAGTGCGGAGATGCATAAATGAAAAAACTTCTTTCTTTGCTGATTATTTCAGCCTTTATTTTTCCAATATTCGCTAAGATTTCTTTTGGGCCTTCTGATTTAAATGAAAATGATGAGGTCCTTTTTACTTTAAGTCAGGAAATGACTGGCATAAACACTTATTCTTCACTTTTTTACACAAGAATCAAAAATGGTGAAAGTGAAGCAGTTCCTTCATTATTAACATGTTACCCAGAACGCATGGAATTGATTTCTGGTGGAAATGTTCTTCAGCTTAGAAACAGATACGGGACAGGCCTCTACAATATTTTATCTAATACCTTCAGCTGGAAAAATGTATGCAAAGATATCCCTGAAAATACATTGCCAGTGGCACCATATTCAGTAAGTTCAGATGGAAAATATATTTGCAAGATTGAAAAATTTAAATCAGCTAATCCAAGCCTTTTGCTTCAGAGCGTAGAAACAGATAAAGTTGTAGAACTTTGTGATAATGTTCGCCAGAATTACGATTCCATTCCTGTAAAATGGGCTTCTGACAGTTCCATTTTGATTTATGAAAAAGAAGGATCATTATATTTTTGTAATCCGGAAGCAGTTCTTAAAGGAATTGAGATGGATGAAAAATACAGAAAGATTGGTCGTGGTTCAATTAACAGCGTAAACTGGGCAAATGAAAGAACAATCATTTATATTGATGACTATCTTGTTTATCAGATTAATTCAAAGGAATTATATACAGTAGGGTTGTACTCTGGAATTATTGGGCAGGGAAAAGCAATCGGGCGTCTTCCTGTTCAGTTTAATTCATTAACAGACAGATTCAGTGTAAACAGTAATGTTTCAGCACTTATTTTGAATCAGAATAACAGACTTTTCTCATATTTAAAATTCCAGAATAAGAACTGCGATTATCTTGATGTGATTTATTCAAAACCATATATCGATTCCACATCTTCCCTTGTTGCAGCATACGTTTTGTGGGATGCAGAATATAATCCATATATCTGGTTTGAAAAACTTCCGTTTAATGGCAGCAAAGAAAAAGCTTCTGTGTATATGATTAGTACAAGAGCTGTTTCTGTTCTTGAAATTGCAGACGCTAATAAACCATGCATTTCTCCTGATGGCACAAAAATTGCGTATTGGGCAGGCGGATCAATTTATGTATATGATACTTCTTCATGGAAACGACTGGCTGAACTTGCCGGAGAAAAAGTAGTATCAGCAATCTGGACCTCAAAAACTTCTCTTATGGTTGGTGGTGAGAAAACTATTCGAAAGTGGGATTTGAAATCAGGAATCTCACAGACAGTTCTTTTGTCATCAGCAGAAAATGGTTATTGGGCAGATAATGGAAAAACAATTGTTGCAGATACTGGTTCAGAGAATTATTACAGTTATGATAAAGCCGCAAAAATCTGGCGAAAAACATCCCCAATTGTTCCAAAACAGTCGCTTGAGAATGGAAGATATCGAATTTTCGAGGGGACAACCCCCAATAAAAGATTTGAAAATGCACTTTATGTAAGAACAGTCAGCCGAAAAGCTGTAACAAAGCCGTTGTACAAACAGAGTACACAAAAAGTTGCTGCTCCTAAAAAAGTTGCATTAGTTATTGATGCTTACGATAATGCAGATGGATTGACAAATATTCTTTCAGTATTGAAAAAATATAATTTAAAGGCAACTTTCTTCTTGAATGGTGAATTTATTCGCCGATATCCTGCAGAAACAAAACAGATTGTGAATAATGGTTTTGAATGTGCATCAATGTTCTTCTCTCCAACAGATTTGGTTGATAATCCATTTGTTGTTGATGAAAACTTTATTCGACGTGGTTTAGCCCGCAATGAGGATGAATTTTACACTTGCACAAATAAAGAATTATCATTGTACTGGCATGCACCATATTATTCAGTTGATCCTAAACTAATCCGCTATGGTGAAGCAGCTGGATACACATATATTAATTCATTACAGACCATTAATGATACAGAAAAATTGAATAAGGAGATTAATCCTGAAGAAATAATTCAGTCATATTGTGATACTTTAAAGCGTACTTCAGGAGGTATTGTTCCTGTTGCGGCAGGATTTTCACAGGGAAATAGAACAGATCCTTTATACAATTATCTTGATATACTTATTTGCGCTCTTTGCGATAACGGATTTGAGTTTGTCGGGGTGGATGAGATATTTTAATAGTATTATAATAGGGACAGACCCCTTGTTTTAAAGATTCAGAAAAGTCATCATGAAAAATCATGGTGACTTTTTTTTATGGGAGAGTGTATTAGAGACAAGTGTGAGAGTGGGGGACGACAGTGGGGGGGGACAGACCCCTCAAAAAGCTACAAAAACAGAAAAATTTTTTTGTAAAAACTAAAAAAAACAAATATAAATTGAAAATAAAACAGAATTGAAAGAGAGATAGTTAATTAATAACCTTTTAGAATTTTTATTGACAGACCAGTTACACGAGAAATCTGTGCTAATGAAAAATTTGAATGCCGCAGGACGATTAATTTTTTGGATAATTGGTCAGGTGTGAGAGACTTAATCATATGAATATTATCAATCTTCAGCAGAGTAGATAATATTCGACTGACTTTTTCATCGCTTGGAAGTATTCTTGTTTCATATTCCATACAGTGATGTTTTTCATTAAGTTTGAGATATTTCTTCATAGGAGATATGCCCTCAAAAAGTTCATAAACAAAAGTCCGATCAATTTTTGATGCAATATCAGTATTCACTAATTGGCAGTAACTATTCCATTTATAATTAACAAAAGAATCGATATTAGCTTTTTGCGGGTTCTGAAGAATATATCGTAATACAGTTTTAAAGTATTCATCAGATTCAACCGGTTCACTCTTAAAACGTCCCTGAAAAAGATGTCCAGAGCACTCATATTTTCTGTTAAAATAGAAAACATAACTGTTAGCGAGCTTTTGAACGAATAAACTTAAGATGATTTTGGGAGTTCGTCCCAGGAGAATGTGAACGTGATTCCCCATGATGCAGTATGAATAAATACTGATGTTTAATTGCTCTGAATATTTGAAGATTCTGTTTGTGAAAAACAATTTATCTTCATCGTTAAGAAATAACAGTTGTCTGTTATTGCCGCGAACAATCACGTGGTAGATTTGAGTTGATGATTCTTTTCTAGGTTTTCTAGGCATTTTGTTTCCCTATATATAATATTGTTTTGTTTTAAAAAAATAGGAAGTTTTCCCAGAAAAAAATGTAGTTTTTTGCTTTTATATTTGATTTTAGTCTATAATTAATATTTATCGAGGGGTCTGTCCCCCCTATTCCTGATTTTCTACTAAGGGGTCTGTCCCCCCTATTCTTTCTTTTCAGTTGAAAAACTTCATAAATTTAATATAATTTACTAGACTATTTTTACAATTTTTGGAGCGCACTAGCATGGCACTTGATAAAATGCGAAACATCGGAATTATGGCACATATTGATGCCGGAAAAACAACAACAACAGAACGTATTCTTTATTACACAGGAAAAATTCACAAGATTGGTGAAATAGATGACGGTCAGGCCACAATGGACTGGATGGCACAGGAACAGGAACGTGGAATTACAATCTGTTCTGCCGCCACAACAACAGACTGGAAAGGTTATCAGATTAATATTATCGATACACCGGGGCACGTTGATTTCACTGCAGAAGTTGAACGTTCTTTACGCGTTTTGGATGGTGCAGTTGCAGTAATTTGTGCCGTAGATGGTGTTCAGCCACAGACAGAAACTGTTTGGAAACAGGCAGATGAATTTGGTGTTCCTCGTTTAGGTTTTATGAACAAGATGGATCGTATTGGTGCTGATTTCTTTGCATCAATTGATGATGTTCATGAAAAATTTGGTGTTGATTGTCTTGCCTTACAGATTCCTATTGGTCAGGGACCTGAATTTGAAGGTGTAATTGACCTTTTGAAAATGAAAGAACTTCGCTGGAGTGAAGAAGATGAAGGCGAAACAATTACAGAAAGCGATATTGCTGCAGAAAGACTTGATCAGGCTAATGAATGGCGCGAAAAATTGGTTGAAATGGTTGCTGGTGCTGATGATTCTTTGATGGAAATCTATCTTGAAGGCGGCGAAATCACTACTGATCAGCTAAAAAAAGCAATTCGTGCAGGAACAATCAGTCGCGCTTATGTTCCATTTGTTATGGGAAGTGCCCGTCATAATCAGGGTGTACAGCCATTAATTGATGCAGTTGTAGATTATCTTCCTTGTCCAACTGATGTACCTCCTGCAAAAGGTCTTAAAATCAAAAAAGATCAGCAGGAAGATGTAACAGTTCCTTGCGATCCAACAAAAATGCCACTTGGACTTGTTTTCAAAATCCAGTATGACCGTGAAATGGGTCCATTATGTTATGTCAGAATGTATTCTGGAAAACTTCAGTCAGGAACTCAGATTTTCAATGTAAATAAAAAGAAACGTGAACGCGTAAATCGTATTTTACGTATGCATGCAGATAAATCAGAACCAATGGACAGTATTCAGGCAGGTGATATTGCTGTATTTATCGGTCTTAAACTTGCTCAGACAGGAGATACAATCGGTTCAGAAGCTTTCAATGTTCTTCTTGAACAGCCTGTATTCCCTCAGCCTGTAATTTCTGTTGCTCTTGAACCTGAAAGTATGTCAGAAAAAGACAAAATGAATGAAACTCTTGAAATTTTGAGCCGGGAAGATCCAACTTTCACAAGTCATGAAGATGCAGAAACAGGACAGCTTATTATCAGTGGTATGGGTGAACTTCATCTTGATGTTCTTGTAACTCGTATGCGTGATGACTTTGGTGTAAAATGTCAGGTTGGTGCTCCTCAGGTTACTTATCGTGAATCTGTTAGTAGTTCAGCCACAGAATCAGAAGATTTCAGCCGCGTTCTTGCAGGTAAAGAAAATACAGCCGGTCTTACAATCGAAGTTTCTCAGCGTGAACAGGGATCTGGAAACTCTTATGAATGTACAGTTCATAATAATTCAATTCCAGAAGAAATCTATGATGCTATTAAGAGTGGTTTTGAATCGGCTCTTGCATCAGGAATTAAATATGGTTATCCATGTACTGATGTTTCAGTTAAAGTAACTAAGATTGATTACAACGAATTAACATCTACAGCCTTTGCTTTTGAAGCTTGTGCCGCTCAGGTATTTGATAAAGCATGTAATGCTGCAAATCCACAGATTCTTGAACCTGTTATGAATGTTGATATTTCTTGTCCAAAAGAATTTGTTGGTCCTGCTTCAAGTCAGCTTTCTCAGCGTGGTGGAAATATTATGGGACAGGATTCAAAAACAACAGGCGAAATCATTCATGCGCAGGCTCCAATGGCAAATATGTTTGGTTTTACAACAAATCTTCGTTCTGCTACACAGGGTAGAGCAAGTTTCAGTATGGAATTCAGTCACTTCCAAATTAAAGTTGGCGGTTTGAATAATTATTAATCTAAATTGGTTCCATAAATCATGGAACTGAATGGAGGAAAACAATGGGCTTGGTTAAAGCAATTACAGGTGCTGCAGGCGGAGTATTAGCAGACCAGTGGAAAGAGTTTTTTTACTGTGAAGCAATTCCTGCAAATGTTCTTTGTACAAAAGGACAGAAGAAAGTAACTGGACGTTCAAGTAACACTAAAGGCGATGACAATATTATCACAAATGGTTCAGTTGTTGCTGTTGCAGACGGTCAGTGTATGCTTATTGTTGAACAGGGAAAAGTTGTTGAAGTATGTGCTGAACCTGGTGAATTTACATGGGATTCATCAACAGAACCTTCAATTTTTGCCGGAAGCTTTGGCGAAAGTTTAAAAAATGCATTTAAAAATATCGGTAAACGTTTTACTTTTGGTGGTGAAGCTCCAAAGGATCAGAGAGTTTACTATATCAATACAAAGGAAATTATTGGAAACAAATATGGAACTGCAAATCCTGTTCCATTCCGTGTAGTTGATCAGCGTGCAGGAATTGATATTGATGTTTCTGTAAGATGTTTTGGTGAATATTCTTATAAAATCGTGAATCCTGTTGTTTTCTACACAAATCTTTGTGGAAACGTTTCAGGTGATTTCCTCCGTGATTCAATTGACAGTCAGTTAAAATCAGAAGTTCTTACTTCTTTACAGCCTGCTTTTGCACGCATTTCAGAAATGGGAATCAGATATTCAGCTGTTCCTGGCCATACAGAAGAACTTGGCGAAGCAATGAAACAGCAGCTTACAACAAAGTGGCGTGATAATCGCGGTATTGAAATTCATACATTCGGTGTATCTTCAATTTCTGCTTCTGAAGAAGATGAAAAAATGCTTAAAGAACTTCAGAAGAATGCTGCTTATCTTGATCCAACAAGAGCCGCTGCTGCTTTGGTAGGTGCACAGGCAGATGCAATGCGTTCGGCTGCTTCAAATACAAATGGTGCTGCAATGGCATTTATGGGAATGAACATGGCTGGTCAAGCTGGTGGAATTAATGCACAGAGTTTGTATCAGATGGGAGCTCAGAATGCACAATCTCAGGCAGCTCAGACTAATAATACTCAGACTACAGGCTGGAAATGTTCTTGTGGAGCAACTGCAACTGGAAAATTCTGTCCTGAATGTGGTTCACCAAAACCAGCAGATGAATTCTGGACTTGTTCTTGTGGCGCAAAAAATAAAGGTAAGTTCTGCAGTGACTGTGGAGCTAAAAAGCCTGCTGGAATCCCTCAGTACAAATGTGATAAATGCGGATGGGAACCAGAAAAGGGTGTAAAACCTCCAAAATTCTGTCCTGAATGCGGAGACCCTTTTGATGATGGCGATATTATTGGTTAATTCGTAGGAAATAATTGGCATGGCTAATTCAACAAATTATAGATGTCCTTCTTGTACAGGACCACTTCATTTTTCAAGTTCCTCAAATAGACTTGAGTGTGATTATTGTGGAAGTTCTTATACCATTGAAGAAATGGATAAACTTTATGGGAAAAAAGTAGCTGAAGATACTGTGACTCAAAATGAGAAACAGAAACAGGCTGAAGAAAAAGCTAAAAAAACAGAAAACTGGGATGAAGCTTTTGTTCAATCTTATAACTGTACAACTTGCGGGGCAGAATTGATTTGTGAGAAAACAACTGTAGCAACAAGCTGTCCTTACTGCGGAAATCCAACAATTATTCCAGGTCAGTTTAAGGGCGGCCGCATGCCAGATTTAGTGATTCCTTTTAAAATCAATAAAGAACAGGCAGTTGAAGCGTTAAAAAACCACTATCACGGAAAACGCTTTTTGCCAAAAGTATTCTCTTCTGAAAATCATATTGAAGAAATTAAGGGAGTTTATGTTCCATTCTGGCTTTATAGTGGAAAGGCTACAGGAAATTTCTCTTTTGCAGCAACTAAGACCCATTCTTTTATATCGGGAAAATATCAAATTACAGAAACAAGCCATTTTAATATTACTCGTGCCGGGGATTTAGATTATACAAGAATCCCTGTAGATGCTTCAGAAAAAATGGATAATGATCAGATGGATTCTGTAGAACCTTTTGATTACTCTGAACTTACAAAATTTTCTCCGTCTTATCTTCCTGGATTCTTTGCAGAATCTTTTGATGAATCAGAACAGACTTGTAAACCAAGAAGTGATGCCCGGGCAAATCAGTCTATGAAAGATGCAATTAGAAAGACAATCGGTTATTACGATACTTTAGTGGAAACATCAGGGAAAGTAAGTACAAAAGATTCTTCCATCGAATATGCATTTATGCCTGTCTGGCTTTTGAATACAAAGTGGAAAGATGAAAATTTCAGATTTGCAATGAATGGTCAGACTGGAAAATTTGTAGGAAACCTCCCTGTTGACTGGGGGCGCTTCTGGGGCCACTTTTTTGCTATCTTTGCAATCGGTATGGCAGTTATTACTACAATCGCATATTTATTATTTTAGGTGAGGGATTTGTATGAATAGAAAAATTAAAACTTTTTTTGCCGCAGTATCCCTCTTTTTCACAGCAAGTGTTTTCTCATTCGCTGGTGAGCAGGATTTTGTAATTGATACAGCAGATTTTCTTTCGTCTGTAGAAGTTGAAACTATTGAAGAAATCGGTGCTTATGCCGCTGATTATTACGGTTGTGGAATTTATGTAGCTCTTGTAGATACATATCATCCTTATAGTAATGTAGAAGATTTTTCTGAGTCAGTTTTTTTACAAAATGAGTTGGGAACTGGTAGTGAAAAAAATGGTGTTCTCCTTGTTGTTTCTGTAAATGAACGTGAATATGATATTTGTGCCCATGGTTCTATGGGGCATTTTGCGTTTACAGATTACGGTAAAAATTTACTGGCAGATTCTTTTATTAATGATTTACGATACAATGATTGGTCTTCAGCTTTGATTCATTTTGCAAAGGAAGCTACCGTTTATCTTGAAGCAGCCTCTAACGGGGAGCCAATTGATGTTCCGGTAAAAGAACCAATGGAACAGTCTGAAAAAATTAAGCTTTCTTTACTGGTTGCGGCAGGTATTTCGTTTCTTATGGCTTTGATTATTTGTCTTGTTCAGAAAGGAAAGTTGATTTCTGTCAAAAAGGCAAAAAATGCAAACAGTTATGTAGAAATGGAAAAAATCCATCTTACACAGCAGGCAGATATTTTTACACACAGAACAGAGTCTCGAGTTAAAATTGAAACTTCTAGCAGCAGCAGTAGTGGAAGAGGTGGAACATCAGTTAACTCTAGAGGATTTTCTCATAGTAGTGGAAAATTTTAAGATAATTTTTCAAATTCAATTAAAAATAATATTGACATAAAACGTCAAATTTATTAATATAATTTTAATTCCGCGGGGGTGGTGGAATTGGTAGACACGCAAGCTTGAGGTGCTTGTGGCGTAAGTCGTGGCCGTTCAAGTCGGCTCCTCCGCATAAAGAGATTGTCTAACAGACAGTCTCTTTTTTTTTGCAAAAAATCCAAACTGTAGGGGTCTGTCCCCTCCAAATTGAAAAACCCAGGGGTCTGTCCCCTATAGTTTCTCAAACACATAAATTCATAGGGGACAGACCCCTAGGTTTATTTAAGGAAAATCAATGCTCGGAACAATAGTCAATGTATGTACAATCCTTCTTGGAAGTTTTATTGGTAGTTTATTAAAAAAAGGAATCAAGGAAAAATATCAGACTGCACTTTATACTGCTATGGGGCTTGCAGCCTGTGCTATTGGTGTAAATGCCGTTGTTTCTCATATGGGAAAAAGTGAATATCCAGTTCTTTTTATTGTCAGTCTTGCGGTAGGAAGTCTGGTTGGAACTATCCTTAATCTTGATGAAAAATTTCAGAATGCCGTAAACAAAAGATCTGGTGAAGGAAGCAATCTTGGACAGGGACTCGCTACAGGAATACTTATGTACTGTATAGGAACATTATCAATTCTTGGTCCTGTTATGGCTGCTGTAAATAAAGATTATACATATCTTTTTACAAACGCTACCCTTGATTTTGTAACTTCAATGGTTCTTGCATCAACTTACGGCATGGGTATGATGCTTGCCGCTCCAGTTCTTTTTTGCTGGCAGGGTTCAATCTGGCTTGTTGCAAAATTTCTTTCAGCATCATTCTTTTCGGAATCCCTTCTTGCGGAACTTTCTGTAGTTGGTGGAATCATGATTTTTGCTTCAGGATTAAGCATCCTTAATATCAAAAACTGCAAAACTCTTAATATTCTGCCATCTCTGCTTATTCCAATTTTATTTTTTATTGGAAAAATCTTATTTAATTTGTTATAATGTTTCTACTATGAGTAACACCACAGAAAAATCATCATCAGAATATGATGAAAAGACAATTGATGAACTTTGTGATATTTTCACTCAGCAGGATCCGGCTCTGGTTCGTGATTTTGTTAAGTGTCTTTTTACTCCAGCCGAATTAAAGGATATTGCAAACCGATGGCTTCTTGTAAAAGAAATAGACAAAGGTACAACTCAAAGAGAAATTGCAAAAAAATTCTCAATGTCTCTGTGTAAAATTACTCGAGGCTCAAAAGAGTTAAATAAACCTGACAGTGCATTTAGAAAAATTCTTGATGCACAGAAAGAACAGTCAAATTAAAATAATGAAAAGCAAACTTACTTTTAACAAATGTACTGGTAACTGGGAGGAATATCTTCCTCTTGGTAATGGTCGTCTTGGTGTGATGCAAAAATCACATCCTGTAGTAGAAACCCTTCAGTTAAATGAAGAAGGTATCTGGTCTGGCGGTCCAACAGATCGCATCAATCCTTCAACAAAAAAATATCTTCCACAATTACGAAAACTAATTAAAGATGGAAAAATCCGTGAAGCACAGGAACTTGCTTTTGAAACAATGAGCGGAACCTCTTTTGCTCAGCGGGTTTATCAGACTGCAGGAAATTTCAACATCGATTTCTTTTCTGAAAACAATTATGGAATCCAGGGTCCTCTTCCTCCACATGATACTCCACAAGTTTGTCTTGATACTTTAAAAACAGAACTTGATCTTGAACAGGCCGTTGCAACAGTTTCCTATACAGATGATTTAGGCGTCACTTTTACAAGAACAACCTGGGTTTCAGCCATAGACGATTTGATTTTCCTTCATATATGTGCTTCTAAGCCTGGTTCTATTAATTTCCGCGGTCACTTTGACAGAGGAATTTGGGTAGATAAAATTTATTCTGAAGATGATTTTATTTTCCTTAATGATAGCCACGGAATCCCATTTACAGCAGGTGCCGGTGCAATTACTAAAGGCGGTAATTTTTCTGTAAAAGGAAGCTGCCTCGTTGCTCAAGCCTGTGATGAAGCATTAATTTTTATTGATATAAATTCGTTTCAGTGGGATCTGGCAAAAGACACCGATATTTCAGCAAGAAAATATGAGCTTCTTAAAAGAAGAGATTTATGGAGTGCTGCTGTAAAAACAAAATTGCAGTCTGTAAAAAAACTTTCCCAGTTTATGCCAGTGTCAGATCTTGCAGAATATTATCTGTGCCGCCATACAAAGGAATACAAAAATTATTTTGACAGATTCAAACTGGAACTTGGCAGCACTCAGAATAAAGAAAATGCGCCGGAACTTCCAACTCCTGAGTTATTGAAATCTGCAGAAAAATCAAATGTTGAACTTGTAAAATTATACGCCGATTTTTCCCGTTATCTTTTAATTTCAGGTAGCCGTCGTCCCGGGAAATTGCCATTGACTCTTCAGGGACTTTGGAATGGTTATATGGATCCTCCATGGGGCAGTAAATACACAATCAACATTAATGCTCAGATGAATTACTGGCCTGTTAATCTTTGTTCTCTTTCTGACTGCGAAATTCCATTGTTTGATTTGCTTGAACGAGGTTATATCCAGGGCCGCAAAGTTGCAAAAAAAATGTATGGCTGCAGAGGATTTGTAATGCATCATAATACAGATTATTGGGGTGATGCCGTTCCTCAGGATTGCTGGATGCCTGGAACTTATTGGGTTTTAGGTGCTGCATGGATTGCAACTCACATCTGGGAACATTACGAATATACTCAGGATAAAGCCTCTCTTTTCAGATACTACTATCTTATGAGGGAAGCAGCCCTTTTCTTTGTTGATTTTCTTACTCCTTCAGATCAGAAAGCAGAAGATGGCGAACCTTATCTTGTTGTAAATCCTTCTGTTTCTCCAGAAAATTCTTATATAACAAAAGCGGGACAGACAGGTGCATTCACTCCAGGCTGTCAGATGGATAATATGATTCTTGAACATCTTTTTACCGGTTGTTTAAAAGCAATGTCTGTAATTGGTGTTGAAGATAAAAAAATGATAAAGGATTTTGAATACGTTCTTAATCATCTTAAAAAGCCTGAATTAAATAAAGACGGTTCCCTTATGGAATGGAATGAAGAAGTTCAGGAAGTGGAAAAAGGGCACAGACATATCAGTCATCTTTATGGTTTATTCCCTGGAATTACAATTAAAAAAGATGATGAAAAATTAATGAAAGCCGCAGAAAAGACACTTCAGAATCGTCTTGAAAATGGTGGTGGTCATACAGGATGGAGCCTTGCATGGATTATTAATTTCTATACACAGCTTGGTCTTGGAGATAAAGCACTTGAAAATCTTGTAAAATTATTCCATCATTCAACACTGCCAAATCTTCTTGATAATCATCCTCCATTTCAGATTGATGGAAACTTTGGAACTTTAGCTGGTATTGTAAGAATGTTTGTTCAGTCAAATTTTGATGAAGACGGCAATGTAATTGTAAATCTTCTGCCTGCAATTCCGTCAGATCCCGCTTATTCCAGTGGAAAAATATCTGGAGTTCAGATAAAAGGTGACTACAGATTATCTTTTGAATGGAAAGATTTTAAGGTTGTTGATGTAAAACTTACTCCAGGTTCAAATGCAATTGATAAAGATAAGGTAATTATCAGGTAAATTCCCTTGAACAAATTACTGCATTTTGATATTATTTTATCTACGTGTACTATTTGTGCAGGGTATGTATTTAATCCCCGTTTTATACAACACTGGCAGATTTTACATTAGCATTTCTCAGGCAGATGCTTTGTTTCCTAAATCACCTGTGAAAGTGCGCCTAATAACGTTTATAATAGAGGTATTATATGTACGCAACTATTGAATTTAAGGGCAAGCAGTACAAAGCAGAAAAAGATGTTGTCCTTACTGTTGATAAGCTCGATGCTGAAAAAGGTACAAAAATTGACATCGACACAGTTCTTTTAGTTAGTGATGGCGATAAAGTTAATGTTGGAACACCATATGTAAAAGGTGCTAAAGTTACAGTTGTTGTTGAAGAATCTTTCAAAGACAAAAAAGTATTGGTATTCAAATACAAATCTAAGAAAGACTATCACCGTGTTATCGGTCACAGACAGCAGTACACAAAAGTACGCGTAGAAAATATCACTCTTGCATAATTGCAAGTTTTAATAGGAGACTACTATGGGAAGAACTAGAGGTGGTAGCGGTGCTAAAAACGGCCGCGATTCAAATCCAAAAAACTTGGGTATTAAAAAATATGCAGGAGAAGTTGTTTCTGCAGGTTCAATCCTTCTTAAACAGCGCGGAACAAAATTCTATCCTGGCGACAATGTAATGAAAGCTGGTGATGACAGTTTGTTCGCTACTGCAGATGGAAAAGTAGTTTACAGTGAACGTAATAATCACAAAATCGTTTCTGTAGAAGCTGTAAAATAAAATCGGTGAAAACCGTTTAGAAAATGCCCGGTCCTTCTAAAGATGTGCCGGGCTTTTTTTTTGGAGTAAAAAGATGATTAATTTTGCTGATGAAGCATTGATTGAAGTTCGTTCAGGAAATGGTGGTAATGGTTGTGTTGCCTTCCGCCGTGAAAAATATATTCCTCATGGAGGCCCAAATGGTGGTGATGGGGGTAAAGGTGGTGATGTAATCTTTACTCTTAAACGTAATATGCGTACACTTTCCAAACTTCGTCATAGACATTGCTTTAAGGCAAAAAATGGTGCTGACGGACAGGGCTGGAATCGTTATGGTGCCGATGGTGAAGATTGTGTAATTCCAGTTCCACCTGGGACAACAATCACTGATGCTGAAACTGGAGAAATTATTTACGATTTCTCTTCTGCAAATAGTGAAGAATCTTTTACTTTCTTAAAAGGTGGAAACGGCGGTTGGGGTAACGTTCATTTTAAGACTTCAACAAATCAGGCTCCACGTCATGCAAATCCTGGAATTAAAGGTGAAACTCGTATGCTTCGCCTTGAACTTAGTATTATGGCAGACGTTGGTCTTGTTGGTTTTCCAAATGCAGGTAAATCTTCATTATTAACAGCTTTTACAAATGCCAGACCAAAAATTGCACCTTATCCTTTTACAACAATTATTCCTAATCTTGGTGTGCTTCGTGTTGATGATGAAAGTGATATTATTATTGCAGATATCCCTGGTATTATCGAAGGTGCTTCAGAAGGTCTTGGTTTGGGAGATACATTCCTTAAGCATATTACAAGAACGGCCTGCCTTATCTTTATGATTGATTGTTCTGATGATAACTACCTGACTGCATATGATACTTTGTGTTCAGAACTTGCAAATTATTCAGATGAGTTAATGGAAAAACCAAGAATTGTTTTATTGAATAAAATTGATGTTGAAGGTGCTTTTGAACGTGCAGTTGAACTTGAACAGAAAATAAAAGAAAAGGAACCTGAAACAAGAGTAATTCCAGTTTCTGTTATGATGGGACGTGGAATGAAAGATGCAAAACAGAATATTGTTCAGCTTGTAAATGACATGGAACAGAGAAAGTATGGCGCAGAAGAAGAAAATGGTTCTTCTGAAAGTCAGTTTGGTTCCAGCTTTATGGCAGACAGAGCCTATATTGATGATGACGATGAAAACGTTCAGTATCCTGGAAGTGAATCGTAATATTTCTGGTGGTGGAAAATGAGAATTGCTGTTTTTGGAGGAAGTTTTAATCCTTTCCATATAGGTCACGCAATGCTGGCAGACACAATTGTGAAGGAACTTGGTTATGATAAAGTTCTGATTGTGCCAACTTATATTCCGCCACATAAAATCATTTCCTGTAATGTAACTCCACAGCAGCGTCTGGAAATGGTAAAAGCTTTTTGTGATGCAGAAGGCTCTGGTCATTTTGAAATGGAACCTTGTGAAGTTGAACGTGGCGGGGTTTCTTATACAACAGATACACTGAAATTTTTAAAGGAAAAATACAAAGGCAAGGTTGATGGAAAATTTGCTTTTGTAATGGGCGAAGAAATTGCAACTCAGTTTCACAGATGGAGAGATCCTGACGGTGTTATTGAAAATGCAGATTTAATTATTACGCCAAGATATCCTGACTGGGGATCAATAGAAGCATCTGCTGCAAAAAATAAACCAGCAGGAGATTATCAGAAGGATTTTAATGAAAAGTTTAATCCGGATACTTTTGGATATCCATGTACTTTGCTTGAAAAACCAATGCTTCCAGTTTCTTCTACAGAAATCAGGCGAAGGGTACAGGAAGGCAAGAGTTTCAGATATCTTGTTCCAGAAGTTATTTTTGAGTATATTTTAAAGAACAGAATTTATTTAAATAAATAGAGAGATTTGAATAGAATGAGTTTACAGGAACAGATTAAAGCAATTGATTCTTACACAAAATCTGCAGTAAAGCAGAAACGTTATGACCATTCTGTTCGTGTTGCGCAAATGTGTGAATTTTTGTGTAACAAATATAATCTTGATGCAGAAAAAGGTTATCTTGTTGGAATTGGACATGATATGTGTAAAGAAATGTCTGATTCAGACTTGATTGAAATTGCAGCTCGTGACGGGGATCCAATCACTGATTATGAAAAAAGCAAACCATCTTTACTTCATGGAAGAGCAGCTGCTGTTTATATGAAAGAAAAGTTTGGTATTGAAGATTCAGAAATCCTTGAGGCTGTTGCTAATCATGTTAGTGGTAAAGAGGGAATTGGTCCTATTGGAATGGTTCTTTTTCTTTCAGATAAAATTGAACCATCAAGACCTCAGTCAACAGACGAATACAGAGCAAATCTTTTTAAGCTTTCTTTAATGGAAATGTATTATTCTGTAATTAAAGAGAATTATGAATATATATCATCAAAAGGTTATGATGTTTACCCTGGAACATATGAGATGCTTCAGGCCTATGACAGACTTTTTGGCAAGGGTGGGGATAATAAATGAGAAAATTAAGAGATGAACAGAAGGGTGGAATCTTCTTAGGGATTATTGCGTTAATCATTATAGCGGTAGTTTTGTTCTTTATGTATTCCTTAAAAACAGACCGTGTTCGTGAAATTGTAGAAGATGAAAAAACTATTAAGATGATTATGCTTGTAGAAGATGATGATGGGGATGAAGTTTTTTCAACATTAGTTTTCTACGATCCAGAAACAACAAAATGTGCATCTTATAATATTCCTGCTTATACTGGTTCCATTTTTGAATCTTTGGGACGAACAGATAGTCTTGCTGCCGTATATAAAAATAAAGGAATCGACGTTTATAAAAAAGAAGTTGAAAAAATGACAGGAATCACAATTCCTTTTTCAATCGTTATAAAAATGGAAGATTTCGTTAAAATCACTGATATGATGGGTGGAATGAGAGTATTTATTTCTTCTCCAATCGACTGTATTTCTGAAGAAGGTGAAAGATGGCTTCTTCCTTCTGGTGCAGTTAATCTTGATGGTGATAAAATTTCTGTTTACTTAAGATATAGAACAGAAGATGAAACTGATGATGATATTCTGGATAGATATCAGAATGTTGTTGTTGCTTTCCTTACTAATTTGCACGACAACAGATTTAAAATTTTTGATACAAATAATTACGAAAGATACGGAAGTTGCATTTCTTCAAATCTCTCTGAAAGTGATGAAAAGAGTCTTTTGAAAATTCTTTCTGAAGTTGATGCTGAATCGGTAATCCGTCAAACTGTTACTGGTTCATACAGAACTGTAGAAGGAAACAGATTGTTAATTCCAATCAATAATGGCGACTTCTTAAAAATATCTGTAGAACAGACAGCCAATATGATTACTGCATCTGACGGTAATGCTGCAGGTCACGTTTATGTATTGCAGGTTCTTAACGGAACAAGTATAGACGGTCTTGCAGGTAAAACTGTAAAAACATATCGTGATGCAAGTTATAACGTAATGCCAGCTGATAATGCTCCGCCAACTGACGAAACTGTTATTATTGATTATATTGGAAATGAAACTGCTGCTAAAAAAATCGGACAGCTTATTCGTTGTAATAATATCCGAGATGCAACTGAAGAGGAGGTTGAAGAAAATTCTAGAAAAGCATCTGTTGACTTTACTATTATTTTAGGTAGAGATTTTGCAGGAGCCAGATAGGAGATTCTTATATAAAATATGAAAACTACTGAAGAAAAAGCTATTGAAATTGCAAAATTAATGGAAGATGGAAAGGGTAAAGATGTTACTCTTCTTGATGTAAGCGGATTGAATTCCTGGACAGACTATTTTGTAATTGTATCTGTTAATAGTTCAACACACTGGCAGGGACTTTACAAACAGGTAAAAGAATATATTAAGGAAAATGATCTTGAAATCCATCTTACAAATAAGAAAAGTCCTGATGGAGACGATTGGAACCTTATTGATTTAGGTCCAATTGTAATTCATCTTATGTCTGAAGCTGCAAGAAGTTTCTATGATTTAGAGAAATTGTGGCATGCGGGAAAAATTATTGAATTAAATAATGACTAGTTGTAATCGTCGATGAAGCCAATGTCTTCATCGTCGTAATTACTTCTGTAATTCTGGTAACCGTCTTCTGGTTCCACGTCATCGTATGGTTCGTCGTAGTCTTCTTCTTCCTTGAAGACATCGTCGAACAATTCTACTTCATCATCGTAGTCATCAAAGATTTCATCATCTTCGTCTTCATCGAAGTCATCTTCAAAATCGTCATCAAAATCTGCGTCAAAATCATCAAACTCATCGTCAAGACCCATTGAAAGTGAAAAATCGTCAAAATCTGAATTAGCAGACATAGTAGACTCCGTGGAAAATTATTAAGACTTTTATCTCTCTGATTTATAAATATATTTCAAGGCATTATTGTAGTCAATATTATTCTGACACTTTTATATAAAAATTTAAAAAATTGACAACAATATAAAATCGTTTATAATTACTTTATATAATGAAAAGTAGGGTTGTTGCAAAAGCATATGCAAAGGTGAATTTTAATTTAAAAGTTTTGCCTAAGCGGGAAGATGGATATCACAGTATTGAAAGTATTTTTCAAACTATAGATGTCTATGATGAATTGACTGTTGATTTTGTAGAAGAAAAAGGCTGTCATGTTACCTGCGATGCGATGCAGTTGCCACAAGTTAATACTTTAACATTAGCATATGAGGCTTTTTGCCAGACTTGTTCCTGCAATGTTCCTGGAGTAGAAATATTCATTAAAAAAGGAATTCCTGCTGGTGGCGGTTTGGGAGGTGGCAGTTCTGATGCTGCTGCTTTAATAAGAGTCCTTGAAAATAGGTGTGGAATTAATCTTTCCGATTTGCAGCTTGATTATATTGCGTCTAAAACAGGAAGCGATGTTTTCTTTTTTATGCATTGCGATTCAGATGGTAAAGGGTGTGCTCTTGTATCTGGTCGTGGTGAAGTAATTAAGAAAATTGATTCCCGAACAGATTTACATCTAGTTGTAATTTTTCCTGATGTCAGTTCTTCTACTAAAGAGGCATATTCTCTTGTTGATAAGATGTTCGAATCAGGTAAAAATATAGAATGTCCTTCTTTTGAGAAACTGGAAGTTATTTACAGAAAGGATCCTTCTGAGTGGACGTTCAAAAATACATTTACACCTGCTTTAACTGAAAAATATTCAGAAATTAAAGAGGCGCTGGAAATGTTAAAAACTGGTGGAGCTGACTATGCAGAAATGTCTGGTTCAGGTTCAACGGTGTTCGGTGTATTTACCGATGAGCATCATGCGTTCTTCTGTGGTAATCTACTTGCTCAGAGTTTTAAAAGTTATCATGTGCGAACTATCTAGTTTGTACTGAATATAGCGGAGGTCAAGCTTATGCAGATTACAGAATTAAGAATTAGAAAAGTTGAGGATGAAGGAAAGTTAAGGGCATATGTAACAGTAACATTTGATGGCTGCTTTGTAGTTCATAATGTAAAAATTATTGAAGGAAAAAGCGGATTGTTTATTGCAATGCCTAGTCGAAAAACTGCAAATGGAGAGTATAAGGATGTAGCACATCCTATCAGTCCTGAATTTAGAACCGAATTACAGGATAAAATCTTAGCAGAATTTAACGCCGGCCATGTAGAAATTGGTGGCGAAGAAGACTAATATTAATTAGTATTTATAATCCGAGAGTCAGAAAGATTTGATTTAGAACCGCAGTTGAATCTTTCTGACTTCTTTTTTTTAACCCAAGTTAGATTATTTACAAATTTAAAAAATTATGTTAATTTTAATGAAACAACTTTGGGCCGTCGTCAAGCGGTAAGACACGGGCTTTTGGTGCCCGCATTCCACAGGT
>JAKSTI010000008.1 GCA_024402665.1 Treponema sp.
TCACGGCTTGTAAGTGATTCATCAAGTTCAAGTTCACCAATAATATTACGCAAAGTTGTTGCAGAAAGATTTTCCAAAGCGTTGATAGGTTTTTCTACACCATATGTATACAATTTTGGATCTGTAATCTGAAAATAAACTACAGTATCAATCATCATTGTAACGTTATCTTTTGTAATAACTGGCTGAGGTGGAAAATCAAAAACCTTTTCTTTTAAAGAAACTTTTTTTGAAATACGATCAATAAATGGCATCTTAACATGCAAACCAACATTCCATGTAGCGTGATATCCGCCAAGTCTTTCAATTACAAATGCATTCGACTGAGGTACAATTCTAATATTAGAAATTACCAGCACCATTACAACAATAATTACTGCAATTACAATAAACATCTTTTTCTCCTTAAGAATTTATATTTTTTTTACAAAGGCTGTTACACCTGCAATTTCTTCTATAACACACTTACTGCCTTCTTCAAGAACATTGTCTTCTTTTATAGCAGCAGTCCATTCCATTCCATTAATTTTGATTGCTCCTTTATCAAGAGCTGTAATCTTTTTTGTTACTACCGCAATCTGCCCGATTATTCTTTCATAATTTGTAGCAATTTTTTTCTGATTCAATTTCTTCTGCAAAACAGGTCTTGTAAAAATTAAAAGAATCATTGAAAGAGCCACAAAAATTAAAAGCTGAACCGGGAATGGTATTGGGGTAAATGCCAGGAAAACCATAACAAAAGCACTGATTGCAAACCAGATTGTTGTTAGTGCAAATGTCATTGCTTCAATAACAATACAGATTACCGTTATAGCAACCCAAACCCATGGAAGATTATTACCTAAAACTGTAATAATACCGTCCATATCTAACTACCTCCTTTCGCTTGATAATTCCAATATAGTCCCATAACCTTCAGAAATCAATATAAAAAAAGGGTAACCTTTGTCACTTTTGCCAGTAACTTTAGTCACCCCCCTGTTTTTCACTTTACCATTCAGATAGTTTTTTTACTAATTCAGGATCTTTTAATAAATATTCTAATGTTTCATTTATTGTGTCATTGTCAGCAAAATAATCTGGAAAGAACCCTTCTGTATCCCCGTGCCATCTGGTATTCAATCTGAATAATGTTTCATTCTCATGGTTTACTGTTGCCAGATTAACTTCAATTCTAGAATTCGGTAAGGTATAAGAATAATAACTTCCAGATGACATAGCACCAAATGTTTTATTTCCAACAAGAATAACTTTTTCTTTATTTATTAAATATGAAGTTGCTATCCCATACTCTGCTGCTGAAGCTGTTTTTGAATCCATTAATATAAATAAATTACCTTGTAATAACTCTCTTCCTAATTGTGGGAAAACATCTGAAGTATTATTTTTTTCTCCAATTATTGTTCGAGGTTCTTCCTTTGGTTCTATTCTGTTTTCTTCTGCAATATTATTTTTTATTTGATAATTCAAAATTGCCTTATTGATTTCTGTAGATCGAATACTATATTGTCCCTCAGTAGCAATTTTTACAATATCTAAGAAATCTGACCTATAATCTAATTTTTGACGATAGAATATTGGGCACAAAAGATAATATATACTTTCAGCATATCCTCCTCTATTTCCTCTTAAATCCAAAACAACATTTTTATTTACATCAGACTTCTGAATCATAGAAACTATTTTGTCAAACTTATTTCTTGTTTCATGATATTTTTCCATATCCTGTTTATTTATGTTCAGATAACAATCTTTTAATCCTATATAAACTGTATTTGCTGTCTCAAAATATTCAATCGCATCATGATTATCAACATTATATACATCACTTATCTTAGCTTTACAAGGAATCTCTTTATTATCTAAATCTATTGTTATATTTGCATTGTAGTAATCTAAAACAATATATCTATACAGTACCTCATTACTGCAAATTACTGGTCTTAACAAATCCAGATCTCCAGTGTAACAAGAACCGGTTTTTATAGTGTCATCATCACTTTTCTTGACATAATAATTATTATCTTTTTTTTCAAAATAAATATTTGAATAATAGCAATACTTCTGTCTATAAAAAGAGTTGTTATATTTATCAAATTTAAATGACAAGTGATTATCATAGAAATCTAATGCTAAAAAATAATCTGTTATGTTATATGCTATTATTTCTCCAAAACCAGCAATGTCTAAGGGGTTCTCATACCCAAAAGTATCACTATATTCTTCCCCGATATTTTTTATAAGGTAATCTACATCAAAACCTCTTTCTACAAGTTCATCATAATTTACATAAGCTTCTGTAATTACTTTCTTCAAATACTTGCAATCTTCTTTTACCTCAGATTTAGTTTTATAACATCCTGTCAATGCAAGACATATACATATAATATAAAATATACGTTTCATAATAACTTTCCAAATAAAAAGCCTCCCGTTTTCAAATGAAATTCAGTTTAATATTTCATAATAAATCGAGAGGCCTATTCTACCTAATTTAATATATTAATCTACTTACTTTTCTTATCATCATCAGAGGAATCTTTTCCTAATGTAGAAACTTTTCCACCTATGAAACCTGCAAGCATTGTTTTAAGATCAATACCAAGAGTCTGACTCAAACCTTCGCTAACCTGAGTAATATTATTCATAATATCAGATTGAAGTTTAGATGATTCTCCTCCATACATGTAAATCTTATCAACATTCTGGTATGCCTTTCCTGAAGCTTCAGCAATTTTTGGAAGCTGTTCAAAATATACTTTCAAAGCATCCAGCTGCATCTGCTGTTTAGCAGCATCTCCATACTGTTTAAGGGCTTCTGCTTTTTCTCGCATACCATCTGCTTCGGCAACAAGTTTTGCCTTAATAGCCGCAGCTTCTGCTTCACCCTGAGCCTGAACTGCTTCAGCCAAAGATTTTTTACCTGCAGCTTCACTTTCCATAGCAGCTTTTTCTGCTTCAGCTTTTTTCTGACGTGTAAATGCTTCTGCTTCTGCCTGTCGCTGAATTTCAAAAGCTTCAGCTTCTGCATTTTTCTGTCTTGTATAAAGTTCTGCATCTGCTTTCTGCTGTGCCGCATATTTCTGTGCTTCAGCTGTTTTCTTTACTTCTGCTTCAAGAGCTCGTTCCTTTACAGAAACTGCTTTTTCCTGAAGTTCAATTTCCTTTTCCTGGCGGGCAATATTTGCTTCTGCTTCTTTTACTTCACGTTCCTTTCTCTGAACTTCTGCTTCAATTGCCATTGCGGCTTCTGCTTTTGCCTGTTCCTTATCTGCCTGAGCTTTTAATGAAGCACGTTTCAAAGCAAGATCATTCTGTTTCTGTGCAATTTCAAGCTGAGCAGCAACTTCTGCATCATTTGCAGCTTTTTTAGCTTCTGCCTGCGCAATCTGAACTTCTGCTTCTGCAGCGGCCTTTGCTTTTGCAGCGTCTTTTGAAATTGAAACTGTATTTTCAATACCAAGATTATTGATTACACCATTGTCATCCTTAAAATTCTGAATATTAAATGTTGTAAGTTCAAGACCAAGGTCTGCAAGATTAGGTTTAACATTGTCTGCAATTGTATCTGCAAGAATTTTTTTATCACCCTGAATAAGAGCCTTTAATTCCATCTGAGAAATAATTTCACGGATATTTCCTTCAAGAACTGGTGTTACAACAGATGCAATAGCACTTGTTCCATAGCCTGTGAATCTTGAAGCAGCCCGTTTCATTACTTCAGGATCCTGAGAAATCGCAATATTAGCAACTGCATCAACTTTAATATTGATAGCATCTTTTGTTGGAATTGAACTCTTGCTTTCAAAATCAACCTGGATATTTTCCAAAGTCATATAGTCAATTCTCTGTAAAAAAGGAATTACAAAAATTGCCTTACCTGTAACTGTCCTGTTTCCAAATGGACCTACACGAATACCAATTCTGTTCTTAGGAACCTTTTTGTAAGAACAGAAAAACAAAAGCAAAATAGCTGCAATGATGATTAAAACTGTAACTGTACCAGTCATCATTTCTCCTCCTTATGGATTTATTTTTTCTATATATATATTATAATAGCATTACAAAATATCTGTTGTATATAACAAAATGTTATACAGTTTTGTTATATTTTTTTATCGTTTTATATATTTTAATTACTTATATAACCGATAATAATAGATAATGACTTATAATGCCTGAACCACAGTGGCATAGAGGAGTTTATTTTGAATAAAGCTAAGAAAGAAAAAAAAGCTAAAAAGGCAAAAAAAGAATCATTACTTGTAAAATATGGTTTAATTTCTTTTATCGTAATTGTAATTTCAATTGTTTCATTTACTACAGTAACTATTGAAATGTCTAAAAAACCTGTAGCATCCATTTATGAAGATTCAATGGATACTATCCTTATTCAGGCTGTAGATAGTGCTGAAACCTGGTTCGAAAATCAGGTAGAAGTATTAAATGTATTCCAGAGATCTGTTGTGAATAAAACAGAAAATCGCAACAACATTAAGAATCAGATTAAAATCAAACAGAAACCTGAAGGTTTTGAATATGTTATGGTTTTCTGGGATGATGCAACTGGTGCAAAAGACGGTGGTCCTGAAACTTACAATACTCGTGGTGGTATTTCTACTGCAGGTATTTTGAACAAGGAATACTGGATTAACCATAAATCAAGCGACGTTTCTGTCTGGCTTGAATCTCCACGTGAATCTAACCTTGGTGCCTATACAATCCCATTGTTCGTAAAATCTGAATTTATTGATGATGTTACTGGTAAAAAAGTAAATGGTGGTATGGTAGGATTCCTTGAACTTGATCCTATTCATTCTCTTGCCAGAACATTCTTTAAAACTGGTCAGATTTCTATTTACGATGATACTGGTGCTATTCGTGCCGGTGAAGATATTCTCAATCTTGATAATACAACTCATCTTGCAATTTATAAAAAGGAATGTCACCTTGCAAATAAAACATGGACTGTAGTTGCTTCTATTGAAAAAGCAGAACTTAGTGAAGTAACAAGTTCTTTGCGTACAAATCAGATTGTTGGTGGATTCATTGCCGCAATCATCATCATTATTTGTATCCTTATCATTATCACACGTATTGTAGGAAAATTCGATTCTATTAAAAAGAATATTGATAACCTTAATACAGGTGATAAAGACCTTACAAGACGTCTTGAAGTATTCCACAACAATGAAATCTCTGATATCAAACGTTCCGTAAATACATTCATCGGTAACATTCACGAGACAGTAAAAGAGATTGGTGATGCTAATGGCGATTTGAACTCTTGTTTCAATAATGTAAAATACAACCTTGATGATACAAGAAACCGTGTAAACAATATTTCTAATCAGATTAATAATGCTAAAGAAATTCTTGCCCTTCAGGATAACAGTGTATCTGACACAAGTAGCGCTGTAACTCAGATTTCTGCAAACATTAAATCTCTTAATAATATGATTGACTCTCAGGCAACTGCAATCACTCAGTCTAGTACAAGTATTGAAGAAATGATTGGAAGTATTAATTCCGTTTCTGAAGCTGTATCTAAGATGAGCAATGAATTTGCTGAACTTTCTGCTGCAACAACAGACGGTATCTTGAAAAATACAATTGTAAATGAACTCTTGCAGACTATCCTTGAACAGAGTAAATCTTTGCAGGAAACAAACACTGTAATTGCCAGCATTTCTTCACAGACAAACCTTCTTTCTATGAACGCCATGATCGAATCTGCACATGCCGGTGAATCTGGTAAAGGTTTCGCAGTAGTTGCTGAAGAAATTCGTAAACTTGCAGATACTAGTGGTATTCAGTCTAAGAACATTGGTGAAAACCTTAAGATGATTGCTGAAAACATTACTAAGGTAGTAGAAAGTGCTACAGCCAGTACAAAATCTTTTGAAACTGTAGCTAAGAAAACAGATTTCACTTCTACTGTAGTTGCTGAAATTACAAATGCTATGAATGAACAGACAGCCGGTTCTAAACAGATTCTTGATGCCCTTTCTAACATGAACAATACATCTGTTGAAGTTCAGAATGCCAGCCGTGAAATGGAAAAAGGTACAAACGAAATCCTTAATGCAACACTTCAGCTTAAGGAAAGTACACAGAACCTTAGCGTTTCATTCAACGAAATTGTTTCAACTGTAAATACAACTGTAGAAAATACAGAATCACTTAGTGATATTACAGAAAAGATGTCTGATGCTGTAAGTAACATTTCAGAAAAAATCAGTGAGTTTAAGATATAATTAAACTAATTCTTTTCTGCATAAAATCTGTCAGTTACGCTGACAGATTTTTTTTTTGATTATTGCTATAATGCATTATCTTAATAAGTCCCTTTATGGAGGAATTTCTAAATGGAAAAAATTGGTTTTATTGGTTTTGGAAACATGGCCATTGCAATTGCAGGTGGCTTTATAAATTCAGGTTCTATTGATTGCAAGAATATTTATGCTTTTGCTCCAAATCAGGAAAAATTAAATAAAAATACATCTTCTTTAGGAATTAACCCTTGCTCTTCTGTAACAGCTTTAGTTGATTCCTGCGACACAGTTATTATTGCCTGCAAACCTTATCAGATAAAAGAAGTTCTCTCTCAGGTTGCAAATAATCTTAAAGGGAAAGCCCTTATTTCTATTGCAGCAGGCTGGACTTTCAAGATGTTCCAGAATGAATTAGATTCATCTGTACGCATTCAATGCATTATGCCAAATACCCCTGCAATGATTGGTGAAGGTGTAATGCTTTTTGAAAAAGACAACTCACTTAATCAGGATGAACATACTAAGGTTGTTGCTTTATTCAAAACTCTTGGTATTGTTGAAGAACTTCCTACAAACCTTATGGGAATTGGTGGAGCAATCAGTGGATGTGGTCCGGCTTTTATGGATTTGATTATGGAAGCTTATGGTGATGCTGCCGTAAAATATGGTATTTCAAGAGATATGGCTTATCGTCTTGTTTCACAGACTATGGCTGGTAGTGCAAGATTGCAGCAGAAAACAAACAGTCACCCTGGTGTATTAAAAGATGCTGTTTGTTCGCCAAATGGAACTACAATCCGTGGTGTTGATGTCCTTGAAAAAAAAGGTGTCAGAGGAGCTTGCATTTCCTGCATAGACGCTATTATGGATTATAAAAAATAATTTTCTTTTCTAAGTTTAATTTATAACAGCTGCAACACTGTCTTTGAACTGCTTTTCTTCTTCTTCAGAAATCAGTTCTTCCGAATAAAGTGCTTTTTCAAATATTCGGCCCGCAGTAGCAGCTGTTTCTTTTTTAAACAACGCAGTATATTCCATAGGTGCCAGATTTATTTTATAAGGCACCCCGTTTTCATTTCCCCAGTCAATCAATCTCATAAAAACTTTTGTCAGCCTGTCTAATTCCGCTTTCTTTTCTTTAGATTTTTTTGCCTGAGAAATGAATTCACTCATAGAAGATCTGAAAGAGCGTGCTTCTACAGAAACATAATTCTTTTTTGCAGAAAATCTGAATGAAAAAAGTTTTTTAATCATTTCAATAAAGTTGGCTGCAAATTTTTTTATAATAGACGGAATACTTCTGTTTTCAAAAGGTTCTTTTATTGTCTTTTTAATAATAGGGCGGAAAATAAAATAAAGGACAAATCCTATAAAAACGGCAATCAATATTCCATCCAGGATTTTTCCTACAAGGACATTTTCATCTTGAGTTCCAAGCACTTTCCTGATTCCTTCTGCATAATCCACTGTCATATCCGAATTGAATTCTGGAACAGGTACATGAGTAATATTTTCTGCAGATACAGTCTTTTTACCGCCAAACAATCCTGTAAAATATTCAGGCTTAAGAATAGGGTGGTTTGAAGAAAACAAGGTTCCTAGAATTGCACCAGCAGCAATCACAGGAAAACCTGCAAACATGGCAAATCTTCTGTAACTAAAAACTTCTTCCAGACCTAAAAAGGCATAATATAATTCATTCTGATAGGTATTCAAAATCATGTAGTGAACTAAATTAGAGGCAAAATAAATCCCAAGACAAAGCAGGGTAGGTAAAGGAAGAACGTATGTATTATTAAATGAAATTGCAAAACAAACTGCTATTGATAAAACAGATGAAACAATCAGCATATTTGTTAATGCTTTTACTTTTTTCGCATAATCTTCACCAATGAATCTGTTATTATAAAGATGATTAGATAAATCTGTTCCACTTTTATTTTCACATTCTTCTTCAAAAAGCTGATGGATAACGTAAGTTTCAAAAAATGTTGATGTAAAAAAGTATTCTACCAGAGTGACTGCAAAAACTATTCCAAGAGAAACTGAATTTACAAAGAAATAACAGAAAGCCAGAATCAGCACTTCACCTAAAAGTGCAAGGCGGAAATGAAAACCTATTGTTACTTCTTTTACAAGAGCAAAATTCAGCAGCATTATATAAACAAGTTCTGCACCAGCGGCTACCAAGAAAACTGCATAATTATCAACAAATGTAAACAAAACTGCAAAAATAAGGGCAACTACAGAAATAAATATAAATACCCGTTCAAAAAATCGTGATACAAACATTATTTTCTTTCACCTCCCAGTTTTATGCTTGAAGTTGAAATATCTTTTTTGCCAGCCATTTCTTTTGCATTGTATAATTCAACCTGTTCTGGACCTACAACAAAAACTCTTGTTCCAAATGGCAGCTGAGCCTTAAATTTTTCAACAGGGTTATATTCCATTTTTCCTTCCACCATATTGATGGTAGACAGAATATCAAGAATAAAATTTGTCTGATTTTTAGCAGGTTTCAAAAACGGAAAATCTGTTCCATAAGCTCCAAAACCGCAGTTCAAATTATGTTCCGCCGCTTTTGTTACAAGAGCCGCTGCAATTTCCAAAGCCCTTTCACCAACATAAGTTCCTTTTTCAAAAGGATAATCTCCTCTGGCCAGATTTACAAAAACAAAAACCGGAACATCATAAGTAAACTGATACTCATTTGTATAAAGCTGATTAAATTTTGCACTGGTTCGCCAGTTGATTCTTTTCATCTCATCACCAGACTGATACTCTCTGACAGCCTTAGGCATTGTAATATCCTCATAACAAGGATCTGCTATTTTTAATGTTCCCTGTGGCAATCCCGGCTTCAATTCAATATTAAGAGGAATATTTGCAGGACGAACAATTACTTTTCCCTGATTTTCTGCATACTTCACTACAGTAAATAATCCAAGCGGATCTGCAAAACGAATTCTAACTGGGCCGATATATAATTCTCCCCGTTCCTGACCAAGTATTCTGTATGAAAAACTTTTTACTTCATGAGGTCTGAGTGTGCAGATAATATTATTTCCTTTGTTATAAACAACAAGGGTAGAAGTTTCATCCATAACATAACAGGAAAGAACTGGAAATCTGGAATAGTTTTTTACCTTAAAGCTGATGTCAAGCTGTTCGTGATTTGCCAGTCTTACAACATCCATAAATCGTTCAATTACAAGACGCTTTGAAACATGGCGCACATATAAATAACACAAAAGGATTGTGAACAAAGCAGTCAACGTTATGAACTGCACAAATCTGTATGAGGAAAATAAAAAAATTCCAGTGCTTAAAATTGCAATAAGCCTTACGTAAGGTTTTGTTTCAATCACTTTTATACCGTTTATTAAACGTGAGCCTTAAAAGAAGGAATAGGAGTACTCTGAATGATTTCTTCTATTAATTTTTCTTCTGTATAACCACGAATAACTGCTTCATTTTTTAAGATGATTCTTTTTCTAAAAACAGCAGGTGCCAGCAGTTTAATATCTTCTGGGGTAACAAAATTTCTTCCCTGAATTGCCGCATAAGCCTGACCTGCTTTATAAAGAGCAATAGAGCCTCTTGGAGAAACTCCGCTGGAAATTCTTTCGTGATTACGTGTTGCATTTGTTAATTCAAGCAGATATTTAAGAACGGCTTCATCAACGTATACTTTTACAACTTCTTCCATGCATTCAAGAATTTCTGCCGCATTAGTTACAGCCTGAACACTTTCAATAGGATGTGTAGTACTTCTCTGATCTGTAATAATCTGCATTTCTTCTTCTACAGTAGGGTAGCCTAAAGAAAGAGTCATCATAAATCGGTCTTTCTGTGCTTCTGGTAAAGGGAAAGTTCCTTCCGACTCAACCGGATTTTCTGTTGCAATTAAAAAGAATGGTTTTTCAAGTTTATAGTCTTTGCCATCAACACTAACCTGACCTTCTGCCATAGCTTCAAGCAATGAAGACTGGGTTCTAGGTGTGGCACGATTCAATTCATCTACAAGAATAATAGAAGACAACACAGGTCCTGGTCTGAATTCAAATTCCTGTTTAGAAGGAATCCATACAGAATTACCTGTAACATCTGCAGGCATTAAATCTGGAGTACACTGAATTCTTGAAAAAGGTAATCCAACTGATTTAGCAATTGCTTTAGCAAGCACTGTTTTACCTGTTCCAGGAACATCTTCCAGCAAAATATGACCACCTGCAAAAATAGCAGCAAGAATCATATCAATGATTTCCTGTTTTCCTTTATATACTTTTTGTGTTGAATCTGTGATTTTCTTAGCAATAGTTTCTATTTTATTCATATTTAAAACTATAACAGAGGAATTATCTTTTTTAAATAATAATATTTCCCTATGTTATAAATAAATTTTCGTGTTATAATATAAATAAGACTTTTGTCTTGCAAATATCCAGGAGGCAAATAAAAAATGCGTATTAAATCAGTATTTTCACACAGCTTTGAAAAATATGGTAAAGTTCTTACAGGTTATGATGTAACAGATCTTTTGAAAAAATTAGACGATACAACAAAAAAACCTGATAATGCTGTAATTTATGAACCAGGTGATGCTGGTCTTGAATCACTCCCAATCGCTAAAGAATTCAGCGATAACGCTTACGGTGGAATGCCAATTCAGGTTGGATACTGTAACGGTAACAACACAAAATTAAACTGTCTTGAATGGCACCGTGGTTCAGAATTGAACATCCCTTCAAACGATATGGTTTTGTTGCTTGCTCCTCTTCAGTCTGTAAAAAATGGAAAATTAAATACAAGTGCTGTTGAAGCATTCTATGTTCCAAAAGGAACTGTTGTTCAGGTTTATGAAACAACATTGCACTATGCTCCATGTAACGCTGTTAAAAATGGCGAAGTATCTAAAGAAGGTTTCCGCGTAATCATCGTATTGCCAAAAGATACAAACACAGAAAAACCAGCTCTTCAGGAAAAAAATCTTGAAGATAAATTGCTCTGGGCTCGCAACAAATGGCTCATTGCTCATCCAGAATCAAGTGAAGCTAAAGCAGGTGCTTTTGTTGGCTTGTCTGGCGTAAATATTGATATTTCAAGATAGTTTCAATACTTAAATCTTTAATATCATAAAAAAAGGTATCCGTTCAGCAAAACTGCTTCCCGGATACCTTTTTTTTCCTCTAAATCTATTTCCGTAAAAAAATAGCCCTATTTTTCAAAAGGATAAACCATATTCCAGTCTTTTCTAAGGTCATCCATAATTCCACAAAGCTTTCTTGAATCTTCATGGGTATGAACTTTAGATTCTGTTTCTCCTTTCAAAATGCAAGTTGTTACATCAAGCATTTCATATTCATAGCCGTTTACCATAAAAGGTTCTTTTATAACCTGTATAACTTCATTTTCATTTCCCCAAGGATTTTTGAAAGTATGAATTTCTGCTTCCTGAGCAAAGAAGAAGTTTTTAAGTGTTATGAATCCTTTCTGTCCGTAAATTGTAGCATCGTGAGTATCACTTCCGGCAGACATACAAGCGGCACTCTGGAAATGAGCTGTAACTCCGTTATCAAAAGTGAGGCTTACGTTATTCCATGTATCCACACCATCATACATACGGGCATTTGAATTATGAGAAACAATATTTTTTGAACCGGCACCAAGCATGGAAATAAAAATATTGTAAATACCTAAATCAAGTAATGCGCCACCTGCTAATTCTGGAGCATAAAGTCTGTGCTTTGGATCATAAGGGATTCTGTTGCAGAAGAAAGATTCAATATGGAAAACTTCTCCTATCAAACCATCTTCTATAGCCTTACGCACTTTGTTCAAACAAGGATTAAATGCAGACCACATTGCTTCCATAAAGAAAAGATTTTTTTCCTTAGCTTTAGCAATCATCTGATTCAACTGACCCATATTACAACCGGCTGGTTTTTCGCACAAAATGTGTTTTCCGCTGTCCAAAGCCTTCATTACTGAATCAAAATGGAATGCATGAGGATTTGCAATATAAATTACATCTACTGCAGGATCATCAAACAACTGCTGGTAACTGCCATATGCTTTTTCAAATCCCCATTTGTCTGCAAATTCCTTTGCTCTTGCTTCATCTCTGGATCCTACTGCATAAGGAATAATTCTTTTATCTGTTTTTGCCATACCGCTGATTGCTGCGGCCATTGAGTTTGCAATAATTCCTGGAGCCAGAATTGCCCAATTAACAGTTTCTTTCATTATAAGTATTTAATAACCTCTTCAATAACTGGTTTCATGTAATCATCTGTAAGACCAAAGTTCATCTGTTTGTAACTCCAGCATGCACGACCAATATTAAATTCTTTAAATGCAGCATTAATATCTTTGTACCAGCTGAGAACATCTTCTGCTTTAGCATTTTCAATTACACCATATTCACCACAATAAAGAGGAACGTTTCTTTCTTCACAAAGAGTAATTCCACGGCGGAATTTATTGATGAAGAAATCTTTATCAAATTTTTCTTTTCCTTCAGGTCCTGTAACAATAAAATCTGTCATCTTTAATTTCTGTGCAGCTTCATTATGTTCTTTGTATGTACATGGATAAGATAATTTGAAATCAGATGGCATATTATCTACCCAGAAAGCACTCTGATGTGTAAACAAAAGTGGATCATAACAGTGGAAGTTATAAACAATGTTTTCATCATAAGGCATTTCAAGATCTTTTAATGCATCAATTGAGTTGTTCCAGTAACCGCCAACAAGAATCTTAATTGTTGGAGCAATTTTTCTGATTTTTTCAATTACTGTATGACTGATTTTATTCCAGCTGTCACTATAATCAGGAGAAGTAACTTCATTCAAAAGTTCAAATGCAACCATATCTTCAAATTTGCCATAACGTTTTGCAAATTCTTCCCACAAATCATAAAAATATGACTGCAATTTTTCATCATCAAAGAAACCTTTTTCGTTATATCCTTTATCAAAAGAATAACCCATTGTTTTATGAAGATCCAAAATAAGGTTCAATTTATTTTCTTTTGCCCATTTAATTGCATTGTCAACATAAACAAATCCTTCTGGAATAAAAGAACCATCTGTGTTCTGGAAAATCTGATAATCAACAGGAAGACGAATATGATCTGCACCCCAGCCTGCTACTACCTTAAAATCTTCAGCTTTAATGAATTCTTCATAATGTTCTTTTGTGTATTCGCTGCACTGAGAAAGCCAGCCTCCAAAATCAACACCTTTTTCGTATCCAGGAAATTTTCTCATTTTCAAGCTCCTATTATGTATTATTGTACATAATCATAATACCACAGAATTTTTTATATGATAGTACAAAAATATCTATAAATTGTATTAGGAATTCTGACAATTTAGAATTATATTTAAATAGGATGTTTAAAATCTTTACTGATAAAAAACACCTTTATGGAGGATAAATGAAAAAGAATTTTGGAAAACAGACATATCTTTACCCTATGCCAGTTTTAATTATTTCTACTTATGATGAAAACGGAAATCCTGATGCAATGAATGCAGCCTGGGGTGGTATTCACGATACAAACCAGATTGGTATTTGCATTAGCCCTGAACATAAAACTGCAAAAAATCTTATGTTGAAAAAAGCATTTACAGTAAGTATTGGTGATGCCGCTCATGTTACAGAATGTGACTATCTTGGAATTGCCAGCGGTAACAAAGAAAAAGACAAAATCAAAAAAGCAGGTTTTACAGTTACAAAAAGTGAATTTGTAGACGCACCAGTAATTGACCAGCTTCCTATGTGTCTTGAATGCGAACTTGTCAGCTATGATGATGTAAACGGCTGTATGGTAGGAAACATCATTAATGTAAGTGCCGATGAGTCAATTTTAACAGATGGAAAAATTGATCCTTCAAAATTTATGCCTATTACATATGATCCTGTAAACCATAACTACATTACATTAGGACAGATTGCAGGAAAAGCATTTAGTGACGGAAAGAAAATCCAATAAATGTTAACCAAAAATAGGTAAAATTCCACCTTGACATTCTATATTAATAGGGTAGAATTCAGAATTAGAGAAATATTTTTTTTTATTTTTCTATTAATCTAAAATCATTTGTTAACAAAATAAATGAATATATAGGAGCAAAAAATGATCAACAACAAGCCAAAAGTAAAAATTGGTATCGTAGCTGTTAGCCGCGACTGTTTCCCAGAATCACTTTCTGTAAACAGAAGAAAAGCTTTAGTTGAAGCTTACACAAAAAAATATGGTGCAGATGAAATTTATGAATGTCCAATCTGTATCGTAGAAAGCGAAATCCACATGGTTCAGGCTTTGGAAGATATTAAGAAGGCCGGATGTAACGCACTCTGTGTTTACCTCGGAAACTTCGGTCCAGAAATTGCTGAAACATTGTTGGCAAAACACTTTGAAGGTCCAAAGATGTTCTGTGCAGCTGCAGAAGAAACATCTAAGAACGGTGGACTTATCCAGGGTCGTGGTGATGCTTACTGTGGTATGCTCAACGCTTCTTACAACCTTAAACTCCGCAACATCAAAGCTTACATTCCTGAATATCCAGTAGGAACAGCTGAACAGTGTGCAGATATGATTCACGAATTTGCACCAATCGCAAAAGCTGTTTACGCTTTGAATCACTTGAAGATTATTTCTTTCGGACCACGTCCATTAAACTTCCTTGCTTGTAACGCACCAATTAAACAGCTTTACAACCTCGGAGTTGAAATCGAAGAAAACTCAGAACTTGACTTGTTCGAAGCATTCAACAAACACGCTGGCGACCCACGTATTAAAGAAGTTGCTGCTGACATGGCTAAAGAACTTGGAGCAGGAAACAAAAAACCTGAAATCCTTGAAAAACTCGCACAGTATGAAATTACACTTCTTGACTGGGTTGAAGCTCACAAAGGTTACCGTGAATTCGTTGCAATTGCAGGTAAATGTTGGCCAGCATTCCAGACACAGTTCGGATTCGTTCCTTGCTATGTAAACTCTCGTCTTACAGCAAAAGGTATTCCAGTATCTTGTGAAGTAGATATCTACGGATGTCTCTCTGAATTCATCGGTACAGTTGTTTCTGATGATACAGTTACACTCCTCGACATCAACAACACAGTTCCACAGGATATCTATGATGAAGACATCAAAGGTAAACATGGTTCATACACAATTAAAGATACATTCATGGGATTCCACTGTGGTAACACAGCATCATCTAAACTTTCATTCTGCGAAATGAAATACCAGATGATCATGGCTCGCAGCCTCCCAGTTGAAGTTACAAACGGTACTCTTGAAGGTGATATCGTTCCTGGTGATATTACATTCTTCCGTCTCCAGTCTACATCTGATGCTAAGCTCCGTGCTTACATCGCTCATGGTGAAGTTCTTCCAGTTGCTACACGTTCATTCGGTGGTATTGGAATCTTCGCTATCCCAGAAATGGGACGTTTCTACCGCCACGTACTTATCGAAGGAAATTACCCACACCACGGTGCAGTTGCATTCGGTCACTGGGGTAAAGCACTTTACGAAGTATTCAAATACGTTGGTGTACCAGTAGAAGAAATTGGATACAACCAGCCAGCTGGTGTTCGCTACCCAACAGAAAACCCATTTGCTTAATGATTAATTAAGTAAACTATAAAGCGCTTCTTGTTTTACAGGAGGCGCTTTTTTTATTTATTTTTTTAAATTCTGACTGTATAATTTTATTTAGCGGCAATATTTCGGAGGCACGACAATGAACAAAACTGGCAGTCAACAGAGTTTACCTGCAAAAAAATCAAAAAAGAAACCAATCATCATTTGTATAATAATCCTTATTATTCTTGGAGGCCTTGGTGGCGCAGGATATTATTTTTACAGACAAGGAAAAACTTTTGATGATTTGAAGGCACTTTTTGTAAAAGACAAATCTGTTAAGAAAGTTTCATACACAACTTATAACTGGAACGCCCTGAATTTACGTGCTGCACCAGATGGAAAAGTGATTCGTGCAATTAATAAAGATTCAATCCTTAATGTTGAAGAAGAACTTGATTCCGGCTGGCTGAAAGTTAAAGTTGCAGATTCTGAAGGCTATGTTGCAACTCAGTACACAAAAGATGAGGACGGATATTTCCGTGGTTCCTATAAAACAAAAAATCTTACTAAACACGGAAAAGACTTAATCAGTAAATATTTCACTTCTGATGAACAGAAAATCCTTAAAGAATATGAATTCCGCTATATGCCAGACTGGATTGCAGATATTGGTGGTGGAAAAAATTATGCTTTAACAGGTATTTATTCAAAAGAACCAAAAGTCATCTATCTTAGAGATTCCTCTTTCAAAACACCATCAGATCACGATGATGTAATTTTACATGAACTTTGCCATGCAATCACACCAGAACAGTGGGGCGTAAATTCTCCATTTGCAAACAGATTAAAAGTAGCAGGTTATGAGGCTGGATTAAAGAAGGTTCGTGTTCATCTTTCTGAAGATAATTACACTGTAGTTTCTACCGGTAAGTAACCTTTCCCTTTTTAGTAGAAACATGAATCTTTGGATCATCTTTACCAAGGGCTGGAGTATAAATTGTTATATCTCCAGAATAACTTGTGATATTAGACTGAGCAATTATTTTTGAAGAAAGAGACAAACTTATGTTGGCCTTTTCTGTATAGATCTTAAAGTATTCAGTGTTGATTTTTTGAGCCAGGAATTTGCCTTCAATCCCCTTTATTCCAAGAAATTCTGCCTTTATATTTTCCAGTGAAACAGATGCCTTTTCAAAAGAAACATTTATTTCCTGCTGCACCCGAACATTCTGTAATTCAATATTACCAGTTTGTGTTTTGATTTCAATATCTTCAAAAATAAATCTATCTGGAATATAAAGCACAACAGAACAGATTTCTCCTGCATTCCCTTTTTTAGCTTTAGTTTCAATTTTCAGAACACCATTTTTACAAGAAATCTCTGGAAGCTTTGTGTTGTTATTTGAATATATTTCTATACTGATTTCATCGCCATAAATTCTTTTGGTAGAAATGCTTTCAAAAGAAAAGTTTAATTCCAGTTCAGAAACGTCATCCTTCTGAATATTAGTTCTGGAAATTAAATTTTTTTCCTGTGCGAACAAAAAAGAGGAAGATATTAAAAGAAAAACAAATAAAATTGTCTTTTTCACGTCTTGAATATACACTATTATTAATATTATTTATATATTAGAAATATGAAAAATAAACAAAAAAACGAATTAGCTGTATGCGGATTTGCAGCGGTTAAAAAACTTGAAAAAAATCATCCTGAAAAAATAACACGCCTTTATTTTACAGAAGAAGTTGCTCCAAAATTCGGCGGCCTTTGTAAAAAACTTGCAAAGAATCATGGGATTTATAATAAAAAACCTGCTGAAGATCTGGAAAAATTAAGCGGTACAGTACATCATCAGGGTGTAGTTGCAATGATTCAGGCACCAGAAATTCAGCCGCTTGATTCTGACATTACAGACAGCTGGATTGAAAATCACGAAAATGCAATCCTTTTAGATAGAATTGGAAATGCAAATAACTTTGGCGCAATTGTAAGAAGTGCCGCATTCTTTGGAATAAAAAATATTATTATTCCTTTAGATGAAGCGCAAACTTCAATTACAACTTCTTCTTATCGTGTAGCTGAAGGTGGAATGGAATATGTAAATATTTATTCTGTAAATTCTTCTGCCCGCCTTCTTGAAGCTCTTTCTGGTAAGATGATTAAAATTGGAACAGATTTAAATGCTACAAAAAAAGTTTCTGACTTACCTGCTATTGCTAAAGGAGAAAAACCAATATTAATCATTCTTGGAAATGAAGAACACGGAATTAGTGATATAATTAGAAAGAATTGTGATGAACTTGTTATTATTCCATGGGCTGGAATGAATGAGGGAGTTGCAGAAAGTGTTATTGACAGTTTGAACGTTGCTCAGGCATCATCAATCATCTTTTATGAGATGATGAAAAAATAATAAAGAGAGGACAAAATGAAAAATTATTTTGACTTAACAGGACAGGTTGCAATTGTAACAGGTTGTTCAACAGGTCTTGGTGTACAGATGGCTAAAGCTTTGGCTAATCAGGGTGCAAAAATTGTTGCAATTGCCCGCCGCAAGGAAAAGATTGATGAAGTTGCTGCAGAAATTGCTAAAACATACGGTGTAGAAACTTTGGCCGTTCAGTGTGATATTACTGATACAGACCGTGTAAATGCTGCAGTTGATGAAGTAATGGCAAAATTTGGCCGCATTGATATTGTAATCAACAATGCAGGTACTGGTGCAGTTGCTCCAGCAGAAGATATTACAGACGAACAGTTCAACGGTGAATTGAATGTAGACCTTGGTGGTACTTTCAAAGTTGCACGTGCCGTAGCTAAAAAAGCAATGATTCCTGCAAAATACGGAAGAATTATCAACATTGCTTCTATGTACGGTATGGTTGGAAACAAAGTTGCTCCAGCTTCTCCTTACCACGCCGCAAAAGGTGGTGTTGTAAACTTAACTCGCGGTTTAGCTGCAGAATGGGGAAAATACAACATCAATGTAAATGCAATTTGTCCAGGATATTTCTATTCTCCACTTACAAAAGAAACTTTGGATTCAGATTTCTTCCAGGCAAATGCACAGACAATGATTCCTTTAAGCCGCTATGGTAACGAAGGTGAACTTGATACAGCTGCTATCTTCCTTGCAAGCCCAGCTTCAAGTTATGTAACTGGTGTAATTTTACCAGTTGATGGCGGATACACATCAATGTAATTGTCAAAATTACGTTTTATAATTTATTAATTCAATGACAAAAAAAAGGTCCCTGCGATAAAACACAGGGACCTTTTTCATTCTTTTATATCTAACTTAGCAAACTTCGCAGTTGTCAGATTTAGTTGTTGTAATTTCTTTTCCGGCAGCTGTCAAAGGAGTTCCATTAAGAACCATTTTTTTGCCTTCAACTTTCATTGTTACCTTGCAGAAATGATCGATATCAATTTTTGCAGGTTTTGGAATTGAAGGATCTGAACCAGCAGGAACTACGATTGTACCAGGAGCAGCCCATGGAGCTGTAAGAAGTTCAACGCATTCTTTACCGTTTTCTGTATAATCACAAGCAAGAAGCATACCGTGGCTTTCTACACCTTTCATCTTACGTGGAGCAAGGTTTGCTGCAATAAGAACATGCTGGCCAAGTAATTCTTCTGCTTTCAAATATGGTCTAAGTCCTGACTGAATGATACGTGGTGTACCAGTTCCATCATCCATTGTTTCAATGTAAAGCTTATCGCCCTGTGGGTTTTCTTCAACTTTTTCAATCTTAGCAACGCGGATTTCAATGTGTTCGTTGAAGTATTTAATTGGGTCTGTTTCAGCTTCAGATTTCTGATTTACAACAGGTTTTGGTTCCTGTTTCTTTTCAGCAGCTTTTGTATCGCTGTCAGGAATCATCAATTCTTCAAGGTCAAGTTCACCTGCTACACATGGAGTTGAAATATTCCAGTTTTCAAGAACCTGAGGATGTACTTCACCAAATACACCAACTTCTTTTCCGTGTACTACAACAGCAGCCTGACGTCCTGGAATAAAACGTGGATCTTCGCTTTCTACTACTTTGTATTCGTGATCAAGGAAGTAAAGCAAGCTTGAAACTTCAGAAGCCATTTCATTAAAGTTAGCATTTGAAACTGAAGTTAAGAAACCAATATTCTGTTTTGTAATAGTTCCTGTATTTTCATCTTCTTTGATATATGCAACTTTACCAATTTCAAAAATCTTGTGTGGATACATAGCATTTGCAGAACCACTTTCAGCTTTAAGTAAAGAAGCAAGAATTGATGGACGAATGAACTGATAGTTTTCACTCATTGGGTTTGCAATTTCAATTACTTTAGATGCATCAAAACACATCTTTTCAATGTAATCTGCCTTAGAACCAACATAGTTGAAAATCATTTCCTGATAACCAAGACCAACCATCATTGTTTTTGCTTTGCGGCTGAATTCTGTTATTGGTAAAAGACGTCCAACTGTAAAATCCTGTGGTGTGCGTGGTTCAAAAGAAGAAACGTTACAACCAATCATTACATCTTCAATGATATCAACTTCATGGAGGAAGTCATTGCGGTAAGGAGCAGGTTTAAGAGTAATTTCTTCACCTTTGATTTCTACTGTGTTACCCATGCACAAAAGGGCTTTTTCAACAGTTTTAATATCAAAATCAGAACCAAGAAGTTTATTTACTGCTTTAAGAGTTGTTTTTGTTGATGGCTGGAAATAGAAAGGAGCAAGAATGTCTTTTCCAAGTCCTGTTTCATAAGGATGTTTTACTAAAATAGGTTTGATTGTGTATCCCTGATCAGCAAAATCGCAGGCAACAATGTTTGCAGAAAGCATTAAGTTTTCCATATTGTCACCAGTAAGTTCTACCATAAGATCTTTGTCACCAACCTGAACTGCACCAAGTGTAGCAGAGTTGATAATTGGAGCCATAGAAAGAACTTCATTTTTTGCATCTACGAGGAGAGGGAAAACTTTTGCATCTTTAAGAATCCATCCAAAATCTTTTCCTTTAGGATGATCTGTAAGAATCTGACGACAAGTCATTTTTTCTTCGCACTGAAGTGGTACAAAAGAAGTTTTATCTGGATCTACACCTTTGTAATCAACAGGGAATTTAACCTGATCTACACGATAAACACCCATAGAAATTGATTTACGTTTGCGTCCAAAGTTCCAGCAGAGTTTTTCCTGTGTCTGGATAATATCTTTCAACATTGGATCGTCAATTGGTTTACCAGTAATCATGAAAGCAACCATAAATGGACGAACATCTTTAATAGATGGATCAACATTTACAACACGACCTTCATAATCATTATTTCCGTGATTTGACATGAGTTTCATGTAATCTACAGATTTTCCACCTTCATGAAGTCTGATCTGGCGTGCAACACCATTTGTTGACCACAAGTCCGGGCGGTTTGTATCATTTAATTCGATTTTTACAACACGTTCATTTTCTGGCTGAGACATATCTGGTTTTTCATCAAGCTCAGCTTTTGCACATGGGAGAACATCTTCCAAAGCATCATAAGTGTATTTTTTTCCGATAGCATCAAAAAAGAGTTTTTCATTACATTCAATTTTTGGCATTTTTTTCCTCGAGATTGTTGTGCTCTGATAAATAACACAACATGAAATTTCAATGAATAATTATAAACGTTTATAGAGAGAATTTCAATTATTTGAACATCAGCATTATCACTCTACCTTGTTATGGTAAATGAATAATGTCTCTTGGCTTACTTCCGTTTGCAGGACCTACAATTCCTCTTTCTTCCATCTCTTCTACAAGACGGGCAGCACGGTTGTATCCAATTTTAAGACGGCGCTGAATGTAAGATGCACTTGCTTTTCCTGCCTGAACTACAATTTCCAGAGCCTGATCATACAATGGATCTTCATCATAATTTCCTGATAATTCAAAATTATCGCCATCATCATCTTCTACAAAGATTTCATCATCAATGTAATCTGGTTCACCATATTCTTTTACTGCATTTACTACATTTTCAACTTCCTGATCACTTACAAAAGTACCCTGAATACGAACAGGATAAGGATCAACAGCTGAAGCATAAAGCATATCACCACGGCCAAGAAGTTTTTCAGCTCCAACACTATCAATAATAATGTTAGAGTCTGTACGGCTTGCTACCATAAACGCAATTCGGCTAGGAATGTTTGCTTTAATTAAACCAGTAATTACATTTACAGATGGACGCTGTGTTGCAAGAACAAGGTGAATACCAACGGCACGGCTCATTGCAGTTAAGCGGGCAACAATATTTTCAAGTTCTTTTCCTGATGTAGCCATAAGATCTGCAAATTCATCAATGATAACTACAATATATGGTAATTTTTCTGTACAAATATCACGTTCTTTAATGCGCTGATTATAAGATGAAATATCACGTACACCCATGCTGTCTAACAAAGCGTAACGACGTTCCATTTCACACAAACAATACTGCAATGCCTGTAATGCTTTTTTAGGTTCAGTAATTACAGGTGTCAAAAGATGTGGAATATTATTATAAAGTTTTAATTCAACTACTTTTGGGTCTACAAGAATTAATTTTACATCTTTGAATGAGCGTTTGTACAAAATAGAAAGAATCAAAGAGTTTACACAAACTGATTTACCAGAACCTGTTGCACCGGCAATAAGCATATGTGGTGTTTTTACAAGGTCAATCAATTGTGCCTTACCAAGAATATCTTTTCCAAGAATTACAGGTACAGCCATTTTTTCCCATTCTGGAAGGTTCATTTCAATCATTTCACGGAAACCTACAACAGAACGATTTTTATTTGGTACTTCAATACCAACAGCCTGTTTTCCTGGAATTGGTGCTACAATACGAACTGACTGTGCAGCAAGGCTAAGGGCAATATTATCCTGCAAAGCAACAATCTTACTGAGTTTTACACCAGGTGCTGGAAGCAATTCAAACATTGTTACTACAGGACCTTTTTTAATTCCGATTACTTCTGCATCAATATTAAATTCTGATAAAGTCTGTTTAAGATTTACAGAAGCCTGTTTTGTTGCATCGTCAATAATCCAGTACTGATCATCTTTATAAGCAGTAAGCAAATCTGAAGGAATTACATATGGTCCTTTTTTAGCAACTGCATTTGATGTTTTAGGAGGATTACCCATAATTTCTGTTGTATGAGGTGTATTTTCTTCCTGCTGTGCATTAAAGAAATCAGAAAGACCATCTTTTGTAAGATTTGTAACACCTTCAACATTAGGATTCGTTTTTGCTCCCTGGCTTCTTCTGATATCTTCATCCATAGCAGAGAAAACAGAGGCTGCAGGATTTGTTAATTCAAAATTTTCACTTTCCTGTTCACTAATCTGAGAGAAAATATGTGTGTTTTCTACAGCTTCAATTTTTTCTTCAAGATGTTCATCGTTTAAATCAACATCAAAGAAATCTTCATCCAATGTAATCTGTGAAGAATATTTTTTATTTTCTGGTACTGCAATTTCTTCCTGTTCTTCTACCTGATTTTCTACAGGCTGTTCTTCTTCATCATAAAGGGCAATTCCTCTTGAATAAGGAGATGGTTTCTGCTGCTGAATTTTTACTTCCTCAACATAATCTTCATCATATTCAGGTGGAAGTTTATCTGGAGCAGGTGGCAAATCTGGCCATTCCAGTTCATCTGCTTCTTCTTCAGGTTCCTGTACAGTTAATGCAGCATATTCTTCCTGAGTCAAAATTGTAGCAGGATTTGCTGGTTCTTCATCTTCATCATCTTTGTCAGAAACTTTCTTTACATAATTCAAATTTAAATCAGATAAATCTTCTTCAAAATCAAATGGGTCATCTTTATTTTCTTCAGTTTCTGCTTCCACAGATTCTGATTCAATTCCCATATCTGCAAAATTTTCTTCTTCAAGATTATCTTCATTTACATCAGCAGTTTCAGGAGCTGTTTCTTCTACAACAATTTCTTCAACAGCAACATTTGAAAGAGCATCATCAAAAACAGTTGGTCCCACAACTTCAACAGGAATTTCATCTGCAGGAACTTCAGTTTCTTCTGAAACAGTCTCTACATCAACTGCAGTCTCTTCTGTCTTAATATTTTCTGCAGTTACAACATCATCTGCCGCTTCTTTAATAATTTCTTCTATTTCATCTGCCTGTTTGTCAGAAGTCTTAGCTGCTTTTGGACTATGGAACAATCGCTGATTAATTCCTTCTGCAATCCATCCGGCACCAACAATTTCAATAATAACAAGCATTGCGCCTGTAATAAGAGCAATAATTATTTTTACAAGACCAGAATCTGAACTTCCAAGATCCATAATAGAGCGACAAATCTTTTCTGTAACAACTGCTGTAAAGAATGGGAAAATTGCAGTTAAAAGACGCATTGTTTTCTGACTTGTCCACAAAGATGCAAAACAAGAAAGTCCGACAATCAAAAGAAATAAAGGAATCAATGCGCTTGAGAATCCGTATACTGTATAGAGAAAATTTCCCATTGTAAAAAGGAAATTCTGATTTCCACTTCCACTCACTCCAAAGTTGAAAGGCTGAATAATCAAACTGATAGTAAATAAGGCTGCTACTGCAAGTAAAACAACCCCTGTAATAAAGCTAGATTTATTTGAGTTTTTCATAGGTAAATTATCGGTATTAAAAAAAATACCCTTAGTTTTTTAAGGCGATTTTTAGACTAATAATTCAGTTTTTTTATTGTTTTTAACTGATATTTCTTTATAATAAAATTCATGATTTCTTCTAATCAGGGGCAATTAAAATGCCATCGCTGCTCAGAATGTAACGGCCTCTCTTGTGCAAATATGCTGCCAGGACTTGGTGGAGTTATGGATGGTTTCAATTTTCAGTCTAACTACAAAGCCTGGAAGGAATTGTTTCTTGAAGCAAAAACTGAAGCGTCTCAAATCCTTATAAAACCTGAAGTTATCAGATGTGGCCCGGTTACAGGCTCTGTTGAAAATATTGGTTACAATAACGAAAAAGATTTCTATCTTCCTTATCTTTCCAATGTCCTTTCTGCAGGATTCAATCTTTGTGTTGGAGACGGTTACCCTGATGAAAAACTCCAGTTTGGAACAGAAGCTGTAAAGACTCTTAATACAAAAGCAGCCTTTTTTCTAAAACCATATCCCCAGGAAATTCTTAAAAAAAGAATCGATTTTGTAAAACCTTATGCCTCTTATGTTGGCGTTGACATAGATTCCTTTAATATTGCTACTATGAGAAACCTTGTTCATCTGGAAAGAAAAACTGCTGACCAGCTGCAGGATCTTAGAACACAGGCTCAGCTTCCTTTTGTAATAAAAGGTGTATTTACAGATGAAGATATTGAACTTGTAAAAGAAGTAAAACCAGATGTTGTTTATATTTCAAATCATGGTGGTCGTGTTGAAACAAAAAAAGGCAGCACAGGGGTCTTTTTAAAAGAAAACGCAGAGATTTTGAAAAAATACTGCAAAGAAATCTGGGTTGATGGTGGAATCAGAACAAAACAGGATATTCAGGCTGCTTTATATTATGGTGCTGATCAGGTGATTATGGCCCGCCCATTTATAAAAGCAACTTTTGATAATAATTTTAAAGAAAAATTCGGGAGTTTTTTAAAATGAAAAAAATTTTATCGGTATTAGCATTATTGTTTGCAGGCGCTTTTGCTTTTGCACAGGAATCTTTGATTTTTCCTTACTCTGAGTACAATGTAAAAAAGGGTGAAGAAATCAAGATGATTACTGACGGTTATTTTATTACCGCAAAACCAGACTTTGTTGATAATTTTGAATATGAAGGGGAAGTTTTTTCTCTTGATTTTTCTGTACCTTCTGATTATGGCAAAAATTGTTTTGTAGCTAACTTCGAAAGACATTATTTCTTAAACGGAAAAGAATACACAGGTCTTTATGAACTTATTTTCACAGATATTACTGTAAGCAAAGAGTTTAAGAAAGCCGAATCTATGACTTTTGTGGAAGAAGGAACTGTTATTGGAAAATCTAAAACCGGAAATACTAAAGTTTTTGTTCGCAGTAAAAATCTTGATCCTAACCTTGTTTCTGTAACATCAGTTTATCCTGTTTACTACAATGATTACTGGTATTTTGCCGCAAATATTTTCTTACAGACATCTCCAAAATTCCTTGAATTCAGACCAATCACAAGCAAAAAAACAGAAATTCCTTTTGATGATGCACCAGATACTTTAGCAGGTCTTGCAGCCGGTTCTAGTTCAAAAGATGCTTCTTCTTATGCCCAGTTCCCTGTTTCTGATGTAATGTTTAAAACAAAACTCAGCAGCCTTCCGGTTCAGTCTACAAAATCAAACAGAACAGAAATTCTTTTGTACTCTCAGTATTTTAGAAATTGTCCTACAGAAACAAAAGTAAATGTTTTTGGAACAAATATTGTTCTTCATTTTCAGCCTGGATTCGATGATTATTTAAAAGAAGAATATACTTTAGGGAAAGACATTTATATTTATTGTTATCTTGTCTTCACTTACAAAGGTGAACTTCACGCAATTGTTAGAGATTACACTCTTGTAAGCCCAGAAACTTTTGTAGAAGAAAGAACTAAAAAATACAAAGAAGCAAATCAAGAAAATTTAACATCAGAATAAAATAAATTTTATGGAGTATATATGAATAACAAACACTACATGCAGATTTTACAGGAACTGGCAGCAAAAAACGGTCCTTTATGCGTTGGTTTAGACACAGATCCTTCTTACATTCCAGAATCTGTTCTTAAAAACTATAAAAGCGCCCCAGAAGCAGTACTTGCTTACAACAAGGCAATTATTAATCGTGTTGTAAAAGAAAAAAGTGCCTGCTGTTTCAAAGTTCAGATTGCTTATTATGAAGCAATGGGACTTGAAGGAATGAAAGTTTATTCAGAAACTTTGAAAGAAATCAAAAAATCAGGATTAATTGCTATTTCTGATATTAAGCGCGGTGACATCGGTGCTACATCAGATGCATATGCAAAAGCCCACTTCAAAGGTGATTTTGAAACAGACATTATTACTATCAATCCTTATATGGGATTTGATACATTAAAACCATTTACAAAATATGCTTCAAAAGAACTTGGCGGAAAAGGTGCATTCGTTTTACTTTGTACTTCAAACCCAGGTATGGTTGATATTGAACATCAGCAGTTAAAAGACGGATCTATTCTTCTTGAAAAAGTAGGTAATGAAATTGCCCGCATTGGAGAAGAATTTGCTGCAGAATATCCAGAACAGACTTGTGGTCCTATTGGTGCTGTTGTTGGTGCAACTCAGGAAAAAGATGCCCGCTATCTTCGTGATAAATATGCAAATACATTCTTCCTTATTCCTGGATACGGTGCTCAAGGTGGTGCCGCAAGAATTGCTGCAACTTTACTTGATAAAGCTGGTGGTGCCGTTAATTCAAGCCGCGGTATTTTGTGTGCATGGAAAAACGATGAATCATTAAAAGCAAAAATTGAAAATAACACACTTACTTTAGATGATATTGCAGATTCTGCCGCAAGAGCCTGTGTATTCTCTAAAAACGATTTGTTGCAGGCAAAAGCAAGTCTATGAAAAAAAGCATCCGATTAATATTAATCAGCTTAATTTCTTTTCTAACATTAATTTCCTGTGCTTCAACCCCAGATAATACTGCAAAGTCTCAATGGGCGTTGAAGTCGGTTTATCTTTCTACAATCAATAACAGAGAGATAAACTCACGGGAAAAATGGATAGATGCCGATTTAAAAATAGAAAACAAAAATTACAAAATTCAGGTAAAAGGCCGTGGAAATTCCAGCTGGGGCCGAATGCCAAAACACAGTTTCTCTATAAAATTCAGCGATTCAACAAAGATGCTTGATATGAACAAAAGCAAGCGCTGGGTTTTAATATCAAATTATTCAGACAAAACATTAATCAGAAATCAGTATGCCGAATATCTTGGCCGTAATATATTTACAAACATCGGATGGACTCCAACTTATCGTCAGGTAAATTTATTTTTAAATAATAAATATCAGGGAACATATCTTTTAGGCGAACAAATCAAACTGGAAAAAAACCGCCTCAAGATTCAGCCAATCAACAACATAAAGGAAGATATTAATAAAGACGGCAAAACAGATATTAAAGACGGTGGCTTTATATTTGAAATTAATCGTCGTGAGGATGAAGCATATAACTTCAGAACAACACACGATGTATCTATAAGTTTAAAAGATCCGGATGAAGTTGGTCCAAAAACACAGGCCAGAATAAGAAGCATTATTCAGACGGCAGAAGACGCACTTTTCAGCAAGAATTATAAGGATCCAAATAAAGGATACGCAAAATATTTTGATGTTGATTCACTTGTAGACTGGTACATTATTAATGAATTTTCTAAAAATGTTGATTCTGCCTGGTATTCTTCAATCTATCTTTATTATGATCCTGCCGATGAAAAAATCCATTTTGGTGCCCTGTGGGATTACGATCTTGGTTTTGGAAATGTAAACTACAACGATTGTTTTAAAACAGAAAAATTCTACATTATGACAAGAAGTGTCTGGTTTTCACGATTATTCCTGGATCCTGCATTTAAAGCAAAAGTTCGGGACAGATGGAACGCAAAAAAAGGTGAGCTTAAAAAATCAATTAACAGTCAGATAGATAAACTTGCTTCTAAAGTAGAAGATTCTGCAGAATATAATTTCCAGGTCTGGCCAATTCTTGGAACTTACGTTTGGCCTAACGCAGACGGTTTTGAAAAACGCCTTACTTACAAAAGCGAAGTTGAATACATGAAAGACTGGTGTACAAAAAGATACAACTGGATGGATTCTGTTATTGCCAAATGGTAAAAAACTTTTTTATTTTGTGATACAATGTTTCCATTCAGATTAAGAGGTGATTTATGCTTACAGACTGTCAGGGCGTTCCATATCCCGTTTATTCTTGTGGAAAAGTTGTTACCTGCAAAATTCAGAAAGGCGCAGTTCCAGAAGGAAGCGTTTATTTATTAAGAATCAGAGTTCCAGATTCAAGACAACCATTTCCTGGTCAGTTTTATATGCTTCATGCAAAAAGAAGCAACGTTATTTTAAGCCGTCCAATCAGTGTTTACCATTCACAGCAGGCTTCTAAAACAGAAGTCGATGTTGATTTTCTTATTCTTGTAAAAGGCAAGGGCACTAAAGAATTATGCAGCCTTGTTAAAGATGATGAAATTAATGTTCTTGGTCCATGCGGAAATGCTTTTGTAAATCCAGCTGACAGTTCAAAGAAAGTTCTTATTGTTGGCGGAGGAATTGGTGTTGCTCCAGTAGCAGGCTTTGCAGAAACTCTCCCTAAAAAAAGTTATGACTTTTATGCTTCGTTCAAAAGTGGTTCTTACGGCCTTGCTTATATAAAACCAGCTTCTCTTGTTATTACAACAGATGATGGCAGTGTTGGTGTTCATGGAATGCTTCCTGTGGCTCTTACAGAAGAAGCTCTTCTTAAAGGAAACTATTCTGCAGTTTATGCTTGTGGTCCTGCTCCAATGCTTGCCTACGTAAAACAAATTGCAGAAAAAAATAATATTCAATGCTGGCTTAGTATGGAAGCCAGAATGGCTTGTGGCGTAGGAGTTTGTCTTGGTTGTTCTATTGAAACTACTGAAGGCAAAAAACGCTGTTGTAAAGACGGTCCTATTTTTGACAGTAAAATTTTGAAACTTGAAAAACCAGCTGACTCAGTCGGCGGTGTAAAAGTTCAGCCAAGAAAAAATCCTTTAGCTGATGGTGAAGAACCAGATTTGTCTGTAACAATTAAAGGCGTTAAATTTGAAAACCCAGTTATCGGATGTTCAGGAACATTTGGTTTTGGTGTTGAATACAGTTCTGTTTTTGATGTAAACCGTCTTGGTGGAATCAGCAGTAAAGGTCTTACACTTGAACCACGTCAGGGAAACGATGGAATCCGTGTTTGGGAAACTCCATCTGGACTTATGAACTCAATTGGTTTACAGAATCCAGGCATTCCTCATTTTATTGAAAACGAACTTCCTCAGATGCTTGCTTTAAAACCAGTTACAATTGCAAATCTTAGCGGATCTTCTCTTGAAACTTATGTTGAAGGCGCAAAACTTCTTGATAAAACAGACGTTCCAATGATTGAACTTAATATTTCATGCCCAAATGTCTCTGCCGGTGGTGCTGCTTTTGGTATGAGCTGTTCAAGTGCAGGAACTGTTGTAAAAGCTGTTCGTGAAGCAACTAAAAAACCTTTAATCGTAAAATTAACCCCACAGTCTCCAGAATTAGTTGCAGTTACTCTTGAATGTATTAAAAATGGTGCCGATGGTATCAGTCTTTGTAATTCGTTCCAGGGAATTGCAATTGATATTGAAAGAGGCGTTCCTGTTTTTGATAAAGTGAAAGCAGGTCTTGGCGGACCAGCAATCAGACCAATTGCAGTTCGTCTTGTTTATGAAATTGTTGAGGCCATCAATAAATTACCAGAAGAACAGAGAGTTCCTGTTATGGCCATTGGTGGAATTTCCTGCTGGGAAGATGCAGTTGAATTCATCATGGCAGGGGCTACAGCTCTTCAGGTTGGAACATCTACTTTTGTAAATCCAAATACAATGATTGAAATTATAGATGGCCTTAAAGCTTTCATGAAACGCAAAGGTTATAAATCACTTGCAGATATGAGGGGAATTATTCAGAAATGATGAAGTTAAAAATGCGGTTCCTTAGGAATTGCATAATTTTACTTACACTTACAATAAATTTAACAGCCTGTGAGGAAAATAAAATTAACACAAATCCTTTTGAAATTGATAACAGTATTTATGATTCAATGAAAAATGAATCTATTGCAGATTCTGGAAACAACTATAGAATCAAACGTTTCCTTGAAAAATATAAAAGCAATCAGGATGTATACATTGCTGCTATTGGTGGCTCTGTTACTGAAGGCGGTGGTCCTGCAAATTATAAAGACGGCTATTTTTATCAGTTTGCAAGAAAACTTTCTGATACATACAAAAGAAATCCTGCTGCCAAAACCATAATCAACGATGCCGGATTAAGTGGAACTTCCTCTGCATTAGGTTGTATTCGCTATCAGAGTGATGTAGTTGATTGCATGAATCACACACCTGATTTATTAATCATTGAATTTGCAGTAAATGATTATCAGGAACCAACTTACGCAAAAGGTTATGAGTCAATTATCAGACAGGCTTTACTGGCTGATGAAGAAACTGCTGTTATTGTTCTTTGTGTTTCTGCTAATTATGGAAATTCTTATGCAGAAAAAGCACCTGCTGCATCCTTCTATAAACTTCCTATAATTAATATGCAGAAAATGATGGAAAATACTTTTCAAAAGAACATCATTAAAAACGAAGATTATTACACAGACACTGTTCATCCAAAAACACAGGGCCACGAAATCATTGCCGACTGTATCATCAATTTAATCCAGACTTTAGATAATGCTGATGAAGATTCACCTGTTATTGTTCCTGCAAAATCTCTTAAAACTCCAGATTTAGGTAACTTAAAACGAATTTCAGGTGATGATGAAAATGTAAAAATCTTTGCCGGCGGATTTAATCAGATTGATAACAATACTCAACAGGTTAAAAAAACAAACAGTCCTGCTTTTCCACAAAACTGGCATCATCCTAAAAACGGTTCAGACGAAAGTTTCAAAATGGAAATTTTTTGTAACTGTTTGATTATGGCTTACAAAGAAGAATGGGCTGGTGCAAAGGAACGAACTTTTGGAAAAGCACAGGTTTTTGTTGATGGAAAACTTTATGCCACATATGACGGCGGTAAAGACGGGGGCTGGAATAATACAGTACCTGTTGTTTTAATAGATAAAGACACTGCAGAAAACCATACTGTTGAAATTAAAATGGATCCTGAAACTCCATCTAAAGCTTTCACTATTTGTGCATTAGGATATTCAAAATAATGAGCGAATGTTTTTATAAAGAAGGTTTACATTTTGAATGCCAGCGCTGTTCGTTCTGCTGCGGACACTCTCCTGGATTCGTTTATCTTTCAAAAAGAGATTTATTGACTCTCTGCCAGTATCACAAACTCACAATCAAACAATTTGTAGAAAAATATTGCCGCTGGGCAGATTATTATTACGGAACAAAAGTCCTTTCTTTGCAGGAAAAAAAGAATTATGACTGCATCTTATGGGAAAACGGCTGTTCCTGTTATGAAGCAAGACCTTTACAATGTTCAACATACCCTTTCTGGTCCTGGATGATTGAAGATAAAGCAACCTGGGATGAATGTGGAAAAGATTGTCCTGGAATAAATAAAGGAAAAGTCTGGTCTTTTGAAGAAATTGAAGCCAGTAAAAAACTTTATGTCCAGAATGAACCTTTGCACAAAGAAGAAGTTGAAAAACTCATAGAACAAGAATCCTCTTCAAATTAATCTTTGCGTTATCTAAATATGTCCTTTATAATTTAAAGCAAGAAAAAGAAAAAGGATGTATTAAATGTTAAACAAAATCATCAACTCTATTAGCGGGGTTCTTTATGAACCTTGGTGTGTTCCATTGATTTTATTAATCGGTGGATTAGTATTCACAATCATTACAAAAGGTGTACAGTTTAGATTCTTCAGAGAATCAATTAAAGTAGTATCTGAAAAACCAAAAGATTCTAACTCTGTATCATCTTTCGGAGCCTTAATGGTTTCTACAGCCTCTCGTGTAGGTACAGGAAACATTATTGGTGTTTCAACAGCTATCTGTCTTGGTGGTCCAGGCGCTATTTTCTGGATGTGGGTAATTGCAGTTTTAGGCGGTGCTTCAGCCTTTGTTGAATCAACATTAGCCCAGATTTATAAGAGAAAGAATCCTGATGGTTCCTCTTATGGCGGTCCATCTTACTACATGGAAACTGCTCTTAAACAGCGCTGGCTTGGTATTATTTTTGCCGTAATTATTATCTTAACTTATGCAGTTGGATACAACGCTCTTGCTTCTTACAATCTTCAGTCTTCTTTCGGCGGTTTTAGCTTCTATAACTCTAAAATTACCCCAGCTATCATCGGTGCTATTCTTGCCGTTCTTTTTGGTATCTGTGTTTTAGGCGGAGGAAAACGTCTTGTAAAAGTAACTGGTGTTCTTGTACCAATTATGGGTGTAATTTATATCATTGTTGCTTTTGTTGTAATCTTCATGAAAATTACAGTTCTTCCTCAGATGTTCAAAACAATTTTCCAGAATGCTTTTGATTTCAAATCTATTTTTGGTGGATTCAGTGGAAGCTGTCTTATGTACGGTGTAAAACGCGGACTTTATTCAAATGAAGCAGGTATGGGTTCTGCACCAAACGCAGCAGCAACAGCAGATGTTTCTCATCCTGTAAAACAGGGTCTTGTTCAGATGCTTTCTGTATTTATTGATACATTACTTATCTGTACAGCAACTGCATTCATGTGTTTACTTTCAGGAATTACTCCAACAGCAGAAATTGCAGGTGCTCCATTTGTTCAGTCTTCATTACAGAACATCTTTGGTAACTTTGGTCCAATTTTCATTGCTATATCAATGTCATTATTTGCATTTACAACATTAATTGGTAACTATTCGTATTGTGAAGGATGTTTGCGCTACATCTTAAAAAGAGAACCAAACAAAGTATTTACAATCATTTTCCGTCTTGCCGCTTCAGTAATTGTATTTGCAGGTGCAGTTGTTTCTATGGGATTAGTTTGGGACACAGCAGATCTTTTACAGGCATTAATGGTTGTTATTAACGTACCTGTAATTCTTATCCTTTCTAAACGTGCTATTGATTGTCTTAAAGACTACACAAAACAGCGTAAAGAAGGTAATAATCCTGTATTCAAATCTTCCAACATCAACTTGAAAGAAGAAACAGAATTCTGGAACTAAATCTCTACTAGTATCAGTTTAATTTAAATAAAAAAAATGCCGGAACAGAAACAAATCTGAACCGGCATTTTTTATTTAACTGTATTGATCAGCCTTATTTATACAAAGGAGATACAGTATCAACAAGTTTGCAGTAGTTTTCATAAGCTGCATTGTAAGCTTCAACATTAGCAGCATTTGGTTCTGCACCTTTTGATTCATCAAGTTTAATGTGTTCTGCACAAAGTTCTGCAATATCACATTTTCCTGTCTGATTTTTCAAACACCAGAGAGCCTGAACAGCACCACCAAGAGCAGCAGCTTCATCAAGCATAGGAATACGGATTGGCAAGTTCATAACATCTGCAGCAATCTGACGCCAGAGAGGAGATTTTGAACCACCACCAATCAAACGGATTTCTTTTGGCTGGAAACCAAGTTTGCGGAATGCTTCCAAACCACCACGCATAGCAAATACAGCAGATTCAAGAGCTGCACGACAGATATTTGCACGGTTTGTATTAGCAGCTGTCATACCAGTAATGCTTGCACGTCCGTTTGGTAAGTTAGGAGTTCTTTCTCCATTGAAGAATGGAAGAACAACAACACCTTCAGATCCAACAGGAGCATTAGCAGCAATTCCATCCAAGTCTTTAACATCAAGTTCAAAAAGACCGCGAACAAATTCTGTAGCTACTGTACAGTTCATTGTACAAAGAAGTGGTAACCATCCGCCTGTAGAAGAACAGAAACCAGAAAGACCATTTTCAGGATCAGCAATTGGTTTATCCGAGTAACCATAAAGTGTACCAGATGTACCCATAGACATTGTAAGGAATCCGTCAGCAACTGTACCTGTACCAACAGCACCCATCATGTTGTCTCCACCACCAGCAGAAACAGGAATACCTTCAGGAATACCATATGCTTTAGCAGCTTCAGCAGAAACTTTTCCAGCAGGGTCTGAAGCTTCAATTAATTTTGGCAATTTAGCAAGAAGACCAGAATCAATAATGTCACAAATCTTCTTTGACCAGCAGCGGTTCTTTGAATCAAACAAAGCAGTACCAGAAGCATCACCATATTCCATTACGTAGTCACCAGTAAGTTTCCAGTTCAAGTAATCATGTGGAAGCATGATGTAAGCTAATTTTGCAAAAGCTTCAGGTTTATTGTTTTTCAACCAGAGAATTTTTGGAGCTGTGAAACCAGGGAGCATCAAGTTGCTCAAAAGTTTTACAACTTTCTTATCTCCACCAGCTTTTTTAGTAATGTATGCACATTCAGCTGTTGTAGAAGTATCACACCAAAGTTTGATGTTATACAAAGCTTTTCCGTCCTTATCAAGAGGAACAAAACCATGCTGCTGACCAGAAACACCAATTGCTTCAATAGTCTTTTTGTTTTCAGCACTTAATTTTCCAAAACAAACTTCCAAACCTTTATCAAACCATTCAGTTGTCTGTTCGCGTGTTCCATCTGCATCTGAAATAAGATCCATAGGACAAGATGCTTTTTCAATGATTTCTTTCTTTTCGTAATCATAAATTACGACTTTCATACTCTGTGTTCCAAGATCAATACCTGCAACAGTTTTCATATACATTTACCTCTTATTAAATGATTTCATTTATTAATAATAGAATAATTTTAAATCATCACCCCTAATTGTCAAGTGGCTTTTTTCTTAATCTTTTTCCACAGCAAGATGCTCTTTTTCTAACCTGTTCATTTTTCTAAAGAACCAGATTGCATAAGGAATTGCAGTGAGTACACTAAAAAAATCTGCCACTGCCTGACTAATTTCTACTCCTGTAAGACCAAAGATTGCTGGCAAAATCAGGATTGCAGGAATAAAATAAACGCCCTGTCTGTTGCAGCTAAGGAAGGTTGCAGATTTAATCTGTCCGCAAGACTGCATAAGCATATTCGTACCAACAATAATAGCATGCAGTGGAAGAACACAAACCTGGCATCTTAATGCAACAGTTCCAATTGCTATAGCAGTTTCGTCATCAATAAATCTTGAAAGAATTGTTCTTGCAAAAATAGTGCAGACAATTGAAAACAACGCCATAATTCCAAAACCATTCAAAACAAGAAATCTATAGGCGGCTTTTACACGATCATATCTTTTTGCACCAAAATTGTAGCCTGAAACAGGATTAAATCCCTGCCCAATACCAATCATAATTGAAGCAATGAACATTACAATCTTTGTACATATAGACATAGCTGCAACTGCTGAATCACCATAACCACCGGCTGTTCTATTTAAAAGAATAGTTGCAATGCTTGCCAAACCCTGACGTGCAAGAGAAGGCATTCCTGTTCCAATAATCTGAAGAAGAACAAAAATACCGCCCATATATTTAAGGTTCATTTTACAGATTGCCTTTCCACGGATAAACCAGCTTAACAAAATACTAAAGCTAATCAACTGGCTTATAAGAGTTGCAATTGCCGCTCCTTTAATTCCAAAACCAAATATGTTTATAAAAAGGAAATCAAGGAAAATATTAATCACACCACCACTTGTAAGTGCAATCATAGAAAAGAATGCTTTTCCTTCTGAACGAAGAACGTTGTTTAATACAAAAGAGGCACACATAATCGGTGCACCCCAGAAAATATATCTGGCATAATCATTTGCGTAAGGAAGAACTCCTTCAGAAGCTCCCACAAGACGCATAAATGGAGATGAAAATACAAGTCCAAGAACAGTTAATATTAAACCAAAACAAATTGCAGAAAAAAATGCAGTAGAAGATATTCTAACAGCTTCATCGTTCTTTTTTTCACCTAAACGTCTGCTTATTAAACTGCCGCTTCCCATACCAAGTGTAAATCCGCAAGCCTGAATTATGGACATAATTGGAAAAACAATTCCAACAGCTGCACTTGCCTGAGTACTGATATGTGATACAAAGAATGTATCTGCCATATTGTAGATAGAAGTTACAAGCATAGAAATTACAGTTGGAACTGCCAGCTTTGTAATTAATATTGAAACCGGCGTATTTACCATTTTATTATACTGTTCGTCTGCGTTTTTGTTCATAGAAGGGATTATACGTTAACCCCGTCTTTTTTCCTATCAGTAAAAAACACTACAGTACTTGAAAAAAGGGCGATTTCTCAATAATATTTCAATATGTCAAATAAAGATGAGTTTATTTCTGAATTCTTAGATTCAGATACAATCGATGCACTTAAGAAACTGCTTGAATCTAATACAAGTTATGAAGAATCTGTTGATAAAATCGCCCTTGCTTTTGGCGCAAAAAAAGATTTTTCAAAAATGGATAACGATTCTGTAAACAAACTTGTTGTAAGTTTCAAAAACAATCTTACACTTCTTATCCAGAAAACCTGGGTAGAAAAATCAGATATTGCTTTGAAAGACCAGCTTTTATATAAATTGGGTCAGTTACTTTCAAATAATGATTCAAAATGGGCAGATAATTACAATTTGTTCAGAGAAATCATTGATCAGGCAGTATATTTAATGTTTGGGCAGAGTACAAATTCCCCCGATTTTGCCGAATACTCAATTCGCATTGATCCTGAGTTTGGTATCTTCTGGTGGTATATTTCTAGTCTTCCACAAAAAACAGATTGGTCAGAAGAAAAACTTAAATTAGCAATGATGCTTGGAATGTTCTTCCTGGCAAATTACTAAATTGCAAACCGGGACATTTAGTTCCGGTTTTTTTTTGGAGAAAATTTATATGAACTTAGATGAAATTACAAAATCCCTTCGCATTGGCAGTGAAAAACTTGCTTTACAAAATGCCGCTCAGAAAAATCTTGCTTTGGAAGAAGTTGCAAAAGCTCTCGATAAAAACCGCAGTTCTATTATTGCAGCAAACAAAATTGATATAGATGCAGCCCGCGCAAATGGAGTTTCAGATTCTATTATTGACCGCCTGACTCTTAATGATTCAAGAATCAATGGAATTATTGAAGGATTACGCAGCGTTATTTCCCAGACAGATCCTATTGGAGAAGAACTTGGTGGCTGGAAAACTCCAAATGGTCTTACAATTCGTCAGGTTAGAGTTCCTCTTGGTGTTGTAGCAATTATTTATGAAAACCGCCCAAACGTTACTGTAGATGCATTTTGTCTTGCTTATAAAAGCGGCAATGCAATTTTACTCCGAGGCTCATCTTCTTCTTACAAGTCAAATGTAGAAATTGTTCGTGTTATAAAAGACGCACTTGCAAAATGTGCCAATGGTCCTGCAGCTGGTGTTCCACAAGCAATTGAACTTGTTGAAGTAAAAGACCATGATCATAGTGATGTAGACCAGATTTTAAATGCAGTTGGCAAAATTGATGTTTGTCTTCCACGTGGCGGAAAAAAACTTATCCAAAATGTAGTTATGAACGCTAAAGTACCAGTTATTGAAACAGGAAGTGGTGTATGCCATCTTTATATAGACGATGAAGGTGATTTAGAAAAGGCCTGCATAATCGCAGAAAATGCTAAAATCCAGCGTCCTAGTGTTTGTAATGCAATTGAATGTATGGTTGTACACTCTGCTGTTGCTGAAAAATTCCTTCCTATGGTTGAAGAAAAATTTGCAGGCCGTGTAAAACTTCATGCTGATGAAAGAACTTATAAAATTCTTAAATCTTCCCACACTGTTGCTGATGTTGTTAAAGCAACTGATGAAGATTTTGGAAACGAATATCTTGATTATGAATGCTGTATAAAAATTGTAGATTCAATTGATGAAGCAATTACTTATATTAATTCTCATAACACAAAACACAGTGAAAGTATTATTACAGAGAGCCGCTCTAAAGCAAGACTTTTCCAGGCCAAAATTGATGCTTCCTGCGTTTATGTAAATGCCAGCACTCGCTTTACAGATGGCGGCGAATTTGGTTTTGGAGCAGAACTTGGAATCAGTACCCAAAAACTTCATGCCCGGGGTCCAATGGGAATAAAAGCACTTACTACAACCAAATACTTAATCGACGGCGACGGCCAGATTAGATAATAAATAAGGGCTGACCAATAACTTATACATGTTATTAATCAGCCCTTTTCTTTTGCCTAATGCAAATCTAAATCAAATATTCTATTATCCAAAAATTCCGAATGAACCAAGAAGAATAATTAAAAGAAGAACTGGTGCTACAAACTTAATCATAACAACATAAAGTGTTTTTCTTCCAAATTTTTCTCCGTTCAAAGTAACTTCATCAATAATTGTTTTTGGTTTAACAACCCAGCCAACAAGAATACAAGTAAGAATTGCAACAATTGGCATAAGAAGATTGTTAGAAGCATAATCAAGAAGATCAAGAATCTGACCTTTAACAACAGTTGCAAATGAAGCTTCAAAGTACAACTTGTTGTATCCAAGACAAACAATTACAGAAACCAGGAATCCAACTCCAGCCATAACTAAAGTTGACTTCTGGCGGCTCCAGTGAAGTCTATCCATCATACTAGAAACAATAGCTTCAAGAATTGAAACAGCAGAAGTTAAAGCTGCAAAAAGAACCATTACAAAGAATAAAAGAGCAAACATTTCACCAAAGGCACCCATAGAAGAGAAAACTTTTGGCAATGTTACGAAGATTAATCCTGGTCCTGCTGAATCTAATCCTTCCTGACCTGCAAATACATAAACTGCAGGAATAATCATCATACCTGCAATAATAGCAATTCCAGAGTCAAAAATTTCAATCTGATTAATTGATTTTCCAAGGTTTACATCTTTTTTCATGTAAGAACCATAAGCAACCATAATACCCATAGCAATAGACAATGAGTAGAAAAGCTGTCCCATAGCATCAAGACAAATACGAAGGAATCGTCCAAAAGTTAGGCCTTCAAAATTTGGAATAAAGTAAATTCCCAATCCCTGAATACCAGTTCTTGTTACCCCGCTTTCGTCTGTAAATTTAAGGAACATTGAATAAACTGCAATAAAAATTACAAGTACAGCAAGAATTGGCATAAGAATGCGGGAATATTTTTCAATTCCGTTTTCTACACCTTTATAAACAATAACAAAACACAATGCAGCAAATAAGAATGTGTACAAAATTGGCTGCCACTGATGTGTAATGAATCCTGTAAAGAATCCGTCTACAACAGCTGCCTGTCCCTGGAATGCCAGATAAGTACTCATATATTTAATTACCCAGCCACCAATTACACAATAATAAGGGTAAATAATGAATGGTACTACATAAGCAAAAATACCAATAAATCCCCAGCCTTTATGAATATGTTTGTAGGCTGTTAAAGGACTTTCCTGTGTTTTTCTACCAATTGCAACTTCAGTAGTAAGAAGTGCAAATCCGAATGTTAATGCAAGAACAACGTAGATTAATAAAAATAATCCACCACCATTTTTTGCTGCAAGGTTAGGGAAACGCCAGATATTACCTAAACCTACCGCACTTCCAGCTGCCGCAAGAACAAATCCAAGGGAACTGGTAAAAGTGTTTCTACTTTTTTCCATGAGTTTCTTTGTTGTTAACCACACCAGAAATAAGCTGCAGTTACAACTCCTCCTTCTATAATTTATTTGATTTTATCATATTTCAGTTCATTATTTAAAGTATTATCCCATTTTCCCTTCAATTTACAAAAAACCGTTTTATTTGTATATTTGATTTATGGATTCAGAAATTTCAGAACAAATTAAAAAAGCTAGAAAAATTGTAATTAAAATTGGTAGTAATACATTAGCAAAGGAAGATGGTACACAGAACACAGATTTTATGGCAAATTTTGCAGTTCAGTGTGCTGAATTAATAAATCAGGGCAAGCAGATTATTCTTGTTTCTTCTGGTGCCCAGGTAGCAGGTGTTTCAACAGTAAACGGCTGGGCTCGCAAAAAAGATGTTCACTACAGACAGGCCCTCTGTTCAATTGGTCAGGTAGAATTAATGCATCAGTGGCGTAAAGCATTCCAGGCTCAGAACCTCCATATTGGACAGCTTCTTCTTACAAAAGACGATTTCGAAAACGAACACAGATCGTTAAATATCAGAAATACATTATTCACTTTAGTTGATGAAGGCGTTATTCCAATCATCAATGAAAACGACTCTGTTTCTTTTGATGAAATTAAGATTGGTGATAATGATAATCTTTCTGCATTAACTTCAATCCTTTGGAGTGCCGATCTTCTTATTCTTTTCAGCGATATTGATGGAATTTATTCAGATAATCCAAAAACAAATCCTAATGCTGAATTCATTAACTATGTTGATGACATTCCTGCACTAAGAAAAAAGATTACTATTGGCGATACAAACAGTTTTGGTACAGGCGGAATTGAAACAAAAATCCAGGCCGCAGAAAAAACAACAGTTTATGGAATTGATATGCTGCTTGCAAATGGTGGAAAGCCAGATGTACTGAAAAAACTCTTTGACGGTACTGAAACAGGAACATTATTTTCAGCAAATTAAATCAATTGATTTTTGGATGACATGGACCTTCCATTCTTCCTTCCCATTGCGCTGAATGTTCCTTTTCATATCTGATTGCCGCATCAAAATCTACTTCCGGAGCACAGTTTCTTTCAAAATTTTCTGCTGTTTCGTGTAAACGTCTGATACACTCAGACTTATCTTTATAACCCAATTTTGATTTTTCAATACTGTCTCTTAAAACCCTGATTGATTCATCATAAACTTTTAATGGTACCGGGAACGGATGACCGTCTTTTCCTCCATGTGCAAAAGAAAAGCGTGCAGGATCTGTAAAACGGGAAGGGGTACCATAAATTACTTCACTAACAAGTGTCAGGGACTGTAATGTTCTTGGACCAAGCCCTTTTGTTAATAATAAACTTTCAAAATCTTCAGGCTGACTTTCATAAGCAGTTGCAAGAACTCCACCAAGTCTTTTTAAATCAACGTCTTCTGCCAAAACTTCATGATGAACCGGCATAATTATTGAACGTTCTGTTCTTTCAATCTGAACTTTTTCTGGTCTTTCCTGAGGAACTAATTCTGGGAATAATTCACTTTGCAAAACTCTGCTTTTAGGAACAGAATCAACTTTTCCACCATTAAGTAAAATAATTTCAGAGGCTGGTTTTCCAATCTGAACTATTTCATCAAGAATTCTGTCTGGCCGCTCACAAGACATATCTAAAATAGATTTTCTTGTTTCTTTTGCATTTGTATCAGTAAGATTTAAAATCTGACCTCTGTTTACTCCAACAACCCCAGAATGAGGTTCTTCTATAAAGGAACGTAAATCTGATGAACACCAGTGATATCTTCTTGCTGTTTTTGTTTCAGTATTCATTCCCTGCTGAACAACAGCCCATTTTCCCGAACGTGTTACAATAAAATTATGCTGATACAGCTGAAATCCGTCCTGTAGCGCGTTGTTATCAACCTTGGCAACTAATTTGCTGTTTCTCACTAAATCGTCGCCCTGGAGGCCCTCTTTTGACGCTATAGACAGCAATTCATCAGGAGTCATACGTGAATATTTTCCACGTCCCCCGCAAACATAAATACCTAATTCTTTTGCTCTGGAATTCAAGCCCCTTTTCAAGGCATACATAACACTGGTTGTAATACCGGAAGAGTGCCAGTCCATACCAAGAACAGCACCTAAAGACTGGAACCAAAGAGGATCACTTAAACGAACTAAAACCTCATCTGGTCCAAAATTTTCAACTAATGACTCTACAATAAGAGAGCCCAGAACCATCATTCTGTCCGCCAGCCATTTTGGAACAATTCCTGTATGAAGCGGTAAGTCTGCGTGTCCTGAGCTCTTTATCATAATTATTAATATTTAATCGAATTTAAATATGCTTCAAGATTTTCTTCCTGAACCATAACATAAACATGTTTTCCATCTTCTGTTTTCATTATAACAAGTAAACCGTCAAAGGAAATATATTGCTTTCCGATTGAATCATCATAACTGTATTCAGTTATAATCTGGTTTTCCTTGTCATAACTTATTTTTTCATCAACAGTGGTTGAATATTCTTCATCACCACTAGTAATGATAATCGATAACAGGTCTTCTGTAAAAACAATTCGCATTGTAATTATTCCAGGATAATAAACACTCTGTTCATTTTCCTTAAGAATAATATAACTTTTACCTATTATTGAATTTTCTTCTTCTGGAAAAACAGAAAACATTGAAGTAAAACTAAGAATTAAACTCAAAAGTAAAATTTTAATTTTATTCTTTATCATTCAATTTCCTATTTTACAAGTTTTACATCAAAACAGATGTAAGAATTTCCAGGAATTCCAGCCTGTGGAATACCATAAGCACCATAAGCTAACTCTGGAGGGATAACCATTTTTCTAGTTTCTCCGTAAGCCATATCCTGAACCATTTCATCAAATCCAGGAATCATTTCTCCGGCACCTGTTGTAAAACTTAATGGTTCATGGCCCTGTGGATGGAAAGCGCGTGATGCATCAAATACCTGTCCGTTTGGCAAATATCCAATGTATTCTACTGTTACATTTACATTTTCACCAGCTTTTTTGCCTTCACCTTTTTCAAGAACCTTAAAATATGTTCCTGAGCCAGATTTTGTACATCCTTCAACAAGTTTATCAAAAGCTTCTTTTTCTGCCTTTTCTCTCTTTTCTTTTGCTTCAACTACAAGTCTATCAAAATCAGCCTGTTTAGCAGAGAAAGCTTTAGCTTCTTCACCATTTCTAACAATCTTAATTGATTTGATTACATCATTCTGTTTTGTCTTATTTACTACAGCCTGACCAGAAACTACTTCACCAAAAATTGTGTGTTTTCCGTTAAGCCATTCAGTTGGTGCAATTGTAATGAAGAACTGACTTCCGTTTGTATCAGCACCAGAATTAGCCATTGCAAGTTTACCAGGTTTTGCAAAAGTAAATGGAACTACTTCATCTGGGAATTTATATCCAGGACCACCTGTTCCGTTTCCTAATGGATCTCCACCCTGAATCATGAAATCCTGTCCGTCACCATTTGTAACACTGATTACACGGTGAAATTTTAAACCATCATAGAAAGGTTTACCTTTTGCTGCATCCAAAGTACCTTCTGCCAAACCTACAAAGTTTGTAACTGTTAAAGGTGCTTCCTTATAGAACAACTGAAGTACGATTTCTCCTCTTTCTGTTGTAAGAATTGCAAAAATACCTTCTTTATCTTTTATAGCTTCCATTGCTTTACTCCTTGGACTACAGCTTACACTTGCTAAAAGTGTTAAAAGCATTGTTAATCCAATAAAAAATTTCTTATTAATAAATTTCATTAGACCCCTCGCATCTATTTATTAAAATTGTTTTAAAAACCATTTATGAACTGCATCCATACGAGCTGTCAAAGAATCTTTTACCTGTTTTCTGACACCAGGAATTTTTTTACAACTTGCATCTGTAGAAAGATACAGCAGAAATGCATCACCACAATCAATTACAAGTGCATTTATACGAAGATTTCCAGCTTCAATTGCAGTGATTGGACCAAGTCCCATACTGTCTGTAGTAGTAAATGTTGCGTATAAAACATCTTTTGACTGATGATAATTCAATCTGTAACGGCAGACACCAAAACTGGTATCATCCTGAAGACAATACAGTTCCATTCCGTCGGCACTTCCAGAAATCTTATCTGGGATAGCTGTTTTACTATTTGGATTATCGATTGTGAACGCTTTTTCATACAGAACTGTTTCTTTTTTGCGGGAAGATGAATAATATTTCATACCCTGCATCTTTGAAATAGCTCTGAAAACAACTGAAACATCAGTTATGTCTATAGTTTTTTTGTTAGAATTGCTTTCTTTCAAAAGATCTGCTTTTGTAACATAGAACAACCCTTCAAAAACAAAAGGATTGTTCTTTGCTACTTTAGGGATTCTATTAGAAAGCACTAAAGACTTGTAACTGTTTTCTGGTAAAAGGACATAATCTGTCTGATTTTCCTCATGAATTAATTCAACAGAACCATTTTTCATAAGTTCATCATAATATCTGGCATTTACCAGATTTTTTATGTCCTTTTTCTGTGCATGTAAATTAAATACAAAAGTAAATGTTGCAAAAAATAAAATTAATTTTTTGTTTACTCTCATTTAAAACCTCTAGCGAACTCCTTTATATAAAACTCTTACCTGTTTATATAAACCATCTCCTTCGCTTTTAGTTTCAACATCTGGGATATCATTTAAAGTTGTATGAATAAGTCTTCTTTCAAATGGATTCATTGGTTCAAGAAGAATAGAATTTCTTGATGAACGAACTTTGTCTGCAGTTGTATAAGCAAGACGAACTAAAGATTCTTCACGGCGGATTCTGTAGTTTTCTGAATCAAGAATAACTCTGATTTCTTCGTGTCCTAATCTTCCGGCATAAATATTTGCTAATACCTGCAATGCATCAAGGTTTTTACCTTTGCGTCCAATCAAAATAGATGAGTGATCTGAATCAAGTTTAATACCGATTTTTTTATCTTCACGATAAGTAACTGAAACTTTTACAGTATAACCCATCTTTTCAATAATATTTGTTACAAATTCAATAAGCTGTTTTTCAAATTCATCCTGTGGAAGAGGATTAGCAACAAGTCTTGAAAATTTTTCTTCATGATTTCTCTTGTTGTCATAAGAAATAGGTTTTTCATCATCCAAAGTATGAACTCTGATTTTTACATATCCTTTTTTGAACAAAGAATTTTTCTGTGTTTCCAAAATTTCTACATCAAACTGATCTCTTTCAAGACCGAGGTCCATTGCAGCCATTTCTATAGCTTCTTTTTCTGTTTTTCCTTCGTATTCGTAAGTCATTTTCAACTCCTATTTAGATTTCTTATTTTTAGCCTTAGGAGGGATTGTCTTCTGTGTATTTGTGGCAAGACCCATTTCCTGTTTCTTTTCAGCCATAATCTTGTTGATTACAATCTGCTGAACAATCTGAAGAATATTACTTGTAAGCCAGTATAACAAAAGTCCAGATGGAGCACTGTAGAAGATGAAGAAGAAAATCAAAGGCATACCATAAGTCATAAATTTCATTGAACCGTTAGTCTGTCCTGCACCCATTGTCTGAGTGATTTTTCCAGAGATTAACTGAGTAATTACATAAATAACTGGTAAAAGTCTGATTGTATTTCCTGTAAATCCTGAAATTAAGAAAATATTCTTTTCCCAAGACCAAACAACATCACCTTTAGACAAGTCTGAAATCCAGCCAGTAATGAAGTTTGCACCTCTGAATTCATAATAGTTATTAAAGAGGTTATACATAGCCCAGAGAATGATAATCTGGAAAATCATTGGTAAACAACCGCTTGCTGGATTATAGCCTGCTTCTTTATAAAGCTGAGCCATAGCTGCCTGCTGTTTCTGCTGATCGTTTGCATATTTTGTCTGAATTGCCTTCATCTGTGGCTGAAGTTTCTGCATTTTCAAAGTACCAAGTGACTGTTTCTTTGAAAGTGGGAACAACAAAAGTTTAAGAATCAAAGTCAAAAGAATAATACAAATACCCCAGTTACTGATTCCTTTGTGAAGCAATTCAAGTGCCCATTTTAAGATAATTTCAATCCAGCTGAAGAAACCTGTTGTATTCAAACTTTCTGTAAGTCTTAATCCGCTTAAGTTCCAAGAGTTTTCTTCTGCTTTATTATAAATTTCAACATCTTTTTCATTTCTTGGACCAATATAAACATAGTAAGTATCGTTTATATCTGTTCCAGAGAAAGCTTCTCTTTCGTAGAAAATCTGTGCGTTAGCATAATCATTTGTTTCTACTTTAGAAGAATAATATGTGTTTTTAATATTTGAAACGTCTGTTGGAATAATAAGTTCTTCAAAATATTTTCCACCAATACCAGACCATTTATAATCTTTTTCCCACTGTTTATACTGACCAGAAGGAATCACAGTTTTCTTGTTTTTGCTTCCTGTATAAACAATAAACTGTCTGTTATCATATCTGTCTTTAGGATCAAGACGTGTACCAATCTGTGGTGAAGTTCTGAGAGTATAAGCAAAGCCGTTTTTGTTTAATCCTTTTCCGCTTTCATTATGAACAAGGATTTCAAGCTTAAACATATAATCATCATCTTTGAAAGTATATTTTTTTCCAAATACAACTTTCTGGCCATTTACTAAATATGTTTTAGTAAAGAGATATGTTTTGTCATCGATTTTGTTTACATCAAAAATGTCGTTTACAATCTGATCTTCCGCTCTACCAATAGATAAAGCAAAGGCTCTGTTTGTATCGCTTACATTGTCAGCCATCTGAATAAAGTTCTTTTCAAGTTTTTCGCCGTCTTTATTCAAGTCAATTATATAGCTTACAATATCGCCGCCTTTATTAGAAAGAACGATTTCAGCTTTCTGTGTTTTTACAGTAAATTTTTCTTCTGGTTTGTATTCTTCAAAAACGCCAGATTCTTCTTCTGAAGCTTCTGTCATTTCACTAGTGTTTGAAGAAAAAACAGATTCTGTTTCAGCATTTGGACTTTCAACAGCTTCTACTGTTGTTTCTTCAGCAACTGTCTGCTGAGCCTGCTGTTCTGCATTATTTTTGTTCATTGGGAAAAGGAAATTCCAGCCAACAAGAACAATTACAGCTAATACAATAGCAATTATGGTATTTTTTGTTTCCATTGTGATTTAGACCTCCATAGATGGATTGTCGCGAAGCGACAAAAATTTTCTCTACGGTACGGGATCATACCCGCCTTCATGAAAAGGGTTACATTTTAGTATTCGTCTGATTGAAAGGTATAGTCCTTTTATAGGACCATATTTTTTTATTGCTTCTAAAGCATAAGCACTACAAGTTGGTGTAAACCTGCAGCATGGCCCGTGCAATGGAGAAATAAATTTTTGATAAGCGTGAATCAGAAAACAAAAGAATTTAATAAAAAATTCTTTAATCCAATGATAAATGGATTTAAACAAATTTTTCATTGTTTATTCCCTGAATAATCCTGCCTTTTGACACAATAAACGAATTTGATCACATCGCGTGCTGAACGAGTCGTTTCCTGGATATACTAAAAATAACATGTCATATCCGGTGTTCAGATGTGATTTTAATAAACGATAGACTTCTCGGCTGTATCTTTTTGATAAGTTCCTTTCGACCGCGTTACCGTATCCACGAATCAAAGGAAAACCTACTCTGTTCATTCCCAGATTATTTTCAAGAAAAAATAATTTTGCCCCAGGAATACTTATCTTTTTCCCGTTTTTAAACAGTTTCTTAAAATCTGCGGGATTTTTAATCCGTTCTTCCCGATTAAAAAATCCCGTTTTTATCAAGTCTGTTTCCATCCCTTAAATTAGTACTTCTTCTTTTCGTCAGAAACTGATAATTTAGCTCTTCCCTTAGCTCTTCTTCTAGCGAGAACTTTGCGTCCGCCTTTTGTAGCCATACGAGCTCTAAATCCAAACTTTCTATTGCGTTTTACTTTACTTGGTTGATATGTACGTTTCATTGCACGTGCTCCTTATATTTAAATTATATAATAATTTTACATTGATATGAAAATGGTATTAAAATATATCATTATTTTTCGTCATTGGTCAACACACTTCTTTTCATGCTCTCAAATTTTTCCAGGAGTTCAGGAGGAAGATTTTCGCTGCCAGAAGTCTTTTTTTCATTATCTTTGTAAAAATTTTTAAGTTCCTTATCCTGCTGATCCATTTTTTTACTGAATTTTTCTTTCTCCTTTTTCATGGAATCTTCATAAGAAGGATACAATTTATAATTCTGGCCGGCACTTCTAAAAGCAAGTGATTTTATATTTAATTCCGGAATCTCCATTTTAAGACCGTTCAAAATAAATTTCTGATACATCTTTAAATATTGAATCCATCCAGGATGATCTGTTTCTACAAGAAGAACTCCGTTTTTTAAATCAACTACCCTTGTATTTCCGGCAAGTCTTTCTCCTACAGGCATTCTTTTATCACTATCTTCATAGTCATTTGATGTTTTTATTTTAGAAACAACCTTCTTCCACACATTATGAATTTCAGAATCTTTTGAAGTTACAAGTTTCATTACATACATCATCATATCTGATGAATTCATTACTTCATTATTCATGCCATTCTCCTTTTTCTATTCTGAAAATCTTTGTTGTATCCCGCATATATCTTTCATAAGGTTCGCCGGGAAGAAAAGTACAGAAAAGCTGATCATATTCTGGTAAAAGAGAAGTAATTTTTGCCCTTTTATTAGGATCAAGTTCCAGAAGAACATCGTCCATAAGTAAAACAGGATTCAAATTAGTTGTTCTTTTATAATAAATTGATTGCGCTACTCTTAATATAAGCGATATTAATCTGCATTGACCAGTAGAAGCTGTTGGAACAAATAATTTATGATTCTGAACAAAATCAATTCTGTCTCTGTGCGGACCTGACATTGTTGTTTCATTTAATTTATCCCGTTCGTGATTTCTTTTTAATAAATCTGTAATATCCTGCAGAGAAGGGAAAATTTTTCCATTTTCAGTTTCAATTTCTTTCCAGGAAGGGTGATAAGAAATACTGACACCTTCAATTCCAGTTACTTCCTGAAAAATTTTTCCAAAAATTTCATTAAACTGAAAAATTGCTTTTTTTCTTTTGCTTTGAATTAATAATCCAAAATCGGCCAGCTGTGAATCATAAATTTCAAGCATTTCATATTTATGATCTTTTAAAATTAAATTTCTGCTTTTTAATATTTTTTTGTAATTTCTGATTAAATCAATATATTCAGAATCATAAAGGCTTAAAGACTGGTCAATAAAAAAGCGGCGGCATTCAGGTTCCCCAGTTGCAAAACGCATATCATCGTGGCTGAATAAAATGCATGGAACAGTATTTATAAGTTCTTTTCTGTCATGAATACGTTTACCGTTTTTTTCAATTCTTTTTTTTCCGTCTTCATAAATAATCGAAATTTTCTGAATATCATCTTCTGTTTTTTTATAAACAGAATTCAAACTGAAATTTTTTTCACCAGTTTTTATGATTTGAGATTCAACGTGTGTTCTAAAAGAAATTCCATAAGCTGAATAGTACAGTGATTCAAGAATATTACTTTTTCCCTGACCATTTTCACCTACAAAATAGACCTCTCGTGATGAAAGGTCTATTGTATCATTTTTCAGATTACGGAAATTATAAAATGTCTGATATAAAAACATTAGTAATTCATTGGCATAATTACATGGATGTAATCACCGGCTACTTCAGAGCGCATAATTACAGCCTTTGTAATGTTTGCTTCTTCACCTGACTGTTCTTCATTAATATTAAAATCAAAAACTACATTTTCTGATTCAATTACTTTAAGAGGTTCAGTTACATAAGTGAAATTTAATGCCATAGAAATATTCTGACCATCATAACGGCATGGAATAATTTCATCTGCAGAACCGTTATCAGATTCAGGAGAAATAAGCTTTAATTCACCAGAAGAAATCTTGAAAATAATTCGGCTTACTTTTTTATCAACCATGATAGTTGTTCTTTTTAATGCAGCATCAAGATCTGCTTTATTAACCATAATTGATTTAGAAAGATTTTCAGGAATTACCTTTTTATAATTAGGGAACTGACCGTCAATTAATACTGATGAAAATTCAACATTTGCAAATTTAACAAAAATAGATTTATCAATAACAGCAACCTGAATATTTCCTTCATCTGGTGCATTTTTAAGAATACAACCAAGAATTTTTGTTGGAACAATAGCTGGCTGGAAATCTGGAACATTAAAACCAGATTTATTTACACAAGAAAGTCTTCTTCCATCTGTTGCTACCATTGTTAATTCATCACCATTTTTAACAAAGTAAACACCAGTCATAAAATATCTGTTTTTATCATCAGAAACAGCAAAAATTGTCTGTTTAATCATTTCTTTAAATTCTTTTGAAGGTAATTCAAAGAAAGGAACATTTTCTGAAGTTCCAATTTCAGGGAATTTATCACCAGCCTGACTTTTAAGCTGAGCCTTGAATCTTTTGGCAATAGGTTTAATTGTTACACCAACATCTTCCTGGATGAATTCAATATCACCAGAAGGTAAAGAAGAAAGAATACTCATGAATTTATCACAGAAAATTGTTGTTCTTCCTTCTTCCTGAATGTCTACTGGAATATTTGTTGTTAATTTTACAGTAGAATCAGTTGCTTTAATTGTTAATGTATTATTTTCTGCAATTACCAGAATATTAGAAAGAATAGAAACAGGACTTTTGTTTGTAATAATTTCCTGTGCAATTGCAATTTCTTTAATCATTGCATCTCTGTCAAACGTAAATTTCATATTTTGTATCTCCTTTAGATAAAGAAAGGTTTGTTTACAGTGTTTTTTAACATCTCTTATTTATTATAAATTTATAAATTTAATAATAGTATTAATAAGGGCTGTGAATTCTGTGGATAAGTTAATTAATTCTTTATAATACTTAGATTTAAATTGTTAATATCCAAGCAGTTAAAAATCACAACTTATTCACATTTACACATTTTACTTTATAATTTTCAAATTATCCACAATTTATACCCAATATTATTAACAAATTTATTTTTTATAATCCTTTATTTCTCTTATATAAAGCTGGATTTTTGAATTCAAAGAAGGATCAAATTTAATCTGTTCTGCTATTTTTTCATAAGCATGCATGATTGTAGTATGATCTTTTCCGCCAAATTCCATACCTAATTCTGTATAAGAAATTTCTGTAATTTCACGGGCAATATAAATTGCAATCTGACGTGGAATTACATATTTTTTATCTCTTTTTTTACTTTTAAGATCACTGACAGAAACCTGAAAATCATTTGCAATTACTTTCTGAATTGTTTCAATAGAAATGTTGTCAGTTGAGTTTGAAGATAAAACATCTCTTAAAATATTTTTTACAATATCAAGAGTTAATTTTTTATCAATAAGTTCACTGTAACCAATGATTTTATTAAGGGCATTTTCCAACTCACGAACGTTAGTTTCTATGTTCTTAGCAATATAATCTATGATTTCACTGTCAAATTCAGTTCCCATTAATTCCTGTTTTTTCTGAAGAATGGCAACTCTTGTTTCATAATTTGGAGGCTGCAAATCAACACTAAGTCCATTAGCAAGTCTGCTTACAAGACGATTTTTCATATTTTTGATTTCTTTAATTGGACGGTCACATGTAAAAACCATTAAAGCTTTTTTTGCATAAAGAGCATTAAAAGTATTAAATAATTCTTCCTGCAATCCTTCTTTTCCATTTAAGAAGTGAATATCATCAAGTAAAAGAACATCAAGATTTCTGTATCTGTCTTTAAATTCGTTTGGCTTTTTACTTGCCAGTGATGAAGTAAATTCATTTAAGAAAGTTTCAGATGTAACGTATCTTATTTTAAGGTTATCAGAATTATTGTTTATATAGTTTCCAATTGCCTGCATAAGATGAGTTTTACCTAAACCAGAACCTCCGTATAAAAGAAGAGGATTAAATTTTTTACCAGGATTTTTTGCAACTTCAATGGCAGCTTTATAAGCAAATTCGCTGTTTTCACCTGGAATGAATGTATCAAAATTAAATTCTTCATTTAATAAAGGATGTTTTTTGAAGTTGTATTTTGGTGTCTGGTTATCATTATTTTCTTCGATTACAGTTTCTGAATCAGATTCAGATTCTTTTGAAGGATTTGTTTTTTCTTCAGCTTCAATTTCTGGTTCGTTTGAAATTTTTTCTGGTTTAATAGTACATATGATTTCAAGTTCATGCTGACCTGTTATTTCTCTTACTTTGTTTTGTAAAATTTCAAAGCAGCCTTTTGAAGTCATCATTTGCTGCATAAATCCAGAAGCAACAGAAACAGTTATTTTTTCAATTGTGTCTTCAACATATTTCATATTGAACCACATTTTAAATTCATCTTCGTTGTTTTTGCTTATATATTCATTATGAATCTGCTCCATGGCATATTCCATGGCTTCTTTATAAATCTGTCCCATGCTTTTATTATCCTAGAGTTCTCAAAAATTCTCAAGAGAGTTGAATTTTAAAAATTCAGTAAAGGCTTAATCATTGAATTTATGTCTGATTCAATATATAATAATTATATTCTTATTATAAAGGCTTTTATTTGGACAGAAAAAGGGGAAAATTCTGTTGGAATTCAGATAAAAGTTTTTCTATTGAAATATAAATAATCAAACAATTAAGGAAAAAAAAATGGCTGCAGAATATGGTGCAAATAGTATTCAGGTCTTAAAAGGTCTTGAAGCTGTTCGTAAAAGACCAGGTATGTATATTGGATCTACAGGTCCAAAAGGATTACATCACCTTGTATATGAAACTGTTGATAACTGTATCGATGAAGCAATGGCAGGCTTTTGTGATAATATTGTTGTTGCTCTGGAAAAAAATGATATATGTCGTGTAGAAGATAATGGTCGTGGTATTCCAGTTGATATCCATCCTACAGAAAAAATCAGTGCTCTTGAATTAGTTTTAACTAGACTTCATGCCGGTGGTAAGTTTGATAAGAATGCTTACAAAGTATCTGGTGGTTTGCATGGTGTAGGTGTTTCCTGCGTTAATGCTCTTTCAGACTGGCTTGAAGCTACTGTAAAAAGAGACGGACATATTTACCGTCAGAAATATGAAAGAGGAATTCCTGTTACTAAAGTAGAAACTGTTGGTGATACACAAGAACATGGAACTACTATCCGCTGGAAATCAGATAAAACAATTTTTACAGAAACAACAACTTATGACTTTGATGTACTTCTTCAGAGACTTAAAGAACTTGCATTTTTGAATAGTGGAATTGTAATTACTTTCAGAGATGAACGTCTTGAAACACCAAAGGAACTTGTTCTTAAGTATGAAGGCGGTATTATCCATTATGTAAAGGAAATCAATCAGAACAAGAAAAGTAAGTTCTATTATCCAGAAGAACCAATTTATATTACTGGTGAAAAAGATAATGTTATTACAGAACTTTCTTTCCAGTATAACGACAGCTATTCAGAAGATATTCACACTTACGTAAATGATATTAACACAAGAGACGGTGGTACTCATCTTGATGGATTTAGAACTGCGCTTTTGTGGGTATTAAATAAGGCATTAGATTCAAATGAAAAAATGAAAAAGAAAATGCCTGTAAAAGACGGAAAACTTGATCCTAACGAAGATAAGTATGAAAAACTTACAGGTGAAGATGTTCGTGCCGGATTAGTTGCTGTTCTTTCAATGAAAGTTCCTGAACCAGAATTTGTTGGTCAGACAAAAGATAAACTTGGAAATACAGAAGTAAGAACAATTGTAGATGCTCTTGTAAAAGAAAAACTTACAATCTTCTTTGAATTGAATCCTGCTGTACTTGAAAGAGTTCTTGAAAAATCTATTGGTGAAGCAGCTGCCAGAATTGCGGCTCGTAAGGCAAAAGAAGCAACCCGTAAAAAGACAGTAACAGGTTCATTCCAGAAGCCTGAAAAACTTTCTGACTGTTCAATTAAGGATGATCCGGAAAAATGTGAAGTATACATTGTCGAAGGTGATTCTGCGGGTGGTTCTGCGAAAAAAGGCCGTGAATCAACATATCAGGCAATTCTTCCTTTGTGGGGAAAAATGCTTAATGTTGAAAAAGTAAATCCTGATAAAGTAATTGGAAATGATAAGCTTGATCCAGTTATCAAAACACTTGGAACTGGAATCGGAAAAGATTTTAATATTGAAAAATTACGATACCATAAAATCATTATTATGGCCGATGCCGATGTTGATGGTTCTCATATTCGTACTTTGCTTTTGACATTCTTCTTCCGCTATATGCCACAGCTTATTGAAAATGGACATGTATATTTAGCTATGCCTCCATTATTCAAAGTTCAGCTTGGAAAGAAAGATCCAGTTTATTGTTATTCTGATGCAGAACGTGACGCCGCACTTGATGCTCTTGGGGACCAGAGAGAAAAGGCTGATGTTCAGCGTTATAAAGGTCTTGGTGAAATGGATGGAGACCAGTTGTGGGAAACTACAATGGATCCATCTCGTAGAAAAATGAGAGTTGTAACAATTCCTGATGCAATGGCTGCAGATAAGATTTTCAGTATTTGTATGGGTGAAGAAGTTGAACCTAGAAGAAACTTCATTGAAGAAAATTCTAGTTATGCAAATCTTGATATTTAGGGAATAGTTAAAACTACCAACCGTTAGTTAATAAGGAAAGTAAACATGGAAGAGATAAAAACAAAAGAAGGTGGAACAGTTATCCAGATTCCAATTGAGGATGAAGTTAAACAGGCTTACATCGACTACTCAATGTCTGTTATTGTTCAGCGTGCTTTGCCAGATGTTCGTGATGGTCTTAAACCTGTACACCGTCGAATCATGTATTCAATGGATCAGCTTCATCTTGCCAGTGGTGGAAAAACTCGTAAGTGTGCCACAATCGTTGGTGAAGTTTTAGGTAAATATCATCCACATGGAGATGCTTCTGTTTATGATGCATTAGTTCGTCTTGGTCAGGATTTTGCCCAGCGCTATACAACAGTAACTCCTCAGGGAAACTTTGGTACTATTGCCGGTGACCCTGCAGCTGCTTACCGTTATACAGAAGCAAAGATGTCTAAGATTACAGAAGAGATGGTTTCTGATATCAACAAAGATACTGTTGATATGGTTCGTAACTTTGATGATACAACTGATGAACCAGGAGTTCTTCCTTCTAAATTCCCATTCCTTCTTTGTAATGGTACAACAGGTATTGCAGTTGGTATGGCTACAAATATGCCAACTCATAATCTTAGAGAAGTAGCATCTGCAATCTCTGCTTACATTGATAATCCTGAAATTACAATTGATGAATTAATGAAACATATTAAAGGACCTGACTTTCCAACAGGCGGTATTATTTACGGTACAGCTGGAATTAAAAAGGCTTATACAACAGGTCGCGGAAAAATTGTTATCCGTTCAAAATTCACAATTGAAACAGATAAAAAAGGTCGTGAAAAAATCATCTTTACAGAAGTTCCTTATGGTGTAAATACAACAAACATCATTAAGAAAATCAATGAACTTAAAGATGAAAAAGCAATTGAAGGAATTGCAGATGCAAACGATGAAACTTCAGACCGCGTAGGTATGCGTCTTGTTGTTGATTTGAAAAAAGGTGCAATTACAAAAATTGTATTAAATCAGCTTTTTGCAAAAACAGACTTACAGGCAAACTTTGGTGTAATCAATCTTGCACTTGTTCCTCAGGTAACAGATGGTGTTCGCTATGATGAACCTGGAATGCTTACACTTCCAAAAACTTATCTTAAGCCAGAAGTTCTTACACTTAAACAGTTAATCATGCACTTTGTAAATCATCGTGATGAAGTAATTACTCGCCGCACAATTTATGATTTGAAAGTTGCAAAACACAGAATGCATATCCTGCAGGCTTTGATTACTGCTATCAACAATATTGATGAAGTAATCAAAATTATTAAGGAAAGTGCAAATACAGATGCAGCAAAACTTGCATTGGAAAAACGTTTTAATTTTGATGATGAACAGGCACAGGCAATTGTAGATATGCAGTTGAAGCGTCTTACTCATCTTTCAATTGAAGATCTTCAGAAAGAGATTAAAGAGCTTCAGGCATGGATTGATTATCTTGAAGGTCTTCTTGCAGATCACAATAAGATTCTTAATCTTATTAAAACTGAAACAGAAGAGCTTGCTGCTAAATATGGCGATGATCGTCGTACTGATATTGTTCATGATGAAGTTGAACAGATTAACGTTGAAGATATGATTAAAGATGAAGACATGGTTGTTATGATTTCACGTCTTGGTTATATCAAACGCGTTTCAGTTGATAAATATAAAAAGCAGGGTAGGGGAGGAACTGGAAGTAACAGTACTAACCTTATTGAAGATGACTATGTTAATCAGTTGTTTATTGGATCAACAAAAGAGCATCTTTTATTTATCACAAACTTTGGCCGTGCATACTGGATAAGAATTCACGAAATTCCTGAATCAGAAAAGAACAGTCGTGGAGCAAACATTAAAGGTCTTCTTCAGGTTAGCGCTGATGAAGAAATCACAACAATTGTTTCGCTTAAAGAATTCTCTGATAACCAGTATCTGTTTATGACAACTTCTAATGGTGTTGTTAAACGTGTCCGCACTACAGATTTTGCTAATGCTAAAACTAAGGGTATTATTGGAATTAAATTAAATGACGGTGATAAACTTATTAGTGCAGTTCAGACAGACGGCAACTCAGATGTAATGTTGATTTCACGCAGAGGAAAAGCATTACGAATCAAAGAAGAAACAGTTCGTATTATGGGACGTGCTTCTTGTGGTATTCGCGGTATGAAACTTTCTGAAGGTGATGAAATTGCATCTGCAGTAAAAATTGAAGAAGATACAAATATGATTCTTCTTACAGAAAAAGGATTCGGTAAACGCATTTCATTCGACTTGTACTCAACACATGGAAGAGGCACAGGTGGTCAGAGAGTCTTTGGTAACACTGAAGCAAAGGGTGAAATCATCGGAGCTTTGAATGTAAAAGAAACTGATGAATTGGTTTGTATGACAAGTCAGGGTAAAACTTTACGCTTTAATGCATCAGATATTAAGGAACAGGGTCAGGGAGCCTCTGGTGTAAAGATTGTAAAGATAAATGAACCTGATTATCTTGTTGGAATTGATAAAATACAGGATAATGACGATAAATAACAGTTAATTCTTTATAATACAAAGAAATAGACGATTATTTCATAAGAAAAGGTCATTTTTTACTGTTTTCAATTGACAAAACAATTTATTTAATTGATAATTCAGCCCTGGGGAAAAAACTAGGAATATAGTTTAGGGCGATACACATCAGGCAAGGGCTGGTCTTATATAGATCAGCCCTTTTAATTTTAAACACAACAGTTATCCACAAGGTATGCACAAATGTGGAAAACTCATACTTTTTACATCCCAAAAGTTATCCACATTTTATTTAACTTTTTCCACAATTGTGGATAACTCACCCTCTTTTATTTTTTGTTTCACATGAAACATTTTTTGATAACAGAGTTTGTTCCTGCGTTTCACGTGAAACTTATGAAAAAAGTATATGCAAACCAAAATAAAAAATAATTTAATTTGATATGTTTCGAAAATGTTCCACGTGAAACTTTGATTTATGAATCAGGAATAATTGTTTCATGTGAAACAATTTATTACACTTACATATATTTTTATGATGGGTAAAAGCTTTCCTTGTATAGGTTTTAATAAAATACAGATATTATAATGTTTCACATGAAACAATATCATTCAATCAATAATAATGCACTATGTTCCACGTGAAACAATTTATTATGAGTTATCAGAAATATTAAACTCTGTTTCACGTGAAACTAACTAATTTCTGAAGAATGTTATGAGATATTATAAATGTTTCACATGAAACATTCAGATAAATTAAAAGTACAGAAAATTTAGAAGGTTGGATTATTGAATCCCATTTGGAAATATAAAATATAAAGACTATTTGTTTCATGTGAAACAGTTGTATTATTACGAATATACTTTTAAATAAATAATATCCATCTCAAATATCAATAGCAGCTATTTTTTGTTCCACGTGAAACAAATCGGACGCTATTTTCAAATAATCAAAGATTGTTCCACGTGAAACATTAAATTGGAACAGATTTGAATAATAGCAACTGTTCCACGGAAATTATTCCTGTTTGATGATCAAAAATGTTTCATGTGAAACATTATACCAATTAATTGAAATATTTATAAATATAATGTGGAATCAGGATAAATAATTGTTTTGAATAATAAATTAATCTGACATTAAAATTTGGCAGTAAAATAGTTGGCAAAAAATATATACGAACGTTTGTTAGTTAACTTTTTAGGTATTTATTAAGATAAATTAAAGAAATGAATATAAAAAAAGGATACCTTAGTAATTTAGTATATAATCACCAAGATATCCAATTTATTAAATATTTATCTAAAAGTTTGTATTTAGAAGTTATAAGTCCAGCTTACACCAAAGAAATTAATAAACCATTCATTTCCTGAGTGATGAAGAGGCATTTCTTCAAGAATTGAATTATGATCCTCTGCAAAACTTCTTCTTGTTGAAAATTCTGTAATGAATGTAACGGTATTCTTTTCATTAAACTTAAACTGTACAAAAGGACTTATTTTTGCAGTTGTGAATTCTCCATTAAAGCTTTCATTATATTTTCCATAATCATTTCCATCATAATGACCATAGAATTCAAACATTGCGCCTGCTCTGTATACAACTAATGGCATCTGGTAAGCAAGAATGAATTGTGTATCATATTGAAGACCATTCATCTGTCCTGGAGCAGTTAACCAGTTGAAAGGCTGATTTTTCTGTAAACCAGTCATTCCTGAATACATAAGTTTATATTCAGCGAGCATTACTACATGTGTCCAGTCTCCGGGAATAAGTGCTCCTGTATCAAACATGAATGTTCCTTTTCCCCAAAGTTCATAGTAGTAATTTTTGAAAGGAGTAAGATTTTCATATTTGTTTGTATTTTCATTATAAGACTGGAACGCATTTACCGATCCAAAATTCCATCCTGTTCCTATAGAAGCTCCGGCCTGGAATTCAAGAAAAGGTACTGGCTGGAATGTAGTACTGAAAATCCCTTTAAGTGATACAGCCGTAAATTCTACAGCGGGTTCAATTTGAACAAAGGCATCTGATAAAAGCCAGTGTTCCCCAAGTGGTGTTGGAATAACATAGTCAGCAGCTCCAGTGATTCTAAATGCAGATAAGTCGTAACCTACAATTTTGGAATAGTGACTTTCTCCTGGAATGAAATCTGGTAAAGGATAAACAACGATGTCAGTAGTAAGACTGTAATCCCAATGAGGGGCTGCTTCTGTATCCTGAGCAAAGGGTGTGCTTAGCGTTACAGAAAGCAAAATAATTGATAAAAGAATTTTCTTCATAAGGTCTCCTGGTTTTAATGGAAATCAAGAATTTAAAGTATTTATATTGATAAAAGTAACAAAAAATCTAAAATAAACAACATATACAAGTGTATAGTATATTAAAAGAGGTTTTCAATAAGGAAAACGATAACACAACAGGCACATGCTACAGGGAATAAACTTGCTCCAAGAAGTGATAAAATAATTCCTGTTCCTAAAGCAATGAATCCGGCAACAGGAGATTGTGTTGCTTCTATGATTGCAGGGAATGTCATTACCGACAGAGTTACATAAGGCACGTAATACAAGAAAGATTTTATAAAGGTGTTCTGGATTGGTTTACGGATTAATGTTACAGGAAGAACACGGATTAAGTATGAAACAAAAGCTGCTGTGAAAATTGATAAGTAAATGTTACCAGTCATTAGTTTGCATCTCCTTTATTAGATGTTTCTCTAATAGGTTTAATAAGTGCCAGCGCGGAAGAAATAATCACAGTAAGGATGATAGTTCTTGTTCCTGATGAAATGTCTTTTATGTAAGGCAAAATAGTGAACAGATAGCTGGAAATAAAACTTACGATAATAGCAATTGCAATTGTAAGATTCTTTTTTGCAGGAGGAATTATAATTGCAATGAACATACCATAGAGTGCTACAGATAAAGCGCTTACGATGTTTGCTGGTAAAAAGTTACCGGCCATGATTCCAAGAGAAGTTCCAATGCTCCAAAGAGGGACTGCTATTGCCAGAGCGCCGTAATTATATAAAGGATTAATTGGACCTTCTCTTCCTATGGTGATTCCAAAAACTTCATCAGTTACGCCGAATCCTACAAAAAAGCGATGGATGAATTTTGTGTTTTCATCAAACTTTTGTGATAAGGCACAGCTCATTAAAAGATAGCGGGCATTTACAACAAAGGTAATAATCGCAATTTCTAAGATAGAGGCTTTAGCTTCTATTGATGTAAAAAGAGCGTATTCTCCGGCTGAGGCAATATTAAAAAAACTGGCAATAAATCCCTGAGTTGGAGAAAGGCCTGCATTTTTGGCAACAATACCAAGAGAGAATGCTACGGCAAAATATCCAAGACCGATAGGAAATCCGTCACGGATTCCTTCAAGAAAAACTCTGCGTTTCATTAGTGTTCCTATAGTTTAAGAAGTTTTACGGCGTTTTTATATAAAATCATTTCCCGTTCTTCTTCAGTTAATGGAAGTTTATTAAAACGAGATAATTCGTCTTCATGATCCCACATAGGAAAATCAGTTCCAAAAAGAAATTTATCTACGCCGTGTTTACGAATCATATTCATTGCTTCATCAACAGAAAGAACGAACAAAGAACTTGATGTATCAAAATAAACGTTTTTCCCAACAAGATATTTCATTGAATTATCCCATTCAGTGAAACCGCCAAAGTGTGCTGCAATTACAGTAAGGTCGGGATGCTTTTCAAGAACATTACTGATTCTTTTTGGTCCTGAAAAATCAAAACGTTTATCTCCTGCATGAGTCAAAACAGGGATATCAAGTTTTGAAAGAGTTTCGTATATTGGTGAAAGTTTTAGATCGTCAAACTGGAACTGCTGGAAATCTGGATGAAATTTAACACCTTTAAGACCAGCTTCTTTTATGCGTCTAAGTTCTTTTTCAAAATCCTTGTAGTCTGGGTGGATTGTTCCAAACCCAATAAATTCAGGATGTTTGTTTACCTGATCAATAATGTAATTGTTGATAGATTCAACCTGTTCTGGTTTTGTTGCTGTAGAATGAACGATGTATTTTTCAACACCGATTTTAGAACCTCTGGCAATTAATTCTTCTGGAAGTCCTGAATAAGTCATAGCAAGATTATAAAATGAGCCGACATTTTTTGTCGCCTTTTCTGCTATCTTTTCAGGATAGATATGAGCGTGAAAATCGATAATCATAAGAAACCTTATTTTTTAAATTATATCTGGAACTGTGAAACGATAGACTGAATCTTTTCCTGAACCATATTAGCAAGTTCTACAGTTTTCATACCTTTGTACTCTGTTGGTGTAATAGGTTTTAAGTAATGAACCTGAACTTTGAATGGTTTTTTGAATCCTTCATCATAAACGTGATTACAGTTTACAATAGCAACTGGCTGAATAATTGAATTAGCTTTTACAGCGGCTTTGAAAGATCCACCGGAGAAAGGAAGAAGAGATTTACAGTCGTCTTCGTATTTTCCTTCTGGGAAGATAAGATAGTTGATTTTATTAGCAAGTTCTTTAGAAAGGTTTTCAATTGATTTCATCATAGAACGCATGTCATCTTTGAACATAGCGATTGCAGGAATCATATTGAACATTTCACGGGCAAAGTGACGCTGAGATGCTGATCCATCAATTACAACGCCTAAAGTACGAGGGAAAGATTCCCACAAAACAAGTGCGTCTAATTTGTCCTGATGGTTGGCGCAAACAAATAATCCGTCATCTTCAGGAATATTTTCAAGACCTTGAACATCTAATTCTACATTACATGCCTTCAAAACAGCTGAAACAATCTGAAGGATATAATTGTATCTAACGTCAAAAGGATATTTATCTGGATTTTTTGCTAAATGAACAAGTCTTGGATACATTTTAAAAATATTTCCAATATTGTCTTTCAGAATATTTATTAAAACCCTTGTATGCTTATTCCTAACACCCATAAGTTTATTATATCAACTATAAAAAAAAGTGCATAGTATAAAAGTGTTAAAAAAGGAATGATAAGAGTTTTACCTTACAAAAAAAAATCCTGATATCAAAGAAAGACTTCAATATCAGGATAGTAAAAATCAGGAAGTGATTTTATTTGCTTAAAAGATTATTCAAGCTCTTAACAAAGTTTGCAGGTTCTTTTAATTCCACGCCGGCAATCAATAAAGCCTGATCAAGCAAAACTTCAGAAACATCTTTAATTAATGCTTCATCTGTGCTGTCTTTAACTTTAGCAAGAATTGGATGATCTCCGTTTACTTCAAGAATAGGCTTTAATTCAGGTCCTGGCTGGCCCATAGCACGCATCATCTGAATCATCTGATAACTTGGATCATTTTCATCAACAACGATACAAGAAGGATTTTCACCGCTTAAAGTTTTAGAAAGTTTAACTTCTTTTACTTTATCTCCAAGTGCATTTTTGATTTTTTCCACAACTGGTTTGAAAGCTTCTTCCTTCTTTTTAGCTTCTTCTTTATCTCCGCCAAGATCTTCATCAGAACCAGAACGGTTTACAGCTTTAAGTTCATATTCATTTTTGTATTTTCCAAAACCTGGAATAACAATGTCGTCAATATCATCAGCCATAATGAGAACTTCAAAGCCTTTATCTGTATAAGCTTTTACTAATGGATGAGCACGCAAATTCTTTTCATCACTACCAGAGATATAGAAAATTGCTTTCTGGTCTGGCTTCATACGCTGAACGTAATCTGCAAAACTTGTCCATTTGTTGTCACCAGTTCCGCTTGCATCTGTAGATTTAAAGCGTACGATTTCTGCTATTTCTTCACGGTTAGCATAATCGCTGTATAAACCTTCTTTCATTGGACGATTGAAAGCTGTAACGAATTTATTCCATTTTTCAACTTTTGCTTTATCTTCTTCGCTGAGTTCTTTACTTGTGTCTGCAGCCTGAGAGCGTGTAACAGAATCTGCAGCTTCTCCCATTTTTTTGAATTCACTTAATAATTTTTTTACTGAAGAAGATTTAATGTTATCAAGGATTCTGTTCTGCTGTAAAATTTCGCGGCTGACGTTCAAAGGTAAATCTTCAGAGTCGATAATACCACGTACAAAGCGGAGATAACTTGGTAAAAGTTCACGGTCATCATCTGTAATGAATACGCGTTTTACATAAAGTTTTACACCACTCTTATAATCTGCCTGATACATATCAAAAGGAGCTGTCTGTGGAACATAGAATAATGTTGTGTATTCCTGAGTTCCTTCAGCGTGTGTATGAACATAGTGAAGTGGATCCTGTCCGTCGTGGCCAATTGTTTTATAGAATTCGTTGTAATCTTCTTTTTTAAGTTCTGATTTAGAACGTTTCCACAAAGCAGATGCACTGTTTACCTGATCAACTTTATTTTCGCTTCCAGTTTCATTTCCTTTGTCATCATATTTTTTCTGTTCATAGTGAAGATAAATTGGGAATGCAATGTGATCGCTGTATCGTTTAATAAGTTCTTCAATCTTCCATCTTGAAGCATATTCTTTGCTGTCATCATTTAAGTGGATTTCGATTGCAGATCCTGAAAGTTCTGTTTTATCAAAGCCGTATTTTTTTGCAACAGCACTGTCTGGAGCAACTTCATCAATATCGTAAGAATTTGTGCCATCACTAGACCAGTGCCAGATTTTTCCGTCGCCTGCTGCTTTACGAGTATAAACATCAATTTTACCGGCTGCCATGAAAGCAGAATAGAAACCTACACCAAACTGACCGATTAATGCAGAATCTTTTGCAGCATCAGCAGTAAGTTTTTCCATAAAAGCTTTTGTACCGGAACGAGCGATTGTACCAAGATTGTTTGTTAAATCTTCTTCGTTCATACCAATTCCGGAATCCTGAACTGTAAGAACGCTTTCTTTTTCATCAAAAGTAATATCAATTTTTGGTTCGAATTTAATTCCTTTATAAGCGTCATCAGAAACTGTAAGATACTTTAATTTATCCAAAGCATCAGAACCGTTTGAAACAATTTCGCGAAGGAAAATATCTTTGTTTGAATAAAGTGAATGAATGATAAGTTTCAGAAGCTGATTAACTTCTGTCTGAAATTCGTGTTTAGCCATGAATTAGCCTCGATAATTTTTATGATTTTTTTGAACTGCAAAACAGTTCTTATATAAGATAATAAAAAAATTAGGGTTTGGGCAATATAATTGCTGAATATTTAAAATAAAACGGGCTGTCCAAAAAAGAATGGACAGCCTGTTTGTTTATAAGTTTATTTGAACTTAGATAGTATCAAAACGAGCGATATCTGCATCGTAATCAACACCAGCAATATCAAAACCACTTGTAGCAAGGAAGTCGTGTTTGTAACCTTCCAAATCTGTTAACTGAGCACTATTTTCAGTTGTAACGTTTGGCATGATTTCATCAACTTTTGCCTGGATTTCTGGGTTCAATTCAAGGTCATCAATACGGATGCGGTTTTCTGAGTCTACAGAAATGTTTTTAGCATCTTTTTTGCAACCTAATAAAGAACAGATTTTTTCCTGTTTTCCAGCAGGTGTTCCGTACAAACGAGCGTCGAACAAACGGTTGATCTGTTCAATACATCCTTCGTGACATCCTTCCTGTTTCATTACCTTGAACAAAGTAGCAAGATAAAGTGGAATGATTGGGATAACTGCACTTGCGCGTGTTACCAAACCTTTATTTACAGAAACATAAGCGCCACCATTGAATGATTTCATCTGGTCATTCAATTCGTGAGCTGTTTTTTCAAGGTGTTCCTTTGCTTTACCGATTGTACCGTTTCTATAGATTGCCTGTGAAACTTCTGGTCCAATGTATGAGTAAGCAACTGTAACACATCCTTCATTCAATACACCTTCATTTGTAAGTGCATCAATCCAGAGTTTCCAGTCTTCACCACCCATTACTTTTACTGTATTGAATTTTTCATCATCGTTAGCTGGTTCAGCAGCGATTTCTTTTAATTCACCAGTGAATGGATCAATTGTTTTTCCAGAGAATGGTTTTCCAAAAGGTTTAATTACTGATTTGTGCATGATTCCTGTTGCAGGATCAGTACGTACAGGACTTGCCAAGCTGTAAATTACAAGGTCAAACTTCATGTTGTTATCTTTTGCAGCTTTAATTACCTGTGCTTTAATTTCGTTAGAGAAAGCATCTCCATCGATTGTTAATGAGAAAATATTGTTTTCTTTAGCAGCTTTATCGAATGCAAGGTTATTGTACCAGCCTGGTGTACCCCATTTGTCTGCAGAACCTGCTTTTTCGAATGAAACACCGATTGTAGCAGCTCCGTAACCAAATGAAGATGTGATTCTACTTGCAAGACCGTAACCGTTAGAACATCCCAAAACTAAAACATTTTTTGGAGCAGTTCTACCATTGTCTGCACGTTCATCAAAATTAGCTAATTTACCCTGATCTCTTAATGCTTTTCTGTTTTTTGTGTATTCAATCTGATCATAAACAGATTTTGCACAACCAGCTGGATGGCTGTTCAAACAGATGTTGCTTCTTACCATTGGTTTAATAATCATCTTATTACCTCTATGTTTAGTTTTTTCCTACAAGACACATCCATTCTGCTTCTGCGGCAACTTCATCACCAACATAAGCAGTGCCTTTCTGTTTAATCATCTTAGGAGAAACTCTAAGATTCTGAATTTCAAGGCGAACTGTGTCATTAGGTCTAACCTGACGGCGGAATTTTACTTTATCTACTGTTGCCAGGAAAAATAAAGATCCTTCTTCAAAAACTTTCTGAAGACTCAAACCAGCACCACCAGCCTGAGCCATAGTTTCTACAAGGATTACACCTGGAACTACAGGATATTCAGGAAAGTGACCTTTGAAGAAAAATTCTTCGTCTGTAAATTTTCTTGTAGCGATAATACCATTGCTATCAGCCTTTACAATTTCATCTACAAACAAGAATGGTTTTCTGTGAGGCAAAAGAGACTGAATATCTGTGAAATTATTATATTCTTTTAATTCCATATTAATCTTCCTTTATTGTTTCACGCTTAGCATTTTTTGAAAATTACTACACCGTTGTGTCCACCGAATCCTAAAGATCCAGAAGCTACACAGTTGATTCCATTTTCTGCTTTTACAGCTTTGTTTGGTACATAGTCCAAATCACAACCCTGTTCAAGGTCTGGGTTATCAAGGTTGATAGTTGGTGGGTAAACACCTTCTTCAAGAGCTTTAATACTGATCATAGCTTCAATAGCACCAGCAGCACCTAAACAGTGACCTGTCATAGATTTTGTTGAAGAAACTTTCATGTTGTATGCGTGATCTCCAAGAGATTTTTTAAGCATAGCTGTTTCTGCTGAGTCATTGATGTGAGTAGAAGTTCCGTGTGCATTGTAGTACTGGATTTCTGTTGGATCAATTTTTGCATCTTTAATAGCATTTGTTAATGCCAAAGCACCACCGTCTCCAGATGGATCTGGTGAAGTGATGTGGTATCCGTCTGAAGATCCACCGTATCCTACGAATTCACAGTAAATTTTTGCTCCACGAGCTTTTGCGTGTTCATATTCTTCCAAAATAAGGATTGCAGAACCTTCACCCATTACGAAACCATTGCGGTCTTTATCAAATGGACGGCTTGCTTTTGTTGGATTGTCATTGAAGTTTGTTGGAAGTGTTCCCAAAACCTGGAATGAACCGATACCGAAACCTGTAACTGCAGCTTCAGCACCACCTGCAAGACATACATCCAAACGGCCAGATCTAACCTGATCCAAAGCTACACCTAAAGCATCTGTACCAGAAGCACAAGCTGTTGCCAAAGAAAGAGCTGTTCCGTGAATACCATACATCATACTGATGTTACCAGGTGCTTCATTTGGAATTAACATTGGAATAGATAATGGAGGGATTCTAGCATTACCTACTTCAAAATATTTTTTGAAACCTGCTTCAAGAACTTCGAAACCGCCAATACCAATACCAACCAGTACACCAGTTCTTTCACCGTCAATGTTTTCTTTTGTAAGGCCAGCATCTTTCATAGCCATTGTAGAAGCAGCAACAGCATACTGTGTGAACATAGCCATTTTTCTTGCTTCTTTTTTATCCATATAATTTGCTGGGTCAAAGTTCTTTACTTCACCTGCAATCTGACATTTGTAATCAGTTGTATCAAAGTGAGTAATCTTATCAATACCACTTTTTCCCTGTTTAATGTTTTCCCAAGTTTCTTCTACGCTATTTCCAAGAGGAGTGATAGCACCAAGTCCTGTAACAACTACACGTCTCATATATATCTCCTTAAAAACGTTTTAAATTTAATTAGCAGCCCATACCACCGTCTACACCAATAACCTGACCTGTTACATAAGCAGAAAGGTCTGAGGCAAGGTATAATGCAGTATTAGCAATATCTTCTGGTGTTCCGGCTCTCTTCATAGGGATTGTTTCCATGAAAGAAGCTGTAACTTTTTCATCAAGAACGGCAGTCATATCTGTCTGAATGAATCCTGGTGCAATAACATTTACGCGAACACCACGTGCACCAACTTCTTTTGCAAGACTCTTAGAATAACCAAGAATACCTGCTTTACTAGCTGAATAGTTAACCTGTCCACCCTGTCCGTGTAAACCAACAATACTAGACATATTGATGATTGATCCGGCACGTTTACGAATCATGTCTGAAGAAATGATCTGTGAAACGATGAAGATAGATGTAAGGTTGATTCTGATTACATCGTTCCAGTCTTCAAGTTTCATTCTGAAAGAAAGACCGTCTTTTGTAATACCAGCGTTGTTTACCAATACATCAAAGCCACCAGCTTCTGTAAGGGCATTTTTTACAACTTCAGTAAGAACTTCTGCATTTCCAACATCAGCACAGATTTCATGGAAAGCAGTGTTGTTTTCTTTTGCAAGATTTGTTAATTCTTCGCAGGCAGCAGATGGTTTAGAACAAAGACCCCAAACTTCAGCACCTTCCTGTAAGAATTTTTTTACAATTTCTTTACCAATTCCACGGCTGGAACCAGTTACTAATGCTTTTTTACCTTCAAGTAACATTTAATTCCTCTCTAGATTAAAGATTATTTACAGCTTCTAATGTTCCAACAGGAAGACATTCTGCTTTTTCTGCATATCCAGAATCTCTCCACAAACCAGAAAGAACTTTTCCAGGACCTGCTTCTAACAAGCGGCAAGAACCTTTAGCATCGATGAATGCAGCCATAGCAGCTTCTTCTTCTGTCCATCTAACTGGTTTAATAATGTGATTACAAGCGTTCTGTTTAGCTTCTTCTCCACTTGCAAATGCTTTACCAGTAACGTTTGAGAAACAAGTAATAACTGGATCTTTGAATTCAACTTTGTTCAATTCTTCAACAAAAGCATCAGCTGCTTTCTGCATTAATGGAGAGTGGAATGGACCTGCAACTTTCAAAGGAACAACACGACGTGCACCAGCTTCTGTACAAAGCTTTTCACATACTTTAAGTCCTTCCATAGTTCCAGATACAACTGTCTGTTTTGGGCTGTTTAAGTTTGTTGCGAATACAGCATTAGCAGCTTTAGGATCGTTATAATCTTTCAACAACCCGCTAACCTGTTCTGGTGTTAAACCGATGATAGCTGACATACCAGCACCAGAGATTTCTTCACAAACTGCCTGGAAAATCTGACCACGTCTTTTTACAAGTTTCATTGTATCTTCAAAAGATAAGATTCCAGCAACACAAAGAGCTGGGAATTCTCCTAAACTGAAACCTGCACAAGCAGATGGCATAATTCCTTTTTCTTTTAAAACTTCTGCACAAATAAGTTCTGCTGCTGCAATAGAAAGCTGACTTTTATCACTGCGGCTTAATTCCTGAGCATCAGTATCTTTTAATAATGAATAAATATCTTCATTACAGATTTCTGACATTTTAGTTACAATTTCTTTTGCTTTAGCTGAGTTGTCGCAAAAATCAATTGCCATACCCTGAGCCTGAGCACCCTGTCCTGGAAATAAGAAAATGTTTTCCATGTTAATTTCTCCTATTTTTAAATTACCAGCGAATGTAAGTACCGCCATAACTAAGACCGGCACCAAATCCTACTGAGATAATTTTCATTCCTTTTTTAAGTTTTCCCTGTTCCACCATATCATCAAGAGCAAGTGGAATAGAAGCAGATGATGTATTACCGTATCTGTCCATACACATAAAGAATTTAGATTCATCAAAGTGCAAACGTTTAGCTGCTGCTTTAAGGATTCTTTCATTAGCCTGGTGACAAACAATCCAGTCTACATCATCAATTGTAAGATTATGATTATTCAAAAGTGTAGTAATCAATTCTACATTAGTTCTTACAGCAAAGTCATAAACTAAATGACCGTCCATGCGTAATAAACCTTTATCATCAAGAGCAAGAGCTTGAGCACCGCTTCCGTCTGATCTTACGATAGTTTCAACGATTCCAGATTCAGTTTCGTTAGGATCGTTTTCAAGAACAACAGCACCTGAACCATCACCAAAAAGAACACAAGTTGAACGGTCTGTCCAATCTGCAATTCCTGAAAGTTTTTCTGTGCTGATAACAAGAGCATATTTCCAGTTATGATATGTAAGCTGTGAAGCTGCAAGATCAATACCGCAAATAAAACCTGTACAGGCAAGACAAACGTCAAAACAAGCTGCATTTTTAATACCTAACGCATCCTGAATCATACATGCGTTTGCAGGAAGGTTGTGTTGTTCTGCTGAAATAGTTGTACAAATAACAGCCTGAATATCATCAGCAGTAAGTCCAGCTTTTTTCATGGCATTACGTGCTGCTTCAATACCCATAGTTACAGTTGATTCGTCACCAGAAGCAATATAACGAGCTGCAATTCCTGTATGCGATCTTACCCATTCATCATCAGAATTGAGTTCTTTAGGTAAGTCGGCATTTTTAACGTGATTTTTTGGAAGACCTTTTCCGGTTCCAATAATCTTAACTGACATTATGTACCCCTCAAAGTTTATTTATAAAGAAAAAAGGCTATTTTTTATAAAAACAGCCTTTTAAGTGATTTTAACTATTTTTCATCAGCATACATGGCATCAATCTGTTTCTTATAAAGTTCGTTTATTCTGAAACGCATGATTTCCTGTTTAGCTGAAAGTTCTACACCAATTTCAAAATCTTTTGTAATCAATGCAAACTTATTGATTCGTTCAAACATCTTGAATCCGTTTTTAGCACTAATCAAATTACTGATTTCTGTCTGGTAAAGATTCTGAATAACTTCAGAAGCAAGAAGATTTTCATAAGTGTCGTACTGAATACCATTTTCCTGTGCGTAGTATTCAATTTCTTCTTTATTTACAAGAATGAGAGCTGCAAGGTAACGTTTATCCTGACCTAAAACAACAGCAGTTTTGATGAACTTAGATTCAACAAGTTTCTGTTCAATAGGGATAGGTTCAAGGTTTTCACCGCCTCGAAGAACGATTGTATCTTTAATTCGACCTTTAATACAGATTTCATCATGAATAGAAAGGATTGCAAGGTCACCTGTATTTAACCAGCCGTCTTCTGAAAGAACTTCAGCTGTTTTTTCTGGATTTTTATAATAACCCTGCATTACTGTAGGACCTTTTACCTGTAAAATACCTTCTTTACAGCGACCTAAAATATATCCTTCCTGGTCAACAATGCGAACCTGAATACCACGGATTGCTGAACCGATTGTTCTGAAAACAGGAGCAGCTGCTGGACGAACAGCAACAATTGGAGCTGTTTCTGTAAGTCCGTAACCTTCTACAACATTAATTCCCAATGCCCAGAAGAATTCATCAATACGTTTAGGGTAAGCTCCACCACCTGCAATACCAAGTCTGAAGTTTTTACCAAGCATAGCTTTGATTTTTCTGAAAACTAAAAGATTTCCAAGCCAGTAAAGTGGCCACATTAATGTCCAAGGGATGAAGAATAAAATCCACCACATAGTTGTTTTATAACTTGAGTAGCAGGCATCCTGACGGAACATTTTTCTCTGCATTCTTTTGTGAACAACAGCAAGTTTATAAAAGAAAGTAAACATGGCATTTACAATACCGCCAGTTTTACGCATTTTTTTGAAAATACCATCTACAACTGCTTCAAATACACGAGGAACAGCAGGCATAAGATGTGGATTAAAACGCTGGAAGTCTGCAAGAAGGATAGATCCTACTGGTTTTGAATAACAGATTGTACCAGCCTGACAAGTAATTACGTATTCAACAAGTCTTTCATAAACGTGCCAAACTGGCAAAACAGAAAGGGCTTTATCACCTGGATTCAAGAAGATTCGTTCTGGAATTTCATCAAGCTGAGCAAGGAAGTTTCTGTGTGTAAGCATTACACCTTTTGGAGTTCCTGTTGTACCTGATGTAAAAATAAGTGTAGCAAGTTCAGATTCAGAACCTTTTTTAAGTTCTTCTTCAACAACGCCTTTATTTTCAATTCTCCATTTCTGACCTTCTTTAATAAGATCGTTGAAGAACAGGATTTTTACTTTTGAATCTTTTGCAAGTTTCTTTACATCTTCTTTTACTGTTTCTTCTGGTTCAAAACAGATAAGTGTATTTAAATTTGGAAGTTTATCTTTGATAGAAAGGATTTTATTAAGCTGAGCGTTATTTTCTGCAATAGTTTTTGTACATTCACAGATTGAAAGGATTTTTTCAAGATCCTGAACAGTTGCATCACATCCACGAGGAACGTCTGTTGCACCAATGAGCATAAGACCCATATCTGCCTGGAACCATTCAGCGCGGTTATCTGAAATAAGACCAATTTTTTCCTGACGCTGAGTACCAATACTTAATAAACCTGCTGCAAAATCATAAGCAAGCTGCATTGTTTCACGATAAGTGATTGGTTCAGACTGTTCGTTGTTAATACGTTTATACTGACAAATAATTTCAGGATATTCTTCTGAAACTTTTAAGAATAATTTTGGAACTGTACAGTTTGGTTCTAATACCATAGATAACCCTCCCTAAAATGAATGACATTTTTGGCGATTTTGTAAAGTATAATTAAGTATATAATGAAAGTTCTAAATTGTAAATACTCAACTACCTGCTGGTAGTTACCGATAAATATTTTATGAGCAAAAAAAATATATCCCAGGAAAAAATTATACAATCTTTTTTAGCCAGTGCATTTGAAAAAAGTGCCGGTGCAACATCTTTAGCAGATATTTCAGACAGTTTACAGATAAAAAAAGCTTCACTTTATAATCATTTTGCCAGCAGAGATGAGATGTATGATGCCACAATTCAGTTGTGTTCAAAAGAAATGGGATCAATCAGTTTTTTGTCAGATAAAACAGTAGAAAATATTAAAAATAATAAATCAGCACTGCTTCCTCTTTTTAAAAGACAGGTAACAAGATTCTTCAATTTATATGAAACAGAGCCATTGTTTCAGATGTATGTTTTTATTCATACAGAACAGTATTTTAACATTAAGGCTTTAGAGATTATCAGGGAAGAATTTGAAAAAATCACTGATGATATAAGAAAGATTCTGGATGCATTTGCCTCTATAGAAAAAATCACAATTAAGGCAGATAAGGAAATCAGGGAACAGGCGGCTGGAATTGCGGCTATTCTTTTACAGCAGAGAGATTTTTATATTGCAAACAGAAAAGAAATTGTAAGACAGAATCCAGAAAGCGGTGCGGGAACATTATTTGCTCTGCCAACAGATGATGAAGCGTTGAACAGAACAATAAAGTTGATTGAAAATAATTTGAAAAAAATCAGTTCAGTTTCTCAATAGTAAAATCTTTTAAAGAACTTGCCTCATCAGAGAGATTTTTGAGAGTTCCTCTTGTTCCAAGGAAGCCAAAAAGAATACCAAAAACAAGATTCAGGGCAATAGATTTTAAAAATTCCAGATCTGTGTAGATGATTGGTGTAAGAATTACGTAGCCATAGAAAGACCAGGCTGGATCTGCACGTTTGAAGCTGATATAAATTCCAATGTATTCTGCAAAAAGAACGGCGATTACAATTGCAATAGAAATCAAAATAACGCTTTTCTTTGTGATTTTAGATTTTGTAAGTTTGTAACCTTTAATTGCACCTAAACCAATAAGGTAGCCGGCAAAAGAAGCATAGAAACCAATTAATCCTAAAAGAATCCATCCTATAGTACCAATAATTGCACCAATAAGACTTAAGAAGAAAGCAGAAACATATTTAGGGCGTTTATTTTTTTCTATTTCAATTGATTCTGCTAATTCTCTTTCGCAGGCAGAACACATCACTGTAAGGGTGCCGTTTACTTTATAAAAATTAAGGTCTTCAGTTTTTTTACAGTGAACACAGTAGTTTGAAGCTTCAACTTCTTCCAAAAGGGAAATCAGCTGGGTAATTGTGTCCTTTATTGTTTCTTCTGAATCTCTAACAGAAAAAGTGAAATTTTCATCAACGTCAAAATCGTCAATTAAATTGGCATCCTTTTTATTTTCAAAAAATTCCATTATTTTACCTTTATGAGAAGGAATGGAAAGGGAAGATGAGAATTTATAAAATTTAATATCGGATAGAGTGTATGGTTCTGCATTAAACAAATAAGTATTAAAACGACCATATAAAGTTTCTGAAGTTTCTGAAACTGGTGTGAATCCTGATTCAAGTAAAAATTCTGAACACAACATTTTTATTCTCCTGTAATATTTTAATTATATAAGATTTTTCTGGCTTTTGCATTATTGATTAACTCTGGATGATATTCAAAATGCATATTATCCCAGATAACCCACTTTCCGCCCCAGATGAAACCTTCGTCTTCAAAAATATCGATAACAGTTTGTGGAGGCATCCAGCGGTCTTTTAATGGAGTAAACATCCATCCATCCGGATTTCTGTCTTTTGCCCAGCTCCAGTATACTTCTTTTCCCTTATAGGATTTTGGCTGAATATCTATGGCAATTCCAAGGCTGTGGAACGATTTTCTGTTTGTGTTTGCAATAAGCCGCCAGTAATAGCCTTCGTTTTTATTGATGCTTTTAACAAAATTTGCAACTTCAGAATCTGTTTCGGTGGCATCCATAATTCGTTTTTCAACTTTAGAAAGAGGTTCTTCCAGTCTTTTATGGACGTTTACTTTAAAACCAAGAAATTTAATCTGTATAATATTTTTTTCTAAATCTGCTTTTGTGTAACTGTTATAAACCGCATCAAAAAAGAACATAGGAGTTCCGGCGCCATTTTTTCTGTTTTCTGTAGAACTGAAATTTTTAAGTGCCGCAATCTGCTCTTCTGTATAATCTGCGGGGTCTGGCAAAGGTTGATTGTAATTATAATTATATAGAAGAGTCCAATATTTTTCTTTGTTTTCAAGTTCTTCTAAAGGCAGCATGCTTCCATTGTTCCAGTAAAAAACAGACTGTTGATTTTCTAATGTCATAGTGATTTTAAAATCGTTTGCATCAGAATCAAATTGGCAGTCAAAGGAAATGTCAGGATATGACTGTTCAAAAATAGAAAGGAGAGCAGGTCTTGCAGGAAGTGAAGTTGGGATTTCTTCCGGTGAATTTTCTTCAATCTGATTGCTTTGTGAAATATCTGATTCTGATTGTTGAAGAGATTGTTTTGAACATCCACATAATAAAAGTGGGATAGAGAAAATATAAAATAATTTTTTTAAAGACATGAATCAGATATTAACAGAAAAATTAATTATTTCAAATCTGAATAATAATGAGGTTTTCCGTCAAAATTTACATAGCGGATTTTCTCATTTCCGTCATAGCATAAAACAAAAGCTGGATCACCAGAAATCTTCATATCAAGGTCAAAAGGCATGTCTTCCCAGGTATACTCTGTATAGGCTTTACCATTGTTATCTACATATTTTTCATCTGGATTTTTGTTATGGGCTCTATCTTCATTTAATGCGTAATCGCTTGGACAATGAGGAATTTTAAAAGTATATGTTTTCTTGTCTGTCTTAACAGTTAATTCTTTATCTGTTTTTGTATCATTAGAAACGATTATGTGGGCTGTTCCATTTTTATCTTTCCAGACAGAAGAAACAAAAAGTTGATTGTGATGGCCGACGTTTGTAACTTCATGATCATTTGATTTATATTGTGTAAGAAGAGGAGTTTTATAATTATTTGAAACCATAATGTCTTTGAATAAAAGATTTTTATGAGACCAGAGGCCTTTTTCAGAATGGTCAGCTCGTACACCGTCAACTATGCGAAGAGGAAAGTAATAGCCGCCATTAGCATAGACAGTTTCAAATGAAATATCATCTACATCACTATATTCAAGCTGAACCATGATACAGGAATTAACCTGTGTTTCTTTAGGAAGTGGGGAAAAGTGGAGGGCAGGAATTTCAAAACGAAGATTTTTAAAATGGATTTCTCCTCTTTCAACAGTTGAATACCAGAAGCCATTTACTTCATGATTTCTGGAACGAGGATCTCCGAAAATCTGGATGCCGTCTACATGCTTATAATCATCATTTGTTTTATGAAATAAATTATAAATGTAAAGATTATTGGCATAGAACTCTCTTAACGGATTAATTGCATCTGAAACAAAGCCCCCAATCTGACAATTATTTAAGGTGATATAAGAATTAGTTACTCCGCCGCTAAAAGAACAGCGGTTGAAAGTAAAATAAATTCTTGATTGACCTTTTTCTACAGCTTCGTTTCTGAATCCTTTGAATTTACAGTTTTCAAAAGTGATGTATTTTGTGCGGGGATAATTGTGTGTACCAAGAACAACAAAATCATAATCAGAAAAATCAATATTTTTAATTACAACTCTATCAGGAAGATTTTTTGAGGAGGAATAGGATAGATTAAACTGGTTAGGAGTCATATCTGTTCTAAAGGAAATAAAAAAATTATCTGCAATGTTGCCGCTGCCTGAAAATTTAGTAAGGACAGCATCCTGTGGAACACCTGTGTTGTATTTATCTGGGACTACAGTTAAATCCCATTCGTTCTGGATAATGTGGTCTGGGTCAAAAAAGAAGATTCTGCAGGAAAAACAAACAAAACAAAGCAGAATACAGATAGTGATTTTTGATTTCATTTTATTCCCCTATAAATATCATAAAAAATATAGAAAAGAAGAATATATTAAAATGTAATAAGTTTAAATAGCATTGAATATATGATAAATTAATTATGAAGGTAGTATATGAAATTTTTAGCAATTACAAATCCTGCAGAGGAACAGAAGATAAAAGATGAACTTAAATCTGCAGAAAGAATAGACAATGTTTATTTGGGAGAGAGCTTTCTTTTTTATAAAAAAGGCTTGAGTAAATATTTCTACATAAAATATGACGATATTTACAGAGCTTTTCGCAGAGTAAAATCTGTTCCTATGAAGCTTTGCTGTGGAAGAGGTGAATTACTTTTGCATTACCTGGTGCTTAGTTCTAATAAGGCAGAGATTGTAGAATTTGATATTTCTACAGAAGCAGCTGCTATAAAACTTTTGGAAGTAATACCTGAAAAGGCATCTCATATAAAAATAGGAAAGAAAAAATGAATTTTCTGGAAGAAAGAATTATTAAAGACGGCGTAGTTCGTGAAGGAAACGTTCTTAAAGTGGACAGTTTCTTAAATCATCAGATTGATATTGCTTTGCTTGAAAAAATGGGCGAAGAATTCAAAAAGCGTTTTGCTGGTAAAGAAATCACAAAAATTCTTACAATTGAAGCCAGCGGAATTGGAATTGCCTGCATTGTTGCCCGCTACTTTGGAGTTCCTGTTCTCTTTGCAAAAAAGACACAGAGTTTGAATGTTGACGGCGATAAATACAGCACACAGGTTTATTCATACACTCATCAGCATATGAATAATGTGTTTGTTTCAAAAAAATACATTTCTCCTGAGGACAAAATCCTCATTATCGATGACTTTCTTGCCAATGGTGCAGCCCTTCTTGGTTTAACAGAAATTGTTCGCCAGGCTGGAGCACAGGTTCAGGGAATTGGAATTGCTGTAGAAAAAGGCTTCCAGGATGGCGGTAAAATTATCCGCGAAAAAGGATTCCAGCTTGAATCAATTGCAATTATTGAATCAATGGATGCAGCAACAGGAAAAATTGAATTTAGAAAATAAAAAAACAGATAGAGGTTAGTTTATGAAAAACGCTAATGCTGAAAACATTTATCAGCTCGACGGAAAAGTTCCTCTTGGAAAAGCAGTTCCAGTTGGACTTCAGCACATTCTTGCAATGTTTGTAGCAAACATTACACCAATGATTATTCTTGCAGGCGTATGTGGTCTTGATCAGGTTACATCTGCAAAATTAATCCAGAACGCAATGATTATTGCAGGTATTGGTACTTTGCTCCAGCTTTGCCCAGTATGGAAAATTGGTTCAGGTTTGCCAATTGTAATGGGAATCAGTTTTACATTCTTGAACAGTGCAATTTTTATTGGAACAACTTACAGTTACGGAACAATTATTGGTTGTGTAATCGTAGGCGGTATTATTGAAGGTTTGCTCGGTCTTTGTGCTAAATACTGGATGAAGATAATTTCACCAATCGTAGCAGCAACAGTAGTTACAGCAATCGGATTTTCACTTCTTTCTGTAGGTGCCAACTCATTTGCTGGTGGACAGGGAGCCGCAGACTTTGGTGCAGCCCACAACTGGATTGTAGGTACAGTTACTTTGGTAGCTTGTCTTGTTTTCAATCTTGCAACAAAAGGCTACTTAAAGGCAATTTCAGTATTGTTCGGATTAATCGTAGGTTACATTCTTTCAATCTGTCTTGGAATGGTAGACTTCAGCGTATTCCAGGGAACAAAAATTATTGCAGCTCCAGCATTCCTTCCTTTCAAACCAGAATTCAACATTGGTGCAATTCTTTCATTTGTAGTTATTTATCTTGTATCGGCAACAGAAACTATTGGTGACTCAACAGCCGTAGCAGAAACAGGATTGAATCGTCCAATCACAGAAAAAGAACTTTCTGGTTCTCTTGCAGTAGACGGTTTTGTAAGTTCAATTGCAGGTCTTTTTGGATGTACACCAATCACTTCATTCAGCCAGAACATTGGTCTTGTTGCAATGACAAAAGTTGTTAACCGCTTCACAATTGGTACAGGTGCCGTAATTATGATTATTGCAGGTATTTTCCCAGCAGTAGGAACTCTTCTTACAACAGTTCCACAAGCAGTTTTGGGCGGCTGTACAATTATGATGTTCGGTACAATCGTAGTTGCCGGTTTCCAGATGCTTGGTAAATGCGGATATTCAAACAGAAACATTACAATTGCAGCACTTTCTTTGAGCATTGGTCTTGGATTCACTCAGTGCAGCGAAATGTTCAACATTTTCCCACAGATTATCCAGTCTGTATTTGCAGAAAACTGTGTAGCAGTAGTATTTGTTCTTGCAGTAATTTTGAATCTTGTTCTTCCAAAAGAAGAATCTAACTAAGATTTCTTATAAAGCAAAAAAGGGTAGTTGAATTATTCAGCTACCCTTTTTTTATAGATATTTTTCCATATCACTGAACTGGTTTTAAACTCATAAAATTTTGATTTGTGTAATTGCACACTGATCCCCAGTAATGTAAAAATACACTTTTCCTAGATTTTCAGGAAGTTTTGTCTGGTTTACAACCTGTAATCCGCTGTTTTCCATTTTCAAAATAACTTTATCATTTAACAAAGATAAAGAAACTTTGCAGTCAATACCAGTTTTGTTTTTTGATTTCCAGACATTCCAGTTTTCAAAAATTTCACTTTTAGAAATTACAGAAGTGTTTTTTATATCTTCATTATCACTCCAGACTTCTCCATCCATGCGGGCAAGAAAAAGTTCTTTGTAGTTATTTTTAAGTGTTCCGTCATCAGAAGTAAACAAACAGATCATAGGGCAGTGCCATACACGGTTTGAAGTTGGAAGGCTTAGGGAATGAAAAGATAAGGCTGTTTTTCCATGCTGTACTGCAGAAGCTTAAACTTAGTGGTAGGTTTTTCAAAAACAGTTATAGAAACTGATAAGTCTGAAGTTATTTCACAATCAGAAACGTTACCAGCTGTAGAGTGACCAAACCATGGCTGTCCAGGAAATACTTTTTCAATTGTTTCCCAAATAGGGCGGACAGTTTTTTCCTGCAAATCTGTTGTAAAAATGTGAAAATACATAGATAGATTTTCATAGGAAGCTGTCGATATTAATGCATTTGTATACGATTTTAATTCTGTTTCAAACTTTTTAAATCCTCAAAATTAATCGTTTTCTCTTGCATGATATCCCTCAAGAAATGTGAATTCTATTTTAACAGTATCAATTGAAAAGGTTCAAGGAAAAATTTATATTAATAGAGAAAAAATGATAGAAGAAAATCACACAAAGGTGACAAAAGCACTTATACAAAAAAATAAAACAATCTCATTTATGGAAAGCTGTACAAGCGGACTTCTGGCTTCTATGTTTACAGATACAGAAGGTGCATCGGCGGTTTTTAAAGGGAGTCTAGTAACATATTCTAACGAGATGAAAATCCAGGCGGGAGTTCCAGAACAGATTATTTGTGATTACGGAGTTTATTCTGCTGAATGTGCAAGAGCAATGGCAGAAACAGTGCAGAAAATTTATAAGACTGATGTTGCAGTTGGGATTACCGGAACTACAGGAAATGTTGATCCGAATAATTGTGATTCGGTAACAGGATGTGCTTATTTTTGTATAAGAATTGGAAATGAAAATAAAGATTTTTATATAGAAGAAGATGTAAAAAATTTAACCAGAAGTCAGATAAAGAAACTATATGCTGATGAAGTTTATAAAAAAATGCTGGAAAATTTGAAAAACAAATAATCACATTATATATTAATTATAAGTTTAATTTAAATTTAACCTCTATAAATTGTTTTTGGCGCTTGCAGGGTTGCAAGCGCTTTTTTTTGATTACAGGTTTTCTCCATTAGTATTGATTAAGTCTTTGTACCAGTATGCAGAATCTTTTAAAATTCGTTCCTGTGTCTGGTAATTTACATAAATCATACCAAATCTTGGATTATAACCTTTAGCCCATTCAAAGTTGTCCATAAGAGACCACTGGAAGTATCCGCGAACATCGGCACCTGCTTCTGCCCCTTCTTTTAAACCTTTTATGTAGCGGTGCAAAAAGTCAATTCTGTTAGGGTCGTGAACTTTTCCGTCAAGGCTAACCCAGTCGTGAGTTGAAAGACCGTTTTCTGTAATATAAATAGGAAGCTTGTAGCGTTTGTAGTTCAAAATTACGCCCCATTTTAAAGCATCAGGATAAACATCCCAGCTTAATTCTGTATGTGCTGTTCCCTGTGGACGTTCGTAATTTCCTTCATACTGTGCTTCATAAATATTCAAACCCATAAAATCAATCTTCTGATTAATGATTTTCATATCTTCTTTAGTATATTTTGGGAACATTTCGCCTGCCTGTTCTAAAAGCTCTTTTGGATATTCACCAAACACAATAGGATCAAGCCAGTAATTTACAGACCAGAAGTAGCCGCCAAGTCCTACAGAAAAATATGAGTTGTAAGCATCCTGTTCTGTTGCACCGTTAATTGGAATTTTTGGCTGAGTTGCAAGAGTAATACCAACTTTTGCATCAGGAACTTCTTTCCTTAAAACAGAAACTGCTTTTCCTTGAGCCATGTGGATATTGTGACCAATCTGTAAAAGTTCTCTGTCTCCAAGACGATACCCTGGAGCATGACTTCCCATCCAGTAACCGCAGCCCATAAATACAGAAGGTTCATTGAAAGTAATAAAATTCTTTACTCTGTCACCAAAGTTTTTGGCAATCACTTCTGTATATTCAGCAAACCAGTCGGCACTTTTTGGATTAAGCCAGCCACCCTGAAGATGCAATGCATATGGTAAATCCCAGTGATAGATTGTTACAAATGGAGTTATGTTATATTTCAAAAGTTCATCGATGAGATTGTTATAAAAGTCGATACCTTTTTGATTTATTTTTCCAGTTCCATCAGGAAGCAGACGGGCCCAGGAAATTGAAAATCTGTAAGATTTAAGACCAATTTCGGCCATCAGTTTAACATCATCCTTAAAACGGTGATAATGATCGCAGGCAACATTACCAGTTGCTTTATTTTCTATTTTTCCCTGTTGTGAACAAAACTCATCCCAGATATTCAGTCCTTTTCCATCTTCATTCCAGGCACCTTCAATCTGATACGATGCTGTAGCTGCACCCCAAACAAAATCTTTTCTAAACGACATAAATACCTCACTAATTGTCTATGTATAATCATTAACATAGATTATAATAATTGTATAGGAGCCTTATATGAGCGAAGTAGTAACAATCAAAAATAGTAAATTTAAAGCAACAATTTCTACATTTGGAGCAGAAATACAGTCTCTTGAACGTCTTTCAGATGGTACACAGTTTATTCATGATGGAAATCCTGATATCTGGAAAAGCCGTGCACCAATTTTATTTCCATTTGTAGCTCGCTGTCTTGATAATAAATTTTTTATTGAAGGAAAAGAAACAACCTGGACAAAAAATCATGGATTTGTTCGCGAACTTGAAACAAAAGTAATTTTGAAGGAAGAAACAAAAGTTATTTTTGAACTTACAGAATCTGAACTTACTTTGAATCGCTATCCATACAAGTTCAGCCTTCAGTCAGCATATGAAGTTACAGAAAAAGGATTGGACTGGAAAATTACTGTTAAAAATAATGATACAAAAGCATTCCGATTTTCTGTTGGAACACACGCGGCTTTTACTGCTCCAAGAAACACAGATGAAAAAGGAACTTGCATAGAAGATTATCAGGTAGTTTTTGAAAAGCAGGAACCTCTTACTGCAGTTATGTGTACTCCAGAAGGATTCTTGAAAGTTGATGATAAAGGCAATACTCCGGTAACTGCACCTTATAGCGAAAAAGAAAAGGGAATTGTACCACTTACAGCGGCTGGATTTGGAAACGGTCATTTGTTCTTAAATACAGGCAGTGATTGGGTTGGTCTTAAAAACAAAAAAACAGGAAGTATTCTAAAAATTGGAACAAAAGGTTTCCCATATGTAATGATCTGGCAGAATATGGGTGCGCCTCATTTTATCTGTATTGAACCTTGGCATGGTATTCCAGATACAGAAAATACAGATCACATCTGGGAAAACAAAGCGGGCCTTATTGATTTAGCACCAGGGGCAAGTTTTGACAGTGTTCAGAATATTGTAATTGAATAGTATTTCCTATTTATTTTTGCCGGTTTTTTTTAAGTATTCTTTCATTTCGAATATGGAAAAACCGGCAGCTTTTTATGGAAGTGAGGAGTGCACTTCAAAGCTGCCGTTAAATTTTATAAATCGATTCTAAATTGCTGCAAAAGCCTGATCCAGATCTGCAATAATATCATCAATGTGTTCTGTACCAATGCTTAAGCGAATTGTACTCTGACTGATTCCCTGATCTGCAAGTTCTGTTTCTGTAAGCTGACTGTGAGTTGTTGTAGCTGGATGAATTACAAGAGATTTTACATCGGCAACGTTAGCAAGAAGACTGAAAATCTTAAGGTTATCAATAAACTTCCATGCAGTTTCTTTTCCACCTTTAATTTCAAATGTAAAGATTGAACCTGCACCAAGTGGGAAATATTTTTTGTATAAAGCATGTTCCGGATGATTTTCCAAAACTGGATGATTAACTTTTTCTACTAAAGGATGTTTGCTCAAATATTCAACAACCTTAAGTGCATTTGAAACGTGACGCTCCAAACGAAGACTTAAAGTTTCCAATCCCTGCAAAAGAATGAATGCATTAAATGGACTGATTGTTGCACCAGTGTCGCGCAAAATTACAGCACGGATTCTTGTAACATAAGCAGCTTTTCCTGCAGCTTCTGTAAATTTTACTCCGTGGTAGCTTGGGTCTCCTTCGCTAAGTAATGGGAATTTTCCGCTGGCAGCCCAGTCAAAATTACCGCTGTCAACAATTACACCACCAAGGCTTGTTCCATGACCGCCAATGAATTTTGTAGCAGAATGAACAACAATATCGGCACCGTGTTCAATTGGACGGAACAAATATGGAGTACCAAAAGTATTATCTACAATCAGTGGGATTTTATTATCGTGTGCAATTTTTGCAATTGCTTCCACATCAAGAATATTTGAATTTGGATTTCCTAAAGTTTCAATAAAGAGGGCTTTTGTATTTGGTTTAATTGCCTTTGCAAAGTTTGAAACATCAGAGCCATCAACAAAAGTTGTTTCTACACCAAAGTTTGCCAGTGTGTGAGCAAGAAGATTGTAACTTCCACCATAAATTGTTTTAGCACTAACAATGTGATCTCCGGCTCCGGCAATATTCTGGAAAGCATAAGTAATTGCTGCTGCACCACTGGCAACTGCAAGACCTGCAACACCACCTTCCAAAGCAGCAACTCGGTCTTCAAAAACTCCCTGTGTTGAGTTTGTAAGACGACCGTAAATATTACCTGCATCACTTAAACCAAAGCGGGCAGCCGCATGTTCTGCACTGTGGAAAACGTAAGCTGCAGTCTGATAAATTGGAACTGCACGAGCATCTGTAGCTGGATCAGCATTTTCCTGACCAACGTGTAACTGTAAAGTTTCGAAATGTAATTTGTTATTTGTAGACATAATATACCTCTGTGTAAAGCGCCCAACTCGAGCGCTAATTTAAAAAAATTTTGATAAACTCAATTAATTAACAGAAGCAGAGGCACATGACGCCGTTTCTAAAATTCTCGCGAACCAGTTTTTCAAAATAAAACTTCATTTGTGCCTCCTTTAAGTATTATGCCTACCTATCCGGTAGGTTATGTTTTTATGTTACTCCTACTTACCTAGTATGTCAATAGGAATTACAAAAAAAGTTAAAACATACACTAAGGAGGAAGTCTATTTACAGCAATCTACTAGACTTTTGAATCTCCAAGTTTTATATATTTAGATATGGAAAAAATCAATACAAAAAATGCTCCTGCAGCAATTGGTCCATACTCACAGGGTATGATTGTTGGTAATATGATTTATACTTCAGGTCAAATTCCTATTAATCCAGAAACAGGAAACATTGAAGCAACAGATATTGAAAGTCAGGCTGATCAGGCTTGCCGTAATATTAAGGCTGTTCTTGAAGCAGCAGGTTCCTCATTGGAAAAAGTTGTAAAAACTACCTGTTTCCTTCAACATATTTCTGATTTTGCAAGTTTTAATGCAGTTTATGAAAAATATTTCACAGGAAAACCAGCCCGCAGTTGTGTAGAAGTGGGTGCTTTACCAAAAGGTGCATTGGTTGAAATAGAAGTTATTGCAGAAAAATAAAGTCAAAATAAATACTGCTGCCCGTCAATCCAGCTGAATTGTTCTGCATCCCGAATTACATCATCAGGCAAAAGTTCTCCAAGCAAGAAAGGCGATTGGGGATTATGTCTTTTCATATTTTCCAAAACAAGACGAGAATCTGTATTGGCATAGCAGTATTTACACAAATGTCCGCAAGTGTCGTAAGCACCAATGTCAGAACCAAGAATGCAGGCACAAGCACCCTTCCGTTGAGTTCCAGTACCCTTGGGCACATTCAAATGAGTATGAAGTGCCGTTTCAAAAGTTGCCTGAGTCATACATCCAGAGCAGTCAGCACCAAATTGAGCAAGTTCAGTCCCTTCAGCACAAGGTTTTATAACCATACCATTTTCAGCTGCAATTCTAATGCATTCTTTACCAAGCCGCAGTCTGTCTTCCCTGCTAACTTCTCTAGCCTCAGGAAAATTCCGTTCAACTTTTTTATACAAATCAATAAAACTAATAACGCAAGTTTTTGTGTATCCTGCAAGATTTTTCGCCATTCTTTCAAATTGTTCCAGATGCCATTCCACAGTTCGCTTTTCATCAAGAAAAATTGGATCATATCGCCAGCCAATAGAATCAATTCCTACAATTTTAGACAAAGCCTTAAAATCTTCCATCACCTTAGTTTTGTCCGGCACATTTGGTTCAATATCTTTTTCGTAAGGAGTAATAGTCACAAACCAATACTGACCAAACGACTTGAGCAAATCCATGTGAGGCAACATTGGACCAGGATTTTTTGTACAAAATGCAATTAAATCTACGACAGAAGGATCCAGTCTAAACCGTGTCACTGCCTGAGGATTATAAGGATTTCGAACCAGAACAAATCCTGCCTTAAGTCGATTCACAAACCATTCAGAATAAAAAGCTGGAATGTCAGTGCGGTTTCCTGTGTGGATAATCATGAATGTATTTTACATTATTTTGAGGGAGAAGAGGTATAGGGAGGTGTGGATTCGGCGAGAGATTGAGCTAATTGATTTACAGTTTTCTGGTGATAGTCAGGAAGATGTTCACAGTTGGTAATAAGTTCGTGGTATTTGGAATACAATTCACGGTTCTGAGCTTTAGAAGCATCGCGAAGAAATAAGTCAGCAGGGTGAATAGATAAAGCTCTAGCAATTCGGAAAACAAGATCAAGAGAAGGAAAAGCCTTTCCAGATTCTACATTGCCTATTTGACCGTTAGAACTGTCTGCCTGGATTGCAAGTTCTGACTGAGACCACCCTTTTTGTTCCCTGTAATATTTCAAGTTTTTTCTGAATTCTTCGCTGTATTCGTCCATATACTTTAGTGTATAAGGAAATAGTGAATATTAATCTTATAGTATAAAGTATAATATGCCGATAAACTTTATGTAATAAAGTTTTACTAAATATTTGCTTTGTTACATAAGGTTTATTATGGAAAAAGAAGAATACGAAGCACAAATCAAAGCATTAAAAGAAGAAATTGAATTATTAAAAAAGAAACAGACTTACGAAATTAAACGCCAGAAATACGGCTTAAACTGGATAGATGTTCCAGAAGCCTTCGAAAAAGACAGCGAAAATAAAATCCCAATTTTAGAAGAAGTAAAAGAAAAATCCATAAAAAATGATGATGGTAAACCAACACATATTTTAATTGAAGGTGATAACTACCATGCCTTGCAGTGTTTGAATTATACACATAAAGGAAAAGTAGACGTTATTTATATTGATCCGCCTTATAATACGGGAAGTGGATTTAGATATAAAGATAAGCGTTTTATCGATAAATATCCTGATGGAACAAATGTGGATTTGAATAGTCCATTAAGACATAGCTATTGGTTAAGTTTTATGTCAAAAAGGTTATCTCTCTCAAAAAAATTATTATCTAATAATGGAATTATTTACATTTCGATTGATGATAATGAACTATACTCTTTGAAACTGTTATGTGATTCTATATTTGATGAGTCAAATTTTATTGGTTTGTTTCCTAGAAGTACCTCTTCGGGGGAAAAAACATCTATTTATAATATAAATACAAATCAAGATTATGTTTTAACATATTGCAAAAACTCAGATTCGCTTAAAAAATCACATATAATCAAAGGTCTAGTAAAAGATTTTAAAGAGTATTCTAATCCTGATAATGATCCTAAAGGACCTTGGAAAAAAGATAGTAATCTTATAAAAATTGATGCCGGGCGTTATGGATACGCAAGATACGGAATTACAAATCCAAAAACAGGAGTAACTTATTATCCACCTGTATACTACGATGAGAACAATCGAAAACAATGGCATTATGTAGAAGATACTTTCAATAAATTTCTGAAAGAAGGTAAAGTCATTTTTGAATCAGAAGAAAGAAAAAATGGTTACGCATTTTTTATAAAAAAATATTTAAGCGAGGCTAAAAAAGACACATCAAATATTAGTTCATTATTCTTATTATCTAATGAATTTCAAAATGGAAATGGAACTAAGGAATTAAAAGAAATATTTAATATAGGAAATACATTTCCATATGCAAAACCAACTACACTTATACAAGAATTAGAAAAAATCATATCTAATAAAAATCTCACCATCCTAGATTTCTTCGCCGGTAGTGGCACAACTCTTCACGCAACAATGAAGTTGAACGAAGAAGACGGCGGAAATCGTCAGTGTATTCTTGTTCAGTTAAACGAAAACAATATTTGTGAAGAAGTTACCTACGAACGCAATCGTCGTGTAATGCAAGGTTACACAAACTCCAAAGGTGAACAAATCCCGGGTCTTGGAAACTCCCTCAAATATTACAAAACTGCATTTATTGGGCAGAATAACTGTAAAAATGCCAATGATGACGACAGAACAGAACTGGCAAAAAAAGCTGGATGTCTTCTTTCTCTTGGGGAAAATACTTTGGATGAAATCTGTTCAACTGAATATTATCAGCTTTTTACTGGAAGCAAAGAAGCTACTGCTGTTTACTTTACTGATGATTACGAAAAGTTTGATGAATTCAAAGAAAAGGTTGCAGAACTGGCACCAAAATTCAAAAAGACTTTTGTTTACATTTTTGCCTGGAGTTCTGCAGATGATTTTGCATATGAATTCGAAGATATTCCAAATATTCAGATAAAAGCAATTCCTCTTCCAATTCTTGAAATTTATAAGTCTATTTACAACGTGTAAGACCAAAGGAGATTTTTTATGAAACCATTAACATTCCAACAAAAAGCAATAGATGAACTTATTTCTAGTTTTAAAACCCTTTGGGCACAACCTGAATCAAAATTACCTATGGTTTTTAAAAGTCCAACTGGAAGTGGAAAAACTTTTATGACTTCAGCATTTATAAACGAAATGTCTGAACAGCCGGATTGGGATGCAGATATTGCCTGGATTTGGATTACTTTTAGTGATGATCTTGCAATGCAGAGCCGTGATAAATTTGCACAATATTTTAGTCAGAATCTTAAAAATCAATTGATTACGGTTACAGATTTTAATCAGGGCAAACTTAATAAAAATGATGTTCTATTTTTGAACTGGCAGAAGCTTGTAAGTACTAAGGCCGAAGACCGATTACTTCGTCGTCCAGAAAATCCAGAAAACGCAAAAGAAAGCGGATGCTATTTTGAAGATGTTATTGAAGCTACACATAAAGATGGCAGACAAATTATTATGATTATTGATGAAAGTCATAAAAATGTTACCGATGCTGCTTATACAAATGTTATTAATCCTGCAAATCCAAAAATTATTGTAAATGTTTCTGCTACTCCTAAGGAAATTCCTGATGCAAGTGCTATAAAACATAATAAAGCAGCATTTGTTGAAGTTGAGCATTCGGATGTTGTTGAAGAAGGTTTAATAAAAGAAAAGATTCAGTGTCAGGCAAGCGAAGATATTAAAAAACTTGGTAATACAGATTTAGATGAAGCATTAATTGTTCTTGCTATGAATAAAAAGGCTGAACTTGAAGCTCAGTTTGCCCGCCTTAATAAAAATGTAAATCCTTTGGTTCTAATTCAGCTTCCAAATGATGATAAAAAACTGATTGAAGCTGGGCAAGAAACAAAGGAACAGATTGTATTAAAGATTCTTCACGAAAAAGGGATTGATGATTCTAGAATTGCTCTTTGGTTTGACGGCAATAAAAAGAATATGGAATTTATCAGCGACAATGACTGTCCTGTAGATTACATGCTATTCAAAGAGGCTGCTGGAACTGGATGGGACTGTCCACGTGCTCATATTCTTGTAATGTTCCGTGAAATTAATTCACCTACATTTAAAACTCAGACTATTGGTCGTATTTTAAGAATGCCTGAACCTGAAAGTAAAGATGATTATGTTGCATATCCTGATTTGAGATGTGGTTATCTATATACAAACTATGATCGTAATCAGGTTGAAGCTGCAAAATGGGGTGATAAAAATAAGCCGGAAGTATATCTTTCTCATCCACTTATGGGCTACGAATACTATGACTTTAACGGGCTTCTTCAAGCAGATTATCTTTCCCGAACAGATTACGGTGACTTTGTAGATGCAAAGAAATTTCAGACAAGTTTTATGAAATCTTTTGATCAGTTTTTTAATCTTGAAAAAACTGATTCTGTTGAAAAATGTATTAATGCAATAAAAGAGAAAAACATTGAAGAAAATCCAACGCTAAATTATGAACTTATTGTTGATAAGGATTTAACTGATTTTGACAATATCTTTGGTGATATTCGCAATACAAAGGATGAAGATTTACTTGAACACGAAATGTCCAGAAATGATATCGAAAAACTGTTTAATTATCATTGTGTAAAAGTTTTACTTCAGCAACAGGATGAAGATACAAAAATAGGAAACGCGGCTCGTTCTTGGGGACCATTAAAATCTGCACTTAGAATGTGGTTTAGAAAAAGACTTAAATGGGGTGGTACAGAAAGTTTTGTTGCTGATATGCAAAAAGGAGATGCAAGTATTTTCCGTGCAGCAATTTATCAGGCATTAAAAGACTTTGCTCCAATTAAACAGGCTTTATTGGATGAAAAAACACGAGA
>JAKSTI010000009.1 GCA_024402665.1 Treponema sp.
CATAAAAAAAGTGTACCTCCAAAAATTGTCTCCAACTTTTGGGGTACACTTCAAACTTTCAAGGTTTTTTTATTTTAAATTAATGTTTAGCTAACTAAACTATGTACTATGCCTGCAAAGCTGTTACTGCTACTGTAGCAATAATATCATCTACGTTACAACCACGTGAAAGGTCGTTTAATGGTTTTGCAAAGCCCTGACAGATTGGACCAATTGCCATCCATCCGCCCATACGCTGACAAATCTTGTAACCAATGTTACCAGCATTAATGTTAGGGAAGATAAATGTATTTGCGTGGCCGGCAACTTTGCTTCCTGGAGCTTTAAGTTCACCAACTTCTGGAGCAACTGCAGCGTCGAACTGGAATTCTCCGTCCAATGCTAAATCTGGAGCTGCTGCTTTTGCAAGTTCTGTAGCTTTCTGTACTTTAGAAACTGTGTCATAGAATTTTGCATCGTTTCCAGAACCCTTTGTAGAGAATGAAAGCATTGCAACACGTGGTTCAATACCTGCAATTTTCTTTGCTGTATCAGCAGATGCAATTGCAATGTCAGAAAGTTCTTCTGCAGATGGTTCAATGTTGATTGCACAGTCACCGAATACTGCAACTCCTTCTGGAACATATTTGTTTCCACATTCTGGAGCTACCATGATGAAACAAGAAGAAACTGTTTTGAATCCAGGAGCAGTTTTAATTACCTGTAAACCTGGGCGCAATGTGTTAGCTGTTGAGTGACATGCACCAGAAACGAATCCGTCTGCATCTCCAGCTTTAAGAATAAGAGCACCGTACATTGTGTGATCTTTAAGGATTGCTGCTTTTGCGGCTGCTACATCTGCATATTCAGGTGCACCAGTTTTTTTATTGATTTTTCCTTCGCGAGCTTTGTATAAAAGTTCTGCATATTTGTCTGCGTTTGCATCTTTAGCTGGGTCAATAACTGTTACTCCGCTAAGGTCTGCATTAGATCCGCTAGCTTTGATATCATCGTCAGAACCAATAAGAATGATTTTGGCAATTCCGTCTTTTACGATTTTGCTTGCAGCTTCTACAACACGTTTATCTTCACCTTCGCAAAGAACGATTGTTTTTCCTGCAGCTTTTGCTTTGTTTAATAATTCATCAACAAATGCCATTTTTTATCCTCTGAAAATTCAAAATTAATAATTCAGTTTACCAAAAATTCCTATCTTTCTCAATGACAATTATAGGTTCTGCGATTATACCCTTTCACTTTATATTTTATTCTGATATAATAGAAAAAATTTTAGAGAGGAAAATAATGCTAACTGGTCGTCATTTAATACAGCCTGATGATTTAACTGTATCAGAAATTGAAGAAATTTGTTCATTGGCAGAACAGATTATTGTTGATCCTAAATCTTTTAATGATGTGTGTCGCGGGAAAATTCTTGCGACACTTTTTTTTGAGCCAAGTACCAGAACAAGACTTTCTTTTGAAGCTGCAATGCTTCGTTTAGGTGGTTCAGTAGAAGGTTTCTCTGATGCAAACAATACTTCTACATCAAAAGGTGAAACTTTAGCAGATACAATCCGTGTTGTTTCAAGTTATGCAGATGTAATTGCAATGCGTACACCAAAAGAAGGTGCTGCCCTTTTAGCAAGTAAATATTCAGCTTGTCCAATCATTAATGCAGGTGACGGTGGTCACTATCATCCAACACAGACTTTGACTGACCTTGTAACAATCCGTCAGTTGCTTGGTGGACTTGAAAATCATACTGTAGGTTTCTGTGGAGACTTAAAGTTTGGTCGTACAGTTCACTCCCTGGCAGAAGCTTTGCGCCACTTTAAGGGAAATAAGTTCATCTTTATCAGTCCAAAAGAACTTACTGTACCAGATTATCTGATTACAAACGTTCTTGAACCTGCCGGCGTAAAATATGAAATTGTAGAAAGTCTTGATGAAGTGATGAGCGAACTTGATGTTTTGTACATGACTCGTGTTCAGAAGGAACGTTTCTTTAATGAACAGGATTACATCAGATTAAAGGATACATATATCTTAGACAGCGAAAAAATGAAGCTTGCCCGCAAAAATATGATTATTCTTCATCCACTTCCACGTGTAAATGAAATCACTCCAGATATTGATGATGATCCACGCGCAGCATATTTCAAACAGGTAAAATATGGTATGTATGCCCGCATGGCTCTTATTGCAAAATTAACAGGTTCAATCTAAGGAGAAGCAGATGTTAAATGTTACTACTATAAAAAACGGTCTTGTAATTGATCATATTCGTGCTGGTTCTGGATGGAAAATCTATCAGTGGCTTGGTCTTGATAAGTCTCCTTTTACTTCCTGTTTGATTCAGAATGTTCCTTCAGAAAAATCAGGAAAAAAAGACATTATTAAAATCGATAACATTATTAATATTGATTTTTCAGTATTAGGATTTATTGATCCAAATATCTGTGTAAATGTAATCGAAAACGAAAAGATTGTCAGAAAAATTACAATGGAACTTCCTGCAAGAGTTCAGGGCGTATTTAATTGTAAAAATCCACGCTGTATTACACAGACAGAACATTATGTAAAACCAACATTTATTCTTGCAGACAGAGCAAAAGGGCTTTATCGCTGCGAATATTGTGATACTTTGTATCTTGCTGGTGCAAAAGACTAATAAGGATTTTAGATGGGAAACTGCTGCTTAATCTATAATGCCAGACTTCTTGATGAAAAACTTGATGGACCTGGTGCTATTTTCGTAATTGAAGGAAAAATCAGAGCTGTTTTTGAAGGCTATTTTACATCAAGTGAAACTGTAAAAAAAATGGCTGAATCAGTGTTAAAGGAAGATGGACTTGAAAATTCAATTGAATTGTACGATGCCCATGGACTTACTGTAACTCCTGCGTTTATTGATATGCATGTTCATATGCGTTACCCGGGACAGTCTGCAAAAGAAGATTTGTCCAGCGGATTACATGCAGCGGCGTCTGGCGGTTATGGAACAGTAGTTGCAATGCCAAATACAAATCCTGTTGTTTCTTCTCTTGAAGAAGCAATGTCTATTGAAAAAGAAGCCGCTGCTTTGGGACTTACTCATTTGTTTCAGGTTGTTAGTATTACAAAAGGCTTTGATGGTCAGACAACTTCTCATCTTGATTTGCTTGATAAAAAATATGTTCCTGTAATTTCTGAAGATGGAAAAGATGTTCTTGCTTCTGCTGTAATGCTTGATGGTATGAAAAAGGCTGCTGCAAAAGGAATTATTGTAAGCTGCCATTGTGAAGATGTTACTTTAGCACAGGAAGCCAGACCTTACCGCCAGAAAGCCCTTGAACTAATGAAAGAAAACGGAATTTCTGCTTCTGATTATTCCCAGATTGATTTAGGTTCTTTTGAAGATCCTGAACAAATGGCAAAAGTTGTCAGAGAAATAGATGATAATCTTTCAAAGGCAAATCAGTTGCTTGCTGTTGCAGAAAATGCGGCCACTTCAAGAAATATAAAATTAGCAACTCTTGCCGGATGTTCAATTCATCTTGCACATGTAAGTACTGCTGAATCGTTACGTGAAATTGCTTATGCCCGTGGTGAGTATCCAAATACAAAAATTACTTGTGAAGTAACACCTCATCATCTTGCATTAACAGGGGATGTTGAACCAGAAATCCGTGCACTGGTAAATCCTCCATTGCGTTTTGAAAATGACAGAAAAACTTTAATAAACGGATTGCTTTACGGAACAGTTGATGTAATTTCAACAGATCATGCGCCACATACTGCTGAAGACAAGGCCGCAGGTTCTCCAGGATTTACGGGGCTTGAAACAGCTTACGGTGTATGTAATACAATTCTGGTTCATCAGGAAGGGATGAACAGCAAGCGGTTATCTCAGTTGATGTCTGCAAATCCTGCAAGAATTCTTGGTATTAATAAAGGATTGCTTAAAACTGGTTATGATGCAGATCTTACAATTGTTGATTCCGATGAAGAATGGACAGTTGATGCAAGTCAGTTCTACAGCAAAGGAAAGGCAACTCCTTTTGACGGAAAAGCTTTGCAGGGTAGAGTAAAAGGATTGTTTATAGACGGTCGAAAAGTTTTTGAAAGATAATATTTTTTGAATGAGTTTAAAACAAAAAAACGTGATGTGAAAAACACATCACGTTTTTTTTAGCTCAATTAGATTTAGAACTTAAGTGCAACAGATAAATAGAATGATGAAGATAAGAGATCTTCAGCACTAATACCGCTTGTTGGGTACAAGTATGCATATCCATCAATTGTTACAACGTCAGATGGTTTAACTGATAAACCAATTCTGTAATATGAGTAGAAACTTGTTTTTGTGTTTTCAGCATCAATATTAATATTATATTTTGGAATATCAATATCCATACCAAGCAACAAGTCTACAGAATCAGCTAAAGCACATGAAAGACCTGCATAAGCATATGGGTTGAAGAAAATCTGTTTAAGGTTGCCGCCTGTTAACTCATTAGTATAGTAACCAATATCAAGTCTTGTTGTAAGTCCAACTTTTGCTTTTGAAGCAAATTGATTTTCATACTCAAATCTTGTAGAAATGTAATTTGTATTTGCCTTATATGATGTAGAAAGAGATTCGTTTGTCTGAGTTAAAAAGCCACCGTTGTAAGACACTAAAAGTGCAGATGAAACTTTAGAAGTCTGCTGCAAATAATGTCTAAATGATACAGTTGCAGAGAAGTATGAATCATCAATATTTGTACCGTCAACATAAGCATATGAACCATCAATCTTCAAAGTGTTTTTATCATCCAGGTTAATACCAAAAGAAACTCTTGGTTCATAAATTTTACCTGAAACTGTGCTTCCAAAAATAGAATAAGTACCATCTTCAAAGAAATCATAGCTTACTAAAATAGCTTTGTTGTCAAAACCATACAAAGTTCCAATACGTCCCCAAGCATTGTCTTCCCATAAGTTTCCTTCATAAGATAACATAAGTGTGTTTGAATTAACTTTTGTTGCACCAGTAATGTTGAGTCTTGTTGCAGAATTGATGGAACTGAATAAATAGTATTTGTCAAATGACAATTTATTCCAATCCATAACGTTCATTAAGTATGAAGGTTCATCTTTAATTGACTGATATGTTGCAGTAGAAAAACTGCTTGATTTCTGAGCAAAAACTGATGCTGCAAGAAATAAAGAAATTGTTATAGCGATTAATTTTTTCATAAACGTTTCCTAAATTTTTTTATAACTAGAATTTCATAGATACTGATAACATAAATGGTGTAGTCAAAATGTCATCAATACTAACGCCTGATGCTAAATTGAACACTGAAGATGCATCAATTTTTACTGCTGAACCTGCATTAATAGAGAAACCAAATGTGAAAGTGTTCAAGAAGTTTCCATATGTTGCATCCATACCTTCAGTTTTAGAAATATAAGGTAATGTTGTTGAAAGTCCGGCATTTAATGAGAATGAATCACTCAAGTTTAATGAAACACCATTGTTGATAACTGGAGTAAACATAGTTTCTGAAGTACTATAATAACTTGCAAAAGTTACAGGTGCTGTTGCTGTAAATCCGTATGAAACTTTTTTGTTGTTATATTCATAGTGATAAGCAGGAACAAAAGTATTAGTTGTGATATCATTAAAGAAAATTCCTGTATAGATGATTGAAGCATTAGAAGTTTTTGTAAGGTTACGTTTGTATCCACCAGTAAGTGTAATAATTGAATCATCACCAAAATCGTCAGATGAAATATAACCAAAAGCAGCTGTAATATCGTCTTTATCTGTAACATTCATACCAAATGTTAAACCAAATTCTGTAATATCAGCTGAAACAATGATTGGACGTTCAACAGTAGTTGTTCCGCTTGCAAATGAAGCTCCAAAGCTGTATTTACCAGTTCCGTATAAAGCTGCAAAATTATTGTATTTATTTGTAGCAGACCAGAGGTTTCCGTCCCATGAAGTCATTAATGTTGCATTATTCTTAAGTTTAAATGCTGCTGCAATATTTCCTGATGCGTTAGAATCAATGCTTGTAAATACAAATGTTTTATCAAAGTTAAGCTTGTTCCATTCTGTAGAATTCATTAAGTAGGAAGCTTCATCAGTGATAGTATTTGCTGTTGCTGAGTTGAATCTGCTTTCCAAAGCAAAAGCAGAAGCCGAGAGTGCTATAAGAACTGCACTTGTAAAAAGTTTTTTAATCATTTTCATTTTTGTCAATCTCCTTTTTAAATGATATGCCTTAATAGTATAAAAAATTGCATAAATGAGATAGAGTGTTACCCCAAAAAAGTCTTGCTAAAACTTAAATTTTACTAAAAAAATTTAAAAAAATTGTGTTTTTTTTGAAAAAAAATTCTTTTCATAGAAACATAGTTGTGGTATTATTTTTTTGATAAAATTTCATTTTGGTTTTGGAATTTTATCAAGGAAGAAAAAATGAAAAACGCTTATGTAAAAAGAATCTGGGAAGATGTTAAAGCAAAGAATGCTAACGAACCAGAATTCCTTCAGGCTGTAGAAGAAGTTCTTACAACTCTCGAACCTGCAGTAGATCAGATGCCAGAATTGGAACCAAATGCTATTCTTGAAAGAATGGTAGAACCAGAACGTGTTATTATGTTCCGTGTACCTTGGATGGATGATGCTGGTAACTATCATGTAAACCGCGGATACCGTGTACAGTTCAACTCTGCAATTGGTCCTTACAAAGGTGGTCTCCGCTTCTCTAAAGAAGTAAACCTTTCAGTATTAAAATTCTTAGGATTCGAACAGGTTTTGAAAAACTCTCTTACAACTCTCCCAATGGGTGGTGGTAAAGGTGGTTCTGACTTCGATCCTCATGGAAAATCAGACAAAGAAGTTATGCGTTTCTGTCAGTCATTCATGACAGAACTTTATCGTCATATTGGTGCTGACGTTGACGTTCCAGCTGGTGACAAAAACGTTGGTGGACGCGAAATCGGTTATCTCTTCGGACAGTACAAGAGAATCCGTGATGAATATACTGGAGTTTTGACAGGTAAAGGTCTTACATTCGGTGGTTCTTTGATTCGTACAGAAGCTACTGGTTATGGTCTTATCTACTTTGCTCGCGAAATGCTCAAAGTTAAAGGTCAGGATTTCAAAGGAAAGACTTGTGTAGTTTCTGGATCTGGAAACGTTGCTCAGTATGCTGCTGAAAAGATTATCCAGCTTGGTGGTAAAGTTGTTACATTGTCTGACTCAAACGGATACATCTATGATGCTGACGGTATTACACAGGAAAAACTTGACTGGGTTAAAGAACTTAAATGTGTTAAACGCGGTCGTATTTCTGAATATGCTAAACAGTTCCCATCTGCTAAATACTTCGAAGGTAAAAAAGTTTGGGAAGTTAAATGTGACTGTGCATTCCCATGTGCTACACAGAACGAACTTCTTGAAGCTGATGCAGAAATGCTCTTGAAGAACGGATGTAAATTGGTTGCTGAAGGTGCTAACATGCCTTCTGACAACGCTGCTGTTGCTAAATTCCAGGCTGCAAAAATCATGTACGCTCCAGGAAAAGCTTCAAACGCTGGTGGTGTTGCAACATCTGGTCTTGAAATGTCACAGAACTCAGAAAGACTTTCTTGGTCTTCTGAAGAAGTTGACGCTAAACTTGACAGCATCATGTGTAACATTCATGACAACTGTCTCAACACAGCTAAGAGATTCGGTCTTGTTGATGGCGACTACGTAAACTACCAGGCTGGCGCAAATATCGCTGGTTTCGTTAAGGTAGCTGATGCTATGATCGCACAGGGATTGGTATAAGCCTATAATCGAAGAACCGTTAAAAACAAAGCGCGACAGCGGTTTGTTTAGGTTCTACGAAAGAACGGCTCAGAAATAAGCTGTGCTTATTTCCTTTATCAAGGCACGCTTACGCTTAAAGCCTTGACAAAGTCATTTGGAGGGTTTCCTAAGAATAGTAAACCCTCCATAATCTAGTGTACTAGTTTGAAAAAGGAGTCCGTTAGGACTCCTTTTTTTTGCAATCTGATGTTATGATTACGATTGGAAAAGAATTCAAAAAATGCCCTATCGGCAGTTTACATGGAAATTAAAAAAAAGTATCCTGATTTAAGAGGAGAAAAAATTATGAAGAAAGTATTTTTATTATTTATTGGGTTGTTGTTCGCATCGATTTTTGTTTCTTGTTCTAATGAGCCAGAGATTCCTCGACATTAGAATTTTATGATGTTTGTTATACTGAAATGGATTACAATAGTGGAACTTATGGATATCCTTCCGAAAGCGATAAGGTAACAGATATAGAGACCAATAAGGAATATATAATATTTATTAAACTACATTCACCAGATTTGAACTTTAAGAAATTAGTATTTACGAATGGTGGATACACAGGAGAAATTAACTTCACAGATGACGATACTGATTATGAATGGTACTATTGTGAAGGCGTCTATTGGGGAGCAGGAACTGTTGGTCCAATGAATGTAACATACTGGCTTGTTGATGACCTTGGGCGAAAATCAAATTCAATTAAACTTACTCTTAATATGATGGAACCAGCTGCAGAATAATAAATTTATTTCTGCTGGTCGATGATGGCTTTTAGTTCGCTGGCTGAAGAGATTACTTTTTTGTTCAGAGCATAACTTTTAAGAGTCTCAGCAATATCAGCTGGCATTTCTGGAGCTTCACCTAACTGATGGCGGCAGAAGTCTGAAGAAAGACATGGGTGGTTATTTGCCATAAGAACAATTGCGCCTTCATCTTCAAAGATTTCTTCCCCACGTTCTTTAATTGTGGCATAAGAGCGGGCAGTTTCCATATCTGCAAATACACCGTATTTTGTAAATAATTCTTTTGCCGCAGCATCTCTCTGTTTTTCAGAAACATTTACCGGATAAACAAAGTTTCTCATCATCAGCTTGTTATTGTCAAAAAACGATTCAAGTCTTTCAATATTTGCAGGCTGAATAGGTGAAATATTTTCCCTGGTAGAAGGATTTGCAAAAGAATCAAGAAGAATAGGTGTACCAGTTGGGTCTGCACACAAAGCACTTGTAGAAGGTACAAGGAATCCGCTTACAGGAAGGGCAAACCGCCAGCTGTATAATCCTGCAATTAATGTACCATAGTTTCCTGAATCAAGGGCATAATAAATATCGCTGTCAATTTTATTTTTAATCTGAGCAAAAGAATAAGGGAAAAAGAAAATCTGTCCTAAAAGGCGGCACACATTTGTTGTATTTGCAATTGTAAGATTGTGCTTCTGAACATATTCGTGATCTGAAAAAATCTCAGAAATTTTAGCTTTAATTTCTGCTTCGGAACCTTCCATTTCTACAGGATAGATATTTCCTCCGTTCCAAACCAGATCTTCATCCTTTAATCCTCTGACAGTTCCTTTTTTATAAACAATAACTGCTTTAATATTTTTCTTGCCTCTTAAAACTTTAGCAAGCAAAACACCAAGACCGCCATGTGAGAAATCAAGGAATACAGCTTTTTCACCTTTTAACTGAAGTGTTTTTTCAAGATAAGAACAAAGGTATGAAACACCGTAATCACGATGATATCCTGTAAAACCGTGGTACAATTCCATCAGAAAAAGTTTATCATCAAGTTGACGAACAACTGGTTCTGAAGGGAATGCGTCTGTAGCAATAGTTTCACAGATAATTGGTGAGAATTCATCTTTAATCAACGCAGATGTGATTGAACCTGCAATTGATGTAAAAGAAGTTTTGTTATCAATGTAATAAATCCAGCGTCTTAAATCTTCAATTTCTGATGGAACAAAAACACCACCATCTGCTGGAACACAGTCTTTAACAGCCTGTGAAAAAGATACGCGTAAATCGTTGTTTCTTGTGCTTGTAAAATTCATTAATCGTCCAATTCAGGGATATGAGTTTTCAAAACTTTCATGAAGTCTTCGCCGGAAACTCCTTCTCTAAGGCAGGCAAACATACAGTTATCTCCTGCAACAGTTCCTAAAACTTCATCAAGATTTAAATTATCAAGGGCATTACAAACCGTATTAGCATGACCTGGGAAAGTTTTAATTACTACAATATTCCCGCTAAAATCAATGCTTACATACCCTCTTAAAAAGTCCTGAACGTAAATAATCTGATTTTCTGCATTTTCTACATCCCCGGGTAAAGCATACATATAACCAGATTTGCCATCAGGAACTTTTCCAACTTTCAATAATTTTAAGTCGCGGCTTAAGGTTGCCTGTGTTACTTCATAACCGTCTTTCAAAAGCAAATCAAGTAAATCATCCTGACTTTCAATGCGGTTATTTTTAATAAGATTTTTAATCAACTTAAGGCGTGACTGTCGTTCCTTCATTTTTTCCTCTGGAGCTTTTAGAATAAATTAAATCAATTAAATAATACCTAAAAAACAGAGAAAAAACAATGCTAAACAAAATAGTCTATTCTATGGCCTGCAATTCAAGAGCAATTTCTTCCATTTCCTGATCTGTCATAGCAATTGTTTCTGCAACGCGATACAGTTCTCTTCTGATGCTGTCTGGAACTTTTGTTGAAGTTTTGTATCTCAACTGATGTTCAAGACTGGCCCAGAAATCCATGGCAATTGTTCTAAGCTGGATTTCAACACGAACATCATGCTCTGTCTTAGAAAGATAAACCGGGATTTCCACTACAAGATGAAGGCTTCTGTAACCTGAATCTTTTGGTGTTTCAATGTAATCTTTTTGGCTTACAAGTTTTAGATCTGGCTGTTTAAGCAGCATATCTCTAACTGCATAAATGTCTGAAATATAAGGGCAGATAACTCTTACACCGGCAATATCGCAAAGATTTTTAATCATTGAATCAAAAGTGATTGGGAGATGTTTTTTTTCAAGCTTAGCCGCAATGCTGTCTGGGGCTTTGATTCTTGATTTTACAGTCTCTATTGGATTTCTTTTTTTGCTGACAACACTTTCTTTACTTAAAATATCTAATTTTGTTTCAATCTGTTTAATTGCACTTTCATACACCATCATAATCTGCTGAAACTGAAATGCCATTTTGTAAAAATCGTTGGCGTTTTCCAGATCACTTTGTTTTATGGCAGGAAGTGCCGAAGTTAATTTTTTCTCGCTCATACTATTTAAAAAATAATAGAACGAGAATGGTAACGTCAATAAAAAAATTTAAAATCTGATTCCGATTACAGCTCTTATTCCAAAGTTGTTTATGATATCGACTTGAGTTCCAAAATCCTTAAAAAACTGGACATTAGAAATAGTGTAATCAACTAAGCCAAGTCCTCCATAAAATCCCCTTCGGCTGGGACCAGAAAGGATGAAATCTGCACTAATCTGGGTATAAAGTCCTGCGCCACCAAAAAGCATGTAATGAACTCCGCCAGCAGCAGTTGTTACCAGTTCAAGGCGCAGTTTCCCTAAATCGCAAAGTTTGTAAGAAAATCCACCTAAACCGGCATAATAAACTCCGACATATTTAAAACCAGCCTGTAATCCTGCAAGGTAATGAATATCTTTTGGGTCAGAAGTGTCAAAATCCCAGCTGATTGAAAGTGATATTCCTGAAACTGGAAAAAGATCTGTTGATGAAGAAAATGGGTTACTATTATTAAAGCAATCATTGTGAATTTCTGATAAAACAGATGGTCCATCAATATCCAGCTGAATCATTGGATATGCAAAACTAAATGATGAAATTCCTGCTAAAATCAATAAAGATAAAATAAACTTTTTCATTATAAATCTCCTAAAGTGATAGTCTTAACTTGTGTAAAAGAAACAGTCTGGGCATCAAAGCAATAAATATTTATTTGCCCATCATAACTGTCTACAAAGAAGATTTTATTTCCGCGGATAAATGTATCATCACATCTTGGAATAGCAATTTCTGCAGAAACTTTAGTAGCGGTTGCTGTACTTATATTGATTTCATAAGGGCTCCATTTTTCATCATAAGCACCGGTAAAAGCATATAATTTGCCATTAAGTCTGGCAGCGGCTCTAATAGATTTATCTGAACCAAAATCAATTTCAGTAATTTGTTTTGTTGAAAGATTGATTGTCACTAAACTTGCTTCATTTGCAGGGTTATTTGTATAAATATGTTTTCTTAAAACAAGATTCTCTGTATCTGCATACAAAAGTTCATAATAGTATCTGTTTTCCCATCCATCATAGATATCATAAGTTCCTGACATGTTTGGAAGTTCTGCAAAAGAATTTTCAAGGCCAAGTGTTGTTTTATTAAGTTTTTTGATTACTGTTTTACTTTCTTCGTTTTCATCACGGTCTGTTCTGTAAATGACCCAGACAGTTCCATTGCTGTCTGTAACCGAAGAGAGATCTCCTAAAGAAGGCCAGGAATCATCAAAAAGTAATCCTTCTCTTGTTTTTTTTGTTACAGGATCAATTTCTATAGCTCTGCATTTAAGTTTATTGTCGGTGTAATCATAATGGCCGGAGAACAAAATAGGAGATGTTCCTGGGGCAAATTCTTTGGCTGCCCATTTTGTAGAAAAAAGGCTGTTTTTAGGAAAAGCCTGAGTTTTAATTGATGAACCGTCTGGTGTTATATAATTAAGATTGTATTCTCCCAGTCCATAAAAAATGGAGCTGTTGTCTTCCAATGTAGCCTGAGTCATAAGAACTTGGATTCCGCGGAATGATCGGTCAGGGGAATAAACATAATCGTAAACTGAGTTAGATTCCCAGTCGTAAATTGCCAGGAGAGAGCCATACCTTCTTGTTGTGGAATATTCGTTATGTTCGAATGTCTGGGATAAAGTTGATGTAATGATTACAGGTTTGTTCAGTGATGAAAAATCTGAAAATGTTGTCTTCTCTCTGATTTTGTAGTCTTTGTTTACAGGTGTCCATGTGCACCCAATTAAAGCTAGTGACAGAAGAGGTAGTGATAGGAATTTTAGTTTCATAAATTTTCTCCGTTTTCTTTTTGAAATGATTCGCATAGATTAACTACGCATAGTCAATTATATAATAAAAACGGTTTTTTGTAAGTTACAGATTGGAAAATAATAAAAAAAGACTGCCGAAAAAAAACATTATGTTTCTTTTATGACAGTCTTCTGGTAAAAATTAGAATATAAGTTCTTTTATTTAATTAAAAGATTTACAAATGCTTTAAGAGCACCTGTTGCTCCACCATTTAATACAGTTGTAGCAAGCTTCTTACCAAGCTGAACACCTTCCTGGTCAAAACTGTTTACGTTCCAAACGAATCCCTGGAACATAACTTTGTTTTCGTAGTGAGCAAGCAATGCACCTAAAGATTTAGGATTTACGTCTTTACCGTAAATCAAGCTTGAAGGACGGCCACCGGCAAATGCTTTGTTTGGATTTTCATCTTTTTTACCGCAGGCAAAAGCTACAATCTGAGCTGTTACGTTTGCGCAAAGTTTTGTCTGGCTAGTTGAACCTTTAATTGTTACATCGTCACCAGTCTGATTTTCCTGGAAAGCAATGAACTGTAATGGAACAATGTCTGTTCCCTGGTGCAACAACTGATAGAATGAGTGCTGACCGTTTGTTCCTGGTTCACCAAAAATTACAGGACCAGTTACATAGTCAATTTTTTCACCAAAACGGTTTACAGATTTACCATTAGATTCCATATCAAGCTGCTGCAAATGAGCTGGGAAGCGTGAAAGAGCCTGTGAATATGGAAGAATTGCAGTTGCAGGATATTCCTGAACGTTTCTTTCGTAAACACCAATCAAAGCGTCCATCAAAGCTGGGTTTTCGCAGATGTTTTTGTTCAAAGAAAGTTTATCTTCTTCTGCAGCACCATCAAGGAAGTCCTGGAATACTTTTGGTCCGAATGCAAGTGAAAGAATTGCTCCACCTACACCAGAAGTTGAAGAATAACGACCACCAATGTAATCATCCATATAGAAAGCAGCCATGTAGTCTGGGTTGTGAGCCAATGGAGAAGTTTCAGATGTAACAGCAATCATGTGTTTAGAAGCATCGCAGCCAGCAGCTTTAATGAATTCTTTTACAAATGATTCGTTTGTTAAAGTTTCAAGTGTAGTTCCTGATTTAGAAACCAAAATGAAGATTGTTTTAGAAATGTCTAATTTTTTGCAAACAGCTGCTGCATCGTCTGGGTCAACATTAGAAATGAAGTTTGCTTCCATTTTGAAAGTATTGTTTTTCTTTGCCCAGTTTTCCAAAGCAAGGTACATAGCGCGTGGACCAAGATCAGAACCACCAATACCAATCTGACAAACTGTTGTATATTTTTCACCCTTTTCGTTTACAAGTTTTCCAGAGTGAACATCGTTAGCAAAATCAGCAATGCGTTTTACTTCGTTGATGTAGAATTCGCGCTTGTTTACGCCATCAGCCATAACGTCTTTTCCAAGCTGACCGCGTGTAAGCTGATGAAGAACCATACGATTTTCACCAGTGTTGATTACAGAGCCATTCAACAAATCCTGATATTTTTCAACAAGCTGCTGCTCTTCTGCAAGTTCTGCCAAAGTCTTAAGAATCTGTTCATTTACCTGTTTCGCAGCGTAATTGTAAGTAAGATTTCCACCCATTGGGATAGAATACTTTGCAATTCTGTCAGCTGCATTTACAGAAGAAAGTTCATCGGCAACAGAAACAGCACCTTTCAATGACAACAATTTCTTCCATGAAGAAAGTTTGTCTGCGTTTGTCCAGTTAATCATATATATTTCCTTAAAAAAATTGTTTGTATTTTTTAAAAAGTATAGTGGATTTCCCCTATGTAGTAAATTAGAATTTTTTAAAAGTAGGCCAATTTCTGATGTATAAAAGTATTAATTTATAGTAAAAATTTTTTATTAATAAACATGTTGAAAGTGGGCTTTTGGCACTTGACAATTTTCCTATCTGGAATAAAATGAGAAATATGGATTTGAGAACAGTATTAACAACAGACACAGTAAATCTTCATTTGAAAGGAACAACAAAAGAAGAAATCGTTGATGAAATGATTGACGTTCTTTTTAAGGCTGGAAAGGTTACTGATAAAACAGCAGCTCGCGAATGCGTATTAGATCGCGAAAGAAAAATGTCTACAGGAATGAAGCATGGTATTGCTATTCCTCATGGAAAGACAGACACAGTTACTGACCTTGTAGCTTGTATTGGTATTTCTGATAACCCAGTTGATTTTGATTCATTGGATCAGGAACCATGTAGAATCTTCATCATGACACTTTCACCAGTAAACAAAACTGGTCCACATCTTCAGTTCCTTGCTGAAGTAAGTTTATTGTTCAAGAGTCCTGAAAAACGTCAGGAAATTCTTGATACTCAGGATAAAGCTGAAGTTATTCGTATTTTGACTGAATAGATTTACTTTGGTGGTTTCAAGTGCCACCTGAAATACAAGACGGTGGTTTATAAGCCACCGTTTATTTTTTTAACCGACATGTTTTCAATCATAAAAAAATACTATAAGGATAGATTAATGAAATTAGATCCAGTTTTTGAAGTAAAAGCAAACAAACTTTATAAATTAGCAGATGGTAAAGAAGTTGCACCATCATCACTTAAACTTATTGATATCAAATGGTCGGAAGTTGAACTTGAACCTGAAAGTTATAATGAAGCTCTTCTTGCAGATCTTCGTGAACAGTTAAAACCTCTTGATGATTCTGATACATTTGTGATTCTAAATCCTATTGTAGATAAAGACCTTACAACTCAGGATTCAGTTGAACTTTTTATTAACGCTTATAATCACACAGCACGCAGAATTAAGGATTGCACTTGTATTGCAGGATTCCTTTTACCACAAGCCCTTATGGTTTATGAAAAAGGCGCTGTTTCTGGTCCTAATCAGTTTATAGAAGCCCTTGCCGTAAAACATGCTCAGTACGTGTATTTTTCAACTGCAGATGATTTAAATAAATCTCAGATGGATTCAAAGGACAGCATTGCCATTTATGGAAACTGATGAATGCTATGAAAGAAATTTCCCGGTTTTCTCTGTCTTTTTGATTTTCCTGACATCAATTTTTATGCTTGGGGCGTTTTTTATAAGCGTGTATCTTCCTGATAATGATATTGAATTAACAGAAGAGCAGCTTAAAATGGTAGCGATTGCCCCTTCAGATTCTAATTCCCTGGATGCTTCAGACGCTTTACTTTTAAATTCAGATGATGAAACTATGGCAGATTATATAGTTGATTATGTTTCTGATGTTTCATTCAAAAGTCTTGATAATGTAGCAGATAAGGGTCTTACTTTGTACCGCCAGTCTGTTTCAAGAAGCACCGTGGAATGGTTTTATACAGAAGTCACTGGTGATGCGGAAATTGCAAAAGCCATTCTTACTGAAGCAGACAAAAATGATATTCCTCTTTCACTGGCATTTTCTCTTGCTCACACAGAAAGTCATTACAGGGTACGGGCGGTTGGGCATAATACAAATGGTACTGTAGACAGGGGACTTTTCCAGTTAAACAGCAATTCTTTTCCTCAGCTAAGCGAAGAAGATTTTTTTGACCCACGAATCAGTGCAAAATACGGACTTGCTCATTTAAAGTTGTGTCTTAAAAAAGCAGGAAACAGCGTAAGTGCTCTTGCTATGTACAATGCGGGAATGGGGCGGGTTAGTTCAAATAAAACTCCACAAATCACATTAAACTACATTGGAAATATCATAAGCTATCAGAATAAACTGGAGCAGCAGTTTACAAATGAGGTAGTTATTTTCTATGAAACTCAGCTGATTCCTGTAAAATAATCCCACTTAAAATCATTGAATTAATTTATTGTTAAACTTTTAACAGTATTTGCATTTTTAACACAAATTTGCTACATTTTAACTGGAATTCAACCAAATTCCCTATGAATTCAAATTGACCCCAAGTCTTAGAGAGCATAAAATGAGCACTATAGTTGATTTACCTGAACCAACAAAAAAAAGGATGATCCAGCTGCTTCAGATTTTGAAGTCATGGTCTTCTGATAAAATAACATCAATGGCAATCAGTAATGCTACCGGTTGGAAAGACAGTCTGATTCGTCATGATTTATGGTTGGTAGGTTTTCATAAAGGTGTTTCAAACGGATATTATGTAAAAGAACTTATAGAAGTTCTGGAACAAATACTTGGACTTGAATCTCACCTTGAAGCAGAAAATCAGATTTCTGTAAAAAAGAATTGCTGCATAGTTGGTCTTGGCCGATTAGGTGCAGCTCTTCTTGATGAAAATCTGGTTGAAGGCAGTCCTTTTGTTATAAAAGCAGGCTTTGATTCTAACGTAAACCGTGTAGAAATCTTGCGCTCTACTTTCCCTCTTTACCCTGCCAGTGAAATGCAGTTTGTAATCAGGAAAGAAAAAATTGAATACGCAGTTCTTACAGTCCCGAGCAAAGATGCCCAGCAAATGACAGATCGCCTTGTCACATCCGGAATTAAAGGGATTGTAAATATGACCAACCTTATATTGAAAGTCCCCGAAAATATCAAAGTAGAAAATATTTCTATTTTGAATGCATTAAACTTAGTTATTTAATAGGAGAAAATAAATATGTCTAGAGTGTACAATTTTAGTGCAGGTCCTTCTTGTTTACCTGAAGAAGTTTTGCAGGCATGTGCTGCAGAAATGATGGATTACAATGGAACTGGTCAGTCTGTTATGGAAATGAGCCACCGTTCAAAGGCTTATGAACCAATCATTCAGGATGCTGAAGCAATGGTTCGCAAATTGATGAATGTTCCAGATAACTACAAAGTATTGTTCGTACAGGGTGGTGGTTCAACTCAGTTTGCTATGGTTGCACAGAACCTTGGTATTAAAAATAAAAAAGCTGCTTACATCGAAACTGGTGTTTGGGCAAAAAAAGCTGCTGCAGAAGCAAAAAAACTTGGTGTTGCAGTTGATGTAATTGCTTCATCAAAAGATAAAAACTACTCTTACATCCCAAAAGTTGAAAAAGTTGAAGGCGACTACGACTATGTTTACATCTGTTTCAACAACACAATCATGGGAACTCACTATGAATACATTCCAGAAACAGGAAACATTCCATTGGTAGCAGATATTTCTTCTTGTGTACTTTCTGAACCACTTGATGTTTCTAAATTCGGACTTTTGTTCGCTGGTGCTCAGAAAAACTTGGCTCCTGCTGGTGTTACATTGGTAATCGTTCGCGAAGACTTGATTCCAGAAGTTGAAAATTGTCTTCCAGGCACACCAACAATGCTCGCATACAAAACACACGCTGATAACGACTCTATGTACAATACACCTCCATGCTACACAATCTACGTACTTGGAAAAGTTCTTCACTGGATTGAAGCTAACGGTGGTGCTGAAGGAATGCTTAAACGCAACAAGGAAAAGGCTGATTACCTTTACAACTTCCTTGATTCAAGCGATTTCTACCGTGCAACAACAGAAGTTGGTTCACGCTCTTTAATGAACGTTCCATTCTTAACAAAATACTCTGTTGCAGGCGCTACAGACGAAGCTGTTCTTGCAAAAGAAAAAGAAATCAACGACAAGTTCTGTAAAGAAGCTGCTGCTGCAGGTTTTGTAAACCTTAAAGGTCACCGCTTAGTAGGTGGTATGCGTGCCTCAATCTACAATGCAATGTCTATTGAAGGCGTTAAGGCTTTGGTAGAATTCATGAAGAAATTCGCTGAAGAAAATAAATAATATACGGTGGTTGAGCCTGTCGAAACCACAATGCGGAGGTAAATCTGTACGGATACATGTACATATTAAAATGTTCTGACAATTCCTATTATGTAGGTAGTACAACAAATCTTACACTAAGAATAGAAGAACATAAGCATGGTGAAGGGGCAGAATATACAAAGCATAGACTTCCAGTTGAACTTGTTTATTTCGAAGAATGCAAAAATATCAAAGATGCTTTTTTAAGAGAAAAACAAGTTCAAGGCTGGAGTAGAAAAAAAAGAGAAGCATTGATTAATAATCAACATAGTTTACTACCTTCTCTATCAAAATCAAAAAAGGTGGTTTCGACAAGCTCAACCACCGCAAAAGAAACAGATTTGGTGGTTGAGCCCGTCGAAAACACAACACTTATTAATAAGGAAAATACAATGAGTTTCAAAATTCAAACTTTAAATAAAATTGCTGCTTGTGGTCTTAATCAGTTGGACCGCGATAATTATGAAATTGCATCAGAATTCAGTAATCCAGATGCTATCTTAGTTCGTTCTGCAGATATGCACGAAATGGCTCTTTCTGACAATGTAAAAGCTGTTGCTCGTGCAGGTGCTGGTACAAACAATATTCCAATTCCTGAACTTACAGAAAAAGGTGTTGTAGTATTCAACACTCCTGGTGCAAATGCTAACGCTGTAAAAGAATTAGTTATGCTGGCACTTCTCGTTTCTAGCCGTCCTTTAATTGATGCTAACAAATGGGCTAACGGTCTGGCAGGAAAAGGTGATGAAATTCCTGATTTAGCAGAAAAAGGAAAATCTCAGTTTGTAGGACCAGAATTAAAAGGTAAAACTCTTGGTGTAATCGGTCTTGGTGCTATTGGTGCTATGGTTGCTAACCTTGCTCTTAAATTTGGTATGGATGTAATTGGTTACGATCCATTCCTTTCTGTAAAAGCAGCTCTTTCTTTGGATCACAATGTAAAAATTGCTGAAACATTGGATACAGTTTATGCAAAATCAGACTACATCACAATTCACGTTCCACAGACAAATGATACAAAAGGCATGATTAATGCTACTTCTATCAAAACAATGAAAGACGGTGTTCGCATCATCAACATTGCTCGTGGTGGACTTGTAAACAATGCTGATATTCTTGCTGCTCTTGAAAGTGGAAAAGTAAAATGTTTGGTTACAGACTTTGCTGCAGAAGAACTTTTGAACAAACCAAATGTAATCGTAATGCCACACCTAGGAGCTTCTACTCCAGAAGCAGAAGATAACTGTGCTATTATGGCTGCTGCTCAGCTTAAAGATTTCTTGGAAAAAGGAAACATTGTAAACTCTGTAAACTTCCCAAAAACAGTTACAGACAACCCAATTCCTGCTGGCGGAACTCGTCTTTGTATCAGCCACAAAAATATTCCTGATACAATTTCTAAGTTCACAACAATTATTGGTGAATCAAAATTAAATATTTCTTCATTCATCAATCAGGCTCGTGGTGATGTTGCTTACAATATCATTGACGTAGACGGTGTTGTTACAGATGAAATTATTGAAAAACTCAAGGCTTGCGATACTGTAAACAGAGTTCGTCCAATCTTTGGTTAATCATTAATTAATAAACAGGTTTGAAAAAATGAAAAGCCGAAAGTGAAAACTTTCGGCTTTTTTTATCTTTTTCTGAAAAAACAGATTAGAATTTTAAAGTTCCAACCACAGTTTCGTCGCTGCTGCTTGAAGAAGCTGAAGACTGAGGTTTTGACTTTGGTTCACTGTGGGATTTAGAAGATGATTTTTTAGTAAATTTTTCTGCCTTAATCAAAAGACCGCCTTTTCTTTCACTTCTGGCTCTTGGAGAAGCAAGGAAAGCAAACAGGCTGCCACATAATCCACCGGCAATTGTAATCATAACTCCAACGGCACCATTTACGTTACCAATAAATACTTCCCGGCAAATAAAAAGTGCAATTATGGCAATTGAAGTTGCTTTGATTTTCTTTTTAGAGAAAGTCAGAATTGTATCAAGCAGAATAAACATAAATACAACCGAATTGCAGCCGCTCATTGGGTTTTTGCAGAAACAAGCATTAAGGACTCCTGCAAAGAAAGCTGCAACAAAAATCATAATCCCAATAATAATCGAGCCGTATCGTTCTTCCATTTCAGGGCCCATCAAAATTATTAGAAGACAATTTGTCAAAAAGACAGTTTTATCTGTGCCGCCAAAAATGTACAGAAACAATCTGAAAATGCTTTTTACATCAGAAAATGCAAAAGGAAATGCTCCTGCTGATGAAGTAGGGGAGAGTAAAATAGATTGATTTAATTTTAATTTTAGTACTGTTAAATCAAGAACTAAAATTAAAACCGAAAGAATTACGAAACTTAATGAAACTGGAGAATCGTAAGTAAAATTTAAACTGAATTTCTTCTTAGCCATAAGAGAATTATAGCACAGTTTTTTTTAAAGTAAAAATTAATCTCTGTAAACGTCGTAATGTGTGTGGAAACCAGAATCAATAACAATTTTATCCATATTTTTGTTGTCTACAAGAACTGGATCAAGCCAGATAACAGGGATTTTTCCAAAACCATTATTGATGCTGGCAATATCAGTAGAAAGTTCTTCTACAGATTCGCCTTTTGCAATTCGAACTGCATAAATTGCAGCCGTTTCTGCAAGTTTTGTAATTGGTTTGTAAACTGTAAAATCCTGTTTTTTATTAATAATATTCTGGCATGCGGCAATATCAGCATCCTGTCCGCAGATACAAATATGGTCGCCGTTGTAATATGTAGTCAGGGCCTGAATTACACTGTCTGCAACTGCATCATTACCACAAATAATTGCATTTGGAATACGACCATTTTTAATAAGCCGAATCATTTCTTCGTTGGCAAGATCGTAGTTCCATCCGTCTGTGTAGTAAACATGATCAATACTGACATTTGTATTTTTTGAAATAATATTGTTGATGCCTTTTTTAATTAAGGTCATATTGTAATCTTCTTCTGGGCCAAGAATGTAGAACCATGAACGGCCACGTGTTCTTGCAAGAGTTCCCTGAGCCATTAATTCGCCAACTTTTTCACTGTTGATGGAAAGATACAAATCAATATCAGCATTAAGAGTAAGGCGGTCATAAGAAATTACAGGGATTCCTTTTGCCTTGATTTTTTGAACTGATTCTGAAATCCCGTTTGCATCTTTTGGAAGAACAACAATACAATCAACATTTCTGTCTGCAAGATACATTAACTGGCGGTTCTGTTCTTCAAGATTGTTTCCTGCGTTCTGAACAATAACTTCGGCTCCATTTTCCTTAATAACGTTCATAAAAACATCAAGGTCACGCTGCCATCGTTCTATAGCAAGAGTATCAATAGAAAAACCAATAGTGATTTTTTTTTCAGGAGCATCTGAAGAATCGCCCTGATTTGAGTCGGATTTTTTATTTTTACAACCAGATAAAGGCATTAAAACTGCCGCAGAAAGTAAAAGAACTGAAACTGCAGCAAGAATTGATGATGATTTTTTTGTCTTTGGATTCATAAAATAAAAGCTCCTTCCAGGTAAAGTTATAAATCGTTTCGGAAATCAGATGGTGAAATACCGAATTTATTCTTAAACAATCTGCTGAAATAGTTCTGATCGTTATAACCAACTTCAGCGGTAATTTCTTTAATTGGTTTGTCTGTGTTTTTAAGCATTTCCTGTGCTTTTTCAAGGCGACGGTCAGACAAGAAATTTACAAAAGTAACGCCTTTTTCTTCCTTAAACAATTTGCTCAAATAAAATGAACTTACCTTTGTGTATTCGGCCATCTGTTCAAGAGAAATGTCTTCAGAAAGATTGTCATTTATATAATCGCATACTTTTTTAATAATTGGATTTTCTGCTTTCTGCTTTTTGCTTATGATTGCAGAAATACATTCGGCCATAGTTCGTTTTACAAAATCCTTTAATGTTACCAGATCGTTTTCTTTTGCAAAGAAAGAGAAGGCGTTATCAAAGGCTTCATTTTTATAATTAGGAATAAATTCTTCTGTAGTATTGCGGACTGTGACAATTACTTCAAAAAGTGCGTTTTTAATCTTGTCTAATTCTGAATGAGTATTTGAAAGCTGGGAACAATAAAGATCAAGGAAGGAAGTTACTCCTGTTAAATCTCCCAAACGGAATTTCTGGAAAAGCTGTTTTTTGAATTCAGAAAGATTTGATGTATTTTGCTCTGCAGTAGAAATAGTTGCTGTTTCAGAAAAGAAAATACCGCCATTTTGAGGAACCTGATTCAAACAATTTATACATTCATTGTAAGCTTCTTTGATTTTTGTCCAGTCGTCATAGTTTTTACTGATTCCGGCTCTGATTCCTGAATGGATATTGAAATTTAATGTGTTGAATGTATTTTGAATAAGATCTGTTACAAAAGATGAATCGTCTTTTTCATAATCCTGCAGCGGATACAAGGCAATAAGTCTGTTTGTAATGAATGAACTTACAAGACACTTGTGATTTTCATTAAGAGTATCTCTGATTTTCAGAAAGTTGGAATATTGATTTTCTGAATTGATGTTAGGGATTTCAAAACAGCACACCTGAAAGAAATTTTCTTTTAAGTTGAAGTAAGAAAGATAGGCATCAATATCAAAATGAGAATCGTTGTTGAAGATACAGGCATAAAGAAAATCACTTTCAATCATAGGAGAAACTAAATCTAGTTTTTTGTGAAGTTCAATGTCTGCAGTCTGCTTTCCACGATTTGTATCAATAAAGTCCATTGCTGAACGGATTGTCTGAATAACGGTGTTTCTGTTTACAGGCTTTGTAATATATTTAAAGGCACCTAAATTCATTGCTTCCTGTGCATATTGAAAGCGGTCAAAAGCACTAAGCATAATGATTACAGTTTCTGGTTTTAATTTTTTAATGCAGCTTACAGTTTCAAGACCGTTTAATCCAGGCATATTAATATCCATAAAGATAATATCAATATTTTCTCTGGTAACAAGTTCAATTGCTTCAGTTCCAGAAAGGGCTCTCTTTATGTTAACCTGATTTTCAAAATTCTTGTTGATAATAAAACTTAATGAGTCTACTACAATCTGTTCATCATCTGTAAGCAAAATATTATACATGTTTAGGAATCCTTATTATAAATTTTGTTCCAACTCCGTTTTCGCCAGTTGTAATATCAAAAACATCCTGATTGTGGAAGTTCATTTTTAATCTGAGGAAAACGTTTACAAGTCCGGTTCCAGTGTGTTTTTCGCCATCAACAGAAACTGGATCAAGATTTTTGTTGATAAGTTCAGAAGGCAGCTGAGTTGAATCATTTTTTACAGCATTAAATACGCTTTCTCTGATTTCTGCCGGCATTCCGCTTCCGTTATCACTAACACTGATTATAAGATGTTTTTCTTCATTTTCAATCTTTAAGATTACTTTTCCTTTTGTATTTTTAAGACCGTGTTTGATGCAGTTTTCTACAAGAGGCTGAAGTGTCATAACCGGGATTTGCTCTTTGAAAGGCCCGTTTGGAATTTCTTTTATAAATTCCAGGCGTTCACCAAATCTAACTTTCATAATATAAACGAAGTTATCAACAAGTCCAAGTTCTTCATCAACAGTGGCATTTTTTTCCTGCTGCTGAATGTTGTATCTGAAAAAATCTGCTACCTGTTCAATAAAGTAACATGTTTTATCTGCACCTTCCATCATCGCAAGCTGAGATCCTGTGTTCAGTGTATTAAACAAAAAGTGTGGATTAATCTGATTCTGAAGGGCTCTAAGCTGGGCATCTGTATAAAGAGCCTGCATTTCAATTTCTTTTTCTTTAAGTTCAGCTTCTGTTCTGGCTTTTTCCCAGATTGTATCAATATATTCTCTGATACTGATAATCATTCTGTTGAAGGCACGGCAAATATTACCAATTTCATCATCTGTATTGTGCTGGAATAATGGAACATCAAAGTCTCTCTTAGAAACACGGTTTGCAACTTCAGAAATTTCTGCCAGCGGTTTTGTAATATTTGTAATCATAAAATAAAGCAGCATAAAAATAAGCAGGGCAATCAGCATAAAGAGGACAATACTCATTTTTGTTGTAAGGATGATTCTCTCATTGTTCTGTTTATAATTCTCTGCGTTTTCCTGCAAAAACAGTTTGTTTAAGGAGAGCAGTTCTGAAAGCAGGTGATTATAACAGTTGATTGTCTTTGAATAAAAAACTTCCAGTTCTTCTGTACTGTTTGCACGTCTTGCGGTGATTGCTTTGTTGCTGTAAATAACAAAAGATTTTGAAAGCTGTTTTACAACATATTCTTTCTGGAGCAATTCATTTTTTGAAGGCGATTCCTGAAGCTGAGATGCAAAATCTTCTACTTTTGAACGGCCTGAATAGTAAGAATCAATACTTTCAAAAGTGTGATAGATTACGTAATTTTCCATGGCCTTTTCAGTTTCTGCCAGCTGCTGAGAGAAAAGATTCAAGTCTGTGTTTGATTTGTAGGAATCTCCCAAAGAGTTTACTGCAAGCAAATCAAGACGCATTGTTGAAGCAAGAATAATAATCATAAGGGCAAGAGTTGCAAGAACAGAAATCATGATTCGGCTGCGAAGAGAGGTAAATTTTTTCAAAGAGATTTTTTTCATTTTTTACCTCTTGTGATTTTAACGTCTGCAGCAATATAACTGTTGGCATAACCAAAAGTAAAATATTCGAATAATTCCTGTATTGCTTTCTGCCCGATTTTTTCAGGGTCAAGAGAGATTAATTCCTGAATAATTTCTTTTTGTAAATAGAACTGACATGTTTCGTTGCTTCCAAAACCCATTATGCGGAAATTTTTTGAGTTATCAAAGTGGAAGTCCTGAATTGCCTGTGCTGTCTGAATAGTGTCTTCTTCTGAAAGAGAAAGTAAAAGACATTTCTTAGTATCAGAAAACAGCATATTAGGAGAGACAGAAGAAATTTCTGTGTACTTAATTGTTTTATAGTTATTGAGCGAGTCAAAAAGACTGTTCATCAGGTTTCGGTAGTTGTTGTGGGTATTGTTTTCATTATTGATGATGAAAATTGTTCCCTGCTGATTCAAAAGATAAACTGCTTCTTCTGCAATTTTTTTTCCTAATTCCCAGTAGCTGTTTCCAATAAATGAAATTTGTGTAAGGGTAGGAGAGTACTGCCCCGTAGAAACTAATGGAATTAATGTTCCATCAGATTTGCGTGGAAGTTCCTTAATGTTATCAGGAGAATCGATGTAAGCAATAATACCGTCTGCATTTACATAAGAAGCGTAATCAAAAAGTTCCTGAAGAGATTCTTCTTCGGCCTGAGTTTTAGGAACGTAAAAATCAAGGACCATATTATAAGATTCTGAAAGTGTACTTGCGCCTTCGTAAATCTCCCGCAAAAAATGTTCGTTTTCATATTCTCCAAGAATAAGAATGTGATACATTTTTTTGTTGCTCTCTGTTTGAATTGAAGATTTATTTCCGTTATTTCTTAGCATGGCAACAGACAGAACTATAATTGCCCCAACAATAACAGAAATAATAACCGCGAAAAATACAATGGAATGAAGATTTTTTATGTTTTTAGCCTTCATAGTTGAATACTATTTCTCCGTTTTGGAAAACTGCAGTGACATCGCCACCATTTTCAAGACGTCCAAATAGTACTTCATCAACAAGAGTATTTGCAACTTTATCTTCAATTGTTCTAGCCATATTTCTGGCCCCGAATTCCTTTGAATAACCTTCTTGAGTAAGGAACTCAATACAATCATCAGATACGGTCAGATTAATATTTTTAGCTTTCAGTCTGTCAGAAAGTCTTGAAATCTCTTTTTTGCAGACCATAGTTGCAACTTCCATACTTAAATGATTAAAAGGAATTACAGCATCAAGTCTGTTTCTAAATTCTGGCGAGAATTCTCTATTCACCGCTTCAAGCAAAGTAGCTTCACTGGAATCAGAAATATCAGAACCGAATCCGATTCCCATTTTTTCCATATCTCTGGCACCGGCGTTACTTGTCATAATAATCATGCAGGAACGGAAATCTGCTTTTCTGCCCTGATTATCAGTAAGGATTCCGTAATCCATTACCTGAAGGAGAACGTTGTAAATATCTTCGTGAGCCTTTTCAATTTCATCAAAAAGAATAATTGCATGAGGATTTTTGCGAACATCTTTTGTAAGCTGGCCCCCTTCTTCAAAACCAACATATCCTGGAGGAGAACCAACAAGTCTGCTTACAGAATGTTTTTCCTGATATTCACTCATATCATAACGGAGCAATGGCTGCTGTAAAAGTTGTGCCAAACTTCTTGCAAGTTCTGTTTTTCCACAACCAGTTGGTCCTACAAAAAGGAAATTGCCTTCTGGTTTATCTGGATTTCTAAAACCGGCTCTTGCTTTCTTAACAGCTTTTCCCAATGTAAGAATTGCCTTGTCCTGGCCAAAAATCTGTTTATTCATATCTGCTTCAATAGTTCTGAGAGATTCTTTTGCATCTGCAGTCACAGAATCTATTGGAAGTTTTGCTATTTTTGCTACAACAGTTTTAATATCTTCTGCACTGATTGTTGGAGCACGGCCTTTCTTTAATGATTTTCTGCCTTCAAAACCACCTGTTCTGCTGATATGAATATAAGAACCAGCTTCATCAATTACATCAATTGCTTTATCTGGCAAACGTCTGTCCGGCATATATTGAATTGAAAAATCAACTGCAGTAGAAATAGCTTCATCAGAGAATTTTACAGAATGATATTTTTCATATTTACTCTGCAATCCTTTAATAATACGGATTGTTTCATCTCTTGTTGGTTCAGTTACATCAATTTTCTGGAAACGGCGTGCAAGGGCTCTGTCTTTTTCAAAATGAGTAGTGTATTCATCAAAAGTTGTAGAACCAATAAATCTTACTTCTCCAGAGGCAAGAACTGGTTTTAAAAGGTTAGCGGCATCAATCTGGGAATTTCCGTTTGTTCCCGCTCCCATAATCATATGAATTTCATCTATAAATAAGATTGCTTTCTTTTTCTGTTTTAATTCTTCTATTACAGAGTGAAGTCTTTCTTCAAAGTCACCGCGGAATTTTGAACCGGCAAGCAAAAGTCCAAGATCAAGGCTGTAGATTGTAAAATCCTTCAGTTTTTCTGGAACTTTGTTATCAACAATGCGCTGTGCAAGACCATAAGTGATTGCTGTTTTACCAACGCCAGCTTCGCCAACATGAAGAGGATTATTTTTTGTTCTACGGCAGAGAATCTGAATTGTGCGTTCAATTTCTTCTTCACGACCAACCAGCTGATCAAACTGACCTTGTTTTGCCTGTTCTGTAAGATTAACTGCAAATCGTTCCAAACCGCCGCTATTATTTGACCCAATCTGATCCATCATGCCGTTCATTCCAGATCCATTAGATTTTCCGGCAGGCCCACTTGAAGCAGGTTTACTTTTTACACCTTTTATCTTTGTGATTGTTTCCAGAAGTCTTAAGCGAACAACACCGCAGCTTTTTAAATAGTAGGAACAATAGTTTCTTTCTTCTTCGTACATACTTACAAGGATATCTGTAATATCAAGCATGTCTGAATCGCAGGAAACACAATGGAAAACCGCTCTGTTCATAACGGCCTGGAATCCCGCTGATTCAACTGGTGTATTTTCTAAAATTTCAGGATTCACATTTTCACTGATGCATGGAAGTTTTTCTGAAAGATAATTGTTAAGATTCTGTTTAAGGGCATCAAAGTCACCGCCGCTTTCATAAAGAAGATGACATACAAAATCGTTCTTTAATGCAACAGAAAGAACATGTTCAGGAGTGAAGAATTGGTGATGTAAATTTTTTGCTTCTGCCAGTGCTTCAGATAAAATCTTTGTAAGCATAGGACTTACTTTCATCTGTTTCACAATGTTTTTATTTCTTTCGTCCCGATTACTCAACTTCTACCCTCAATGGAAATCCGTTTTTCTTTGCAATTTGTCTTGTTAAGGTTGCTCTTGAAACTGCAATGTCAAAAGTATATGTACCAACAACTGCAGATCCATTTTCGTGAACACATCTCATTGTTGTTTCTGCTTTTTCTTTTGAAAAATTAAATATGGAAATCAAAATATCAACTACAAATTCCATAGTTGTAAAGTCGTCATTATAAAATACAACACTTCTTTCTGGTGGGAGAGGAATTGAAGTATGCTGTTCCAGGCTGTCATGTACACCGTTAGTTTGATTTTCAAATTCGTTCATATAAATAAATATATTATAAATTGAAGCAAAAGTCGAGATTTTGCAGTTTTTTCACCAATTAGCACATTTTTTAGTACAAAAAAATCCTAATAGATTGCAAAAAAATACAGGGTTTACAAAAAAATACACAGAAGATAACAAAAAAAGTAAGAATTTTGATGAATTTTATTTACATATTTATTCTATACTAGCAATATGAGAACTTGGTTCTCGAAAAATAACAAAAGGAGTTTTTACTATGAAAAAACTTATTGCAGTTGCTCTCGCAGTACTGACATTAGGATTAGTAAGCTGTGGCGGAAATAGCTCAGCTACAAAAGTAGGTGTTTCAATGCCTACAAAAGATTTGCAGCGCTGGAATCAGGATGGTGCAAATATGAAAGCTAAGTTGGAATCAGCAGGTTATTCTGTAGACTTACAGTATGCTGCTAACGATATCCCAACTCAGGTATCACAGATTGAAAACATGATTACAGGAAACTGTAAAGTTCTCGTAATCGCAGCTATCGATGGTTCTGCTCTTTCTAACGCTCTTGAAGCAGCTAAAAAGAAGGGTGTAAAGGTTATCGCTTATGACCGTCTTATTATGAACACAGATGCTGTATCTTACTATGCAACATTCGATAACTATAAAGTAGGTACAATCCAGGGTGAATACCTTGTTGAAAAATTGAACCTCAAGAACCGTACAAAAGATGATCCAGCTTACATGGAACTCTTTACTGGTGACCCAGGTGACAACAACATCAACTTCTTCTTCGGTGGTGCTATGGACATTCTTAAACCATACATCGATTCAGGTGTTGTAGTTGTTCCTTCAAAACAGACAGAAAAAGCTCAGTGTGCTACATTGAACTGGTCAACAGAAGAAGCTCAGAAACGTATGGAAGTTCTTATCACAGCTAATGGATACGGACCAAAAGGTAAAAAACTTGATGCAGTTTACTCATCAAATGACTCATGTGCTATGGGTATTACAAACGCTCTCTTGTCTGTAGGATATACAGCAGAAAACTTCCCATTAATCACTGGTCAGGACTGTGATATCGTATCTGTAAAGAACATGCTTAAGGGAACTCAGGCTATGTCTATCTTCAAAGATACACGTACTCTTGCTTCAAAAGTTGTTGATATGGTTGACGCTATCTTGAAAGGTTCTGAACCTCCAGTAAACGATACAAAAACATATGACAACGGAACAGGTGTTATCCCTTCATATCTTTGTGAACCAGTATTCGGTACAAAAGACAACTACAAAGAATTGTTAGTTGATTCTGGATACTACAAAGAATCTGAATTGAACTAGTTCTAACTTGTAAAAAAATCCATTTTCATTAATTTGAAAATGGATTTTTTCTAAAAAATTAATCAGTTAAAAATAAATAAGTGGGGTTCCAATGGCAAAGACATTATTGGAAATGAAAAATATTACCAAGGTTTTCGGTACTGTAAAAGCACTTAGTAACGTAAATCTTAAAGTTGAAGAAGGCGAAATTCACGCTCTTTGTGGTGAAAATGGTGCTGGAAAATCAACCTTGATGAATGTTCTTAGTGGTATCTATCCATATGGAACTTATGATGGTGACATTGTTTACGATGGTGATATTTGTAAATTTCAGACAATCAGAGATAGTGAAGAAAAAGGAATCGTAATCATCCACCAGGAATTGGCACTTGTTCCTCTCTTAACTATCGGTGAAAACATGTTCCTCGGAAACGAAAGAGGAAGTAAGGCTAAGATTGACTGGTCTGAAACTTTTGATAAAGCTGATGAGCTTTTGAAAATGGTTGGACTTGGTGATTCATCAAAAACATTAATCAAAGATATTGGAGTTGGTAAACAGCAGCTTGTTGAAATTGCTAAAGCTCTTGGAAAGAATGTAAAACTCCTTATTCTTGATGAACCAACTGCTTCATTAACAGATAAAGAAGCAAAACATCTTCTTGATCTCTTATTAGAATTCAAGAAACAGGGAATGACTTCAATTATCATTTCCCACAAATTGAACGAAGTTTCTTATGTTGCAGATAAAATTACTGTAATTCGTGACGGTTGTTCAATTACAACACTTGATAAGACAAAAGACAAATTTACTGAAGATACAATTATTTCAGCAATGGTTGGACGTAGTCTTACAGACCGCTATCCAAAGAGAACTCCAAAAATTGGAGATGTATTCTTTGAAGTTCGCAACTGGTCTGTTGATCACCCAATCTTTGATGGTATCAAAGTATGTGACAATATAAATTTCAATTTAAGAAGAGGTGAAGTTCTTGGTATTTCCGGACTTATGGGTGCAGGACGTACAGAACTTGCTATGAGTATTTTTGGTCATTCTTATGGTGCAAATATTCGTGGTCAGCTTTTCTTGAACGGAAAAGAAGTTTCTTTCCCTAACGTAAAATCTGCTATTAAGAGTAAAATTGCTTATGTAACAGAAGACCGTAAAGGAAACGGACTTATTCTTACTGAATCAATTTCAAAAAATACAACAGCAGCTAAACCTGAAAAAATATCTAATCATGGAATTATTGATTTTGATAAAGAAAAAGCATATTCCATTGAAATGGCAAAAGCTATGCACACAAAATGTGCTTCTGTAGATGAAGCTGTAGGAAATCTTTCTGGTGGTAACATGCAGAAAGTTCTTCTTGGTAAATGGCTTTTTGCAGAACCAGATATTCTTATTCTTGATGAACCAACTCGCGGTATTGACGTTGGTGCTAAGTACGAAATTTACTGTATCATCAATGAAATGGTAGCAGAAGGAAAATCTGTAATTATCATTTCTTCTGAGATGCCAGAAATCCTTGGTATGTGTGACCGTATCTACGTTATGAACGAAGGACGCATGATTGCCGAAATGGATGGTAAAGATGCAACTCAGGAAAAGATTATGACAGAAATTATCAATTCAGGTAAATAATAGGAGAAAAAAATGGAAGATAAGAAAAACGGACTTTCTAAAGGTTTAAGTTCTTCTTTAGGAAATTTAAAGAACTATACAATGGTATTTGTTCTTGTTGGAGTAATGATTTTATTCCAGATTTTGATTGTTGCAACTGGACGTGGATCTTTATTCGCTCCTGCAAATATTACAAACATTATTAAACAGAATGCTTACGTTGCTATCCTTGCAGCCGGTATGCTTTGTTGTATCTTGACTGGTGGTAACATCGATTTGTCTGTTGGTTCTATAGTTGCTTTAGTTGGCGCTATGGCTGGTGTTTTTGTAGTTAATCTTGGATTGAATATTTACCTTTCAATTATCCTTTGTTTGATCATTGGTATTATGATTGGTGCTGCCCACGGTTTCTTTATTGCTTATTTGCATATTCCTCCTTTCATTACAACATTGGCAGGTATGCTTTTATGGCGCGGTATTGCTACTATTATTCTTGATGGTAGACCAATTTCTCCTTTCCCAGAAAACTATCGCAGATTGTTTGAAAGCTTCATTCCAGGTCAGCTTACTGGAAAAATGGGTACATTCCAGATGTGGGGTGGCGAAGTTGATACTTATGCATTCCTCCTTACAATGATTATCTGTCTTGTACTTGTAGCTCTCTACATCATTGCAGAAGTAGTTGGAAGAATTAAGAAAATCAAGAAAGGTTATACAGTACAGCCAAGACTTGCTTTTATTCTTAAAGTAGTTGTTTTGAGTGTTGTAATCTTAATCGTAGGACAGTTCCTTGCTTGTTCACGTGGTATTCCTGTAATCTTGATTTTGCTTGCAATCATCATTGCTGCTTATGCTTACTTCACACAGAATACAGTTCCTGGCCGCTACCTCTACGCAATTGGTGGTAACGAAAAGGCTGCTAAACTTTCTGGTGTAAATACAAATAAAGTAATGTTCTTTGCTTATACAAACATGGGATTCATTGCTGCAGTTGCAGCTCTCGTTTGTGTAGCACGCTTTGACTCAGCTCAGCCAACAGCAGGTCAGAACTATGAAATGGATGCTATTGCTTCATGTTTCATTGGTGGTGCTTCTGCTTATGGTGGTACTGGTACTATTGCAGGTGCTGTAATTGGTGCTGTATTCATGGGTGTATTGAACAATGGTATGTCTATTCTTGGCGTTGATATGAACTGGCAGAGAGCTGTTAAAGGGCTCGTACTCCTTCTGGCAGTAATTTTCGACGTTGTATCAAAGAAGAAGAAATCTTCTAAATAAAAAAAAACTGGTTCCTCCAAATTCTACCGTGATTTTCCCGGTGCAGTTCGAGAGTTCTGCACCGGTTTTTTTTTAACATTTATTAATCAAGCCAGGTCATTCCTTTTTTCCTTCTTTTCTTGAACAAAAAAAATTAATTATATAAAATTATTCTGGAAATAATTATGGAAGATTTAGGAAACATTCAGGAATACGCAAAAAAACACTCAGTTCCAATTATGCGGGATGAAAGCTGTCAGTTTATCTGTGATTACATTAAATCTCACAATCTGAAAAAAGTTTTAGAAATTGGGACCGCAATTGGTTTCTCTTCCATCAATTTTGCACTTGCGGCAGATGATGTTTATGTTACAACAATTGAACTTGATATAGACCGCCACATAACCGCAAAACAAAACATCCATAACATGAATCTTGATGACAGAATCACTCCTATATATGGAGATGCCTTAGTTCATGAATTTAATGAAAAATTTGATTTGATTTTTATTGATGCCGCAAAAGCCCAGTACATCAGATTTTTTGAGAAATTTAAAAATAATCTTTCTGAACAGGGAGTAATTGTAAGCGACAATCTTTCTTTTCACGGCATGGTAGAAGATTTAAGTCTAACTCACAATTACAGTACAAAAAAACTTGTTAAGAAAATCCAGAAATATGTTGAATTCCTAAAAGAAAACAAGGAATTCAACACAGAGTTCTTCCCTTATGGAGATGGAATTTCTGTCAGCAAGAAAATTTAAACCATCGGAAATCAAAATTACAGCCCGGAAGGAATACAAAACTTACTTTCTGGAGGCCCGTAATCTCTGTCAGTTCAAAGGTCTTTTCTTCGTAATCATCTGTGTGAGTAAATTCAATTACGTGAGTCTTTACAGAACCGTTTTCTCCAAATAATTTAAGATTTATTGTATTGTTTTCTGTATTTGATTTACCGCAAATTGTAAGTTTAACTGCCCCTTTGTTACCAAAATCCATATTTGCAAAATCAAGATTAACGTTGTTACCAATTCCTGTTACTGCATCTTCAGTTTTAGTAAAAGAATCCCCAACAATGTCATCTGCATCAAGGGCACATAGTTTTGACAAGGCTTTTGCTGTCTGATCAAAATAAAAACCGTGGAAAACAAGTTCGGTCTTAAATGCAATACTTATTGTATGAACACCAAACAGTCTGCGGGACAAAGTAAAAACATTCTCGCTGAAAGTATTATAAATAGAAGAATGTTTATAGGTTGCCTTCAAAAGACATTTTCCTGCGTTCTCATTGTTTCCGTTTTCAGAAGATTCTGGAATTCCATCCCATACTTCAACAGGAAGTTCTGTATCAAAACTGAAAATCGGCAGGTGGATTGTATCTGCACCTTCAGTTCCAAAATCGACTTTATCAAAACTAATCCAGGTTGGACCAAATCCTCTGTTAGAAATACCGCTTTCAAGACTAACAACAGGCTTTTCCTTAGAAGGATCCCAGCTGCTTAAACGACAGGCTTCAATCAGCTTATAAGGATTCAATTTTGGATTTCCAACTCCATTTACAGTAAAGTTCAAATCACTTAAAATTTCATCATGTTGCTGCCCATTTTTTGCCCCAAGACGAAGAATGCATTCGCCATCGCAAACTGCTTTTATAACTGCTTTTTCTACACCAGAGCCAATTCCCTGCAAATCACAAACTTCAATATAATCGCTTGGAACACATTCTTTCAAAACAGGATTCCATTGAATTGTTTTAATAGAAGCATTTTCCGGAAGCACTTTTGCAGTTACAGAGATTTCTTTATTTTCCTTTGTAAGGGCAGTTGTTCCATCGCAAATTATTTCGATTTTTCGAACAGGAACAAAATCTTTTTCAGGAGTTAGCATTACTTCTTCAGAATTTTCGCTCCAACCAGAACCGTCATATTTTATTGAAGAAACCGGCAATCCTTTACTTGCTGCACTTACTGTAAAAGCAGATTCCTTTGTCTTCCCGCGAATAATCGCAATCAGTCTGTTCTGGAACAATTTTCTTGAGTGGAGCTTTTTGTTATCAGTAAAATAATCTTCATAATCAGTAGAGTCCCCGTTATCAAGGCCCACAAGTTCTCCATCCCCGTCAATTCTTACAGTAATGTAATTTCTGGCATTTTCAACAAGAGTTTTATTTTTATCTTCAGTCATTACCTGAACAAAAAATAGATTTCCTGTATCTTCAGTCTCTGGAATCAGGCGGATTTTAGCAGGATCCTCAAAAGAACGTTTTGTTTCCCTGCAGATTTCTTTTCCGTTTTCATCATAACCAACCGCAGTAATTTCCCCTTTGTGATATTCAAGCTGCCACTGACCAAAAGGCGATTTTCCTGATTTATGATTAATATCCTGTTTTCCAAGAGATTTTCCGTTAAAGAAAAGTTCAACACTTTCTGCATTTGTATAGGCTTTTACATCAATAATCTGACCTTCGTTCCAGTCCCAGTAAGGTAAAAGATGAACGAATGGTTCTGCTTTTTTATATGCCCATTCAGACTTAAATAAATAGAAAGTATCTTTTGGGAATCCGGCTGTATCAATCTGACCAAAGAAAGAATTTTTAGAATGATATGGAGTTGGTTCTCCAATGTAATCCCATCCTGTCCAGATATACTGACCGGCGCTAAAACTACAGTCTCTGTCTGTTGCAATAACAGTCTGAGTGTTTGCAGCTCCCCAGGTTGTTGTACAGTTTCCTAAAGATGAACACTGCATATCGCTGAATGTAACCAGTTTCAATGTTTCTGGAAAATGATAGATTCCACGGCTTTGAATAGTAGATCCAGTTTCGCTACCGTAAATTTTCCAGTCTGACAAATCTTTATATTTTTCATGATGTTCATCATAAAGGCGTTCCAGATAGTTGTAGCCCACAGTTTCAATTTCTTTTGCACATTCCTGGGCACCGTCTGTCATCATATAATTTGAAGCGATTGTAACAAGTGCGTTTTTATCTGGATCATGATAATTTACAAAACTCTTTAATTTTTTAGTGATTTCAAGACCGTTTCCAATGTGTGTGTCATAAATTTCATTTCCAATAGACCACATTATGAGACAAGGATGATTTCTGTCTTTTCTTACCCAGCTGGCAGTATCTCTTTCACACCAGTCGTTAAAATGATTTCCGTAGTCAAACTGAGTTTTTGGTTTTTCCCACATATCAAAAGCTTCGTCATCAACAAGAATACCCATTTCATCACACAAATCCATCCAGCCTTTTGGAGGAGGGTTGTGAGAACAGCGCACAGAGTTTACACCCATTTCTTTAAGTTTATTCAACTGACGGCGGAAAGCGTTTTTATCAAAAGCAGCACCCAAAGCACCCTGATCATGATGATGGCACGCACCATAAATTTTCAAATGTCGGCCGTTAAGGAAAAATCCATTTTCTTTATGAAATTCTGCGGTTTTAAAACCAAAATTCTGTTCTATGCTGTCTATAACAGTTCCTGTAGAATCTATAAGTTCTGTTGTGACTTTGTACAGATGTGGATTTTCAATATCCCATAATTCTGGGGATTCCACACTAAAGGATTCTTCTGCACGACAAATTTTCTGATTTTTTATACCGATTGCGACTTTGTTCAAATATTCGTTTTCATCAGATGAAATTTCAAGGGGGACAGACCCCTCTGTTTTCCAGAAAACCCGACCATTTTTATCTTTAATTATATGACGAACTTTATGACCAGCAATCTTTCCGCAAACTTCTGCAGAAAATTTACAATCCCACTTTGAACCGCCCGCAAGTCTTGCCCTGAAATAAGTTCCATCTGGTGCAAGAAAAGTTTTGCCTGTTTTTGAAAATGAAACGTCTCTGAAAATACCAGCCCCAGAATACCATCTTGTGTTACAGTTCTGATAAACTGCAATTACCTGAATAAGATTTTCTCCCTTCTGAACTAAATCCGAAATATCAAATTCAAAAGTGCCGTATCCATATTTCCATTGACCTGCAGATTTCCCGTTTACCCAAACTTCGCTGTTCATGTAAACGCCTTCAAAGCGAACAGAAAAATGACTGTCCTGAATATCATCAAGAACAAAAGTTTTTTTGTAACAGCCAGCAGAATTTTTGTATAATTCTTTTACATGAAAAATCTGCCAGTCATGAGGAACTGAAACAGGTTTATATTCTAAACTTGCACTGTTAGCCTGATTATAAAAATCTCCTGGTTCAAAAATTACAGGAGCCCCATCTTTAAACATAGATGCTTCATCAATAGCAATTTCGCAAAACTGCCAGTTATCATTAAATAAATTTGTCATATAAAATGATTTTACAACGGAATTTGATAAAATAAAATAAAAAAAGCCCTTGGAAGAGCCCAGATAATCCTAAGCACCATTGTCATCTAAATACCGCTGCTTCGTTCCCGATCTGACGGGGTTTTCTAGCGACAATGTGTAAGGCATCTGGACTCATCCAAAGGCTTTAACTTATTTAAATGTACTATTTTATTCATGAAAATTCAATATCTACAGAAAGATTTATGTTATAATATATAGAAGAAACTGGAGTTTTTATGAGTTCTGTTCGTGAAGAAAAGGTAAAATCCCTTAGAATTATTAGACTTGATGAAGTGATTCGTTCTGGCACATACCCAAGCGGAAAATATCTTGCAAAAAAATTTGAAGTGAGCCGTGCCACAATTATGAGAGATATTGAATTTCTCCGTGACAGATATGAAGCTCCTCTTGAATATGATTTTTCAAGAAACGGATATTATTACAGCGACCCAACTTTCTTTATTCAAAGTGTAATGCTTTCTGAAGGTGAACTTTTTACAGTTTCAACTATTATGCCGTTGCTGGAACAATATAAAAACACACCTCTTGAATCCTCATTTAAAAAAATCATGGAAAAGATCTCTATGATGCTGCCAGATCAGGTTAGTGTTGATGCCGCCTTTATTAATGAAGAAGTAAAATTTATTTCAGACCCGCTGCCAGAAATTGATTCAGAAATTTTTGAAACTATTTTCCGCTCCATAAAAATTAAACAGACAATAAAGTTCGATTATCGCTCAATCAGCAGACAGGAATACTCGGTTAGAAATGTTAATCCGTATCATGTAATTTGTCAGAAAGGAAACTGGTATCTGCTTGGATACAGCCACGAAAATCATGATATCCGAGTTTATACTCTTTCGCGAATGAAATCTCTTGAAGTTCTGGATCAGACTTTTGAAATTCCAAAAGATTTTAAAATGGAAGATTACATTGACCCAAGTTTTGGTATCTGGAATAACAACATTCAGCCTATAAAGATTGAACTTCTCTTTGATAAATCTGTTAATACATATATTCTCGAACGTACATGGCACGCCACTCAGGAATGCCGTCAGAACGAAGATGGAAGTGTTTATCTTTCTTTTGAAACAAATCAGATGCAGGAAACTCAGCACTGGGTAATGCAGTTTGGCGGAAGCGTAAAAATTTTGAATCCACCACAGCTTCGGGATGCTGTAAAAGAAGAAGCCCGAAAAATTCTGGAAAATTAGCCCCAGAAAAATCCGGACTCCTTTATTTTATTCTGCTTTTGCGTCTATGCCGAAAGTCTCTCTACAATAAGTGCTTCTGCTTTAGCTTTGTAGCCAAGTGCTGCGTTGAGATAAAATCTGGACATATCATAGTCGTTTTTCTGCAAATAGCGTTTAGCTGTTTCTTCACAAAATTCTTTGTGAGCAATTAAGATTTCGTACAATGTCATAGGTCATACCCCTCTATAAGTTAGTTTATGGCTTTATTATAAGAGGGTAGGTGTCTCAACAAGTGAGACGGGGTAAAAAAAAATATTTTTTTTTCATAATTTTTTTCATTTGTAACTATACATTGAGTATATTCATTTTCAATATATACAGTTACTGACTGACTGGTAGTATTTTAATTATAAAAGAATTATTTTCCGTAAAGGGATATTCTCAGAAATATTATGGAGATGAAAATGAAAATTTCAAAGAATGGTACAAAAAAAATTATAGCCAGTGTATTAATTGCTGCAGCCACCCTCACTTTTGCTTCTTGCGGTAAACAAAGTGATATGACAAAAGCTTCAAAAGAGCGTCCAATGATGGCAAAAGGTTTTGCTACTTCCGTAAATTCAACACTGGCGGATTCAGCTATGTTTGTAGCAGAAGAAGCGGCTTTTGAAAGTGAAAATGCAGGTAATGCAGCAGAACCAGATATTGCTGAGGTTGAAAGAAAACTTATAAAAACAGCAAATATGTCACTTAAAGTAGATAATCTTGATAATGCAGAAAATCAGATTCAGAACTGGTGTTCAGCTTATGGCGGATACATTTTCTCATCAAACGGGTGGGAACAGAGTCGTAATTATACAATCAAAGTTCCTGTAGATAAATTTGATGCAGCTTTGAATTCCTTGAATGGGGTAGGCTCACTTATTTCAAAATCTGTTTCTGCAGAAGATGTTTCTGACCAGTATTATGATCTTGAATCCCGTTTAAATACAAAAACTATTTTGCTTCATCGTCTTGAAGCTTACTTAAAAGATGCAAAAAATGTGGAAGAATTGATTTCTATTGAAAGACAAATTAATTCAGTTCAGTCTGAAGTAGAAAGTATGCAGGGTAGAATGAAGCGTCTTAGAAGCCAGGTAGATTATTCAACTATTTATATTGATATTCGCAGTCCTTCCGTAAGTAATTTTGAAGGCTGGTCACCATTTAAAATCAAAATGCATGAACTTGGTGAATCTCTTGGAAGTTTCTTTAGCGGACTTTTAGTAATTGTGATTGGAATTATTGCTTTTGGTATTCCACTTTTCCTTGTTGGCTGTTTATTCTACTGGCTCTGTTTTGGAAAAGTTGGTCTTATCAGAAAATTTGTTAAGAAACTTAAATAATTCCAATCAAAACTTAGACTATGATTTTTTAGATTTCGTAGTCTAAGCAGGCACGGCTGGCAGTGTAAGGTCTTACTTTTTCATCTGCAACTTTTACATGTTCTGGATGAACAGAGTAACCCTTCAAAGCTTCTGCAGATTCGAATGTTGAATCAAGCATTAAATCTGCAGTTGAACTTGCCAGTCCTACAGTATTTACTTTAATGTCAACAAGTCCAGGAATCTTACCTTTTAATGATTCCAATCCTTCTTTAATTCCTTTTTTTACATCTGATTTTTCAGCATCTGACATTTCTTTTAATGTCCATAAAATTACGTGTTTTACCATATAAATCCTCTTTGGGCATAAAAAAAGCTTGTCGTTCTGACAAGCTTAATTTTATCATGAGACTGACACGATTCGAACGTGCGACCCTCACCTCCGCAGGGTGATGCTCTAATCCAGCTGAGCTACAATCTCATATCACCACTGGTTTAGTGTTGTGTGGTTAGCGGAAGCGACAGGAGTTGAACCTGCCCGGCCCTTTCGGAACCGACGGATTAGCAATCCGTTGTATTACCGCTCTACCACGCTTCCAGTAGAATCGGAGCGAGAGGGATTCGAACCCCCGGTAACTTGCGCTACAACGGTTTTCAAGACCGCCCCAGTACGACCGCTTTGGTATCGCTCCAATATGTGAGTATTAATTTATAGATTTTTTTGAATTATGTCAAGTATACGATGATTTTTATTTAAAAAAATTGTAAAATATCTATATGGAAAAGGCACTTTATTTAATTCCCGTAACTTTGGGAGAAACAGAAATCAATCAGGTTTTACCTTCGTATAATCACGACATTATTGTAAATATCAAACATTTCATTGTGGAGAATATTCGTTCAGCACGCCGCTTCCTTAAAAAGGTCGAAAAATCAATTGATATAGATGAACTTACTTTTTATGAATTGAATCGCCATACAGACAGAAAGATTATTGGTGAATACCTGGCTCCTTTAAAGGCTGGTGAAAGTGTGGGAATCATTTCTGAAGCCGGATGTCCTGCAATTGCGGATCCTGGTGCTGATGTAGTTGCTATTGCCCAAAAACAGGGAATCAAAGTTGTGCCATTAGTAGGACCTTCTTCTATTATAATGTCTGTTATGGGCAGTGGATTCAACGGACAGAGTTTTGCTTTTAATGGCTATCTTCCAGTTGAAGTTCCTCAGCGAATTAAAGCTTTGAAGAAACTTGAAAATAAAGTTTATAATGAAGATCAGACTCAGCTTTTTATAGAAACTCCATATCGTAATGGAAAAATGTTTGAAACAATCATAAATACATTGCGCCCAGATACAAAATTGTGTGTTGCAGCGGGAATCACTTGTCCTGAAGAATACATTAAGACTAAAACAATTGCCCAGTGGAAAAAAGACCCCCTCCCCGAAATGGGCAAAATCCCCGCAATTTTTTTAATCTATAAATAAAAATTCCCATCGACGCCAGCTAGCGATTTTGTACTCCCTAAAAAGCCGGTAGGTAATTTTATTAATATATAACTATAATTCCTGATTTTATTTTTTTAATGACTTAAATAAAAAAACTTGTTAAAATTGATATATGGAAAACGAGATTTTTGATTACATTATCATAGGTGCCGGTGTAGCAGGATTAGCCTCAGCCCAATATGCAGCCCGCGGTGGTTTAAACACAATCGTCCTTGATTTTGCCGGAGAAGGCGGTCAGGTTTTACAGATTACAGACTTAGAAAATTACCCAGGCGTATTTCCAGCTGTAAATGGTGCTGACTTCATAGAAAACATGAAAAAACAAACTTTAGCCTTTGGTGCTAAAATTGAAGTTGTTCAGGTTTCTTCAATTGATAAGCTTGGTGCCAACTATGTAGTAAAATCAAAAAATAAAACATATGAAGCTCCTTGTTTATGTATTGCAACTGGTGCCATCCATAGAAATCTTGAAGTTCCAGGCGAAAAGGAATTTTCTGGTCGTGGTGTTTCTTATTGTGCAGTTTGCGACGGTCCTTTCTTCCCAAATAAAAAGATTATTGTAGTTGGCGGTGGAGATTCTGCCTGCAGTGAAGCAATTTATCTTTCTACAATTTCAAAAGACATTAAAATTATTCACAGAAGGGATTCATTCCGTGCCCAGAAAGCTGTGGTAGATAAAATGCTTGCTCAGGGAGTTGAACCTGTTTACGATTCAGTAGTAAAATCTATTAACGGAGACAAAAAAGTTGAATCTGTTACTGTAGAAAATGTAAAAACAGGTGTTCAGTCAGAAATTCCGGCTGATGCAGTATTTATTTTTACAGGAATGCTTCCTCAGACAGAACTGGTAGAAATGCTTCCAAAAGATGAAGGTGGTTTTATTAAAACTGATGAAAATATGGAAACAATAATGCCTGGTCTTTTTGCAGCTGGTGATGTTCGCTCAAAACCATTCCGTCAGGTTGTAACTGCTGTCAGCGATGGTGCTATTGCTGCTCATACTGCAATTGAAAAAATAAATTTAAAAAAATAGAGTTTGCGTGATGAAAAAGAGAGTAATCAAAAAATTTATAATCCCTGCCATTCTTCTGATTGTGCTTTCCTCTGCAGGTATTGTTTTATTTGCACAGAATAATGAAGAAAAATTATCTATTCAGCAGCAGGCCGCAAATTTACCTGTTTCAATTGATTTCTGGAGCGATTATCCTTCTGAAGTACTTGCCCAGGCTCTTGTAGACAGAATGACAGATTCCGAATTGCTTTCTCAGGTTTTGATGTTTGGATGGTCAGGTGCAGAACCAAATGAACTTCTTTTTCAGTGGGTCGATCGTGGTCTTGGAAGCGTAAAAGTTTTTGGATGGAACACAGATGATATTTATCTTGTTGGAAAATCTGTTTCAAGACTTCAGAGTCGTGCCAGCAAAAGCCGATTCAAGATTCCTCTTTATGTAGCAACTGATCAGGAAGGCGGATGGATTCGTCACGTAAAAGGTGATACAGCAATCACTCCTGGAAACATGGCAATTGGAGCTGCCGGTTATCCAGTAGATTCATGGTACAGTGCTTTTTATATTTGCCGTGAAATTAAATCTCTTGGTATTAATATGAACTTTGCTCCAACAATTGACCTTTTTACAGATCACGATTCAACTATTATTGGAACACGTTCTTTTGGCGAAGATCCAGAAAAAACAGGAATTCTCGGCGTTGCTTTTGCATCAGGTAGCATGGCTGCAGGTGTAATTCCAACTGTAAAGCATTTCCCTGGTCACGGTGATACAAATCTTGACTCTCACGGAAAACTCCCTGTTATTAATATTGATATGGAAACTTTCAGAAATCGAGAATTGATTCCATATATTGATATGATTAAAGATGGCGTACCTGCTATTATGTCTGGTCATCTTTCATATCCTCAGATTGATTCAACAGGTGCTCCTGCCAGTCTTTCTAAATATTTCCTTACAGATTTACTTAGAAACGAACTTGGTTATAACGGCTTGATTATTACAGATGATATGCAGATGGTTGGTGCTACTGTTTTTGCAGGTTCTTTCTCTAATGCTGTAAAACTTGCAATTGAAGCAGGAAACGATATTATTCTTTCTTCAACAACAGCCCGTCTTAATGAATCTATGTGGACAAAAAATCTTGAACTTATGTCTTCTGATGAAAACTTTAAGACTCTTGTTAAAAATGCCGCTTACAGAGTTATAAAATCTAAACTTGAATATTTCAAAACAGATAATGCTGCACCATTGTATCCAACTTCAGATGAAATTAAAGCTTCAGTTCCAGATAAAGAAGGTGAAGAATTTTTCCTTGAACAGGCATGCCGCTCAATCACTCTTGAAAAAAACAAATCACTTCCAATAAAAGAAACTGAAGGTCAGAGAGTTTTACTTGCAGGATCTTTACAAAGCTATTTCAAAATGGGAAAAGTTCGCTATCCTACAGCTGGTCAGTTTTATTTCCCTTATGATGCAGTTAATATTGAAGATACACAGGCTCTTGCTGATTCCCTTTATGCTGCCTGCCGTGGTTATGATGTAATTCTTCTTTGTGTTTCAAATGAAAAACATGCCCGTGCAGCACAGATCCTTAAAAATTCTAAAAAGAAGGTAATCATCCTGTCTACAATGAATCCTGCTCTTGCAGAAAAACTTGATTGGGCAGATTCAATTCTTTTAGGATACAGCTGGCGTTGTGAATATTCACTTGATGCAATGCTGGGAGTAATTAACGGAGAATTTGTTCCAGAAGGAATTAAACCTTATAAATAAAATCAGACTATCTGAAAATAAAATTTTCTATCAACTAATCCAAATAATCTGGGATTTCTTTCAGGCGCTTGTATTTTCCATCATAATTATGAGTGCTTGGTCTTAATCCCATGATTCGTTCGTTTTCCGCAGTCAGCTGCAATTTAATCATTTCTTTAAATACGTTCATCAAAGGTTCCGGATCCAGTTTAGAATCAACAAAATCAATTGTCTGAAGTTCTTTAATCAGATAATAACAGCATTCAATTGTAGAAATATATTCAGGCTTAGGTTCGTGTTTGAATGTAAAAATAGAAGTGTAATTTCCAAAAAAAGAAACTCGTGGAAGTTCCAGCAAAAATGGATTATGATCAATCATCTTTTTTGAACAAAACCAGGTAGCATCAAGAATAAGAACAAGAAGTTTTCTGTTTCCAATAGTCTCTTTAAGACCTTCCTTTTTGGCCGTCCATGCCTGTTCTCCCGGATACATCAAAACAGGAAAATAAGATTTATCTTCCAGCAGCTGTGTCAGACGTTTGTTCTGTAAAAAATCCAGACCAACAATAATTTCAGAATCCTTCAAAGAAATGTGAGAAAGGTTTCCAGTTCCTGTGCGCTGTCTTTTGGCTTCTTTTGGATGCATCAAAAATACAAATTTAATGCCTGTATCAAGTTCTTTTGTATATTTACAAAGACAACTGTTTTCTGGTTTATAACATCTGTAACATCTATCGCTCATTTTTTTATATTACCAAAACTTGGATGTAAAACGCAACAGTTCCAATAATTTTCAGAAATATCCCTTCACAGACATTTATCAAATTGATAATAAAAATACGGGAAGGAAGGCAGTGACTGTCAAAAACACTCGCAGGACGGAAAGATAGTTTCCTTACCGTTCTGCGCGTGTAGCGACGCTAGCTAGCGGTTTTGACAGTTACTGACTGACTGGTAGTATTTTTTCATATAAATTTTCTTTATGTCTGTGAAGGGATATTTCTGCAGATTTATTGCCTTTCCAAAGGGGGATAATTTTTGTATATTAAGTGTATGCAGTTTTTGCAGAAAAAGAAGGGATTTTTTTTATTCGCCCTTATTACTATTTTCATTTCCAGTTGTTCTCTTAAATATGATGATGATGCAGTTGCTGCAGGAAAACAGAATCCGGAACTGATTTTTAAAAATACAAAATTCTCTCGTTTTGAAGATAATCTTTGTACAGCTGAAGTTTCTGCAGAATTGATTGAGAAGTATAAAAATAAAAATGCGGTTTATGCCAGCGGAGTTGAATTTTCAACTTTCAAAGAGCCGGGTGAAGACGGAGAATCTGTTTCAAATACTGGCTCTTGCGGTCTTTTATTTGCAGATTCCAACAGCGAAATTTACGAATTGTTCAATGGAATTAAATTGTATAGCAATGATTTTGGTGCTCATTTTTATGCTAATTCCTTGAAGTGGAATGGAGTGAATCAGCAGTTAATTGGTGACAGAAGAGATACTGTTCGTGTTGAAAAAGATGATATGATTATTTTTGGAACAGGATTTTCTGCCAGTGCAATTAGTGGTACATATAAATTTTCTGGTACCGTTACAGGGGAAATGACAACAGAATGAAAAAATTATTTCTTGCAATAAATATCAGTTTTTTTCTATTAATAAGTGTTTTTCCAGAAACAATATCTTTTGCTGCAGACAGTATGATGGGGCAGGCTGGAAGTAAAACTTCTTCTACTAAATTGATTGGAGACGCTTATGTTAAAACTGACACAATGGAAATTGAAGCAGATTCGATTGAACTTTCTGGTGAAGATTACAGAACTATTGTAGCGCAGGGCCATATAAAAGGAAAAAATCTTGAAACAAACATGGAATTTACCTGCAATTCACTTTCTTATGATAGAATGACTAAACTTGCTGTTTTACAGGGAAATGTTTCTTTAACTGATATTGAAAATGATGTAAAAGCAGAAGCCCAGATTATAGAATATAACCAGGATACAGAAGTTGCAGTTTTGCAGATTCAGGTAAAATTGCTTCAGAAAAATAATGTTTGTACTGGTGCCTATGCCCTTTACAATAAAAAAGCCCAGACCCTTGAAATTTCAGGAAATGCTCAGGTTAAACAGGATGAAGATACTTTCAGAGCCCAGCAGATAAGTTTGAATCTTGAAACTCAGGACATCACTTTATCAGGAAATGTAAAAGGTTCTGTAAAGGATGATGGCACTAAAAAAGAAGCTAAGAAGGAGGAAGAAGAAGAAAATGCTCAATAGTCAGGATAATGTACTCCGCCTTTCTAGTTTATATAAATCTTTTGGACGCAAAGAAGTTGTAAAAGGTGTAGATTTTTCTATGCACACTGGTGAAGTTGTAGGATTGCTTGGTCCTAATGGTGCAGGAAAAACAACTACTTTCTATATGGTTGTAGGTTTTTATAAACCAACTGCCGGGGAAGTTTTTTTAAATGATGAATGCATTACTCCTTTACCAATGTACAAGCGTGCACGAAAAGGGATTTCTTATCTTCCTCAGGAACCTTCTGTTTTCAGAAAATTCACCGTTGAAGAAAATATCTGGTCTATTCTTGAAACCCGCAAAGATTTAACTACAGAAGAAAAGAAACGTCGACTTGAAGAATTGATTGATGAATTTTCAATTGGACGAATCCGTAAGCAGCAGGCATATACTTTATCTGGTGGAGAGCGCCGAAGAACTGAAATTGCCCGATCTCTTGCAATTGAACCAAAATTCCTTTTGCTTGATGAACCTTTTGCCGGCATTGACCCTATTGCAGTTGCTGATATTAAAAGTGTGATTAAGCTTCTTGCAAAACGTGGAATTGGAATTCTGATTACTGATCACAATGTCCGCGATACTCTTGAAATTACAGATAGAGCAATCATTATAAATACTGGAACAATTATGCTTCAGGGAACAAGGGAAGAAATTCTTTCCAGCGAACTGGCCCGAGAAATTTATCTTGGAAAAAATTTCAGTATGTAGGACTTTTACTTACCTTTTAATTTGACAACTACTCACTCTTGCGGTAAAATAACACCGAACTATTCTATATTTTTTTTATAAGGAGAAGAAACTATGCCAACTTGGATTTGGTTCGTAATTCTCCCTGTAGCAGGAATTGTTCTTGGATGGATTATTCGCTGGCTTTATGCCAGATTTCAATTATCTGCGTCAGAACAGAAAGCAGAACGTGTAAAACAGGATGCTATTAGAGAAGCTGAAGCACAGAAAAAAGAAATTTTGTTAAATGCAAAAGATGAGCTCATTCGGGAAAGAAACCAGCAGGAACGAGAAAATCGTGAACGCAGGGCAGAAGTACAGCGTTATGAAGCGCGTGTAAACAAAAAAGAAGAATTGCTTGACCAGAGAGCTGCCGACCTGGAAAAAAATGAAAAAGAACTGGCAGAATCAAAACTTGTAATGCAGAAGAGAGAAGAAGCTCTTTCTAAACAGGAAGAATTGTATAGAAATGAACTTAAAAAAATCTCTGGACTTTCTGCACAGGAAGCAAAAGAGCTTATCATTAAGAATCTTGAAAATGAAGCCAGACATGATGCTCAGGCTTTAATCAACAAGATTGAACAGGAAGCTCAGTTAACTGCAGAAAAGAAAGCAAAAGATGTTTTGATTACAACAATCCAGCGTATTGCACCTGAAGTAACAAGTGATATTACTGTTACAACAGTTTCATTACCAAGTGATGAAATGAAAGGCCGCATTATTGGACGTGAAGGTAGAAACATTAGAACTTTGGAAACACTTACTGGAGTTGATATTATTATTGATGATACTCCTGAAGCTGTTGTAATTTCTTGTTTTGACCCTGTTCGTAAGCAGATTGCTAAAGAAGCTTTGGAAAGACTTATTTCAGACGGACGTATTCATCCAGCCCGCATTGAAGAAGTTGTTCAGAAAGTTACTCATGAAATTCAGAATAAGATTTATGAAGAAGGTGAAAAAGCCTTGTTCGATCTTGGTATTCATAATATGAGTACAGAAGGTGTTAGAGCATTGGGACGTTTGTTCTTCCGTACAAGTTATGGACAGAATGTTCTTACACACTCAAAAGAAGTTGCTATGGCTGCCAGTATGCTTGCTGCTGAAATTGGAGCAGACAGAGAATTGGCTAAACGCGCTGCTATTCTTCATGATATTGGTAAAGGTGCTGAAAATGACAGTGACCAGAACCACGCAGAAGTTGGTGCAGAAATGGCTCGTAAAATGGGCGAAAATGCTCAGGTTATTAATGCTATTGCCGCTCACCATAACGACATTGAAGCAACAAGCATTGAAGCTGTAATTGTTCAGATTGCTGATGCAATTTCTGCAGCTCGTCCAGGTGCTCGTCGCGAAACAATTGATAACTATGTTAAACGTCTTGAAAATCTTGAATCAATTGCTGAAGGTTTTGAAGGTGTTGAAAAAGCATATGCAATTCAGGCTGGTCGTGAACTTCGTATTCTGGTTAATAATGAAAAGATTCCAGATAATGAAGTTAAGGAACTTGCAAGAAATATTGCTAAGCAGATTGAAAATGACTTGCGTTATCCAGGACGTATTCGTCTTACAATGATTCGTGAAACACGTATTGTTGAGTATGCACGCTAGTTAGAAATATAAAACTGCAAAAAAAAGACCTTGAATTATTAATTGAAGTGTACCCCAAAAGTTGGAGACAATTTTTGGAGGTACACTTTTTTTATGTCTAAATTAAGTTTAGAGAAGAAAGCAGAAATCGTAGTTCATTATTTACATTCAAATGATGGTTATATAATTACTGCCAAAAAATTTGAAATCTCGGATTCTGTTGTAAAAATGCTTGTAGCCCAATACAAGGAAAACGGAATTGAAGGCTTGTCTCATCGAAATGGAACTTACAGCGGAGATTTTAAGCTACATGTGCTACAATATCAGCAAGAAAATAAACTCTCTGATAAAGAAACAGCAGTCTTCTTTAAGATTCCAAACATGGGTACAATATGTGCATGGCGAAAGAAATATCTTTTAGGTGGCTATGAACTTTTAAGCAGAGACGGACGAGGAAATCCCAAAAATATGGCTACAAAGAAATCAAAGAAAAACAATGAACCAAAAACTGAACTTGAAAAACTCAGAGAAGAAGTTGAATGGCTCAGAATGGAAAATGCCATACTAAAAAAATTGAACGCCTTAATTCAGGAAGAAGAGGAATCCGAACAAGAGACAAAGCCAGAGTCATCGGAGAATTAAGGCAGAAATTTTCTCTTCAGATGCTGTTGAAGTATTTTGAAATGTCTTCAAGTACTTTCTATGCATCTATAAAACCTAAGAACAATAAATATTCTCAGACTGAAATCAGAATCACAGAGATTTTTCATGAGCATAAGGGGCGTTATGGAGTCAGAAGAATAACTTCCCAGCTCCAGAACGAAGGAACATTGATAAACCATAAGACTGTTCACAGACTTATGCAAAAACTTCACTTGAAAAGCGTTCAACGACGGGTAAAATACCGTTCGTACAAAGGAACTGTCGGTAAAGTTGCGCCTAATATCCTTCAACGGAATTTTAATGCAGAGAAAGAAAATCAGAAATGGACAACTGATGTAACTCAGATAAATATTGGTGAACACAAATTGTATCTTTCCCCAATTCTTGATATGTACAATGGTGAGATTGTTAGTTATAACATTTCTTCGCGGCCAGATTTTGCGCAGGTAATGGATATGCTTGATAAAGCCTTTGATAAGATTCCAGATGGGACAAATCTTATTCTTCATTCAGATCAGGGATGGCAGTATCAGCAACGAAAATATCAGGAAAGACTTCTGCAAAAAGGCATTATTCAAAGTATGTCACGCAAGGGAAATTGCTTGGATAACTCCATTATGGAAAACTGGTTTGGAATTATGAAGTCGGAATTGCTTTATCCAAACAAATATACTGACGTGGAAGTTTTCAAAAAGGATTTAATCGACTACATTGATTATTATAATAACAGACGGATTAAGTTAAAATTAAAAGGACTCAGTCCTGTTCAATACAGAACCAAGTCCTTTCAAGCCGTCAGTTAAAGTGTCCAATAAATGGGGTACACTTCAAATTCAAGGTCTTTTTTTTTTATAAAGATTAGCTTAGTCTTTAAGGCAGAGCAATGCACCAAGTACAATTAAGTGTGTTGCAAGTCCGTACAACCAAGGAATGAAATTACCAAAGTTTGCATTAAGGAAATCGCTTAATACAATTGCAACAATCCAAACAATGATGATAATCAATTTTAAGATTACATCAAATGATTTTAAGAAGTCACCAAAGAAGAATTCCAAAATAAGGAATGCACCTGCAAGTAATTCAATGAATCCAAACACGATAACAAGGATTTTTTCCATGTTGCCTTTTGTAAGGGCTCTGATTGCATTTGCACCAAAGTCACCGCCACCCATCAAGGCCCAGATTCCACCAATAATGAGCATTGCACCAAGTGCAAACTGAAGGAAGATTCTTCCTAAAGAAAAAGCTGAATGTTTAGCCATAATTTCTCCCAGACAAAACTTAATAAAGTCTTATCCTTTTTTTATAAGATTTAGATATATTTATAACAAATATATCATTTATAAATTACACGGAAATTTTGGAAAACTAGTCTAATATCAGGAGTAAAATCAAAGCCAAGAACAGCCCCTTCATCTTCCAGATATTCTCTCTGCTTTTCTCGCCAGGCTTCAAGATTTTCATCTTCACCTTCAAGCTTAGCCATTTCCCATGTAATTTCATTGTAAGGCAGAACTTGTATATTTGCAAATTCAATAACACATTGTGGCTGGTTATTTTTATCTACAACAATGTACAACTCACCAGAAACGGGAAGAGGTTCTCCATCAATAGCGAAGGTTGCATAACTTGTAAAAAATGCTGTTTTTTTTCCTGCAAGAACAAGAGAAAGCAGTTCGTTACCAACAAAACCTTTTGCTTCAAAAAACAAGTCGCCGCTGCATCGTTCATCAGGGCTTCTTCCTGTATCAGAAAGAAATTTCTGCCAGTATTCATCTAATTCAGTCATTGGGATTCCTTAAAATAGAGAGATTTATTATTAATTTATTTTTTTGAGATTTTTACAATAAAGGCCAGAATAAAACAAAGGCTTGGAACAACTGTACAAATCAAGCTGGAAAGTGGGATTCCAAAAATCAAAAGTGCAGACTGTGAAAGAACACCTAATTCAACCATCAGATCAAAAACTAAAGCGGCATAAGATGTAAGAAAACCTGCTACAATAAGCATCCAGGAAGCATCACGGGTTTTGGACATGATCAAAATGGACAGGAAAGAAACAATTCCGCCTAAAACCAATTTGATTATGAATAAAAGAATCTGTGAATCCATCTTTGTTCCTCCGCTCTTTAGTCTAAAACTCAAAAGGATTATTTTTAAGTTTTGTGAAAACCCCTTTATCTGCTCCAAAAGGAACAATAGAAGGAGAATTATATCCAGGATTAATTACAATGCCACAATCAAGACAGTGTTTTACAAAATCATCATATTTTTCTGAAGGAACTTTTGTATAAAGATAAGGACCTTTGCGTTCCCAGTATTTTGTAAGAACTGTGTCATAAATAAACCAGTCTTTTTCTTCTCTTATCTGCAATGCTTCAATCAGATTATACAAAGCTCTGGCAATTCCAACTTCTACTGCATAAGGGAATTTTGTATCGTTCAAGCTGTCATTTTCTGTGTAAAGTTCTTCTTTTACCGCTACAAGATAGATATTGTCTGTCCATGGTAAAGGCGGCTTGATTACTGCTGAATCAACATCGTTCCAGTTTATTCCGCTCTGGTTCCATGGTGTATAAACAGATGTGTTATTTACAGAAAAAGAAAGGGCTGCTTTCATTGCATCAGCTTTGTTTGTGAAATATAAAACTTTTCTTTTTGAATGTAAAACTTCACTAACTGCTTTTTCAACTTTTGAGTGGTCTTCGGTAATGAATCCGCCAACAAGTGATCTGTTCAAAGTATTTTTAAACTGAGTGAAAATTGAATCTGACTGCCATCCTAAAATTGCACGACCATCTTCAAGGAACATATCTGTAAGGCGAATTCCTTTTTTTGTATAGAGAAAACAGAAACGGGCTCTTTTTATAAATCCGAATCTATTGTAGATTTCTTTGTAAAGTTGTTTTGTATTCATCTCTTCTATTATATCAAACATAGATTTTAATTGAAAGATTTGTTTTCAATTCTTTTTCAATAGGCCAATCCAACTTTTTTACCGATAATCTATTTATGAAGTTTCCGCTGAAATTTTCTAAAAAAATCATCCTTCTCTGTTTTTTTATGTTGTACGCAATCTGTTCTGCCAGCGCTCTTATTATTTACAGACCAATTAATGACGGCTATATGAACGAGATTCCTTGTTATATCAAAGTGGAAGATGAAGAAGGAAATGAAATTAAGCTGAATCGGGAAACTGTTTGGTACGAATGGGTTGAAAAACCTGGATACTGGTACTTATACAAAAAGAGTTTTTATCTAAAAGGCGGCATGGCAATTCATATTCCGTTTAATCCTGGTCGTTACAAGATTACTGTTTATACTCCAAAAGACAAACAATTTGGAGTTGAATGTGCAAATAAAAGAGAAGACTGGGTTTCTAATGAATTTGTTTATGATACAAATTATCCGCTGAATGTAATCTTTGTGGCACCAACCTCCAATGAAAATTATTTTTACAATGGAGGCTGGGTAATTGATAACCGTGCGCCAAAATTCTTTATTTACACACGGCCAAAAATTACTTCTTAGTTTTTGAAGCAGAAGTTTTCTTTGTTGTTGCCTTTGTTTTAGTCGCAGACTTTGTCTTAGCATTAGTCTTAGCCTTAGCTTTTGTCTTTACAACTTTTGGAGCAAATTTCTTAACAAGAAGTTCACATTTATAGGCAGCCTCAAGTTTTGCCTTATTTACAGTTTTAGAAAGCATAAATACTGCAGGTAAATCTTTTGCCTTTGCACCAAGACCCATAATCATAGTGATTAAAGTGAGACTTTCTTCAATAGTTTCTTTATTGAACCACCAGATGTTATCAAAGCAGTTGGCACCAGAAAGTAAGCCGCAGTATTTTGAATTACAAAGCAAATCAACAATCTTATAGGCAGCGTCTTTTGCACCTTTTGCAGTACTGATTGAAGAGGAATCTGTTGCAGTTGCAAGAAGGAATAATTTTGTAAACAAAGGACGAACTGTATTTTCAGAAATCTTATATTCCTTTACATACTGAGAGAATTTTCTTCCTAAGTTCCATTTGCAAGCCATACCATTTTCTGCAAGAACAGAGACACAACTCCATGCTAAGATTGCAGTTTCAAGATCTTTGTTTTCTGTGCATAAAAGTTTTGCATATGATTCTGCAGTTTTTGCTTTAACTAATGCTTTTTGTAAATCTGCTGGCTTTTTAGGAGCAGCGGCATTATGAACTGCAATATATTTCTTAAAGCGTTCTGCAAATTTCTTGTAGCAATCCTGAGTTTTTATCTTAGAACCGCCAGTTTCTTCTTTTGCAGTTTTAAGTGCAATTTCATAGAAATCCAAAGCAGAATCTTTGCTGTCATCAAGAATTGCTTTTACAATTTTTGCAGAGATTTTCTTTTCTTCCTGCAAGCAGCTGCTTAATGGAGTGAAGACTTTTTCTGCAAAAGTATCTGCGGCTTTATACAAATCTGCGTAAATCAATTCCTGCCATGCAGTTTCAATATCTTCGCAGCCTTTTCCGTTTAAGAATTCACACAAAATCTTGTAGCGATTGTCTGCTTCGTCTGTAACCTGGTGAATATCCATATAAACCTGGTATTCAAAACCGTTGAGCATTACAAACATACCTTTTTCGCAGATTTCTGAAGATTTGCGGATGAACCATAAACCTGAACGATTTTCTCTGAAAATACAGTATTTGTCATCTTCGGCAGTGAGATTTAACCCTTCTGAGATGCTACGGGTAACAAGAGATATTTCATCTCCGTTTCCGGTTTTTACCGCATATGGATCTGACTGCTTAATCCATCCGTAAGCCTGATCATATTTATTGTTATAGAAAACAAGAGTTCGTTCTGAACCAGCTCCGTTTGAATAAGCAAAAACGTTTTCATTTACATGACCATCCTGCCATAAATCATAAAGCAGGAAGTTTTCAACACCAGAGAAGAGATAGCGTTTTTTCATCAGAGGGAAAATATCCTGCCAGTGGCGGTCAACAAGATAGTTGTTTGGAGTTTCGTTTTTATAAGCTTTGGTATATTCCATACCATATTTTTCTGTGTAGCCTTCAATCTGACCATGACCAAACATTGGTAAACCTGGCATTGTAATCATAAGAGTACAGCAGCCAAAATATTTGTCGCCGTCACCAAACTGAGCAATTGCTGTTTCTTCATCAGGATTGTTCATGAAGTTTACATAGCGTTTAAGAATCTGTGGGTCAAAATTAATTGTATTTTTAATAGTGTCACGATACTTCTGGTTTTCTTCTTTTTTAAGCATGTTCATGAATGCAGAGTTATAAACACGATGCATACCAAGAGTGCGGACAAAGTATCCTTCCATCATCCAGAAAGCTTCTGCCAGAAGAAGAGTGTCCGGGCATTCTACTGCAACACGGTCTACAACTTCGCGCCAGAATTCATTTGGAATTGCATCATTGAACTGCTGTGTGCTTAAACCTGTTTCTGAACGGGTAGCAATGTCTCCTCCATGTCCTGGTTCCGGGTACCACAAGCGGCGGATTGATTTTTTTGCAAGAACCATTGCAGCATCAAAGCGGATAATAGGGAAGTTTTGTGCAACATGAAGAATTTCCTGCATTACTGCTTCACGGGTTTCTGGATTCAAAAAGTCTAACTGGGCAGTATCATTCCATGGAAGACCAGTACCGTCGTTGCCGTGGTAAATGTAACGTACATCTCCAGTTTGATTATCTACACGTTTGAAAACTACAGAACAGTCATTTTTGCTGTAATAGTGGTCTTCAAGATAAACACTTGTTCTTGGATCCTGAGAAAGATTTTCGCCGTTGAAAGTGTAATGTGGGAAAGGACAGTCTTTTCTTTGAACAAAAAGGTCCGGGCGGTTCATAACCCAGTCACCATCCATACCAGTATGATTTGGAACCATGTCACTTGCTAAACGAATACCTCTTTGCCAGCATCTTTGACGGAGATTTGCAACTGCATCCCATCCACCAATATTCTGTGCAATGTTATAATCAAAAAGAGAATAGGCACTGGCAGCTGCTTCAGGATTTCCACAAATCTGCTTAATGCGTCTGCTGGCTTTACTGCGTTCCCAAAGACCAATGAGCCACAAGCCTGTAAAACCTTCATCTCTAAGTTTATCTAATTCTGCATCAGGGATTTTATCAAGAGTATCAATTGTGTAACCGTACTGTTTTGTAAGCTGATCAAGCCAAACTAATACAGTTTTTGCCATAAGAATTACGTTAGGCATCCATTCGCTGTCTGCACTGAAACGTTCATATTCATTCATTAAATTTTCGTATGAATATGGCATTAATTCAGGACCGTCCCCGCCCATTGGTGCCCAGGAAGCTTTTTCTTCTTCAGAGATTGTGTCCATTCCTGTTAAGATTCTTTTTACAAGAAGTTCGCCAACGTATTTGCCCCAGTGTTTTTCAATATATTCCAGCTGACCTTTAAGGCTTTCTGGAGAGAATAAAACTGGTTCTCTTAAAAGAGTGATTAAATCATGATCAAAAGGTCCAAAAGAAGGATTTTCCTTTGCAACAGCCTGGATTACTGCCCAGCTTTTAGAGTAATTTGAATTTTCACAAAGGATTGAATCATCAAAGAGGACGCTAAAAGGTTTGAAAGCAGGATTTTCATTTGCAAGATGAAGAAGAATCAGTTCTTCAAGAGTCTGTTCTCTGTTAGAACGTTCAAGTCCTGTTCCTTCATCAATTGCTGTTTCTGTCAGATATTCTTCTGCACTGATATTTCCTTTATAAACTTCAGTTGGAGGAAATTCAGCCATAAAATCAAGAAGAAGCTGATCAGTTTTTTCTTTACCAATGCTTTTATCTAATTCAGAAAGCATCTGCTGTAAAATATCTGCCTGCTGGTTTTTGCGGTACAACATTGTTACAAAATGGAAAATCTCATCAAGAAGTCCCATTGCATTAAGCTGACCTGCAGAAACCTTTTTATTTTCTTCGCCACGCTGTTCAAAATAATTATTAAAACTTAATTGAAAAGTTCTTACGCTGGAAAGATTTGCAAAAATAACGTTTCCAGAAGAAGCATAGAGGCTTTCCTCAAATTTACAAAGATCTCGGATTTTCTTGCTGATGTGAAACTCATTGTATGATTTTTTCATAAAAAACCTCCTGTTTTATCTTTTGCAGATTTCCTTAATAGATTTTATAAAGTCGCTGTCCCCTGAAAGTTCTTCAATACTAACTGGCATTCTGTAAGTCCAGTTAAATTTTGTTACTGTTCCAGGTATATTTATTCGCTCTTCTTCTGCAGTTTCAAGCCAATATTTTTTATTCAAATAAAGGAAATCCTGCATCGGAGGAATATACCACATACTAGCACTTTCAGAACAATTTTTTAATATATCGAATGCTATGTCTTCAGAAAATTCTTCTCTTTTTTCTTCTTCCAATTCAGACTGGTTTTCTTCCCACCATTGGCGGATTGTAGAAGAGTCGTGAACAGATGTTGTTGTTACAGAAAGAGGTTCGTATTTTCCAAAAGGAACATAAGGCTGTTTATCTTTATCCCAATAGCGGCACCAGCGAACAACTCTAAGACCAAGAATGTTCTGTTTTTTCATAACCTCAGGAACGCATTTAATTCCAACCCCTAAATCTTCACCGCAAGGAATCATTTTGATTCTTTCTGTAATTGCAGTAAAGATTTCTTCGGCCTGCTTTTTCCAGAGTTTTTCATTTTTCTTATTCAACTGTTCATAGAATTCTGCCAGTGTTTCTTTTTCAGTTTCATTTAATGACTGATATGAAGTTGACTGCCCGTAAGTCCACATAAATACAAACTTATTTTTTTCTACTTCAAGAAGAGTTCTGTTAGACCAGTAATTAACAAGTTTATCTTTTATTCTGTAAGCAGCATCGCCATCACAAAGATCCCCAAAATCTGCATCCCAGATATCCTGACTTCCTTTAATGCTGTCTTTAAAAAGCCACAATTCTTCCTGACCAATTCTGTTGCAAATCAGTTCAAGGATTCTGTGAGCAACATCATGATTCCAGGTAACTTCTTCAATTACATAAGTTGGAATGTGAGGCTGACTGAGCCATCGTAATCTGTCTGGGTCAAATCCTGCTTTAAGTAAATCATCTCTCTTAATAGCGGCAAAAGGTTCTGTGTGGCCATTAAGTGCATTGCAATCTCTTTGAGGAATAGACCAGATTCTAAAAAATCCAAGAATGTGGTCCAGACGGTATGCGTCGTAATAGTTTGAGACAGTTTTAAGTCTGGAAATCCACCAGGAATAATTGTCAGTTTTAAGATTTTTCCAGTTGTAAGTTGGGAATCCCCAGTTCTGACCAGTTGGATTTTCTCCATCGGCAGGGGCTCCGGCTCTAAGATTCTGATTAAAATACTGTGGTAAGCTCCATGTGTCGCAGGAATCTTCATTCATAAGGATTGGCATGTCACCTTTTAATAAAATCCCAAGTTTATGAACTTCTTCTACGGCATAAGAAAACTGATTTGCGGCAATAAGCTGGCACCAGACATAAAACAAATGGTCTTTTTTCAGTTCCTCTTTGTTCCATAAAGCGGTAATTGCCTGTTCAGACATATTTTGATCTTCTTTATCCCAGCTTTTCCAGGATGCCTGTATGTATTTCCATTTTAAGTTTTTATAAACAGCGTAAGTTTTTACCCAGCCGTTGGCATTTATGAATTTCTGAAGTTCTTTTTCTAATCCTTCAGAGTCAGCTTCTTCTGTCTGATTATATAATTTTTGAAGAAGAGAAATTTTTGTGTTTAAAATATTATCGTAATCGTAGCGGGCAGTGTATTTGTTGTTTTTTTCAAATTCGTCATACTGGTTTTTAAAATCAGGATTTGTTGAATAAAGAGTAGAAAATCCTGGAACCTGGCACAGACGGATATAAATTGGATGCAAAGCAAAAGCAGAAAGTCCGGAATATGGGGAACTTTGAGTACCAGTGTCATTTACAGGAAGTAACTGAATTAATTCCAGATTGCATGATTTACAGAAATTTGCAAAAGGGATTAAATCAGGATATTCACCAATAATTTGATTTGATTTTGTATAGAGGGCTCCTAAAGGAACTACAACACCAGTAAGCTTTTTTTGTTTTGTCATGTTCTATATTATAGCATGACATAGAGGATTTATGGAAAAAAAATTACCAGTAATTACCAGTGCCAGACAGGTTTTGCCAGTTTATTTGAGAATGGCTGTGGTCTTCTAAAATCAGGGAGCCAGCTTGTGTCGTCGCTTAATTCCTGATAGAAAAGGTAATCAAAATCGTAAGCTTCAATTAAATCCTGAATATCAGCATCTTCTTCTTTTGTAACAAGACGATTTTCTATTGTTGCCAGAGATTTTTTTCTTTGTTCAAGACAGCTTTTTTCTTCTTCAAATGGAACTGGTGTGTACTGATTCATTAATGAAATGCAGGCTTTTGTGTCAGCATTTTCTTTAAGCCACTGAAGTACATCTGCAGTTTCTTCAAAGCGGCCTGGGAGGAACAGATGGCGGATAATTACACCCTGCTGCATTTTTTCAAGGCTGCTGTCTTTTTCAGAAGGTTCAATAATCATGGGGTTATTTTTTAGCATCCAGGAAATGGCTTTAGAAGCAACTTCTGGATAATCCGGGGCCGCAAAGAGTTCTTTTGAAAGAGTTGAATTAAGTGTTTTTAAGTCTGGCAGCCAGATTGTAACAAGGCCTTTTAGAAGTTCAAGCATTTCTACAGATTCATAGGCAGAAGAATTCCAGCAGAAAGGAATAGAAACACCATTTTCTCTTGCGGCCTTCAAAAACTGGGCGATTTTTGGGATGTGGTGACTGCCGGTTACAAGATTGATGTTTTCTGCACCGGCATTTTGTAAATCAAGGCAGATTTTTGTAAATTCAGCAGAATCAACATAGCGGCCCATTCCATCCTGACTAATCTGATAGTTCTGGCAAAAAGCACAGCGCAAAGTACATCCGGTAAAGAAAATAGTTCCGCTGCCACCTTTTACAGTAACAAGTGGCTCTTCTCCAAAATGAAGTCCTGCAAATGCAATTTTAAGTCCCGCATCCTCTTTGCAAAAACCTGTTTTTCCCGCAAGTCTGTCTGCATTGCATTTTCGAGGACACTGTGTACATTTTGAATAAAGAGCATCAGGATTGTTCATAAAAATCTCTTAGTAGGCACCGTGGTTCACAAGAATCATCATTAATTCCTGAAGAATATCAATAGGAAGTTCTTCAGATTCGTAGTTTACAAGTGTAGCAATTTCCTGCCAGTCATCATCAGTAAGCAAATCTTCATCTTCTGTAGAATTATCAAGGAAGGCAAGCATTGCACCAAGTTTCTGTGTATTTTCAATAACTGGTTCTTCTTTAATATCAGCAGAATTAAGAACGTACTGACTTTCCCAATATTCGTAGATTGAGCCAGGCAATTCACCAGGACAAGAAGTTGAACGTTCAAAAAGATTTCTTAAGTCTTTTGCAATACGATTGTAATCAGGTTTTCCGCCATTGTTCTGACGGTCATGTTTTTTGAGTTTATCAACGTCGCTTAAAAATTTTCCAATATCAGTCATAAGAAAAAGTATATCGTAAAAATCACTGTTGTAAAACACCAGAAATAGTCTTTACTCTTGAAAAACATATGGGCTTGGAATTATACTTTCCAACATGTTTAGTGATACACATTTTCATTTTGAGAACATAGTTAGTGGCAGAGGGCTTAACGGAAAAGAAATCCTTACAACAATGGCAAATAGGGATTGTTTTTTTGGTCTTGATATAGGGACTCGTTGTGATGACCTTTTGCACCGCCAGAAATTTATTGAAGAAACTGCAGGTGCTGAATTAGAAGGAAAACTTGGTTTTATAAATTATTCTGCAGGAATCTGGCCTGATGTAGATGAAATTCATGACAGACACAGAGCTATGAAAGTTCTGGAAGAATCTATTGCTGCAGGAAAAAAGATTGTTGCAGTAGGGGAATGTGGAATTGATCATCACTGGAATCCAAGTGGAGTTGATGGCCGCTGCGAAAGTGATTTTGATAAGGCAACTTACGAAGGGGAACGGGAACTTTTTGAAATGCAGCTGGAACTTGGCCGCAAATTGAATCTTCCTGTTATTATTCACAGCCGGGACGGTTTTCAAGATACTTTGGACTGTATTAAAAACTGCGGATATCACAATGGAATTATTCACTGCTACAGCTATGGAATTGAAGAGGCACGGGCCTTTCTTGATTTAGGCTGGTACATCAGTTTTAGCGGCAGTGTAACTTATACAAAAAAAGCAAAAATGGAAGAAATGGAAAATCTGCTGCGTTTTGTTCCAGAAGACAGAATCCTTTGTGAAACAGATGCTCCTTATCTTGCACCAGTTCCTTACAGAGGTCAGCCAAATTCTCCAGTGTTTGTAGAAGAGGTTTATAAATTTGTAGCCGCTGCCAGAAATACAACTGCGGAAGCATTAAGTAATCTTGTTGATGAAAATGTAAAAACTTTATTCAGAGTGTAAAAATTTTGTGCGATTTAATTTGCATTAATAATTGGCATATTGTAAAATTAAAGAAGTAACAATTTATTATTAGGAGAAGGCTATGGCAACAGCAGCTTTAGTATTAGGTATTATTTCATTGGTAATCTCAGTTATTGGTGGCATCGTGGCATCAGGCTGGATTGGATCAATCTGTGCTATTCTTGCAATCATCTTGGGTGCAATTTCTCGCAAAGAAAAGAATGGTAAAGTTGGTATGATTCTTGGAATCATCGCTCTTTGTTGGGGTATCATTTCTACAATAGCATGTGCAGCATGTGCAACAGCAATGGCTGGTGGAATTTTATCATCTTTATAATTTGATAATTGATTAATAAAAAACTGAATTGAATTGTGGTAAAACTATAGTTCAATTCAGTTTTTTTTTGTTAAAATGATTTTACTATGTTTCCGTTTTTAAATTTACATTTTTTTCAGCTGCCGATGTATGGAGTCAGTATTGTAACAGGCATTCTTCTTGCGGGGCTTTTAGGCGGTTTTCTTTGTAAAAAAGACAACAAAGATATTTATAATCTGATTTTGATTTCTGCTTTAGTTCTGGGATTCGGTTTTGTTTTTGCCAAAATCCTATATATTCTTGTTTCCTATCCCATTAAAGATTTTTTCAAAGTTGTATATCGCATTCTGTTTGAATCAAGGAGCGAGTACGCCAGCGGATTTGTTTTCTACGGCGGATTAATTGGCGGTGCAATAGGCTATTTTGCTGGAATAAAAATTGCAAAATGTAAATTTTCAGATTTTGTTAATATTTATGCAGTATTAATTCCTTTAGTTCACGGATTTGGAAGAATCGGTTGTTTCTGTGCCGGCTGCTGTTATGGCATTCCTTATGACGGATTCCTTTCTGTTCATTATACACATCCACTTTCTTCAGTCCCAACAGGAATTGGGATTTTCCCGGTTCAGCTTGTAGAGGCCGTTCTTCTGATTCTTCTGTCTCTTTTGTTACTGGTGCTTTTTCTTAAAAATAAAAAATCTCTGCTGGGAGTATACCTTTGTGTTTATGCAGTGATTCGTTTTGCTCTTGAATATCTGCGTTTTGATGCAGAAAGAGGGCATGTAGGATTTTTATCTGTTTCCCAATTTATAAGCGTCATCATGATTATTATTGGGATTACAATTCTGTTGTATAACCGTGTAAAAAGTAGTAATATGTCGGAACAAAAAATAAATTGCTAGCTAATTATAGGAGATGAAAATGGAAGTAGCAGCTTTAGTATTAGGTATTGTAGCTCTTGTTGGTGGTCTTTTAGGACCTTTAGGATGGATTGGTTCAATTTGTGCTATCCTCGGTATTATTTTTGGTGTTCTTGGTATGAAAAAAGAATCTGAAAAGAAAGGTATGGCAAAAGCTGGTCTTATCATGAGCATTATTGCTTTGGTATTAAGCATCATCATTACAGTTGCTTGTTTGGCTTGTGTTGCAGCAGTTGCAAATGAAGCAGCTAACGAACTTGGAACAGTTGACTGGGACGAATTGTCTAGCGCTTTGGAAAGCTTGAACTACTAAGTTCTTGATTTAATTTTTATTTTTGTGTAATATAACTTTATAAGATATATTGCCGGGGAATTAGCTCAGCTGGCTAGAGCATCGGCTTTGCAAGCCGAGGGTCAGGGGTTCGAACCCCCTATTCTCCATAGGATTAAAACTGAGTTTCTTGCGAAACTCAGTTTTTTTTTGTAAAAGTGAACTTTATATGATAAATACAACACTCTGTTACATTCAGAAAGACTCTTCCTATCTGATGCTTCATCGGGTAAAAAAAGAGAAAGATTATAACAAAGATAAATGGATTGGCGTTGGCGGAAAGTTTGAAGAAACCGAATCTCCAGAAGAATGTGTTTGTCGTGAAGTTCTTGAAGAAACAGGAATCCATATTAATCCTAAAGGGCTTGAGTACCGGGGGATTATTACTTTTGTAAGTAAAAATGATGGGGAACCGGTTTTTACAGAATTCATGCATCTTTTCTGGTACGATTTTTCTTTTAATGATGAGTCGGAACTAAAAGCCCCGGAAGAATGTGATGAAGGTGATTTGCAGTGGGTTCCAATTTCAAAAATGAATGATCTTCCTCACTGGAAAGGAGACGAAATTTTTCTTGAATATTTACAGAAAAACGTTCCTTTCTTTTCGTTGAAGCTGATTTACGAAAACGGAAATCTTATAGAATATAAATCGAGTATAGAAAATGCTTAAAAAAATTATTGCTTTGTTCAAAAAAGAAATTATGCTGGCGGTGTCACTTTTAGCGGCAATCATCTCTATGTTCATTACACCACCTGGAAAAGAACTGCTTCAATCAATTGACTGGAAAACTCTGGCAACACTTTTTATGCTGCTTACAGTTCTTGAAGGATTTAAAAAACAGAATATCTTTTTGCCTCTTCTTAGAAAGACTTCAAAACTTACTACAATGAAAGGGCTTACCTGTTTTTTTGTATATTCAGTTTTCTTTACATCAATGTTTGTTACAAATGATGTTTCTCTTATTATTTTTGTTCCACTTACAATCATTATGTTCCGTGCCGGCGGAAAAGAAAAATACATAATCCCGGTTCTTGTTTTTGAAAATATTGCTGCAATCCGCGGTTCACTTCTTACACCATTTGGAAGTCCACAGAACCTTTTCCTTTTTAGTAAAAGCGGCGTTTCTGCAAAAGATTTTGTTCTTCACATGTCTCCATTGTGGATTGTAAGTGCAATTCTTCTATATATATTTATTTTGTTTTTGTACAGAAAAGATTTGCATGAGCGGATTGAAATTTCTGAAAATGATTTTAATCAGCAGTGGGAAAAATCTGCAGCCAAAAAACGCTTTATGTATCTGGCACTTTTTGTACTGATTATTATTACTATTGTTTCAAGAACACCTTACTGGCTTTATGTAACAATCTTTGTTGCCGCAATACTTTTGATTTTTGATCACAATATTTTGAAACAGACTGATTATGTACTTTTGCTTACATTCCTTTGTTTCTTTACTTTCTCTTCATCAATCTGCCACAACCCAAAAATCTCTGAATTTTTGAAAAACTCGGTTGCAGGAAATGAATACTGGTGGAGTATCCTTCTTAGTCAGTTGATTTCAAATGTTCCTGCAAGTATTGTTTTGTGGCCATTCACAGATAATCTTACTGCTTTATTGTACGGATTAGACAGTGCCGGTTTGTGTTCAATAATCGGGTCTCTTGCCAGCGTAATTAATCTTAGAATCTATTCCAAAGAATATCCGGGCAAATCACTGGAATTTATGAAGCAATTTGAAATTATAAGTTTGATTTTCTTTGCTATTATTGTAATTCCTCAGTTGTTCCTGAGTGTGTGGACGTTCTAACAAAAATACCTGTAACTATCAGCGGGCGTTACAGGTATTTTGGGTGAATTAAGCAGATTTAATAGAAACAGTTTCTGGTAATTCATTTTCAACAATTCTTGTCACAATGATTTGATCCATTGATACGCCAAACATGGCAGCTAATACTAAAAGATTGTCTATAGAAGGAATGTTCTTTCCCTGTTCCCAAGCATATACTGCCTGTGGGTAATCAAAACAAAAGATGTCCTGAATTTCTCTAACTGAATAGCCGTTTCTGATTCTTAACTGTTTAATGCGATTTCCAGTTGCTTTTAAGTCAATAACTGGTTTTAATATTGTTTTTCTGATAATCTCCATTGGTTTTTTCTCCTATTTACAAAAAATACAAATTGTCCTGCCCAAAGGCCTGTTTGTGTGGTACGTGCTGATGATTCATAATCGTTAGAAAGCTGAATGCTAATACGATCCGATGTACGCACCATATGCACAGTTGTATCCACAGTATTAATGACGTTTGTGTTGTTTGTAATCTGCTGGAACATTGTTCAGCCTCCTAAAAATAAATCATTCCTGTACCAACGGTACTTTGTATTTCTTGCGTCAGAAGCGTTTGCCAATGAGACGCATAAAATTGAATGTTGTATTTGTACTCTAACATAAATCAAAAAGAGTGTCATTAAAGTTGTAGTTTAAAAAATGAAAAAATAAGAGTTTTCTTAGTAACTTTTAGGGTTTTCTAAGAATTCTATTAGTCCAAAAATGTTGATTTTTACATTGTTTGGTATTATAAAGAATAAAAATATAAAGAATAAAAAGTTTAAAAGGAGATGCTTTTATGAAAAAGATTTATGCAGCATTAATTGCAAGTGCATTAGTTTTGTTCTGCGGAATTTTCAGCGGTTGTAAAATGCAGCCACTCTTGAATCCCCTTGGCGGAATTAACTATTGTATAAGCGGAAAAGTTACTAATGGCGGAACCCCAGTGGAAGATGTTAAGGTAACTTCTAACTACGGATATACTTATACAGATGGAAACGGTGAATTTAAAGTTTTAGCTTATGTAATCCCACCTTTTTATGTAGATTTATATGATACATTGTCTCAGGTTGCAGCTGGTGCAGATTTCCATGTACAGTTAAGTTTTGATGATGGAAACGGACATAAGGCAGAAAATAAAGACTGGAAACTTCCAAAACCAACTTCAATTTCTGGAAACAGTTGTAAATTTGATTTTGCAGAGGGGGTAATTAAAAATGATGAATAGAAAGAGATTATTTATTGCAGCAGTTTTAAGTGCTGTTATTGCATTCAGTGGATTTGCCCGTTCAGAAATGATGATAAGCTATACAGAAAGATTTTTGGAAAGTAATGAAACAACTCTTTATACACAGGAAGCAGTTGCAGAAACAGGTTTCAGATTCATGTTGTTCCCAGGAGAAGATGAACGTTTTGGATTTGCAGCCGGTGCCTCTTTTGGATTAACAGGAATTTTCTCTGATTATTCAACATCACTTTGGGTTGGTCCAGCAGTTAATTTCAATATTACCCAGAGATTTTCAATTCAGTTGATTAGTGGTTTTGAGTATATATTTTCACCAATTACTTATGACTGGAATGTATTAGGACCTTCCCAGTATGAATTTTTTGATCAGACAAAAACTTATACCTATGCCTGGACAAATACAATCAACATTAAAATTGAAACACCAGCATACTTTGGTTTTGATTTTGGTTTGAATTACACAATTGGTGCAATCAGATCAAACAGAACACAGACAGTTACACAGGGATACACTCCAAATGATCACTATGAAATTTTGACATCTGGTCTTTCGGAATTCAATTTGAGAACAGGATACGGTTTTTACGCAGGATTAAGTTTTAACTTCTAAAACCAGTTATTTTTCTTATTATTATTTATTATTTCTTATTAAAGGGGATTTGTTACTGTCAAAAATAGCAAATCCCCTTTATAATATTAACATGATTTCTTCTGAAATATTTTTAATGCAGACAGATAAAATTTGCCGTGAAGTTTTTGAACTTTATTCTGATAATTTTTTTACAGGCATTGATCTCAGAACTTTTGATGATAACAGTGATGGCGGCAAGAATCCCCTTGAATTGGTTTTGGTGAGAGACCAGCTTACAGCAGAAATGGAAAAATCTGGTGATAGGTTTTATATTTCAGAACCATTTTTTGAAGAGGGAAAAGTCAATTATTTTATAATAAATTACAGCAGGGAAGAAAAAAAGACTTTTGAAAAGTACCAGCTGTTTTTTACAAAACTGATGGATGAGCTTTTTGAATATTTCATCCGTGAGTATCAGAACGACAATACCTATTTTTATAACGGATCAATCAACAATATTATTACACGGGACGCAATCGATTCTCTTGTTACAGAAATTTCACGCCGCTGCTGTAAAAATGATGGTTTTTCTCTTTATGACAACATCAACCTTTCATTAAAAAATATCCTTGCAGAACTTTCCGCTGTTACTTATGAAAAGCAGCTTTCTGAAGGTCTGATTTATTTTGTACCGTCTGCCGAATGTGCTCAGTTCCAGTTTGAATTCAACAATTATGAAGAATACGGAAACTTTAATCTTAAAAATATCCGCCTGCTTAGAAAACTTCTGGAACTTACAAGCATAAAAAATGGAACAGGGATTATTTCTGATACAAACTTTATTTACGGAATTGGTTCTGTAAAAGAAGACAGCGAATATTATTCAGTTACTTTTGATGATGACCGCAGATGGACAGTTTATGAAAAAGATAATGAACTTGTATCAATCAGAAATAATAGTCTGGTGCTGATTTCTAATCTTATTTCTAAGCGGGAATTTACTAATTATGCAGAAAAAGTTTTTCCTTCCCTGGAAGATTCTGATGAACTTGGAAATATGTACAATATCATAAAGTCACTGGTGAAACAGAAAAAAGGGACAATTCTTGTTGTAAAAAAGGATGCGGAATCATTTATTAAAAAGTATCAGGACTTGTGTATTGTGATTAACCCGGTTAAGCTTGATGAAAAGAATGTGGAAAAACTTTCATCTATTGATGGTGCAATCATTATGGATGAAAACTGCGTTTGTTATGGATTTGGCGCCGTTCTTGATGGACTTGATACTGGAAGTGGAAACAGAGGCCGCGGATCAAGATTCAACAGCAGCGAACGGTTCTTTAATTTGTATAAGAATGAAGACAACACAGATTTAATGGTTTTCATTCTTTCTGATGATGGCAATTTTAATTTCTTCCCAGAATTATAAATAAAAAATAAACAGGAGTTTGTATGACAGTTACAGAAAAATATTTGAGAATGAACAGAGCGTATAATGATTTGTATGATGCTTTTTTTGAATCTGATGTAGAAGAAAACGACGAACCTCGCCAGATTGAAAAAGAAGTGAATATGGCTTTTAACGTTTTAAGCAACTATCTTGATTATTACAAAGAAAACAACGATGTTCACACCAAAACCCATTCCGAACTTTTTGGCGATAAGGAATAAATTATTTAGGGAGAAAAGTAATATGAAAAACATTTTGAAAAAAATATCAGGAATTGCAGTTGCAGCAGCTCTTGTTTTTGGAATGGTTGGTTGTTCTGAGCCAGTTGTCCCAGCAGGACCTGACTACAGTAAATGTGTTGTTGGAGACTTTATCTTGAAAGATGGAACAGTTCTTTCAAAAGATACAGACTTAACAGTTGACCAGAAACAGAATGTAGCTGCAGTAATTGTTCGTGCTGCAGGAAATGGAAAACCAGCCCTTGGAGTAGGGATTGTTCATGAAAGTGAATTGGAATGGTGTATTGATGGTGCATCAGGCGAGAAGATAAACATTGAAGGTTTACAGGGCTCTAATACAACCGGATACACAGACGGAAGCAATAGCTGGGAATTACTTGTAGCTGCCTGTGAAGATTTGAAAACTGCAACTGCTGAAGAGTTTGAAACTGTTGCTCAAAAGTATCCTGCATTTAATTTTTGCAGACAATATGGTGAAAAAAACGGTCTTGAAGGAGACCTGGCAAAAGGCTGGTACTTTCCAACACTTGCAGAACTTTACAGAATTTACGTAAATAAAGATACAGTAGATGCAAGCCTTGGAAAAGCAGACGGGAGTCAGTTTGCTCAGCATAGTTACTGGTCTTGTTGTCAGGAAACTTCTGGTTCTCAATATACAGGGGCTAATGGAATCCAATTTAGCAATGGATTCAGTTTTTACATTTATAAGAGCGCCGGTATCTATGTTTGTGCAGTGAAAGCATTTAACTAGTGGCGCGTAGCAGCACATACAAATATCAGGCAGCCCCTAAAGTAACAAAACGGGATTGCCTCAATTATGAAAAATCCTTCATGGAGATTAAGCTCTTTGTGAAGGATTTTTTTTGCCGTTTTAAATTTTTTATACTATATTAAAGTTATCCAACAGCTCACATGATTGTGTAATCGGTCCACCATTGTGTCTTATTTTGGCAGCTTTGTGCTGTAGTTTTAGGTATCATTCTGTGTTGCCTGCAGTGGGGGTGGAACACTGGCAGGGTTTAGAAAATCACTACATTTTTATTTTTCTCACGGAGGATTCTTATGGAACAGAATCAGAATGAACTCGTATTGTTTGAGTCCAAGGACAAAGGTATTAAACTTTCGGTGCCTTTTAATAATGAGACGGTGTGGCTTAACAGAATGCAGATGGCTGAACTATTTGACAGAGATGTTAAGACAATTGGTAAGCATATTAACAATGCTTTAACAGAAGAGTTGAATTATCTGCCATTAGATTCAACTGTCGCAAATTTTGCGACAGTTCAAAAAGAAGGGGAAAGAGATATAACTCGACACATAGAGTTTTATTCCCTTGATGTAATCATCTCTGTTGGATACCGTGTAAAATCAAAGCGGGGAACTGAATTTCGACGTTGGGCAAATACTGTCCTAAAGCAGTATATCCTTAATGGATATGCTGCAAATCAAGAGCGATTGTCCCAACTGAATCAGACAATTCAATTAATAAAGCGGCTGGAACTTCAGGCGGATAATCAGCTGGATAAATCGCAGATTCTTTCTGTTGTGGAAAGTTATACTCAGGCGCTGAATCTGCTGGATGATTATGATCATCAAAAAGTAAATAAACCTGAAGGAAACAGTTCAACTTATGTTCTGACTTATGAGGAATGTCGTACTATAATTGACCAGATGAAATTTGCCAGTGAAAGTGACTTGTTTGGAAACGAATTGCGGCAACAATATTTCTGTATTTTCTTGATAAAAATAACTGGCTGTTTGAAAATGGAGTTAAGCGGATTGCCGATAATACTCTTGTTGCGTTAACAATTATGATTGCAGAAAGCAAACCGGATGAAAAGGAATTGATGGTTAATCTAGTGATGAATTTTTTGAAGTAATACTGGTGAGATATTATGTTCATAATATTTGTAAAAATCAAAACCTTCATGTTATAATAATAGAATGTTGACAAGAAATTTAAGAATGCTTAGACTCAGCAACTCAGCAACTCAGCAACTCAGCAACTCAGCAACTCAGCAACTCAGCA